>NZ_JBJGED010000001.1:0-548637 GCF_045062745.1 Paenibacillus sp. HJGM_3
GATGAAGCTCTCCGTACACACGAGCGTCCGAATCGGGCTGGGGGACGGCGTGAAGCGGCCATTCCTTCCGGTTCAATTGGAACCGGGGCTTGTCCCCCATCAAATCCATATGGGCTTGCCACAATGCGTCGATCGTGCCGACATCCCGCCAATACCCGCGGAACGGGTACGCCGCGAGACGGGCGCCCTGCGCCAGCATCGCCGGAATGACGTCTTTGCCAAAATCGTGCGAAGACCTTCCATCCCGAGCATCGGCCTTCAAGAACGCCTGCAGAGCCTTCCGCTTGAATATATAAATGCCCATGGAGGCCAGATTGCTGTCCGGCTTGGCCGGCTTCTCGGCGAACCGGCGCACGCGGTGCGACGCATCGGCCGTCATGATGCCGAATCGGCTCGCTTCCTCCCAGGGGACCGGGATGACGGAGATCGTCGCATCGGCGTCCTGCTGCTTGTGAAACTCCAGCATCCGGCGGTAGTCCATATCGTAGACGTGGTCGCCGGAGACGATGAGCACGTCCTCGGGATCATGCTGTTCGACGTACCGCAGGTTTTGATACACCGCATTCGCCGTACCCGTGTACCGGCCCATCCCGCCCGAGCCGAGCACCGGCGGCAGCAGGGAGATCCCGCCCTGCGCCTGATTCAGCTTCCAGCCGGTCAGGCTGCCGATATGGGCATTCAGGGTCGAAGGCTTGTACTGCGTCAGAACGCCGATCGTGTCGATTCCCGAATTGAGACAGTTGCTAAGAGAGAAATCTATGATTCGATAATGTCCGCCGAAATGAACGGCAGGCTTAGCCACATTCGCCGTCAATACGCCCAACCGGGTGCCTTCTCCGCCTGCCAACAACAACGCCACGCAACGCTTTCTCGCTGTCATTCCTTCATCACCATCCCAAAGGTTTTGTTGTAGTACGTATATACCCGGCCTGCTCCAGAATGAAACAAAATTATCCAGTCTTCAGCTCTCGAGTGAGAATTCGGTAGCCGAGCGGTTCCAGCTGCAGCCGCATGGTGCCGCCCTCCGGACGCACGTCCTCCCCGGTCAGGGCATCCCGCCAATCCGACGTGTCCATGGGGTGCTCGAGAACCGTCTCCTCTTCGGTATTGTTCATCCAGATTGTAAAATGGCGCTCTTCGTCGATCCGTTCGTAAAGGATGCGCCGGTCGTCCGGGTCGGCCTTGAGGAAGCGGAAATACCCCCGTCTTAGCGCCGGATGTTCCGTTCTCAGGTGGATGAGCATTGTATAAAAGTCGAACAGCTCGTTGTCCCGCCGATCCGGGTCCCACTCCATGCACGGACGGCATTCGGGGTCGTCTCCACCTTTCAACCCGACCTCATCCCCATAAAAAATGCATGGCGTGCCGATATAGGTCAGCAGGAAGACGACACACAGCTTGAGCCGCCGCTTGTCCTCCCCTACCCGGGTCAAGACGCGAGGCGTATCGTGGCTCCCGAGCATATTGAAGATCACTTCGCTCGTCTGCTTCGGATACCGCATGAGCAGATGGCCCATGCTGGCCGAGAACGTTTGCCCGTCCATCGAACCCGGGGAGAAAAACTCCAGCACCTTATTCGCGAACGGATAGTTCATCACCGAATCGAATTGGTCGCCAAGCAGCCACATGATGGAATCGCTCCACACCTCCCCGACGAGGTAGGCCTCCGGATTGGCGCGCTTGACGATTTCCCGGAATTCCCGCCAGAAGCTGTGGTCGATCTCGTTCGCCACGTCGAGCCGCCAGCCGTCGATGCCGATTTCCCGCACCCAATATTCCGCTACGCCAAGCAAATATTGTTTCACCTCCGGGTGGGCCGTATTAAACTTGGGCATATGCCCATAGAAGCCGAACGTATCGTAGGTCGGTATTCCGTCCCGCACCTCGAGCGGATACTCCCGCACATGGAACCAGTCGGCATACGGAGACTTATCTCCGCGCTTCTGCACGTCCAGGAAGTGGGGGAACTGCTCGCTGCAATGATTGAATACGGCGTCCAGGATGACGCGAAGGCCTTTCTCATGGCACAGCTTCACAAGCTGCTTCAGCTGATCGTTCGTCCCGAAATGCGGATCGACCTGCATATAATCGACCGTGTCGTACTTATGGCTGGACGGCGCGGTGAACACCGGCGTGAAGTAAATTGCCGTGACCCCCAAGTCGAGCAAATAGTCCAGGTGGTCCATCACGCCTTGCAGGTCGCCGCCATAAGAGCGGTACAAATCCGGCGCCTCGCCCCAGGGTGCCGTATCCTCGGGATCGTTCGACGAATCTCCATTGGCGAATCGGTCGGGCATGATCTGGTAGAAGATCGCGGCCTTGGCCCATTCCGGCACCGTGAACAGATCCGCCTCGTGAATGTAAGGGAGATCGTAGTAGCCTCCCGGAGGATGCGGCATCTCGCCGTAGACGCCCGTCTCCGTCATCCATAGCGTCTCGGTACCCGCCTGCAGGCGAAAACCGTAGCTGAACCGTTTGAACGCGGGACGAACCTCCGTCTGCCAATAATCGAACAAAGCGTCCGAGGCGAACACTTCCATCGGGTATTCCGCGTAGAACCGGTGCCAATCATATTTGTCCCCCGTCACCGCGACGATCGTCTCGACATCGCCTCTCTTGGTTCGTACCCGCAGATGGACCGTATCCGCGTCGTATGCATATGCCCAATTGTTCCGGGTGCCGTGGTAGAAGCATTCCAGTTGCATCGAATCAAGCCTTCTTTCTTCACCGGATATCGTTCTGAACTGTCCTTACCCCGAATCGGAGCAGGTTAAACCTCACCGTATCCCGAACGCGATCCCCCGGAAATTTACAATATACGAGGCAACCAGAATTAGGTAGAATAAGATTTGAATCCACGTATCGATTTCTGAACATGCGCGACCATACGACATGACAGGCTCTGGAGGGATCAGTTTGGTCTTCAAGGAACTTCTCACCCGCAGGCGCAGCATATGGCAGACCTGGCTGCTTTCTTACCTGACGATCCTGCTCTTGCCCATCCTTCTCAGTATTTTTGTCTACATCGCATCCAACCGTACGCTGGAGAACGAGATTCACCAGGCCAACAACGCCTTGCTCAATCAAGTCCGGGAGTCCATGGACAATTCCTTCCAGACGATGGAACGCCTGAACATCGAGCTGACCTGGAACGTGGAGATGCAGTCGCTGCTGTACTCCAACAAGTACCTGAAGAGCCCGAACGATTACAATTACGATTTGTATAAAATCTCCCAGGATATGAAGCTGTACAAGACAGCCTACTCCCAGGTGGATTATTTTTACACATATCTTGCGAATACGAACATGGTGATCCTGCCCAGCATGGTGCGCGAAGGCGGCTTTACGTACAACCTGCTCCATCAGAGCCCGGATTTCACGGCTGCGGATTGGAAGAACATCGTCACGCGCCCGGACTTCAAAGGATTCCTCCCCGTGAACCGGATGAGCGATGACCGGAACCCGAACAAGGCGGTCGCCTACGTCAGCACTTACCCGACCACGAATGGGGAAGCCGTCGCAACGAACGTCATCATGATCGATCAGTCCCGCATCCTCGGTTCCATCCAGAACGTCGAGCTGTTCAACAAAGGCCATGTACTGATTCTGAACGAGCACAATGAACCGCTGGTGACCAATTCCGGCGTTGTGCTGACTGAGGATTTTCCTTACAAGCAAATGTCAGAATCTTCCGGCTTTTTCTACTATGAGCACGGAGGCGAGAAGTTCGAGGTCTGGTACATGCAATCCAGCCGGTCCGGCTTGAAGTATATCTCCATGATCCCGAGCCGCCTGTACTGGGAAAAAGCCCAGTATGTACGCAACCTGACGTTCCTGAGCATCCTGATCAGCCTCATCGGGGGCGGGTTGTTGACGACCTTCTTCCTGCGGCGCAATTACAATCCGGTGCGCCGGCTTGTGCAATCGTTTTCAGGCAAGTCCCCGATCCGGATGGCCGAAGGGGTGAATGAATTCCGCTTCATCCAGCAGGCGATCGACAATACGCTGTCGCAGATGGAGCAGCAGCGCCACCTGTTGCGTTCCCACTTCATCGCACGCCTGCTGAAGGGGCGGCTCGACAGCCAGATTCCGATCACGGAATCGCTCGCCGCGTTCCAGATGCGGTTCGATTCGAAGCGCTTCGCCGTCCTCCTGTTCCACGTCGAGCCGACCGGTCTGTTCTATGAGCGTATTGAAGGCATGGACCCCGAAGAGAAGCGCAAGCTGCTCAGCTTCATCGTCACGAATGTGGTCGAGGAGTTCGCCGCCGAGCGTAACCGCGGCTACGTCGCGGAAGTCAACGAGACGCTCGTCTGTCTCGTGAATTTGAGCGGAGAGGACGACGAGGCTTCGCGGGCCGACCTGTACCATATCGCCCAGGCGTCCCAGCAATTCCTGATGAAGCATTACCATCTGCATTTGACCGTAGCGATCAGCGCGATCCATACGACGTATGCCGGCATTACCCGCGCTTATTCGGATGCGCTCGACGCACTCGAATACAAGCTGGTGATGGGCAGCAACGAAATTTTGTCCTACGAGGATATTCACCGCAAGACGAACGATGCCGAGGTCGGCTACTACTATCCGCTCCAGGTGGAGCAGCAGCTCATCAACTTCGTCAAGACAGGCGATTACGAGCGGGCGAAGCTGACGCTCGACGAGATTATCGCCCACAATTTCCAACGCTCGCCCGTCTCTGTGGCGTTCGCGCGCTGCCTGATGCTCAATCTGGTGAGCACGCTGATCAAGACGATCAGCGAGATCGGCAACCTGCAGGAGAGCTTCCTCGTGCAGAACCCGAAACGCATCGCGAAGCTGACGGCCTGCGAGACGATCCACGATATGCAGATTCAGATGTCGGAGCTGCTGAAGCAAGTGTGCGACTACACGGCGGCCAAGCGGCTGCAGAACCTGCAGCAATCCCGCAAGCATGCGCTAGACGAGCGCATGGTGCGGGTGACCGAGTACATCGAGGCGAACTATAAGGATCCGAACTTGAACATCTCCACCATCGGCAACGAATTCGAGCTGAAGGCGACATACTTGTCCAAGATGTTCAAGGACTACACCGGCGAAGGCTTGCTCGATTACATCAACAAGACGCGTATCGAGAAAGCGAAGCAGTTGATCGCAGAGCGCGGCAAGAACATCGGCGACGTGGCGGACTGCGTCGGCTTCAACGACGTGAACGCCTTCATTCGCACGTTCAAGAAGTATGAGGGCATCACGCCGGGCAAATTCAAGGAGACGATCGCGGAGCAGCATGTGCGATAGGGTGGCGGCGGCCGGTCGGGGTGCGGGTGTAGGTGTGGGTTGGGTGTGGGTTGGGTGTGGGTAGGGGCGCGGTCGAGGCGGATGTGGGGCGCGGTCGGGTCAAGGTCGGGCGGGGGCGGGTCGAGGTCGGGCGGGTCGAGGTCGGGCAGGGGCTAGGCGGGATGTATCCGCAGCTGGATCCACCCGCGTGTAAACGCCGGTAAACCGTATAACGACGGCCTTTTTAGCGCACCGAACCAACAATTTGCCGATGCGATTGGCGATTTTGTAGATGCCCGGAATCGAACTCGAGATCGAATTGGATATATTTGCGATTGCCGAAATGTAAGCGTTGTCATAGGATAAAGGCACGAGGTCGCGGCAGCCGAACCTTATGTCCGAGCAACCCGATCTCGACCATTTCCAGACCAATTCCGGGAGGTCATTGCATGAAGAAGGGAAAAATGAAGCTCTTGACCACGCTGTCGGCTATCGTAGCCGTCAACAGCTTGCTGGTCGCTTGCTCCTCCACCAAGACGGACAATAAAGGGGCAACGCCCGCTCCATCGACGGCGCCATCCGCCTCGTCGGCACCCTCGGCCAGCACGGCCGCGACGAAGTACCCGATGCAAACGTCCACCCAGCTGAGCTACTGGATGGAGTTGACCGGCAACCTGGTCGGGGTCAAGTCGGCGAATGCCGATGTTCCGTTCTACCAGAACTGGTCCAAGGTGACCGGCGTTCCGATCAAATGGATCACCGCCCCTCCTAACCAAGGCAAAGAGACGCTGAACGTGATGCTGGCTTCCGGTGACCTGCCGGACATGATCGACTACAACTTCCTGGGCTTCCCAGGCGGACCGGAAAAGGCGATCAAAGACGGCTACATCCTCAAGCTGAACGATGTGATCGACAAATACGCTCCGAACCTGAAGAAATACCTGAAGGAGCACCCGGAAGTCGACAAAATGGCCAAAACGGACAACGGCAGCTATTATGCCTTCCCGTTCATTCGCGGCGACGAATACTTGATGGTGTTCCAGGGACCTATCATCCGCAAAGACTGGCTGGATGAATTGGGTCTGCAAATGCCGACTACGATCGACGAATGGTACACCGTATTGAAAACGTTCAAGGAAAAGAAAGGCGCTGCCGCTCCTCTGTCGCTTGTAGGGCTGCCGAGACCGTTCAACGAATCGGGCAACGGCGCTTTCGTCGGCGCATTCGGCGTGACGCGCGGCTTCTACCTGGATAACGGAACCATCAAGTTCGGACCGATGCAGCCGGGCTTCAAGGACTACCTGGCCAACTACCGAAAATGGTACGCGGAAGGCCTGCTCGATAAAAACCTGGCTACTGCCGATGTGAAGGTGCTGGACGCCAACTTCGTATCCGGCGCAACCGGCGCTACTGTGGGCAACGCAGGCGGCGGGATCGGCCGCTGGCAGCCGCTGATCGAAGCGAAGGATCCGAAGGCGGTCCTGGCTGCCGCTCCGTATCCGGTGCTGAAGAAAGGCGACACGCCTCAATTCGGCCAAAGAGACTTCCCGTTCACGGCGGGCGGCATGGTGGCCATCACGGCTAAGTCGAAGAACGTAGAGCTGGCGGCGAAGTTCCTGGACTTCGGCTATAGCACGGAAGGCGGCATGTTCTTCAACTTCGGTACCGAAGGCACCAGCTACAAGCTGGAGAACGGCTATCCGAAATATACCGATCTGCTCATGAAAAACCCGGATAAGCTCGCTCCGGCGCAAGCTATGGCGCTCCACATCCGCGGCAACAGCGGCGGTCCGTTCATCCAGGACAAACGCTACATTGAGCAATACCTGGCCCTGCAAACGCAACGTGACGCCGTCGCCACTTGGGCGAAGACGAACGCAGCCAAAACGCAGCTGCCTCCGATCACGCCTACGCCGGAGGAAAGCACCGAGTATGCGAAGATCATGACCGATATCGACACGCTGGTCGACGAAATGTCGCTCAAGATCGTTTTGGGTACGGAGCCGCTCGATGCCTTCGAGAAGTACGTGGACAAAATGAAATCGCTCAAAATCGAACGCGCGCTTGAAATTCAGAAGGCCGCACTGGACCGCTACAACAAACGTTAATCATCCGCGGGGAGGACGTTTACACCGTCCTCCCCTTATTAAATAAAGGAGGGATGACATGAGAGAGACCGCTACGATCAAAAGCACCGCCGCCGCGGCCCCCAAAGTGCGCAGCTTCAAGTTTACGGCCCGATTGCTTCGCGATTTGGCGATGAACAAATATTTGTACATCATGATGATCCCGGTGATCGCCTATTACGCGATCTTTCATTACGCCCCCATGTATGGCGTCATCATCGCCTTCAAGGAGTACACTCCGATCAAGGGGGTTACCGGCAGCGAGTGGGTCGGACTCGACAATTTCCGAGACTTCTTCAGTTCCTATTATTTCTGGCGAATTCTGAAAAATACGATCATCATCAGCCTCTTGACCCTTTTATTCGAATTTCCGGCGCCTATTGTCTTAGCGCTCCTCATAAACGAAGTGCGGGGAAAAATTTTCAAAAGAACCGTTCAAACGATCACCTACATGCCTTACTTCATCTCGCTCGTCGTCATCTGCGGGATGATCAAGACGTTCACGAATGCGGACGGGATCCTCAACTCGATCTTCATGTTCTTCGGGTATGACGGGCAGCCCATGCTGCAGAGACCGGAGCTGTTCCGCCCGATCTATGTATTATCCGAAATTTGGCAACGAGTCGGCTGGGAGTCGATTATCTATATTGCCGCACTGATGGCCATCGACACGGAGCAGTATGAAGCCGCCCGGATCGACGGCGCCAGCCGGCTGAAGCAAATTTTCTACATCACGCTTCCCGGTATTTTGCCCACCATCACGATTATGTTTATCCTGCGCATGGGCAATATGCTGAACGTAGGGTTCGAGAAAATCATCCTGCTTTACAATCCCGCCATCTACGAGACCGCGGACGTCATCTCTACTTTCGTCTACCGGAAAGGGTTGCTGGAGTTCGCGTGGAGCTACAGCACCGCCGTCGGGGTGTTCAACTCCGTCTTCAACCTGATCTTGCTCATCACCGCCAACTACGTCAGCCGCAAGGTAAACGAAAATAGCCTCTGGTAAGCCACGGGGCGGGAAGGAAGGGTTGCAATGAAGGAGCGCCAATCATTCGGGGAAAAAGTATTCGATGTGGTCATCTATTCGATCCTGACCGTCATGGTCGTGATTACGCTTTACCCGCTGCTGTATGTTGCCTTCGCTTCACTCAGCAACGCCGGCCAGTTGGTCGAGCATCGAGGGTTCCTGTTCAAACCGCTCGGCTTCAGCATAGAGGCATACAGAGCCGTATTTAAAAATCCCGGCATCCTGACCGGATACCGGAACACCCTGTTCATCATGTTCTTCGGCGTGCTCGTGAACTTGTTCATGACTTCGCTCGGCGCCTATGTGCTGTCGCGCAAAAATGTCATGCTGAACAAACTGTTCATCATGGTCATTGTCTTCACCATGTTCTTCAACGGCGGACTTATCCCGTTCTACCTGGTCGTGAAGGGCGTAGGCCTCCTCGACTCGCTGTGGGCCACGATACTTCCGTTCGCCATCAGCACGTTTAACCTGATCATCATGCGCACGGCGTTCCAGGCCGTACCGGACAGCCTGGAGGAGTCCGCCAAGATCGACGGCGCGAACCACTTCACGATTTTGTTCCGGATCGTGCTTCCACTCTCGATGCCGGTCATCGCCGTCATGATCCTGTATTACGCGGTGGACAAATGGAACGGCTGGTTCTACGCCTCGATCTTTCTGAAAAATACGGATCTGTACCCGCTGCAGCTCACCCTGCGCCAGATCCTCATCGCAAATTCGACGGACAGCATGGCGACCGACGCCTCGGCCGCCGACCGGTTCCAGATCGGTGAAACGATCAAGTACGCGACGATTATGGTCGCGACACTGCCGATCCTGGCCGTCTATCCGTTCGTGCAGAAGTACTTCGTGAAAGGCGTTATGGTCGGAGCGCTAAAGGGGTAGCGAGCCCCCGGTACAAGAGCAGATACGCCTTCGCGGAAGCGAGCCAGCTGAAGTCCGTGCGGCCGATGTTCCGGTGCAGGGCGGCCCAATGGTCCGGCTGGCCGTAGAACGATACGGCGCGTCGGATCGTGAACAGCAAATCGTGCGCGGCATAAGGCGCGAAGCTGAACCCGATCCCTTCGCCCGTGAACTCGTTGTACGGCGGCACCGTATCCTTCAGCCCGCCCGTCTCGCGCACGACCGGCACGGAGCGATAGCGCAGCGCGAGCAGCTGCCCGAGGCCGCACGGCTCGAACTGCGACGGCATGAGGAACAAGTCGCTCGCCGCGTAGATACGCCGCGCCAAGCCGTCGTCGAAGCCGATCGCGGCCGACACCTGCTCGGGGTAGCGGGCGGCGTACGTGCGGAACAGCTGCTCGTACTGCGCCTCGCCCGTGCCGAGCACCGCCAGCTGCAGCCCGTCGCGAACCAAGTCCTCCAGGATGGCCTCCACCAGATCGAGGCCTTTTTGCGCGACGAGCCGGCTGACCATCCCGACGAGCGGGGTCTCTACGTCCTCCCGCAAGCCCAGCTGCTGCTGCAGGGCGATCTTGTTCAGCCGCTTCTTGGCGAGCGAGTCGCGGAACGGCACGGCGAGCTGCTCGTCGCGCATCGGATCGAACGACTCGGTATCGATGCCGTTCACGATGCCGACGAGATCGCCCTCGCGCAGCCGTAGGACGAAGTCGAGATGCTCGCCGTACTCCGGCGTGCGAATCTCCTCAGCGTACGTCTCGCTGACCGTCGTCAGCTTGTCCGCGTACAGCAGGCCGGCCTTCATGCAGCTCGCCCCGCCGCTGAATTCGAGCCGGTCCGGCGCGAACCATTCGTCGCCCAGGCCGAGCAAGTCCTGCATCGTCTCGCGGGAAAAACAGCCTTGGTATTTCAAGTTATGGATCGTATAGACGCTCTTCGCCGCCCGGCCGATGTCTCCGCCGTAGCCGAGCTTGAGCAGCAGCGGCACGAGACCGGTCTGCCAGTCGTGCGCATGCACGAGGTCGGGAGCGAAGCCGCTCGACGCGAGAAGGGGCAGCAGCTCCGCCACCGCGCGGCTGAAGAAGACGAAGCGCTCGGCATCGTCTCCGTAGCCGTACAGCCCCTGACGGCGGAAATAATATTCGTTGTCGACCAGATAGTACGGCACCCCGTCCACATCGACGCGCTCGAGCCCGCAATATTGCCGCCGCCAGCCGAGCTGGATCATGATGTAGCCGATATGGGTGACGCGGCTCCTATGGATGTCCGGGATGCTGCCGTACTTCGGCATAATGACCCGGACGTCGGCGCCCTTGGCGCGAAGCGCTTTCGGCAGGGCGCCCGCGACGTCGGCCAAGCCGCCGGTCTTGGCCAGCGGCACGGCCTCGGAAGCTGCGAATAAGATCTTCATGGCATAGCCTCCAATTCTCTCGGGGTCCCCGAAAAGTAATAGGATTACGCTCCGAAGCAGCTCTTCACTTTTTGGGGTTGGGTTGGGGGTCCCCGAAAAGTAATAGGAATATGCTTCAGAGCATCGCTTCACTTTTTGGGGTGGATCAGATGATCCTCCGCTTCGCCGCGATGAACGGCGCCGTCGTATCCCCGAGCAGCTCGCGCCCCCGGCAGACGATGACGTCTTTATCGAGAATCGCATTCTCAATAGAGACGTACTCGCCGATCTCGCAGTTCTGCATGATGATGCAGTTTTTGACCGAGGCACCCTTCTGAATCTTCGCCCCACGGAACAAAATGCTGTTCTCCACCGTGCCCGCAATATGGCAGCCGTTCGCGATTAGCGCATTCTTGACCGAGGAGGAACGCATATACTTGGCCGGCGGTTCGTCCTTAATCTTCGTATAGATGAGGCCGGGCGAGAAGAACAGCTCACGGTACACGTCCGGATTGAGCATATTCATGCTGTGCTGGTAGTAGCTCATGATCGTATTTACAATACCGAGATAGCCTTCGTACTTGTAGCCGTGGATGCGGAGCCGGTCGACGTTGCGCATGATCGCATTGCGGACGAAATGGTCATAGCCCTCGGCGAGCGAGATCTGGACGAGATCGAGCAACAGGTCCTTGCGCAGCACGAACACCTCCATCGAGACGTTCGTCGTGTTCAGCCGGCCCAGGTGGTCCTGCATCGCGACGACGCGGCCTTCCTCGTCCAGCTTCAGCCGGCGGCAGCGCGCGTGCTTTTGCTCGTCGGTGTCCTTGTACAGCACGGTCACGTCTGCACCCGTCTCCTTGTGCGCCTCGATCACCTTGGTGAAGTCGATATTGCACAGCATGTGGCTGCGGGCGATGACGACATACTCATCCGGGCTGCGGTAGAAGTAGTCGCGGTGTCGATGGAAGTGGAACAAGTCCCCCTTCAGCATATCCTGCATCTCATCGACGGCCGGAGGCAGCAGGAACAGCCCGTTGCGCTTGCGGTCCAGGTCCCATTCCTTGCCGGAGCCGAGGTGGTCCATAAGCGAACGGTATTTCGTATGCGCGAACACGGCCACGTTGGAGATGCCGGAATTGACCATGCTGGACAGCATAAAATCCACGAGCCGATAACGCCCGCCGAACGGCACGGACGCGACGCAGCGGCCATAGGTCAGTTCCTCCATCTCCTCATACTCGTTTACCAGGTTAATGACGCCCATGACCCCTTTCATATGCTCGCCTCCTGACTCGTAGTGACCTGCTCGAAGCTCCCCACCAACGTAATCCCGGACCCGTCTGAGCCTACGACGCTGCCGTCCTCGATCACGCAGCCTTCGCCGATGATCGCCTTCCGGATCACGACCCCTCGGCCGATTTTGACGTTCGGCATAATGACGGAATCGGAGATCTGGCTGCCCTCGCCGACATGCACCCCATAGAACAGCACAGAGCGGTCGACTTCCCCGTATACGACGCAGCCTTCATTGACGAGGGACGTCTGCACCTTGGCGGTACGCGCGATATAATGCGGAGGCTGGTTCGGGTTCACGGAATAAATGCGCCACGAGCGGTCGTTCAAATTCAGGCGCGGGTTCGCCTCCAGCAAGTCCATGCTCGCTTCCCAGAGGCTTTCGATCGTGCCGACGTCCTTCCAATACCCTTCGAACGGATACGCGTACATCGCCTGGCCGGCGTTCAGCATAGCCGGAATGAGGTCTTTGCCGAAATCGTTCGACGAGCCGGGGTTCGCCTCATCCTCCTGCAAATACCGCTTCAGGACCGGCCATGTGAACATGTATACACCCATGGAGGCGAGATTGCTCTTCGGCTGCTTCGGCTTCTCCTCGAACTCGGTGATGCGCCGGTCCGAATCGGTATTCATAATGCCGAACCGGCTCGCCTCCTCCCACTTGACCTCGATGACGGCGATGGTCGCGTCGGCGCCCTTCTCCCTGTGAAACGTGAGCAGCTTGTCGTAGTCCATTTTGTAGATATGATCGCCCGAGATGACGAGCACATAGTCCGGGTCGTGCTGTTCGATGAAGCCGATGTTCTGATAGATCGCGTTGGCCGTCCCTTTGTACCAATCGCCTCCGCGCTGCTTGACATAAGGAGGGAGCACCGTGACTCCGCCCGATTTGCGGTCGAGGTCCCAAGGACTGCCGATGCCCAAGTGCGAGTGAAGCGCGAGCGGCTGATATTGCGTCAGCACGCCCACCGTGTCGATGCCGGAATTCGTGCAATTGCTGAGCGTAAAATCGATAATCCGGTATTTCCCGCCAAAAGGAACCGCCGGTTTCGCCAAATCACGGGTCAATGCCCCCAATCGTCTTCCTTCTCCGCCTGCGAGCAGCATGGCGACACAATGTTTCCTCTGCATGGGAGCCCCCCTTTATAATGTTGGCCTTCTGCTAAGCTGTTGGCCTTCTCGTCAATCAGTTGGTTTTCTAGCGAACATAAGGCAGCTCAAGCCCGGAAGCGCGAATTCGATACTCGTACCGGATCCATGCCATCGGATAGGCTCCGCCTCATATTGCGGGAGCGGTCCGCTTGGAGCGCCGGAGCCCTCCCGGAAAGGGTCGACGTCGGTGTCAAGCACTTGCTCATACCGTCCGGGCAGCGGGACTCCAACCCGGTAACGGTCATATGCGCGGGCGGAGAAGTTGCAGACGACGACGAGCGGAGCTTGAGGGTCGCGGCCGCAGCGCGCGAAGGCGATGACGCTCATCTGAGCATTGTCCGCGTCGATCCACTGGAACCCGGACGGCTCCGCATCGAGCTCCCAGAGCGCAGGATGGCTCGTGTACAGCCGGTTCAGCGTCCGGGCGAACCGTTGGAAGCGGCGGTGGGAGTCGTAACCCAGCAGCAGCCAATCCAGCTCTTCGGCATCCTTCCATTCCGCGAACTGGGCGAGCTCGCCGCCCATGAACAGCAGCTTCTTGCCGGGGTGCGCCATCCAATACGCCAGGAACAGGCGCAGATTGGCGAACTTGGCGTTGTAGTCGCCCGGCATCTTGTTCAAGAGCGAGCGTTTCCCATGCACGACCTCATCGTGCGAGAGCGGCAGGACGAACCGTTCGCTGTACGCATACATCATGGAGAACGTCACGAGTTGATGGTGATGCCGCCGTTCCTCCGGCGGGAGCTGCATAAAGCGCAGCATGTCGTTCATCCAGCCCATATTCCACTTGTAGGCGAAGCCCAAGCCCCCGTCGGCGGTCCGTGCCGACACGAGCGGGTAATCGGAGGAATCCTCCGCCATCATCAGCGTCCCCGGGTGATAGCGGGACACCGTCTCGTTCAGCTTTTTCAGAAAATAGATCGCTTCCTTGTACTCGCTGCCGCCGTCTTCGTTGTAGGTCCGCATGGACTCCGGCTTATCGAAGTTGCGGTTCAACATACTGGCCACCGCGTCGACCCGGAGCCCGTCGAAATGGAAGACATCGAACCAGAACATCGCATTCGAGATGAGGAAGCTCTGGACTTCGGTCTTGGCGAAATCGAACGCCAGCGTCCCCCAGAGCGGCTTCTCGGCGAGACGGGAGTCGGCGGGCTCGTAGAGCGGCGTACCGTCGAACAGGCGCAAGCCATGGTCGTCCTTGCAGAAGTGGCCGGGCACCCAGTCGAGAATGACTCCGAGTCCGCATTCGTGCGCCCGGTTCACGAGCGCCATCAGCTGTTCCGGGGTGCCGTAGCGGCTCGTCGCCGCGTAATACCCGGTCGCCTGATAGCCCCATGAGGCGTCGAGCGGATGCTCGGCCAAGGGCAGCAGCTCGAGATGGGTGTACCCCATCTCCACGGCGTAGTCGACCAGCTCCGTCGCCAGCTCCTCGTACGTGTAGAAGTGCTCCCGGCCCCTGTAGCGCCAAGACCCGAGGTGCACCTCGTAGATGAGCATCGGGCGTTCCCGCGAGGCGTCCGGCTGCGATCGCTTGCGCGCCTGCCAAGCCTCATCCGTCCAGCGAAACCGGTCGAGCCGCTTTACGATCGAGCCGGTGGCGGGACGGCGCTCGGCGTGGAACGCGAAGGGGTCGGCCTTGAGCCGCGTCCCGGCAAGTGTCGCCACCTCGTATTTGTAGACGGCACCTTCACCGAGGCCCTCCACGAAGCCAAGCCAGACGCCGGTGTCGCCCATGCGCTGCATCCGATGCCCGGAGCCGTACCAGCCGTTGAAATCCCCTACGATGCGCACCTCTTCGGCATGGGGCGCCCAGACGACGAAGCGGACGCCCTCCACGCCATCCCACACGCCATGATGGGAGCCGAATACCCGATACGCTTCGAACAATTCGCCGGTGTTGAACAAAAACAAGTCCTTCGTGTCAACTAAATTGACATTCACAAACATTTCACCCGACTTTTGCTGAGATTGTTCGGATTTTCACTTCTATTTTAGCATAAATCCGTCGTTTTACGTAAGGTAATATCACATTTACACAAAGAAAATTTTTTTGAAAATTTGCATTTTTAGTTGACTACCGGGGAGTGCATTCGCATAATAGAGTTCATAGAAGGCGATGCTATAAACATACCTTCAACATATACCCGATTCTATTGCCGTTGAACCACGCCGTCTCTGCCACTGACCGATAGATAATAGGGGGTTACGCTAGCAATGCTGATTGAAAGCTACAACGTTCTGGATCGCCTGCGGCTGCCGGGGGATGTGTATCTCGCCAGTCCGTCGCACGACTACAAGTACGTCTGGATCCGGGACTGCGTGTACATGTCCTTTCCTTACTTGAATAAGGCGAACGATCTCTACGAGCGTACGTATTACCGGCTGCTCGACCTGTTCCTCGCCTACGAATGGAAGATCGATATTCTCGTGGAGACGAAGCCGTTCTGGGAATGGGAGTACATCCACGCTCGCTACACGCCGGAGCTGGAGGAGATCCATACGCAGAACTGGGGCCACGTGCAGCACGACATGATCGGCGCCTTCCTCTTCGGGATCGGGACCGGGATGAAGTTCGGCAAGCCGATGTTCCGCACCGACCGCGACCGTCTCATCGTGCAGAAGCTCGTGCGTTATTTGGACAAGGTCGAATACTGGTGCGATCGGGACAACGGCATGTGGGAGGAAGACCGCGAGGTTCATGCCTCCTCCGTCGGCGCCTGCATCGCCGGCCTTCGGGCCGTGTCCGGTCTCGTCGACGTGCCGGAGCGGCTGATCACGCTCGGTCTGGACTCCGTCTTCGGCCTCTTCCCGCGGGAGAGCGTCTCGAAGCCGACCGACCTCGCGCTCCTCAGCCTCGTCTATCCGTACCGCCTGTTCACCGGAATGCTGGGCGAGATGATCGTCGAGCAGGTCGAGCGCGAGCTGCTGCGCGAGCGCGGCGTCATCCGCTACACCGGGGACAGCTACTACAGCACGCGGGAGGCGGAGGCCGGACGGGGCCGGGAACGCGGCTTCTACGTCGGCACCGAGGCCGAGTGGACGTTCGGGCTCCCTTGGCTCGCCCTGTGCCACCTGGAGCTCGGTTACCCGGAGAAAGCCCACGAGTTCGTAGCCCGGACCGAAGCCGTCATGAGCGAACCGGGCGTCCTTCCCGAGCTGTACTACAGCGGTTCGGCGACCCCGAATGGGAACACACCTCTCGGCTGGAGCTCGGCGATGTACATTCTGGCGAAGGAAGCGCTCGGCAGCCGTGATCCGGTACCCCGATAAGCCGTGTTGTTTTTGCACCATAACGAACGGCCGCCCCTCAGGATATGCCTGAGGGGCGGCCGTTTATGACTAACGGGCGAGAAAAACTTGATCAAGCTCGATGGCGAAGTCGGGGAATATCCCGACCGGGACGCTTGCGTCCTTGTGGTAAGTCTCTCCATCATCGAACTTATTTTTAGGATCGGACCGTTTGTAGACCATGACGATTTTCTCGAGCGGATAGACCACCCAGTATTCTTTTACGCCCGTTTGGTCGTACAAGTTCTTTTTAATCGTTATGTCCAGTTTGAGACTGCCGGGTGAGATAATCTCTATGACCAAGTCCGGCGCGCCTTTGCAGCCGCGGTCGTCCAGCTTGCCCGGGTCGCAGATCACGGATAGATCCGGCTGTACGATCGTGTCGATGTCCTCATCTCGCTCGTTGCCCTTGGGCAAGCGGACATCGAAGGGGGCAAGATACACGCTGCAGCTTTTCCCGTGTAGGTATTGGTAGAATGGTACGTAAAGAGCCCCCAGCACCTCCTGGTGAATTCTGGAAGGTGCCGGAGTCATCGCGTATACGTGGCCGTGTATTAACTCCACACGTTCTCCTTCAGCCCAGCTCAAATAATCTTTGTATTTGTACGAACGATTTTCAAGTGGCATGCTCATGCGGTATCGCCTCCCTTGGTCCCTTTACCTCGATTATACCAAAGGTTCCACGCCGTCACCATCGGCCAGGTCATACACTGTCGGATCCGGCAGGAACGGGGTGAGCTCCCCCGGCACGAGCAGCGTCAGGTGATGCAACGCACGGGTGCACACTGTGTAGAACAGACGGCGTTCCCGCTCCTGGGCATACGCGGCTGCGCTGGCATCGTAAACGACGACGCCGTCGAACTCGAGCCCCTTCGCCAAGTACGAAGGGATGACCACAATCCCTCGCTTGAACGTCTGCGTGTATTTGTTAATGAGCTCCAGCGCCGGGCCGGCTTCCGCTTCGGCCTTCGCTTCGGGCCGAGTGTCGACGCCGACGGCCGTCCCGGCCGGCGCGGCGTTCGGCCCGGCCTCCGGCTTGACGCGCAGCTCCAGCCCCGGCTCGAGCTCGAGCGCGAGCCCTTCGGCGGCCGGGCTGCCGCCCCCGTCCTCGCCGCCGGTCGCATCGCCCGGCTGCGCACCCGCCAGCAGAAGCCGCAGCGCCGCGTGCGCTTCCTCGGCCTCGTGCGCCGTCTTGCAGATGACGGCGATCGACGACGCGCCGGCCGCCTGCTGGCGGCGCACCGCTTCTGCCGCGGCGGCGGGGAGCCGGTCGCGCGCGGCCACGCGCACGACGAGCGGCCGGTCGCCGTCGCGGCTGAACGGCTCGATGTCGGTCCGCCGGATGACCGACATCGTTAGGTCGACGATCTCCCGCGTCGAGCGGTAGCTCTTCGTTAGCTCGAAGACGCGCGTCGACTCCGCGGGGAACAATCCTTGCAGCTCCTGCAGGCTGTTGCCGCTCACAGACGTATGCGCCAGAATCGCCTGCTGGAAGTCGCCGAGCAGCGTCATGCCGCCTCGCGGATAAATCTTACGGATCATGTGCAGCTGGAACGGCGAGTAATCCTGCGCCTCGTCGATCATCAAATGCCGGATCGAATGGTGCTGTTCGACACCAACGAACGCTTGCCGCAAATACATAAGCGGGATCGCCTCTTCGTACGGCAGCAGCTCGCCGCGCAAGCCCTCGAGCGTTTGCCGGCGGATCTCCTCCAGCTCTCCCTTCGCCTCCATCTTCTCGAACCACTGCTCGTAAAGCCCGCGGTAGTCGATGAAAGCGAGCCCTTCCACAGCGGCCTTCATCCGCTTGAAATGCGCGCCGACCCTCTTCTTGGCCATCTCCTGCAGTTCTTCGTCCGTGCCCAAATAGTTGTTTTGCTTTACTAAATTTTTGTACACGACCTGGACGTAATACGGATGCTTCGCCTTCAGCTCATCGGCGACCCAGAGCTTGATGTTCTCCACCCGCTTCCGTACGGTGAGCCCGGCGTAGTTCTCGTACCACAGCTTCTGCAGCTGCTCGACCGAGACGACCGTCCGGTTGCGGAAGCCGATCGGATTGAACCGCATCCCCTCCGTCTCCAGCGACGCAATATACGCGTCGAGCTGTTCGACGCAGGCTAGCGTGGCTTTCCAGCGGATCGCCCGGCTGCGCGCTTCCGTGTAGGCATCCCCGTCCGGCGCCGCGAGCAGCGACTCGAGTTGGATGAACGGGTCCTCTACGGGATGGTCCGGCCCAAGCGCCTCCTCCAGAAGCTGTTGGAAGGTCATCTGCCGCAGATTGTCCTCGCCCAGCTCGGGCAAGACCCCCGACACATAGTCGCTGAACAGGCTGTTGGGCGACAGCAGCAAAATGTCGTTCGCCTTCCATGTGTCGCGGTGGCTATACAGCATGTAAGCGGCCCGCTGCATGGCGGCCGACGTCTTCCCGCTGCCTGCGGCACCCTGTACGACCACAACTCGGTGAAGCGTATCGCGGATGATCTGGTTCTGCTCGCGCTGAATTGTCGTGACGATGCTCTTCATCTTGTCGTCTGCGTTCTGCCCGAGCATAAGCTGCAGCAGCCGATCGGCGATATGCAAGCCCGTGTC
Organism: Paenibacillus sp. HJGM_3; assembly: GCF_045062745.1. Lineage (NCBI taxonomy): Bacteria > Bacillati > Bacillota > Bacilli > Caryophanales > Paenibacillaceae > Paenibacillus > Paenibacillus sp. HJGM_3. The sequence goes on from NZ_JBJGED010000001.1 coordinate 19,031, forward strand.
GAACATATGCTTCAGTTGGCCCTGGAAGATCAAAAACTGCCGCTTCAGCTCGATTGTGCCGCGGATCACGCCAGCCGGTGGTTCATACTCCGCTTCGCCCAGCTGGTAGTCATAGAACATCGAGGCGATCGGAGTCCGCCAGTCGTAGACGATCACCCGATCCTCGTTCGCATCGAGCACTGTGGACTTGCCGATATAGATCGGCTCGGCTTCAGACGTCCCCTGCTCCAGGAAGTCGATCCGGCCGAAGTAAGGCGCATCGAGCAGCAATAGCAGTTTGCGCCTCGCATCGAAGGCATGCGAGTAGACGAGCTCCTGGCGATCCAGCTCCCGGGAGTACAGGCGAAAATCCTCTATAGACTCCACGAGCTCGTTCGGATCGTAGGCGATTTCGCCGAATTGCTTCCGCGCCTCGATGATATCAACCTTCCGGTTGGCAAGCACATCCTCCCACTTGTCCAGCTGATGGCGGATCAAGCTCAGCGTAGCATCGAGCCGCTCCACTTCCCGCTTCCATTCCTTCGTTTCCATAGCAGACATTGTCGATTGCCCTCCTCCTTAAGATGCGAAAAGATCAGGTGTTGACACATCGCACTCTGTTGTTATATAATTATTATTGGGAAATAGTGAATCCGATACCTACCTCCCGTGAGCAACATTTCTATTCTAACACAGAGCCTTTAGCGATTGCAATGGCTTTATTTTTGTTTATACATACAGGCAGGACCGCCCCGGGAGAACCCGTCGCGATCCTGTTTTTTTGTTCGTGCCTTCCGCCACATGCCTCCTGCTCCTGCTCCTGCTCCTACTCCTGCTCCTACTCCCGCTCCAGCTCTCGCGTCCACACGGCTAGTCCAACCGCTTTTCCATGCAGTAGCTTTTGGGGCTGTTCACATACGGGCCGTACCGGTCAATCGGATAAAAGCCGAACTTGCGGTACAGCTGCACCGCCTCCACCAACAGCTCCCCGGTCTCGAGCCGGAGTGTCGTGCAGCCGCTCTCCCTCGCTTCTGCCTCCAGCGCGTTCAGGAGGCGGGAGGCGATCCCCTGCCTGCGGAAGGACGGGGCGACGAAGAACCGCTTCAGCTCCATGCGCTCCGCATCCAGCGGCCGAACGGCGCCGCAGCCGGCCGGCTCCTCCCCGACATAGGCGACGGAGAAGCGAATGCCCGCGGTGTCCTCCGGGTCCTCCAGATCGACGCCGAATATATCCTGCGGCTCGTACTGCTCCAGCAGCTCCCGATCAAGCTGCTCGATTAAGCCCGCCAGCTCCGAGTGATCCACCGGCACCCTTTCTATCCGGATCCGATCGCTCACGTTCATTTCTCTCCCTCCCGGCATAGCCGCTCAATCAGCCGATGCGTCTCCAATACACGGTCCGCCCGAATCGTGCACTTCTCTGGCGTGTCCAGCGTCTCCAGAAAATGCTCCACCGCCCCGGCGAAGCCGCGCCGGACTCCGATCGGCTCCCAGCTGCCGAACTGCCGCTTCGACTCTCCGGTTCGGGCATCCCGCCAGACGGCCGACTCCAGATTCGTCACCTCGACCGACCGGCCGCCTCCGTGCAGCTCGAGCTTCTCGAGGTCCGCACCGGCCCGGCGGTTCATGCTGAACCATGCCATCGCCCCTTTGCTCCCACGCCGTCCGTCAGCTTCGCTTGACAGGCCGCGTCCGAGCGCCAGGCTGCCGGACACGTGCAGGAGCCGGCCGTCGCCGTCGCGCTCCTGCAGGCAGCCGAGCAGCTCGTGGGGCCCGGCCCCGAGCCACAAGAGCAGGTCGACGACGTGGATCAAGTCGTCGTACATCGTCTCCCGCGCGCTCAGCGCTTGCGGGCGGGTGCGGTGCTTCTGCGCGGCGCACAGGTCGAAGCCTCCGGCTTCCTCCAGCCACGCCCTCGCCTCCGCATACATAGGGGCGAAGCGGCGGTTGAAGCCGACCGCGAACAGCGTGCCCCGAGCGCGCGCCGCCTCGGCCATCCGCTCGCACGCTTCGAGCTCGTACGCGAGCGGCTTGTCCACGTACACCGCGATCTCTCGCTCGAGACACGCCGTGACGATCGCTTCATGCGTCTCCGTCGGGCTGTGCACGAACACCGCGTCGAGGTCGCGGGCTAGCAGCGCCTCCAGCTCCAGGAACCGCCCCTGAATCCGGTAGCGCTCCCCGATCGCCTCAACCGTTTCCCGCCGGCGGCTGAGGATACCCTCGATTTGCACGCCCGGATGCTGCCCCAGGATCGGCAAATACGCTTTTTGCGCAATATCGCCTAGGCCCACGATCGCGATCTTTTTCCGTCTCATCCGTTCGCCTCTCTCGTTATAAGATTATCCCTGATTCTCACGCAACGCTCGGCGCCCCAGGAGCGCCGCGATCAGGACCAGGACGATCCCCACCGTGACGGCGATGCCGAACGTCCGCACCCACGCCGGGGTGTACGCCAAATGCTTGTAGACCAAGCCCCCCAAGACCGGCCCAATGAACCCGGCCAGCCCGGTGATGCCGTAGAACACCGCGATGAACATCGGCCGCTCGCTCTTCGGCGTATCGCCGACCACGAAGTTGAACAGCAGCTGATTGAAGCCGCCGGTTCCGATGCCGAGCAGGATGTGAATGAGGAACAGGACCGGGATCGCCGACGCGACCGAGGTCAAGCCCCACAGCAGGCTGGACGTCGCGATGAGCGGCATCGTCCAGAACAACAGCGTCCGGGTGGAGAACCGCATGTTGAGCGTCCCCCAGACGTAATAGCTAGCCATCATGGCGACATTTTGGCTCATCGTAATGAACGAAATCCACGAATAGCTTATCTGCATCAAATCGAGCATAACATAGTTGTAGAACGGGATGGATAAGCCCTGCAGCAGCAGCCAGAGCGCGATGAACAGCGTCGCCTTCAGGAACGGCCGGTGCAGGAACGGCTGCACGATCATCCTCCGCATGTCCTGCTGCTCGGACGGGGCGAACGGCAAGTTCGGGTAGCGCGTGAAGGCCAGCACATTCAAGACGGAACAGACCGCGCAGATGACGTACAGGATATGAAACCCCGTCGGCTCCGGCGTCCGGTCTAGTATTTGGCCTCCGATGACCAGCACGACGCAGCCTAACGCCCAGATGAGGGAGTTCCTCAGCCCGAAATACCGTCCCCGCACCTTCGCCGGCACCATGTCGGCCATGAGCGACGTGTAGAACACGATCCCGAACGCGTTGGAAGCGAACGCCGCCATCGTCACAAAAATATAGACGACCACCCACCATTCGTGCGGGACGAAGAAAGGAATCAGCCCGGTCGACGTCCAGATGATCCGATGCATGCCGCCGAAGAGGAGCAGACCGATTTTCCGGTTTTGAAACTTTTGTATTAGGATGGCGCTCAAGATCTGCAGCACGTTGGCCAAGTTCGGAATGGCCAGGACGATCCCGATCTGCGTGGAGCTCGCTCCGAGATAGAGCAAGAATCCCGTCAGATAAGGACCCCCGAGCAGCAGCATTACGATAATGGCGGGGAACCCTTCCATCGTAGCGGCGATCATGCCATTGCGGGAGATGGACCTCTTCTTCTGTCTGACCGGCTGAACCGCTTGCTGCATTGAACATTCTCCCTTGCGCTCTTGGCTTGTGACACATTTCTACATCTTCAAACCTATCGCGCGGTATGGTATGATAAATATTAGCGTAATTTTTTTCAGGAGGCTCATTGAATGAAAGTGAATAACGTGCTGCTTGCCCTCGGACTCCTATTGTTTATCGGCTTATTCGGCGCCAGCATTTGGAAGCAATCGCCCGTTCTCCTCTACATCGCAAGCGCTCTACCGATTTTTGTCGTTCCTTTCCTGCCCGACATTCGCACCTCCCAGAAGCTGAATTCGAACAAACAGTCGGCCCAGACGGTGAAGCTTACAGACGCCAGCGGGGAAGAAGCCGATTGGCTCGTGATTACGTTCCATCCCGGAACGGTCTATTGGAACAAAAAATGGCTCGTCATTCCGACCCAAGGCGTAACATCCGTCTCCGAAATTCATACCGATGATTATACCGTATCTCTGCCGGTATTGAAATATGATTTGCGTACCAAGAAAAAGCGCAACGGCCAAATCTCCATCTACTTGCCGAACCTGCTCGAACGCACGCAGAGCTTGAGCTTCACGGTGGATGAAGTCAGTCGTCTAATGATCCGGATGGACGATCTCGAGGATCTGCTGCCGCGCCCGTCCAGCGCACCGGTGGCTGCCCCTGCGGTTTTGAATTCCACCACCAACACGAGTGCCTAAACGTAGAATCAGGCTGCACCTCTTCGGGAGAGTGCAGCCTGTTTTTGTTCTATCCGCTGATCGGAACCGTTTTATAGTAGCCTGCGGCTTCTTGGATCACACGCTGCATCGGCAGCTGATAGGGACATAGCTGCTGGCAGAGGGGCTTCTCCTTGCACGGCTCGTAGTCCGCGCAGGACAGGATGGCCTCCTTGTGCTTTTGGTAGAAGCCGTCGCCTTTCGGCAGCAAGCCGAACGTCTCGCGCACCTTGCTCGAGATCATCACGTCCGGAATGGCGATGCCGAGCGGGCAGGAACAGTAGTTGCAGCGCCGGCAATTGTGCTCGCCCAGCTGAGCGGCCAGCTGCTCCAGCTCTTCCCGTTCGTCCTGCTCCACCTCTTGCTCCATCGCCGCGAGGTTCATCTTCACTTCCTCGACGCTGACCATGCCGGAGATGATGACGTGCACGTCCTGGCTGTACGGATAGCGGATCGCCTTCTCTACCGGTTGGATAAACCCGCCGGAGAGCGGCTTCATCGCCACCTTCCCCATGTTCAGCTCCGTCATCTTCGGGATCAGGTCGCGATTCGCGAACGGCTGAGCCAAGTTCAGGTGGAACAGCACCTGATCGAACTTCCCGGACGCGATCCACTTCGTCAGCAGCTCCGGCCGGTGGCCGCTGATGCCGATGTGGCGCACCTTGCCGGCCGCCTTCGCCTCCAGCGCGGCTTCGTACGCGCCCTCCGGCTCCATCGCCTGCTTGAACTCGTTCACATAGTTCACATAGTGAATCTGCAGCAGGTCGACGTGGTCGGTCTTCATCCGCAGCAAGCTGCGGTCGATCTCTTCCTTCGCCGAGGCGTAGTCCCGCTTGCCTGTCTTGGTCGCGAGGAAATATTCGTCGCGCCGGTGCGAGATCGTCTCGCCGATGATCTCCTCGCTGTTGCGGTACGCGGCCGCGGTATCGATGTAGTTGATGCCGCGGTCCAGCGCGTAGTTCATTGCCGCGCGCGCCTGCTCGAGCGGGACGCCCGGCAAGTTCATCGCCCCGAAGCCGAGTGCGGAGACGTTGTAGCCGATTTTACCGAATGTACTGTATCGCAAAGTGGTCCCCTCGTTCCCTTTTCACTCCTAGATCCCATGAATCAGCAGCTTCCAGTTTGGTTATTACTCTCTATTCTAGCACACCCTCTTACATAGCGGGGAGCGTAATATGAAAGGAAGTGCCTTCGCCCACCACACTGTCGACGCCGATCGCGCCGCCGTGGTTTTTGATGATGCGGTAACAGACGGCAAGCCCTAGTCCGGTGCCCTCTTCCTTCGTCGTGAAGAACGGGTCGAACAGCCGGGACAGCGTATGGTGATCCATTCCGGTGCCGTTGTCCTGCAGATGGATGCGCACCTTCCCGCCCTGCCTGTCCGCCGAGATGCGGATCAAGCCTTTGCGGTTCGAAGCGGCCCGATCGACCGCGTCGAGGGAGTTCTTCACCAGGTTCAGCAGCGCCTGCTTCACCTGCTTCACATCGATGCACACCGTCAGCTGCGCATCGACCGGCGAGACCTCGATGTCGCAGCCCCGTAAAAGCGCCTCGCTCTCGAACAGCAGCCGGATTTCCTTCAGCAGCGCGCTGATGTGGACCTCCTGCTTGTCCGGCGTGGAGGGCTTGGACGAATTCAAAAATTCGTAGATGATTCCGTTGGCCCGGTCGATCTCGTCCAGGATAATTTTGGCGTAGTCTTCCTTGCCGAGCTGCTTCAGATGAGGGCGGAGCAGCTGAATGAATCCGCGGATCGAAGTGAGCGGGTTGCGCACCTCGTGGGCGATGGAGGCGGCGATCTTGCCGAGCAGGGCTAGCTTGTCGTTCTGGTACGCGGACTGCTCGATGCGCTTGAAATCGGTAATGTCCTTCACGCTGATCAGGATGTCGCCGTCCATGTCTTCCCCGTATGTAGCGGTCACCAAGTAGTGGCGGCCGGCCTCGTCGATAACTTCCTGATATCTCAGCCGGTATTCGTACATTTCCCGGTACAATTTGTAGATCAGCTTGCGGAACGACCCGGACAATGCGGTATGGCCGAGCAACTCCCTCAAGCTGCAGCCGAGAATCGACTTGCGGGGCACGTTCAGGAATTTCGCCATCTGCACATTGACGAACGAGACATACCCATCGATATCGAACATGATGATGCCGCAGTCGAGATGCTGCAACACGTCCTCATATTTGCTGGAAGCAAGGCTTGAGCGGTTGTGAATTTTGAACATCAATTCGCGCAGCTCATGAACGGGGTTTTCGGACGACTCGAGCTTCGCGGAAGCATACCGGCCGTATACCATAACGTCGATAAGGAATAATAAGGATAGCTTATGCATGCGGATCGCTTCTTCCGGATCGACCCCGGATACAAGCGTGCTTAGGCAGCGCTCATGGAGCATGACGATCTCTTCGGGCAGTGAGTCGGCGAGTGCGGGGCTGAGCTGTGAAGCGGAATTCCCCAGGCTGCCGGTCTGAACGTATTGCTTCAACGCCCGTATGTACAGCTTCCTCTTCTCGGACATGACTCGCCCCTTCTCTCTACGGAATTCGCGCGAATACACCAGTATCATAGACGGTTCCGCCTGAATTCGTCAATCGCGAATAACCTTGAACTTTGTCGAAACAGCAAGACCTCTCCTCCAACGGAGAAAAGGTCTCATTTATTCCTTGTGCCGGTCTGCCGGCTTATTATGTAAGTGGGGGCCTGCCCCAAGAATGCATTAATTCCGGTCGCGAGATTCGTCCCGACTCCGATCGTCCGAACGGGGATCCTGCTTCCGGTCATCCTTCTTGTTGTCGTTTTCTTGCCGCTTCTTCTCTTCTTCCTGTTTGCGCTTCTCTTCCTCTTGCTTCTTCTTCAGCTCTTCCTGCCGCTTCTTTTCTTCCTCGGCCTTCCTTTGCTGCTCTTCCTGCTGACGCCGTTCCTCGTTCTTCTTTAGTTCCTCCTGCTTCCTACGTTCCTCCTCCTGGTTGTTGCGGTTCGGGGGAACGTAAGAAGTAGGGGTATTCGTTTTCTTAGGCGTAGGCGTCGGTGTAGGCTTGACGGAAGCCTTGCCGCCGTCCGGTTTCTTGGTAGGCGTCGGTGTCGGCTTCGCGTCATTTTTGCCGCTTGACTTCTTATCGTCGTTCTTCTTGTCGTCCTTGTCGTTCTTGCTATTCTTGTCGTCCTTGCTGTCTTTGCCGTTTTGCCCGTTTTGGCCTTGCGACTGCTTCACCTTTGTATCGAGCTCGCCCTTCTTCTCTTCCTCCAGCAGCTTTGACAGCGTCTCCTTCTTCGGCAGTTGCTTCGTATCGATCAGCTTGTCGATGCCTCCGCGTTCTTGGGCGATTTTATGGATGGACTGCGTCTTGATCTCTTCGATCGTCACGGAGCTGCCATTGCTCTTGGCGTTCAAGTAGATCGCATATTTCCCGGGGGATACCCCTTCCGACAAGGCGGCGTTCCTCATCTCGATCGGAGCGACGAGGGAAGCGACCGAGATCCCCCCTTGGGCTTGCGGATGATTTTCCTGAATGTGCTTGTCGACGGACTCTTTCACCAGCTCGCTGACGGCAACGTCGTCAATCTTCGCGGCTTCGTACGCTTTTGTGCTGGAGATGATGATGTCTCCTTCGTCTTGGGCCAGCAGCCCTTTTGCCTCGACCCTCTCTAACAGCTCGCTCGTTATGGTACTGATGCTCTTCCCCTTGAAATCCAACTGTTGGATCAGCTGTGTACCGTCCTCATTCAGTCCCCGGAGCTCCTGTACATCCTCATGCACATCGATGCCGATCTCGATGCTAGGATTAATGTCGAGCGTCACGTAGGCGACGACCGGCTGCAACCCGCCTAGATTCGGCGTAATGCCGTTGAAGGCCACTAGACAAAGCACGATTGCGGCGGCCACGCTTGAGGAGAACGTAAGGAAGGGCCTTTTCCATCGGAACTGCGGGCTTGTAAAGACGATCTCGTCTCCTACATCACAAACCCGGCTCCTGCGTGGGATTCGTAGGAACCGGCCGTCTGGCGTTAAGACGACGAGGTGCGCTTGTGTCATCTCCATGACGATTCCCTTGTTCAAACTCGTTCACACCTTTCCGGAATTCGAATCCGATACGCGCAAATAATCTTTCAAATAAGGATAAGGCCCGCTATAAATGAGTGCGACGGCAATCAGAAACTTACGGTTGCGTTCCAATGTTTTGCGCGACACCTGCACTTGATCGAGCAATTCCTTGATCGGCAGCACTTTCTTGCTGAGCACGATCTGCATCAGCTTGTTGTCCGCGGCCAGCAGGGCGGCAATCGAGAACAACACCTCTCGCGAGTCGCTATGCTTCGGGGACGCGTCTACCAGCTCCGAGAAGGAGATCCCGAACTCCTCCAGGCAGCGGGTGAAGTCTATAATCTCGCTGCGGCGCTCCTCGGTCGTCTTCGTTTTTTCGTATTGTTCGATCGCCTGGTGAATCTCCACCGGGTTGACCGTACTCTCTTCCTCATCCTCCACTTCGAATGAACTATAGGGAATTTGCTGGGCGAATCGCTGTTCCTTACGCACATAGTCGATCAATCGCCTCCTCATCACCGTCTCGGCGAAGCTGAGGAACGACCGCCCCGAATCCGGCGAGAATTGGTTGATCGCTTCGTTGAAAGCGTTCAAGGCAATGCTGAATTCGTCATCGCGGGATGGATCTATGTAACGTTTGCAGAACCGACTCGTCACTTTGGCTACAAACGGCTGGTAGTCCGTAATGAACTGATTGCGCAGCCGTATGTCACCCTCCTGAATCTGGATTACTTTGTTCTCCGGGGTATCCGGCAACTCTTCAGAAGGATGGTGAGACTGGCGTTTTCCTAGAAATCGCTTGAACAATACCAGTAACAAACGTTCCACCTCACACTACATTCTTCGGGAGGGCGATGTTAGATATGGGGGTTGCCCGGGGCCCGATTCTAGTATTATACCACACGGAGCCCGTTTGGCGCGCGGGATGCCGGATCTGGCAGCTCCTTCCAGCCCATCCCAAGCAAAAACGCCTCCCCGAAGGAAGGCGTTCCGATGTGGTCCGAATCACTTCGGACCGGCAGAGGACGCTCGCGCCCGCAGCTTGTCGCGGCGCTGGCTAAGGATGGACAACCGTTTCTTGAGCTGGTCGATCCACTCCTCGTCCTCCAGCGCCTTCGCCGCCATCAGCAAATCGAGCGAGCTGTCGATCTGATTGCGCACCATGTCGAGCGGATCTTCCCGCTCGCTGCTCACGCAATTCTCGTACAACGCTTCGCCGTGCCGATCTTCCACATACTCGTCAAAATCGACCTCGGCCGCACCATCCCCAACGGCGTATTCCGCGAGAATCTCATACTCCATCTCGACCAAGTAGTGAACATCCACCCGATGGCACACCGGACAAAACAGCAACGGCACATTGTGAATGTGCGTCGTCAAGTGCTTCAAGGTGCCCTTCGTTCCAATCATGCTCGCTCCGCAGCAAAAACTCATGCCACTGGCCTCCTCCCGCTCTGCAATAGGCGAATCCTTTCCAGCTTATTGGGTATTTGGACGAATCTATATATAATGAAACCATACCACATATTATTGAAAGGATACTACTCCCATGTTAATGAAATTTGAACGCGAGCAAAAGCTACAAATGCTGGCAACGATCCAAGCCACCTTCGAAGACCAATTTGGACAATCGATCGGGCAGCTCGCTGCGGAGGAATGGCTGGACGCCGTGCTGAAGGGGGTGTATCCCATCATCTACAACCAAGCGATCGCCGATGCCAAAACGGTTCTGCTCGATCGAATGGCGAGCCTGGAGGATGAGCTGTATGCGCTGCAGAAGCCGGTGCGGACGAATCGTACGAGCCGTTGAAGTCTCGCTTTGGACGCCAATAAACCTGGCCGGGGATCCCGATCAGGTTTCTTAACATGCCTTAATGAAACTGCACGTTGATCTTTCTTTTGTTGTCGCCTTGCTGCTTTTGCATCCGGATTTCGAGCACCCCATTTTTGTATGTGGCCTTGACCCCTTCCGGGGAGACGTTGGCCGGCAGCGTAACCGAGCGTTGGAAGCGACCCATGAAGCGCACTTGCCGGTGCATGTGCTCGTCTTTGATTTCGTTCGTCCTGTTCACGGTGCCGCTGATCGACAGCACTTGATGGTTGTGGATCTCGATCTGCACGTCTTCTTTCTTCTCGAGGCCCGGGATGTCGCAAGTTGCCACGACCTCGTTTCCGGTCTCATACACATCCACCCTCAGATTGTTCATGCCCGGCACGAGCCCCCGGAACACAGGAGACAGATCGTTGGTGAAAAAATGGTCCAGTTCCCGCCGCACATTCTCAAGGTGGCGGAACGGTTCATAAGGGATTAACGGCATGGACAGCCTCCTCCTTTGATCGGTTCGACGTTATTTTGCACGGAGTTTGCTACATCGTATGCCAAGCGTTGGGTTGCCGTGACTCTTGCGATTCGTCTGATAACATGAAAAAGGCCGAGACCCAAAGGATCCCGACCTGATTGCGGACACACGATAGCTAAGACTTACTCTTGGCCGTACGTCTCGGTATACTTCTCCGCGCTCCAGAGCTTATCCAGCTCCGAGGCGTCGGACAGCTCGACGACGATCATCCAGCCGTCGCCGTATGGCGCTTGATTGACTTTCTCCGGAGCGTCTTCCAAACCGCCGTTCACATCAACGACCTTGCCGCTAACCGGAGCGTACAGCTCCGATACCGTCTTGACCGACTCGACGCTGCCGAACGGATCGCCGAACGCTATCGTGTCGCCTACCTGCGGCAACTCGACGAAAACGATATCGCCAAGCTCATGCTGAGCGAAATCCGTAATCCCGATGACGACCCGGTTGCCTTCCACCCGGGCCCATTCATGCTCTTCACTGTACTTCAATTCCGCTGGTACGTTCATTCCGCGATTTCCTCCTAAGATTAGGCCTCTTCCTTCGGACCTAGAATTTTATGGATGCGCTGCTCCACCATCCCGAGCGCTTTCTCCCCTGCACCATAGAACCGCATTTGCCCTTGAGCGTCGAACAAGTAGTAAGCCGGCACAAATTCATTCTGGAACGCGTCCGTGACGTTGTGCTCGTTGTCGATGCCGACCGGGTGCTTCAGCTCGTATTGGGCGATCGTCTTCTTGGCCTCTTCGATGTCGGTGTCCTTCTCGGATCGAGGCATGTGTACGCCGATCAGCCGGAGCCCATACTGCTCGCCGAACCGGTCGCGCCACTCGTTCAACGTCGGCAAGCCGTCCTTGCACATGTAGCAGCTGACCGCCCAGAAATGGACGAGAAGCGGCTTCCCCTGCAGCTCATCCCGGTCGATCGTTCCGTTCACCCACTCGGTGATGCCTTCGAGCGAAGGCAGTTCGGAGCGAAGTTTCAATGGCATATGAATCCACTCCTTTCTGAACTATGTAATTCGCCATGCAACGTGAAAACCCTCCCACCTGCAGGCGGCAGGCAGGAGGGCGTCGCTTCTGAGCTCGCGGGCCAAGACGAACGGGACGCGATTACTTCGCAGTCAGCGTCTTCTGGCCTGGCTTCCAGTTAGCAGGGCACAAACCGCCGGATTGCAGAGCTTGCAGGACGCGGACGGTCTCGTCTACGCTGCGGCCTACGTCCAGGTGGTTGACCACTTGATATTTCAATTCGCCGTCCGGATCGATGATGAACAATCCGCGTAGCGCAATGCCTTCTTCTTCGATCAATACGCCATAGTCTCGGGCTACCGTCTTCTTGATGTCGGAAGCAAGCGGGTAGTTCAGCTTGCCCAAGCCGTTCGAATCGCGAGGCGTGTTGATCCAGGCGCGGTGCGAATGCTTGCTGTCCGTGCTGACGCCGAGCACTTCGGCATCGAGGTCCTGGAACAGCTCGAAGGAATCGCTCATCGCGATGATCTCGGTCGGGCACACGAACGTGAAGTCCAGCGGATAGAAGAACAGAATCAGCCACTTGCCCTTGTAGTCGGACAGCGACACTTTGCCGAATTCTTGTCCATTCCCGAGCGCGGTTTCCATCGTGAAATCGGGTGCTTTCTTGCCTACCAAACGTTCTGCCATGCAGCATGCCTCCTCGTGAAGAGTATGTACCTGTGTCAAACCCACGGTTAAAATCGTATCATTCCCCATATTGAAAGTCAAACTCCCCGGCATGCAGCCATGCCGGGGAGTTGGTTGCGGATGTATCGGATTAGCGAGTCATAGCCGCTACGATCAGGTCGCCCATCGCCGTCGTGCCGAGCGCTTTGCTCTTGTCTACGGCGATGTCGCCGGTGCGGTGTCCCGCATCCAGCACGTTCTTCACCGCGCGCTCGATGCTGTCGCCCGCCTCTTGATAGTTGAAGCTCAGCTTCAGCATCAAGGCTACGGACAGGATCGTCGCGATCGGGTTCGCGATGCCTTGGCCCGCGATGTCCGGCGCGGAGCCGTGCACCGGCTCATACAGCCCGAAGCTGCCTTCGCCGAGCGATGCGGACGCGAGCATCCCGATCGAGCCCGTCAGCATCGCGGCTTCGTCGCTCAGGATGTCGCCGAACATGTTCTCCGTCACGATGACGTCGAAGCTGGCAGGACGGCGCAGCAGCTGCATCGCGCAGTTGTCGACGAGGATGTGCTCCAGCTCTACGTCCGGGTATTGAGGCGCGATTTTGTTCACGGTCTCTCTCCAGAGGCGGGACGTCTCCATGACGTTTGCCTTGTCGACCGAAGCAAGCTTCTTGCGGCGCTTCTGGGCGATCTGGAAGCCCTGGTGCACGATGCGCTCGATTTCCTTCACATTGTATACGCAAGTATCGACCGCTTCCTGACCGTTCTCGGTCTCGCGGCGGAACTTCTCGCCGAAGTAGCTGCCCCCGGTCAATTCGCGCACGACGATCAGGTCGGTGCCTTCCAATACTTCCGGCTTCAATGTGGAAGCTTCCTTCAGGCAGTCGAAGATAACGGCCGGACGGATGTTCGAGAACAGGCCGAGCGCTTTGCGGATGCCGAGCAGGCCGGTCTCCGGACGCGTCTCCTTCGGGTTGTTGTCCCACTTCGGGCCGCCTACGGCGCCGAGCAGGACGGCGTCGGCTTCCTTACAGATTGCCAGCGTATCTTCCGGCAGAGGGGTGCCGTATTGGTCGATCGCGATGCCGCCGAACACGCCGCGGGACGTCTCGAACCGGTGGCCGAACAGCTCCTCCACCTTTTTCAACACTTTCTCCGCCTCGGCTACGACCTCGGGGCCGATTCCGTCGCCAGGCAATATCGCAAGCTTTTTCACATCTGACATGTTCATTCACTCCTTGAACTGAACTCGTAATAGAAGCTTTTCTTATAACATCATTTGTAACATAGAAGTCCGCCATTTGACCAAGATATAATATCTATGATCTTTATAGCTTTTGCCTATACCGACTATAGGAAGGAACCATTAGCGCAATTTGGGCAGATGCGGTAGACTAGATCTAATTATTTGATTATTCCAAAAAGTAAGGATAGGGAAGGAGTATTCCGGATGCACTATGTATTTTCCAAGTACACGGAGGGGCTGCGCTCGTCGGCGGTTCGCGATATTTTGAAATTGACGCAAGGCCGCTCCATCATCTCATTCGCGGGCGGTCTACCGGCGGAGGACTTCTTCCCGCTGGAAGCGGTGCAGGAGGCGTTCGAGCGAGTCTTCCGGCAAGGCAAGGGAGCATTGCAGTATGGTCTGACCGAAGGCTACACCCCGCTCCGCGAAGCGATCTGTCGGCGGATGGCAGCCAAGGCGATCGAGGTGCGTCCCGATCATATGCTCATCACCACCGGCTCGCAGCAGGCGATCGATCTGCTCACCCGCGTGTTCCTGAGTCCGGGGGACACGGTGCTCGTGGAGAATCCGACTTACCTCGCGGCTCTGCAAATCTTCCAGGCGAGCGGCGTACAGGTGGTCGGCGTGGAGGCGGACGGCGACGGCATGCTGCCAGACGATCTGTTAGCGAAGCTGGAGCGGCATGCGGCCAAGCTCGTCTATGTCACGCCCACATTCGCGAATCCCACGGGGAAGGTGTGGAGCCGAGAGCGCCGTCTGGCCTTGCTCGAAGCGTGTAAGCCGCGGAACGTGCTCATTCTCGAGGATGATCCGTATGGCGACATCCGGTTCGATCCGGAGGGCGACTACCCGCCGATCTTCTCGCTCGATCGCCATCCGGACGATTGCGGCGTCGTGTATACGAGCACGTTCTCGAAGACGGTCGTGCCCGCGCTTCGCACCGGCTGGGTGATCGGCGACAGCCGCGTCATTCAGATGATGACACGGGCGAAGCAGGCGGCCGATCTGCATTCCAGCACGCTCGACCAGCAGGCGCTGCATCAGCTCTTGACGCACTTCGATCTCGATGCGCACATCCGCATCATCCGCGCCGAGTACGAGCGACGCATGCAGCGGATGAAGGCGCTGCTGAGTGAAGCGCGGTTCGCCGACCTGCGTTGGCGGGAGCCGGCCGGCGGCATGTTCTTCTGGGTCGAGCTGCCGGAGGCGATCGACGCCACCGCGCTGCTGCAGCACGCGGTCCAGCAAGGCGTCGCGTTCGTGCCCGGCCGCGACTTCTATGCCGAGCAGCCGCGCGCCAACACGCTGCGGCTGAACTTCACGCACACGCCGCCGGAGCTGGTCGGCGTCGGGATGGACCGGCTCGCGGCCGCGCTCGAGGCGTACGCGCAAGAGGCCATAGGCTAGGGGAGGAATAGAGAGCGCTCGAGGAATTCCTCCCCCTTTTTGATCGATTTCCGCGCGAATCCGATCCATGTGGAGGAAATCCTCCCTCATTTTTGGACGATATTCTTCGAATCGGGCCTCGTGCTCCGAATGTAAGGGAGCTTTTCCCCTTCCTACCGCCGTAGATGTTAAATCGGCCTAAAATGAGGGAGATTTTCCCTCTCTGACAAAACTCCCCCTCGGCACCCATGCTTCCGAGGGGGAGTTTGCTATTTCTAGGCTGATCCGACGGCCGGCACCGGCTTAGATCAGCGACATGTTGTCCTTGCGGCGGCTGCTGCCCGGCAGCTTGCGCTTGTCGAT
This sequence comes from Paenibacillus sp. HJGM_3, assembly GCF_045062745.1. Lineage (NCBI taxonomy): Bacteria > Bacillati > Bacillota > Bacilli > Caryophanales > Paenibacillaceae > Paenibacillus > Paenibacillus sp. HJGM_3. The sequence goes on from NZ_JBJGED010000001.1 coordinate 34,355, forward strand.
GATGCGGTTGATCGCATCGATGTACGCCTTCGCGCTCGCTTCCAGGATGTCGGTGCTGATGCCGCGGCCTTGGACCGAGATGTCGTTTTGCTTCAGCACGACGTGCACCTCACCGAGGGCGTCCTTGCCTTGGGTCACGGATTTGATGGAGTAATCGTCGAGCTCGACCTCTTCCTGAGTCGCCCGGTCGATCGCCTTGTAGATCGCGTCGACGGACCCGTTGCCGAGCGCCGCCTCCTCGATCGTAGCGCCATCGGCCGTGCGGACGCGGATCGTCGCGGTCGGCGTCGACTGGTTGCCGTACGACACCTGGATTGTCTCGAGCACGAACACCTCCGGCGTTTGCACGAGCTTCTCCTCGATCAGCGCGCGGATGTCTTCGCCGCTGACGGTCTTCTTGCGGTCGGCAAGATCCTTGAACTTGGCGAACGCCTCGTTCAACTGCTCATCCGACAGCTCGTAGCCAAGATCGAGCAGACGCTCGCGGAACGCGTGGCGGCCCGAGTGCTTGCCCAGCACGAGCTTGCTCTCCTTGAGCCCGATCGTCTCGGGCGACATGATCTCGTACGTCGTCTTCTCCTTCAGCATGCCGTCCTGGTGAATACCGGACTCATGCGCGAAGGCGTTGGCGCCGACGATGGCCTTGTTGCCCGGGACCGGCATGCCGGTCAGCTTGCTGACCAGGCGGCTCGTACGGGCGATCTCGTGCAGCACGAGCGACGTCTTCGCCTGGAAGAAGTCCTGGCGCGTCTCGAGCGCCATCGCCACTTCCTCCAGCGCCGTGTTGCCCGCGCGCTCGCCGATCCCGTTGATGGTGCCTTCGATCTGATCGGCACCGTTCAAGATGGCTGCGAGCGCATTGGCGGTCGCCATCCCGAGGTCGTCATGGCAGTGCGCGCTCAGCTGGATGTTCTCGATGCCGCGTACGTTCTCTTTCAAAGTCTTGAAGATGTGACCGTACTCGCTCGGCGTCATGTAACCGACGGTGTCGGGGATATTGACGACCGTAGCGCCGGCGCGAATCGCCATCTCCGTCACTTCGCACAGGAAGTCGAGCTCCGTCCGGGCGGCGTCCTCCGGCGAGAATTCGATCTTGCTGAAGTATTTCTTCGCATGCCGGATCGCGGCTTCCGCCGTCTCAAGTACTTGATGTTTCTCCATCCGCAGCTTGTGCTTGCGGTGAATCGGAGAAGTCGCGAGGAACAGATGGATGCACGGATCTTGGGCATCCTTCACCGCTTCCCGCACGGCTTCGATGTCCTGCTCGCGCGAGCGCGACAAGCCGATGACGCTGGCGTTCTTCACGGCGCGCGCCACGGCGGCCACGGCCGCCAAGTCGCCGGGAGAGGCGGCCGGGAAGCCGGCTTCGATCCGGTCGACCGCGAGCTTCTCCAGCTGGAGCGCGATCTCCACCTTCTCTTGGGTATTCAGGTTCACGCCAGGGGATTGTTCGCCGTCGCGCAGCGTCGTATCGAAAATATAAATCTTCCTCATCCCTACACCTCCTCCTTCTTTCGCTTTTCGTTTTTCTTACTCTTCCCACCCCAGCTGTTTTTAGGTTCATCCTTTACAAAATAAGTCCAATTCGATGTCGGGGAGTCGGGAAATGGGCAAAAGAGGTGACTTTTGTAACTGAGTTTCATCCGCCCGAAGGCCCATTCAAAAAAGGAAACTCAGTTACAACGGAACCCGTTGCCCATTCCCGACGCACTGACATTATCGAATTGAACTTATTTGGCTCCCATGTATCCTAAAAAGCAGCTTACTTCTTAATCCAATGCATCATTTCACGCAGCTGACGGCCTACTACTTCCAGCTGGTGGGCGGATTCGTTGCGGCGGGTAGCCGTCAGGAACGCGCGGTTCGATTGGTTCTCCAAGATGAAGTCGCGAGCGAACTTCCCTTGTTGAATGTCGGACAGCACCTTCTTCATTTCCTTCTTCGTTTCGTCCGTTACGATGCGAGGGCCGGTGACATAGTCGCCATATTCAGCGGTGTTGGAGATCGAATGTCTCATTGCCGCGAGGCCGCCTTCATACATCAGGTCGACGATCAGCTTCAGCTCGTGCAAGCACTCGAAGTAGGCGATCTCAGGCTGGTAGCCGGCTTCCACCAACGTCTCGAAGCCTGCTTTGACCAACGCGGAAGTACCGCCGCAGAGAACGGCTTGCTCGCCGAACAAGTCGGTTTCGGTTTCTTCTTTGAACGTCGTCTCGATAACCCCTGCGCGCGTACAGCCGATCCCTTTGGCATAGGCCAAACCGATCTTGTGCGCGTTGCCGGAAGCATCCTGCTCCACCGCGATCAGTCCTGGAACGCCGAAGCCTTCCACGAATACGCGGCGAACGAGGTGGCCCGGGGATTTCGGAGCGACCATCAGAACGTCCATATCTTTGTTCGGCACGATTTGACCGAAGTGGATGTTGAAGCCGTGGGAGAACACGAGCGCAGCGCCCTTTTTCACGAAAGGCTTGATCTCTTCGTTGTACACGCGGGCTTGCGTTTCGTCCGGCATCAGGATTTGAATCAAATCCGCTTGCTTAGTCGCTTCGGAGACGCTGTATACTTCGAAGCCGTCGTTCTTGGCTTGCTCGAAGGATTTGCCTTCACGGAGACCGATGATGACTTTCACGCCGCTGTCGCGAAGGTTTTGCGCTTGAGCATGGCCTTGGCTGCCGTAGCCGATGACCGCAACGGTTTTGCCGGAGAGTACGGAGAGATCTGCGTCTTTTTCGTAGTACATTGTAACTGCCATGAGTATGATTGCCTCCTTTAATTTTAAACCCTATGAGTGGGCGTCCCGAGAAAGAACCGAAATCGCCGGGTTCTTGCCCCGGACCCCCACTCATAGAAGCTATGGGTGGTAGGATGAGGAAAAGAAAGCCGATTAAGCCAGTCCGCGGATCATGGCGGTGACGCCGGTCCGGGAAAATTCGCGAATGCCGTAAGGCTTCAGCAGCTCGGCCATCGCGTCGATCTTGTCGGTGTCGCCGACGACCTGCACGATGAGCGACTGCGGCCCGATATCGACGACCGCCGCGCGGAACGTCTCGACGATGCCGAGGATTTCGGGTCTTGCGCTCGGCTCGGCGTTGATCTTGATCAGCGCGATCTCGCGGGCGACCATCGGATTCGAGCTGAGATCGACGACCTTGATCACGTCGATCAGCTTGTACAGCTGCTTCATGACCTGATCGAGCGTGTTGTCATCGCCCGTCGTGACGATGACCATGCGGGAGAGTCCGGATTCCTCGGACTCGCCCACCGTAATGCTCTCAATGTTGAAGCCCCGGCGGCCGAACAAGCCGGCCACCCGCTGCAGCACGCCGGGTTGATTGTTCACTAGCACGGAAATCGTATGTTTTCTGGCGCTCATTCCGAATCCCCCATTATCATGTCGCTAATAGTCGTACCGGCCTGAACCATCGGGAACACGTTCTCTTCCTTGCGGACGACGAAGTCGATGACGACCGGCCCCGGGGTATCGAGCGCTTCCTGCCATGCCCGGCGTGCTTCTTCTTTGTTCGTCGCGCGCAAGCCCTTCACGCCGTACGCTTCGGCCAGCTTCACGAAATCCGGGCTGCCCGCCAAGTCAATGTGGCTGTAGCGGTTGCCGTGAATGATCTCTTGCCACTGGCGCACCATCCCGAGCACTTGGTTGTTGATGATGACGACCTTGACCGGAATGTTGTTGATCGCACAGACGGCCAGCTCTTGGGCGCACATCTGCATGCCGCCGTCCCCGTTGATCGAGACGACCAGCTTATCCGGATTGCCCATCTGAGCGCCGACCGCGGAAGGGAAGCCAAAGCCCATCGTGCCGAGCCCGCCGGAAGTGACCATCGAGCGGGGATGCTTGAACTTGTAGAACTGGGCCGCCCACATCTGATGCTGACCTACGTCCGTCGTGACGATCGCTTCGCCGTTCGTCGTCTCGCTGATCATCTCGATGACGAATTGCGGCTTCAGCTCCTCGTCGGAATCCTTGTACTTGAGCGGGTACGCCGTCTTCAGGTCGGCAAGCTTCGCGATCCAGGCTTGGGACTTCGCCGGCTTCGCCTTCGGATTCGCCGCCCGCAGGACGGCCTTGATGTCGCCCAGAACCGGATAGTCGACCTTCACGTTCTTGCCGATCTCGGCCGGATCGACGTCGATGTGCGCGATCGCCTTCGCGTTCGGCGCGAAGCCGTCGAGCTTCATCGTCACCCGGTCGTCGAACCGGGAGCCGATCGAGATGATCAGGTCCGCATGCTGCAGCGCGTGGTTCGACGTATACGTGCCGTGCATCCCCGGCATCCCCGTCCACAGCTCGTGGCCGCTAGGGAAGCCGCCCAATCCGAGCAGCGTCGTGGTGATCGGGATCTGGGTCTTGTTCACGAACTCGACCAGCTCCTCCGATGCGTTCGCGTAGACGACGCCGCCGCCTGCCAGGATGAGCGGGCGCTCGGCCTCCGTGATCGCTTGGAGCAGATCGTCGATCTGCTTCTCGTCCACCGCCATCGAAGGCTTGTAGCCGCGAATGTTCACCGTTTCGGGGTAGTAGAACTTGGTCGTATGGTTCGAGACGTCCTTCGGAATGTCGATCAGCACCGGGCCCTTGCGGCCGGTATTGGCGATGTGGAACGCCTCGTGGATGATCCGCGGCAAGTCCTCGACCTCGCGCACCAAGTAGCTGTGCTTCGTGATCGGCATCGTGATGCCCGTAATGTCGGCTTCCTGGAACGCGTCGGTGCCGATGAACGGCTTCGCTACGTTGCCGGTGATAACGACGAGCGGCACCGAGTCCATGTACGCCGTCGCGATGCCGGTCACCAGGTTCGTAGCTCCCGGACCGGAGGTGGCGATGCAGACGCCGACCTTGCCGGTCGAGCGGGCATAGCCGTCCGCCGCGTGAATCGCGCCTTGCTCGTGACGGGTCAGCAAGTGATTGAAGTCTTTGTTGCCATGCATCGCATCATAAATATATAGAACCGCCCCGCCCGGATACCCGAATACGCAATCTACGCCTTCCAGCAAGAGAGAACGGAGCAATATTTCCGAACCGGAAATCACATCGGGCTGCAGCAGCTTCTGGCGCAGCGCTTCCTTGGATTGTGTCGCTTCCATTGACAATTGAACACTCATGAGTAATCCTCCTCTCAATCTGTGCCCCTCGAAGCGATGTCAAGCGCTTGACATCATGACCCGAGGACACGTACCTGGTCGTGCACGAAGCCATGCATGCAAATGGCCGAATGCACCAAAAAACCCCTCTCATCCCGGCGCTAACAGCAGCGCACATTGGGACGAAAGGGGTTAACTCTTCCGCGGTACCACCCGAGTTTGCCGAACACCTCACGATGTTCAGCCTTAGCAAGTTGTCGTTCAGCAGCCCGGAGACCCTGTCAGAGACTTGCGGCACAGTAACGAGTGCCAATCCGATTCTCCCTACTGAGCCGACCGTAACGTTCCGACCGTCGTTCAGGAAAACAGCTCCGAGGTGAGCTCGTCAATAAAGGATTACGGCGCAGGTTTCAGCAGTTCCTGTCGCTCTCTGAACATAAGAGCCTTTATCACTTCGTCCTCATCATAGCCGATAACATAAAGTGTAATATTGTCATTAATTATAGCATCCTTGGCCTAATAGTCAAGACCTTAATGCGAATTCGATCTGTGGCACAAAATGGATGCGTTTACGCCAAAAAATTGCGAAAAGGGATAGCCCTCCTGCGCGCGCGTCCACTATAATCGGATCAAAGAGCTCCGAAGGAGGCCCGTCGTCATGCACATCTTGAAGATCGAGTCGTTTATGGAGGGTCCGGACTTCCCGTTCTTCGCCGGCCCCTTCCGTATCGAAGCGGGCGCGCCAATCCGCCCCCACGCCCACGACTTCGTCGAGCTGGCCTACATCGCCGAAGGCTCGGGGACGCATTGGTACAAAGGGGAGATGTATTCGATCGGAGCCGGCGACGTATTCGTCATCGAACCGGGGGCGGAGCATTCGTACGAAACCGCAGCCGACTCGTCGCTGCTCGTCTACAATGTGCTGTTCCTCCACCGCCTGCTCCAGACCGAGCTCGAGACGCTGTCGGAGGTGACCCCGTTCCTCGATTTTTTCTACGTCGAACCGTTCCTCCGCAGCGCCGTCCAGTTCCAGTCCCACCTCAAGCTGGACGTCTATGAACAGATGGAAATTAAAGCCCTGCTCGACCGCATCATCGCGGAGTTCGAAGGCAAGCCGATCGGCTACCGGATCTTGACGAAGACCCGGCTGATCGAGCTGTTCGTCTTGCTCAGCCGCTGTTTCGCCCAGCGGCGCACCGCCTCCGCGTCGTTCCGGACGGAAGCGAACATGCTCGCCAGCGTCTGCGCCTTCATCGAGCAGCACTATGCCCAACCCCTCACGCTGCAGCAAGTTAGCCAGCTGTGCGGCATGAGTCCGTCGGCGTTCTCCGCCAAGTTCAAGCAGCACACCGGCAAGACGTTCATCGAATACCGCAATTCCATCCGGCTGCAGGTCGCGGCGGAGCGCATGCGGCATACGGAGGAGAAGCTGCTCTCCATCTCCCAGGAGGTCGGCTTCGACGACTTGAGCTTTTTCAACAAGCTGTTCAAGCAGCAGTTCGGGCTGTCTCCCGGCCAGTATCGGCGGCTTACAACATAAGCACCGTTCCTCGGGCACGCTTTACAACGAGACAGTACCTTTCTAGAACAAAAAAAGCTGCCCCGTCAGGGACAGCTTTCATAGCAGCTAGCCAGCTTAAATCTTCGCTTTCGCAGCGTCCGCCAAGCTCGTGAACGCCTTGGAGTCGTTGACCGCGAGGTCTGCGAGCATTTTGCGGTTCACTTCGATGCCGGCCAGCTTCAGGCCGTGCATCAGCTTGCTGTAGGACAGTCCGTTGATGCGGGCCGCAGCGTTGATCCGCACGATCCAAAGACGGCGGAAATCGCGCTTCTTTTGACGGCGATCCCGGTACGCGTACATCAGGGACTTCATCACTTGCTCGTTCGCGGTTTTGAACAAGCGGTGTTTGGAACCGAAATAGCCTTTTGCAAGCTTCAAAATTTTCTTATGACGACGACGAGTGACAAACCCGCCCTTAACTCTTGCCATGGTATTCTACCTCCTAGAATTATCGTGCTCGATACGGATTACCCTTCGATCAGGGACAATTGCTGCTTCAAGCGTCTAACGTCGCCAGGCGCCATGATCGGCTGACCGCTCAGGGTGCGCTTTTGGCTCGGGGATTTCCCGTACATCAGATGGTTCTTGTAAGCTTTGTATCTCATGACCTTACCGGTCCCCGTAATCTTTACACGATCCTTCAAGCTGCTGTGCGATTTCATTTTCGGCATCTCAATATCCTCCTCTGTTATAGTGTTGCCGCCTTAAGCTTGCTGCTTCGGCGACAAAATCATAATCATGCTGCGGCCCTCGAGCTTCGGCCGGCGCTCTACGATGGACAAGCTCTCCACCTCAGTCGCCATCCGCTCGAGCACTTTTTGGCCGATGCTGGCGTGCGTGATCTCCCGTCCCCGGAAGCGGACCGACAGCTTCACCTTGTCCCCGTCGCCGAGGAACTTCGCCACGTTGCGCAGTTTGGTCTGGAAGTCGTGCTCATCGATCGTCGCAGACAAGCGAATTTCCTTGATCTCGACGACTTTCTGATTCTTCCGGGCTTCCTTCTCCTTCTTCTGCATCTCGTAGCGGAACTTTCCGTAATCCATAATCCGACATACAGGCGGCTTAGCGGTCGGAGCAACGTTCACCAAGTCGAGGCTGGCATCGATGGCGATTTGCATCGCTTCGCGGATCGGCTTAATCCCGAGCTGTTCGCCGTCTGGACCGATCAAGCGAACTTCCTTGACGCGAATCTCGTCATTGACCATATGATCTTTACTAATAACGTTCCACCTCCGTAGTTGGATGCAAGAATGGATTTCCAAACAAAAAAATGCAGGCAGTATAGAACCGCCCACATCTCATCTCATTCTTCCTGACAACAAACCTCTAGAATGAACGTTATGCGAACCAGCCAACGCCGTTGGGCAGGTGAGAAGCGGGCGCTTCTGCTTGTTGCATATTTGTTAAGACACTCTTGCTACTATAGCATCATTCGGGCGGTCTGTCAAACCGCCCGAATGCCTTTTACTTGCCTTGGATCTCTTCCATGCGGATGACGCGCGTATGCTGCGTGTGGCTCCACGTCTTGTTGTTCTGCGTGAAGAATGCATACACGGTAATCGGCCACCAGGACGCCAGGAAAATCGGGTACGTGATGAGCGACAGGTAAATTCTCCACGACTTGACCTTCTCGAGCATGAGCGCGATCGGGAATTGGACGTAGATGATCGCGGTCAACGTCATCACGAGCAGCGAAGGCAGATAGTCATACAGCGAAGCAAAATGCGGTTCGCCGGGAAGCAGCTTGTCGGCATACAGAATCGCGCTGAAGATGAAGCCGAACATAACGTTGTACACGTTGATCGTATAGATCGCGGTATCGATCTTGGACAAATTCATCTCCTTCAACCCTTGCCACATGAGCGGGAAGAAGTAGCGCCTCGCCACAGCGAAGTGGCCTTGCATCCAGCGCAGGCGCTGACGGGCGGAAGCCTTGAACGTAAGCGGCTTCTCGTCGTACACCTTCGCATCGTAGTTCATCACCGGATTAATCCCGCGCTGTACGCAGCGCACGGTGAACTCCAAGTCCTCGACCAGGCTCGTCGCGCCCCAGCCCATTTCCTTGAGCAGGTTCGATTCGAACACCATCCCGGTACCGCCGAGGTAGTTGGCCAGTCCCAGATTCGTCCGGGGCAGTTGCCACAACCGGTTGCAATACCAGTACGTAACCCCATAGGCAGCTGTAATCCAAGAATCGTGCGGGTTCTTCGTGTCCAGGTAAGCCTGGATGACTTGCTTGCCGGAGCACAGATCGTTGTTCATATGCTGCAGGAAGTCCAAGCTGACCAGATTGTCCGCATCGAGAACGACGACACCGTCGTACGATCTCGGCATCTTCCACAGCTCCTTGAGCATCCATTCCAGCGCATAGCCTTTGCCGCGCAAATGCGGGTTATTCCGGACGCAGGCATTCACACCCAGCTCGCGGGCGATGTCGGCCGTCCTGTCCGTGCAGTTATCGCAAATGACAAACACGTCGTACAGTTCTTTCGGATAGTCCATTTTCTTCAAATTCTCGATCAGCGCCCCGACGACTTTCTCTTCATTGTGCGCCGCAATCAGCACGGCGAACGATTTTTGCGCGGGATAATGCACGGATCGTTTTCGCTTGTAATAGCCGAAGAAGGTGAAGATAAGCTGGTACACCCCCATGAAAGCCAGTATCACCTGCATGGTGAATACGAAGTAATCAATCATGGTTGACCCCCCTTTTTGTGGTTAAAAATGACCCTAGGTTCTCTTTGTCGTCAAACATGTATAATTTTGGTTTTCAGGAAACAGACGTGACCGAATATGATTTTCCTCTCTTTGCCTCCATTTGTCAAAATCCCATTTTCGCTGCTTTAAGGCAGAATGGCGGGATTATGACGGGTTTATCGCTTCATGATCGACTGCCTTGATCAATAGAGCCGATTCCTGCGAGTTCTCGATGCTTTTCACGAAAGTTTAACATTTTGGTGAAAAGGCCTGTGTCCCATTATACCCGACGGTCCTACTCGAGACAATCTTATCGAAGTCCTATTTTAGCGCCAGGAACCGCAGCCCATTCGACTTTTTTCGCATCTCGGTCTCCGATTACCGTCATATAGCTATCGAATAACCGCCCGAATATCGAATCCCACGACTGTTTGAGGCTGTACGCTCTCCCTTCTCGCGACAAGCGGTGAAGCATCTCGCGGTTCGAGAACAGCTGCTGTGCCGCATCCCGGTTGGCCGATACGTTGAGAGGCGGACACAAGAGCCCGTTCACCCCGTGTGTGATGAGATCTTGCACTCCGCCCGCAGAAGCGCCGATAACGGGGGTCCCCGATGCCATTGCCTCTAGGACGACATTGCCGAACGTCTCGGTCGCCGAGGGGAACCAGAACACGTCCGCCGCGGCATACAGCTCGCTGAGCGACTTCCCGCCCATGAAGCCGGTGAACGTGATCCCTTCGTGATTCCGATACGTTTCTTCCAATTCCTTCAACATCGGTCCATCCCCGACGAGAAGCAGGTGGGACTTCCGCTTTACGGATTCAGGCAACGCTTCATAGCCGGCGAGCAGGACGTCGATACTCTTCTCAGGCGCAATACGACCTACGTAGAGGTATACGAATTTATCCGACGGCACGCCAACCCGTTGCAGAACCGCTTGCCGGTCCACCATCGGATGGAATCGGGAAACGTCGACACCTCTCGACCAAATCTCCAGCCGCTTCAGCCCTTTTTCCTGCAAATATGTAAGCGTGGAGGCCGAAGGAACATAGATTTTCTCGCAGCCTTGATGAAACCATAGCACATATTTCCATAACATCGGTTCTAACCATTGCAGCTTATAAAATGCCAAATATTGATCAAAATGCGTATGGTAGGAAGCGACCAAGGGGATATTGTGCTTGTGGGCATAGCGCTGCCCGAATAAACCCAGGTTGAACGGCGTGGCCACATGAATCAAATCCGGTTTGAACTGGGCGAGCGACTTGCGGATGCGGTTCGGGTTCGGGATCGCGAGCTTGCACTCCGGATAGAGAAGGAACGGGATGCTGTAGAAACGGTCTACTATGGATGAATTGTATGAAGGCGAATTACGGTCCACTGTATGAGGAGCGAATATTCTAAGCTCCACCCCTTTTCTCTCCAAATAGTCTGCCCATCTTCCCAAGGTACCCGCCACTCCGTTCACATCAGGCAAAAAAGTATCCGTGAAGATTGCCACCTTCATCCTATGTAACCTCCTATCGTTGGACTGACAGCCATTACTGCTCAGTATAACCATCTAATGTTTTTGGAATATCATCGAAACATAAATTTTCATTTACCTTCGCTTTAATACTCATCTAACATTTATGGTGTATGATCAGGTTAGAATCAACGCAAGGTCAACTAGGAACGGAGGGAGCATCATGAGCCGAGTCGTAAGCTGGCTGAAGCAGCATGAAAATAAGTTATTTTTCTGGGTGAACCGGCGTATGCGGCATGCGATCCTCGATCGATTGTTCGCTGTCATCACGCATTTGGGCGGAGCGACCGCGACGATCGTCATTTGCCTCAGCATAGGCCTCGCCGTTAGGGGCAATCTGCGGCTCGCGGCTTGGCAAGCGCTGCTCGCCCTGGCCGTCAGCCACATTCCGGTCGCCCTGGTGAAGAAGAAGTACCCTAGACAACGTCCTTATCTCGCGCATCCTGGAGTGATTTTTGGTAAAAATCCGCTCAAGGACCATTCCTTTCCATCCGGTCATTCTACCGCGATCTTTTCTGTCGTCATTCCGTTCGTTTTCGCCGCCCCGGGCTTCGCCCTGCCGCTCATCACGCTGGCGGTCATGGTCAGTTTGTCTCGGATTTACTTGGGGCTGCACTATCCGTCGGATTGCATCGCCGGGAGCGTGCTCGGGATGGGCGCCGCCTTCAGCGCGGTTGCATTCGTCGGTTGAGTTCGAGTATTGTAGTGGTGACTACTACGACATTGGTACAAGGAAAGGGTGACCCCCGCCTGAGAAAAAAACGGATCTTGCTGTTGTCCGAGGGCTTCGGAGCCGGTCACACGCAAGCGGCGCACGCCCTGTCCGTAGGACTGCGGCTGCTCTCGCCCGACCTGCGGACGCGAGTGTTCGAACTCGGAGCATTCCTGCATCCAACCTTGGCGCCCTGGATATTTTCCGCATACCGCAAGACGCTGCTAACTCAACCGAAGCTCTATGGCATGGTCTACCGAGCCCAATATAACAAATCCCTGAATCGAATTACCCAATTGGCGCTCCATCGCATCTTCTACAGCCAGACGGCCGAGCTCATCCGCCAGCTGCGGCCGGATACGATCGTCTGCACGCACCCGTTCCCGAACGTAGTCGTGTCGCGATTGAAGCGGGCCGGGCTGGATATCCCTCTGTGTACGGTCATCACGGATTACGACGCCCACGGTACGTGGGTAAGTCCCGAGGTGAACAAGTACCTGGTGTCCACGGCCGAGGTGAAGGAAAAGCTGCAAAGTCAGCACGGAGTGCCGGCTCATCGCATCGAAGTGACGGGTATTCCCGTCCACCCGAATTTCTGGCAGCAGCACAACCGCGAAGAGCTGCGGCAGCAGTTCGGGCTGCGCGACATGCCGACCGTCCTCGTCATGGGCGGCGGCTGGGGGATGCTGAATAAGGAAAGCCTCATGGCGCATATGACGACATGGCGCGAGCAAATTCAGTTCCTGTTCTGCTTCGGCAACAATGACAAAGCCCGCGCGCAGTTGGCGGAGACGCCGCTGTTCCAGCATCCGAACATTCATCTGTTCGGCTTCACCCGCGAGATCGACAAGCTGATGGACGTGTCCGACCTGCTCATCACCAAACCCGGCGGCATTACGTGTACGGAGGGGCTAGCCAAAGGCATCCGGATGCTGTTCTACAGCCCGATACCGGGGCAGGAGGAAGAGAACTGCCAGTACTTCACCGAGCAAGGGCTGGGCGAGCCGATCAAATCGCACGAGACGCTCGACGCCTGGTTCGGGAAGCTGGTCCGCGAGCATCCCCGAGATCAGCTCGCCCGGGTCGGCGCCGCACCCGAGCGGCAGCCGGCGTATACGCCGCAGCACGGCGCGCAAGCGATCATGCAGCTGCTGTAAGCGGCTGCGATGTGCGGCACACGAGATTAACGGTTAGCATTGCCGATTATAAGCCGAACCCTTGAACGCCATACGAACGAAGACCCGGCCGATGGGCCGGGTCTTCTGATTAATATCCTATAGATGTAGATCAGTTCGCATCGTCGTCGTCCCGGTCGTCGGGCGCCGCGGCGGCTTCGTGTTCTTGCTCCGATGCCAGCCGATGCAGGTGGCTATTCAGCGCAGCCTCGCCGATGACCACCTCCACGCGATGGATCGGAAAGCCGCGGCCCGAGAACTTGCTCTCGTATTCGGTCATCACGTTGTTCAGGGAGGGCCCGTCCACGTGCAGGTCCAGCGAGATGTTGCGCATCCGGAGGCCCATGTCCGCGAACGTATTGAGCGAGAATTCGAACAGCGAGCGCGAATCCGTCTTGAAATGAATCTCCCCGTTCGCGTTCAACAGCTGCCTATATTTGTTCACGAATCCGCTGTGCGTCAATCGCCGGCGGGCATGCCGCTTCTTCGGCCACGGATCGCTGAAGTTCAAGTAGATGCGCTCGATCTCGCCGTCCGCGAACGCCTCCTCGATGCGCTCGATATTCATCCGCGCGAGCGCCAAATTCGGCGGAGCCGCCCCATCCTCTCGGCCCGCCGCGAGCCGCGCCTTCTCGCTCGCCCTGCGCACGAGCTCGTCGTACATATCGATGCCGATGAAATTCACATCGGGGTGAAGGACGCTCATCTCCGAGATGAACTTGCCCTTGCCCATCCCCAGCTCGATGTGAATCGGCTTGTCATTGCCAAAAAACTGGGCCCAGCGCCCGCGGTGCTCGCTCGGCTCCAAAATGACGAGCTCCTGCTGCCGCTCTAGCGATTCGCGAATCCCTTTTCTGCCTCTCAATCTCATACGTGCTTGTCCTCCATCGATAACTCCATCATCAGTCCCATCATACAGGAAAAAGAAAACCTCCTCAACCGATCCATAGGTGGATCGACCGAAGAGGCGTTGGCTTATTGACGTATCGATGCTTACAGCTCCAGCGAGGAATAATGAACTTTATCGCTCTCCGGAATGAGCAGATGCTCCAGTTCCTTGCGCAGCTTGCGCTTGGCACTCACGGTGACATGGCTGTTCGGGACGAACCGCTCCCCGGCGCTCAGCGCCAACGCTTCCTTCACTGTCAATTCAATCGTGATCTTTTCTTCGCCGTTCGGAAATTGAAATTCAGAATTCATTGTTCTCACCTCTCGGAGTTTTTTCCAGTATGCCCAAAGCTGAACAAGTTCATGAATTCAAGTACGGTTATGTGGCGAGAATCCTGCTGATGCTTGAACTTTCTTATTTTTAATTTAACACGTCATGTTAGGTTTTGCAAGGGAAAAAGCTGACATGGAGCCAATTTTTTTTCCAGATTTTTCGCCATTCTCGTCTTGTCATTCCCGGTCGCCCTGACTACAATGAAGGCATAATCCGTCGAATAAAGGAGAGGTTGGGCGAATGGCTTGGACCACGCTGTACGAAACCGATCGAATGGATATCCGGCTGGACCTGGATGCCAAGCAGGTGCTGATGGAATTCAATAGTGGCGGGCTTGTTCCCTCGTATGTCACGCTGCACTTGGACACAAACGAGATCGAAGCGCTCGAGCAGGTCCTCCATCGTGCCAGGCAGCTGCTCGCGGAGTAAAGGTCCGACGGACCATTGGTAGAAACGTACCAGTAATGATACAATGGTGCCATGGGCAGACGGCTGCCTAGACACGTTTCCGTTGAAAAGGAGCTTTACCGTCATGACAGGCACGTTGCAGCATCGCGCTCCTCTTCTCTGGGGGGACAAGCGATTTCATACATGGAATTACGAAATGCGGGAGCGATTCGGAACGAAGGTGTTCAAGGTGATGCTCGACGCGGGCTTCACATGCCCGAACCGGGACGGTTCGATTGCGGCCGGCGGCTGCACGTTCTGCAGTGCGCGGGGATCCGGAGATTTCGCCGGAAGCCGGCGGGACGACCTCGTCACCCAGTTCAACACGATTCGCGACCTGCAGCATCAGAAGTGGCCGGAAGCGTCGTACATCGGCTACTTCCAGGCGTATACGAATACGTATGCGCCTGTAGACGAGCTGCGTGAGTATTATGAAGCCATTTTGCAGCAACCCGGCGTCGTCGGACTCTCGATCGCCACGCGTCCCGATTGCTTGCCGGACGATGTGGTCGAATACTTGGCCGAGCTGAACGAGCGTACGTATCTGTGGCTCGAGATGGGGCTGCAGACCGTTCACGAGTCGACGTCCCAGCTCATCAACCGGGCGCATGACACGCAGTGCTACCTGGACGCCGTGGCCAAGCTGCGCAAGCATAACATCCGCACATGCGCGCATATCATCTATGGATTGCCGGGCGAGACGCACGAGATGATGCTCGAGACCGGACGAGCGGTAGCGGAGATGGACGTGCAGGGGATCAAAATTCACTTGCTCCACCTGATGCGCAAGACGCCGATGGTGAAGCAGTATGAGGCCGGGCTGCTCCGTTTTCTGGAGAAGGAGGAGTATGTCAAGCTGGTCGTCGACACGCTCGAGTTCCTGCCTCCGGAGATGATCGTCCACCGCCTGACCGGCGACGCACCAAGGGAGCTGCTCATCGGCCCGATGTGGAGCCTGAAGAAGTGGGAAGTGCTGAATGCGATCGACGACGAACTCCAGTCGCGCGATACATGGCAAGGGAAGTACTGTCGATCCTGACTTGACGATTCCTGGGGAGGAATGAGAATGTCGCAAGCGAAAAAGGGGAAAGTCGCATTCAAGATCAACCTGGCCGGCACCCGGAATACGGCGCTGCTCTCGGCCGCTCTGCTGCTCGTCCTGGCCGGCTGCGGAGAGGCCAAGCCTTACAAGCCGCAGACGACGGACAGCGGCAGCAAAATTGTCGAGCCGGCCACCGCCGGCGGCTCGACCGCCTCGCCGACGCCGACGAAGTCCGCGTCGGCCACCACTGCGCCGACGGCGACGCCGGCGGCTACTGCTTCGGCGACGCCGGCCGCTACGGCGACGCCTGCAGCCACGCCGTCGCCGACGCCGGTGGCGAGCGCGCCGGTCGTGGCTACGCCGGCCGCGACCGTGGCGGCGCCGCCTGTGGCGACCGCGTCGCCTCCGGCGAGCACGGCGCCGAGCGCGACGCCTGCGCCGACGGTGACGGAGCCGGCCAGCGCGAGCTCGGGGGCCGAGGCGCTGTACAAGGCGAGCTGCGTCTCCTGCCATGGCGATCAGCTCCAAGGCAAGGTCGGGCCGAACTTGACCAAGGTAGGCTCGCGTAAGACGAAGGAGCAGATCGTCACGCAAATCACGAAGGGCTCGTCCAAGATGCCGGGCTTTGAGAAGTCGCTGGATGCTGCGGCGATCGAATCGTTGGCGGCTTGGTTGGCCGAGAAAAAGTAAGGTATGCACCTCAAGGTTGGGCTCGGGAATATCCCCTGCCCAACCTTTGTTTTTGTTGGGATGCTTGGGACCAGTAACACGATTTTTCCGGCTTATTCTCGCCTCTCGGCGAATTAGAACGGTCTAGGGCACATTGGATGCCTGGTGCGTGTTTGGCCGATCGGGGCTCGATCCTGGGCGAAAGGGATAGTGGCACAAGGAGTTTAGAAGGGCCATGGTACAGCCGTCGGTTCTATTCAATGCGAGCATCGGATGCCTACTGAAGGGAGACAAGCCGTGGGAGTGAGAGAGGTTATGAAAGTACAGAGGAGTTGGCAACCGTAGTCATTGCCAATCACGACGGCATATGGTATCTTGGCATCGGAGCTTTGAACGGCTAACAGATGCACCCTGCATCGATGTTATATGAAAGGAACTGAAACGATGGGATTCCGATCCGTCTTGAGCATGGCCCAACAATGGGCGGCCGAGCGAATTCAGCCGGGCGATACGGCCATTGACGCCACGATCGGCAACGGCGTCGATACGCTTATGCTGTGCCGGGCCGTCGGACCGACGGGGACGGTGCACGGCTTCGATGTGCAGCCTCGAGCGTTGGCCGAGACGCAGGCCCGCATCGAAGCCGAGGGCACGGCCCGCATTGCCCGGCCCGTGCTGCACCTGCGCAGCCACGCCGAGATGCTCGAGGCGCTGCCTCCCGATTGCCGGGGCCGCGTGTCTGCCGTCATGTTCAATCTGGGCTACTTGCCCGGCGGCTCGGAAGACGCCGAAGAAGGCGCCGGTCCCATCATCACGCGACCGGACACGACACTGCCCGCGCTCGACGCGGCTCTCACGCTCCTCAAGCCGGATGGTGTCCTTACGATCGTCCTATACAGCGGACACGCCGGGGGCGAAGAAGAAGCGGAAGCCGTCCGCTCGTGGGCGCAGCGGCTGCCGCAGCTGTCGTATCAGGTGCTGGTGTACCAATTTCTGAATGCCAAAGCGGAAGCCCCTTACCTCATCGGGGTGCTCAAGAAGAAACCGCCCGTTCAGGCGGACAAGGAGAGAACGAGACGATGACGACGAAGCCCTACCCTCTGCAATTCCAACCCGAGATGAAGGAACGCGTCTGGGGAGGCCGTGCCCTGGAGCAGTTCGGCCTGCAGCTGCCGGACGGCCCGATCGGCGAAGGCTGGATGATCGGCGACCATCCGAACGGCACGACCAAGGTAATGAACGGACCGCTCGCCGGACTCGGGCTCGATGAAGTGCGGGAGCGATACGGCTACGTCTTATTCGGGACGAAAGGAGCCCCCGCGGACAATAGCACCCGGTTCCCCTTGCTGATCAAGCTGCTGGACTGCAATGACGACTTGTCGGTGCAGGTACACCCGGACAACGAGTACGATCGCTTGCCGCCCGGCGAACTCGGCAAAACCGAGATGTGGTATATCCTGGATGCAAAGCCCGGCGCCAAAATCATCTACGGGCTGAAGCCCGGCGTTACGCGCGAGACCTTCGCCCAAGCGATCGCGGAAGGCCGCATCCTGGAATCCCTTCAGGAGGTCGATGTGAAAGCGGGTGACTCGTTCTACATCCCGGCCGGAACGGTGCATGCCCTTTGCGCCGGCGTGCTGGCTGCAGAGATCCAGCAAAATTCGGACACGACGTACCGCCTGTACGATTACGACCGGCCCGGTCTTGACGGCAAGCCCAGAGCGCTGCACATCGAGGACTCGCTGAACGTGATCGCCTATGAAGGAAGCGGCGCGAGCCGAATGACGACCGAGCTGCCCGGTCCCGGCCAATGGCTCCTCTTGGCCCGCTCCCCTTACTTCACGGTGGAAAAAGGCGCGGTCGACGGCACGTGGCCGTTGCAGACGACGCCGGAGAGCTTCGTCATTCTCATCGTGTGCGAAGGCACCGGCGCCTTGACATGGCCGGACAGCGCGCAGCCGGGCCGAATTCCGGTGAAGCCGGGCGACTGCTTCCTGCTGCCGGCGGGCCTGGGCGACTATACATTAGAAGGAACGTTCACCGTACTTCGCAGCTACTTGCCTTAATCCAACTCAGACCAGGAGTCGAACTCGTTATGGAACATCCTTCTTTAGAAATGCTGCTGTTTTTGATCGCGGCCGGTTTTTTGGCTTCGTTCATCGACTCGGTCGTCGGGGGCGGAGGCTTGATCTCCGTCCCTGCCCTTCTGCTGACCGGGCTGCCACCCGGTATGGTGCTCGGCACGAACAAGCTCGGGGGCACCGCCTCCTCGCTCACGAGCTCGGCCTCGTTCTTCCGCTCGGGGAAAATCAATCTCAAGCTCGTCCTCTGGCTGTTCCCGCTAGCCTTGGCCGGATCGGTCGGCGGGGCGGTGACGGTGCAGTACATCCCGGCTCCGTTCCTGAAGCCGATCGTGGTCATTTTGCTTATCCTGGTCACCGTGTACACTTTGTTCAAGAAAAATTGGGGAGCCATGTCTACTTACAAAGGGCTTGGCAAACGTACCGCGCTCGTGAGTGCGCTAGTGGCGCTCGTCATCGGGTTCTATGACGGGTTCTTCGGACCGGGCACGGGCTCGTTCCTCATCTTCGCCTTCCTGCTGCTAGGCTTCGACTTCGTCGGGGCGGCCGGCAATGCCAAGGTACTGAATCTCGCGAGCAACTTCGGCAGCCTGATCACGTTCATCCTCATGGGCTATGTGAATTTCTACTATGGATTGCCGATGGCGGCCGCGATGGTTGCAGGCGCGCTCGTCGGCTCCCGCCTCGCCATTCGTCGTGGGGTGTCGTATGTGAAGCCGCTGTTCATCCTCATGTCCACCCTTCTCATTGGCAAGCAGCTGTGGGATCTGTTCCACGTCTAAACTCGTATCGCTTCATTAAAATAGTCTCGACATAGGAGTGGTTGACTTGACATCCTTATCCGCCGCCGCAAAACCATCCAATGCCGTCTGGCTCTATCTTGGCCGGGAGGCGCGCACCCCGGAGGAAGTGGAGCAGCTCCTCGACTGGTGCGGCCGCAACCGTATCGGCAAGGTGCTGGTCCACATGGACTTGCAGCCTGCCCATCAAGACGCGATTCGCGACCAATTGAACCGCTTGACGGACGCTTGCGCATCCGCCGGCATCGAAGTCCATGGCATGATCAGCGCGCTGATCCAGCGCACGAAGAACCGCGTCGAGCTGCAGTTCCAAGATCCGGACTGCTACTGCGTCGACGTGCACGGCATCTCCAACTGGGACGAGCCCGTCTCCGGGACCGCCTATGTGCTCGATCCGGGCAAGCCGCAAGTCGTTGAGACGATCAGCCGAGGCGTCGGCCGGCTTCTCGAGACGTTCCCGGGCCTCGCCGGCGTGCATCTCGATTTCGTGCGGTACTACTACTTCGACAGCGTGCTGACGGTCGACACGAAGAGCGCCGGCCATTGGCTCGGCAGCGTGCCGAAGCCCGGTCAGCCGATCCGCATCGAGACGCTGAACGGTACCCGGACCACCTTCTTCGTCGAGGAAGCGTCGAACGCGTACAACGACCCGCCGATCGGGGACAAGCTTACGCTGCGGCACGAGTACCGCTTCTGCTTCTGCGACGCCTGCGTGAGCGGCTTCCTCGCGCAGAGCGGCGTGCAGCTGCCGCCGGCGCTGGCGCTCACGCCAAGCGCCGCAGGCGCAGCTGCGCCCGACGCCGCAAGCGCTGACGCCGACGCCGACAGCGCCCGCATCCTGCGCGGCGAGCGCGCGCAGTGGCTGCTGCGCGAGCACGCGGCGGCTTGGGCTGCGTATCGCGCAGGCCTCATCACGGCGCTGATCGCTGCGATCCGCCGCGCCGGGCAAGACGTGCGGCCGACCACGCAGCTGTCGGCCACGATCTGGTACAACGCGCCGTACGGCAACGAGCTGCGCGGCTTGCCGCTGCAGCCGGACAGCGTGTACGACGGCTTCGGCCAGAAGTGGCAGGATTGGGTCGCCCAGGGGCTCGTCGACTTCCTCTGCCCGATGGACTACTGGCTCGCGCCGGACAGCTTCGAAGCTGTCGTTAAGCAGCAAACAGCAGCGGCAGGCGAAGTCCCGGTCTACCCCGGCATCCTAAATTCCGCCGAATACGCACTGAACGCCGAACAGTTCCAAACGTACAAGACGGCCGCCGAGCTATCCGGCGCCGCCGGGATCACATTTTTCCATTACGGGTCCTGGAAAGAAGTCCTGTAACGCCTCGCCCCTTCCGGTTTTGACTCGATTCTCGCAAACATGGTTTAATAGTAATAGACTGGAAGGGAGCGTGGCACATGCCTAGAATGAAATCGATCGTGAAGGAATGGATCTTGCCGCTGGCGATCGCGGTTGTGCTCAGCGTGCTGATGCAGACGTATGTAGCGCAAGCCGTGAAGGTGCCTACCGGCTCCATGGAACCGAACATCGCCATCAATGACCGCCTCTTCATGGAGAAGCTCGTCAAGTTCACCCATTGGGAGCACAGCGACATCGTCGTCTTCAACCACGACGCAGACGGCAAGGGCGAGGTCCGCTACGTGAAGCGCCTCATCGGCCTGCCTGGGGATACCATCGAGGTGAGGGGCGGCGTGCTGTACCGCAACGGCGTGGCGGTCGACGAGCCGTACTTGACGGTCGTGACGAATTACAATTTCGGTCCGGTCGAGGTGCCCGACCATCATTACTTCTTCCTCGGCGACAACCGCAACTTGAGCTACGACGGCCACCTGTGGCCGAACCGGTTCGTCGACGAGAGCAAGCTCGTAGGCAAAATCTTGTTCCGCTATTACCCGTTCTCCAGCGCCGGGACGTTGTAATCGGCAAAATAATACCGAAGCCCCCCTTAGCCACTTCACGACTAAGGGGGGCTTCTCTCTATTCCTCCACCGGCACCGCCCCGGCCAGCTGCTCCTTGCGGAACTCGCGCGGCGACATGCCGCTCCACTTCTTGAACATCCGGTTGAACGAATTCACATTTTGGTAACCCGCTCGCACGGCGATGTCCTGCACGCGCATATCGGTCTCGAGCAGCATGCGCTGCGCCTCGCGGATCCGGACGCCGTTGACGTAGTCGACGAAGTATTCGCCCGTCTTCTCCTTGAACACGGTAGACAAGTACCCGGCCGTGATCGGCAGATGCTCCGCCACGATCTCCAGCGTCAAGTCCTCGGCGTAGTGCTGCTCGATATAGTGCAGGACAAAATCGATCGTCGGGTCCGCATTCTTACGCTGTCCCCGGATCTCCTCGCACGCCGCGACTAGCAGCCGGCTGAAGAATCGGCGATAATGCCGGCCGGCATAGAAGCTCTCTCCCGTGCGCAGGCCGGTCAAGACCGGCTCGATCGCCTCATCGTCCAGGCGCAGCGCGTGCAACGTCTTGCGCACCTTCTGCACGATCTCGACGACGAACTCCTGATATTGCTGCACCGTCGCGCACTTGCGCTCCATGAGCGCGAGATGCCGGTCGAGCAGCTGCAGCAGCTCCTGCGTATTGCCGGCCGCGAGGTTCGAGTCGAACTGCTGCTCCTGGGCAGGGGGGAATAGGTGCCCGGCGGGCCGTCCCGCCGTCTCTCGTACGACCTGTGTCGACTCCTTCAGCTTCCGCTGCTGCAGCAGCTTGACCGTCTGCTCGTAGGCCACCGTGACGTCCGTCTGCGGCGGGAAGGCCGGGGAGACCGCGATCGTGAAGAAATAATAGTCCTTGTCGTGGCTCAACACTTGCAATAGCTCCTCGATATACGCGGTGAGTCGAGTCTCGTCGGTGTCGCCGAGCACCGTCAGCATTTGCCGGCTCTCCACCTGCAGCGTGAGCGCTGTCGGGAATACCTGGCGGATGCCGGTATTAATGAATTCGTAGATGCAGTAAGTCAGCGGCCCCGGCTCTTCCTTCATTTCTTCCCAGAACCGGTCTTTGTACGTAATTTCATAAATGATAAAGCGGTTCACCTGCAACAGCATCGAGTCGACTGCGCCGCGGGAGCCGTTGTGAATGTTCTTCAGCTTGTTCAAGTATCCGAACGAAGCGAGCTGGTTGTCCTTGTGCATCAGGTCGAGCTGGATCTTCGCATTCGTCGTGAGCATGTCCTCCAGCTTCCGGCCGATGAGCTCGAACTCGCGGATTTTGCTCTTGAACAGCCCCTCCTGCCCGCCGATCGGCTTCTGGATCGTGCTCACCATCATTTTCACCGGCTTATGGAACCGCATGCTGAACCAGACGGACAGCACGACGCTGACGGTCAGAGCGAGCAGAAGCAGCAGGATCAAGGTCAGGTTCAGCCGGGACACTTGTTCCGAGATGCTCGCCCCCGGTACAATGTTCAAATAAGTGAATCCGGTGAACTCGCCTTTCCGATAAAAGTAATAAGTATTGTCCTGCAAGACGTAAGTATCGTCGCCGGTCAGCTGGGGGATCCGCTGCAGATCGGTCTGCCCGGTCGTCGAGTAGATCGGGCGCTTGGCTTGGTCATAGATGATGAAGTTCGCGTTGACCGAGCGGTGGAAGGCGCGGAACAGCTTGCCCGCATCGAGCATGGCGACCAGGTAGAAGTCGTTGTTCTGCCAATGTTTATTAATGTAAGGGATGAACTGTCCCTTCGGCATCGCTTCGCCGGATTGGTAGAAGGCGTGCTCGCGGAACGAGGCCATCGGGAATATTTTCGACGTATACGTCTCCTGGAACTGCTGCTGCCAGAAGGCGTCAGGATACTCCGGACTCGCATAAAACTTCTCGAACAGCGATACCCGGTCGTTCGTCCCCGTACGGCTCAGCGTGAGGGTCGGGTCTTGGAACACTACGATCGCATTGTCCACGTAGATCAGCGGATTGCCGACCACCTTGACGATCTCCTGCTTGATCCGATCCAGCAATTGAAACCGCGCATTCCCGGTGCTCATCAGCAAGCCGCTCATCTCGTCGTTGAAATAAAGCGCATACATTTGTTTTTGCACAAGCTGAAAATGTTCTTCATACCGATCCGAGGTGAACCGGATGTTCTGGGCGTTGTAACGGATGATCTCCCCTCGGATATTGCTCTGGAAAAAGGTGAACGAGAGGTAGTTGAACGAAACGAGCAAGACGATCACGGCGAGAAAGCCGAGCAAGAGCCGGAGGAGCAAAGAAGAAGCGCCGAATTGAACCCGCGTAATCAGACGGATACGACCTCACCTCCGAACAGGTTGGCATGCGATTTGGGGATGATTTTATCATACATGACCGGGGTTGCCACCGGAAGAGTGCTTCCGGTCCCCTTTCTACGCAAATTCCAGAATAGTTAACAAATTTTCGAAATCCGCAGATCTGCGTACTTTTCCGAATTGCTATGGATTCCAAATCCCGGGTCGGGTGGTATGCTGAGAGCATGTTCACGTCGCGCCGACGGCCGGTGCCGCCTGTGGACTCCATCCGTTGAAAGCGTCATCAAGCCTGTAGATCGGGGGATTGCGGACATGAATCAAACGCCTGTGTTATGGAGGAGAGCGGTCAAAAGCAAATATTTGCTGCTGATGTTTCTGCCCTGCTTGTTGTATTATGTCATCTTCAAGTATTTGCCCATGGTCGGCATCGTGATCTCGTTCAAGGACTACAGCCTGTATAAAGGCATCTGGGCGAGCAATTGGGTCGGGCTGAAGTATTACAAGCTGTTCTTCCACAGCCCGGACTTCTGGGTCCTCCTGCGCAATACGTTTCTGCTCGGCGTCTATAAGCTGATCTTCGGCTTTCCCGCCCCGATCCTCCTGGCGCTGCTCCTGAACGAAGTAAAGCACGTCTTGTTCAAGCGGTTCGTCCAGACGGTCAGCTACTTGCCGCACTTCATCTCGAACGTCGTCGTCGCGGGCATGGTCGTCATGTTCCTGTCGCCGTCCACCGGCTTCGTGAACCGGATCATCGCGTCGTTCGGCTTCGAACCGATTCATTTCATGATCAAGCCCGAACTGTTCCGCTTCATCTATGTAGGCTCGGAAATTTGGCAGCATATCGGGTGGGAAGCGATCATTTATTTGGCAGCGCTTACTTCGATCGATCCGGCCCTCTACGAAGCCGCCGACATCGACGGCGCGAGCCGTTGGCGGAAGCTGTGGAACGTCACGTTGCCCGGCATTTCCTCCACCATCATCATCCTGTTCATCTTGAACGTCGGCCGCGTGCTCGAGATCGGTTTCGAAAAAGTGTTCCTCCTGTACAACCCGGCCACCTATTCGACTGCCGACATTCTGAGTACGTACGTGTACCGGACGGGGCTCATCAGCGGCAACTTCAGCTATGCAGCGGCCATCGACATGTTTACCGGCGTCGTCTGCCTCGTCTTCATAGTCACCACGAATGCGCTTAGCCGTCGCTTGTCGCAGACGAGTCTGTGGTAAAAACCTATCCCCACAAAGTGAAGATTCGCTCTGGAGGTATTCCAAGTACTTTGCGGGGGGCCCCGAAACATGAAAGGAGGATGCATCCATGAAACGCCGCTCGTTCTCCGTTTTCTCGGTCGTTGTCACGATCCTGCTGCTCGGGGTCGTCGTCGCCACCTTGTATCCGTTCGTGCATATGGCCGCCGTGTCGCTCAGCAGCAACGTCCCGGTCATGCGCGGCGAGGTGAGCTGGTATCCGAAGGGCCTTCAGTTCGACATTTACCGGCTTGTCCTGAAGGACCCCCGTATCGGCACCGCGTATCGGAACACGATCACCTATGTCGTCGTCGGGACGGCGATCTCGCTCGTCGTCACCTCCCTCGGGGCGTATGCGCTGGCCAAACGAGATATGCTGTTCCACCGCGGCTTCACGCTGCTCATCATTTTTACGATGTTCTTCGGAGGCGGCATGATCCCAACATTCCTCGTCGTGAAGTCGCTTGGCGTCATCGACACGATCTGGGGCATGGTCCTGCCCGGCGCCGTCAGCACCTGGAACCTGCTGATCATGCGGACGTTCTTCTCCAATATGCCGGCCGAGCTCGAGGAATCGGGGCGTATCGACGGCCTGAGCGATATCGGGGTGTTCTTCCGTATCGTCGTCCCGCTGTCGCAAGCGGTGTTCGCCACCATCGGCCTGTTCTACGCGGTCGGGCTGTGGAACAATTTTCTCCTGCCGCTCTTGTACTTGCGCGATCAGGATCTCTTCCCGCTTCAGGTCATCCTGCGCAACATCGTGCTCGCCGGCCAGATGAATCAGGCGGACAGTACCGCCATCGGCGACGCCAACGTGATTCTGGAGGAAACGCTCAAGTACGCGACCATCATGGTGTCCACCGTTCCCATTCTCTTGGTCTACCCCTTCCTGCAAAAGTATTTCGTCAAAGGCGTCATGATCGGGGCGGTCAAGGGTTAACCAATACCAAAAAGGAGAGGTTCTGGTATGAAGAAATGGTCTATCGCTTTAAGCACGCTTATGCTGTGCACGACGCTGCTCGCCGCTTGCTCGGGCAAATCGGCGGAGCCGTCCCCCGACGCCGGTGGAACCTCCAAGCCAGCCGCGGCCGAGAAACCGAAGAACACGTTCACGATGCTGCTCGAAGCCCATCCGAACTGGCCGTACAACAAAGATTGGCCGGTCTGGAAGACGATCGAGGAGAAAACCGGCGCTACGTTCCAGGTTCAGCTGCCGTCCGGGGAATTGAAGGACACGATCAATTTGAACGTCGCTTCCGGCAATATGCCCGACATCACCTTTTTCGCCAGCCGGGCCGACGCCGATAAGTTCGGGCAGCAAGGCGTGCTCGCCGACATTCTCGAGTATAAGAACGTGATGCCGAATCTGACCGCGTGGATGAAGAAATACCCGGACATCGCCAAAGCCGCTCTCGCAGCCAACGGCAAAATGTACATGCTGCCGAATGAAGGCTTCGGCGAGACGAACCGCATCATTTGGATGTACCGGCAAGACATTTTCGACAAACATGGCCTGAAGCCGCCTACAACATACGAGGAGTTCATCACCGTAGGGAAAAAGCTCAAGGAGCTGTATCCGAACAGCTTCCCGTTCGCCTTCCGCACCGGCCCTTCGCTTACGATCATGAACTACACCTCGGCCCAGTTCGGCACGACGAACACGTTCTTCCTCGACGAGAAGACGAAGAAGGTGCGCTACGGTCCGATCGAGGACGACTTCAAGAAGATGGTCGAATTCTTCCATCGGATGAATAAGGAAGGTCTCATCCCGCCCGACTGGCTGACGCTGAACGTGCAGCAATGGCAGAACATGGTCTCGAACGACCAGACGTTCATGATTCTCGACTATATCGGCCGGCTCGACCTGTTCAACATCCCGATGAAAAAGACGAACCCGGCGTTCAACCTGGCGTTCATGCCGCCTCCGGCCGGGATTCCCGGCTCTGCCGTCAATCCGTACACGCATTTCATCGAATCGGGCGTGACCTTCTCCGCGAAATCAAAAAAAGTGAAGGAAGCGATGCAAGCCTACGACTGGTTCTACAGCGAAGAAGCAAAGCAGCTGATGAGCTGGGGGACGGGCGACGAGGTGTATATCACGGAGAACGGGAAGAAGAAGCTGCGGCCCGAATTCCTCGACGTCTCGGACGTGCGCAAGAAGACGGGGCTCGCGACGAACGGAACCTACACGTGGTTCGACTACGACGCGCATCTAGTCCCTGCAACCCCCGAGCAGCGGGCGGCCTACGACCAGGCGCGCAAGTACGACAGCGTGTACCGCGTGAAGCCGCAGTTCAACGAAGGCGAGCTGTCGACCGTCGCGCTGCTGCAGACCGCGGTCGACAAGCACCGTACGGAGCAGCTCACCCGCTTCGTCCTGGGCGAGCGCCCGCTCGACCAGTGGGATCAATACGTAGCCGAGGCCAAGAAGATCGGCGTCGACGAGCTGATGAAGCTGACGCAGACCGCCTACGATCGGCTGAAGTAAGCACTAAGCACATATGGAGTGCGTAATAGGGATGGAAAGAAGGGGCTAGCCGAATTAGGGCTATGCCCCCTCAACCTTACGAGCGGTCGTCATCTCTACCCTTTGACACTCCCAAGCACGATCCCTTTTACAAAAAACTTCTGGAGGAACGGATACACCGCAATGATCGGCAGAGCGCCGAGGAAGATTTGCGCCGACTTGACGGTCTGATTGGACAGCTGCTTCATGAGCTCGACTTCGCTGTCCGACATGGCGCTCATGTCCTGCTGGATGATGACGGTCTGCAGGTAGCTCTGCAGCGGATAATGGGTCGGATCGTTCATATAGATCAGCCCGTCGAACCACGCGTTCCAGTGGCTGACCATCGTGAACAGCAGCACCGTCGCCAGCACCGGCTTCGACAGCGGGATGAACAAGCTCCAGAGAGTCCGGAGGTGTCCCGCGCCGTCGATAAACGCGGCCTCCTCCAGTTCCTTAGGCAGCCCGCGAAAAAAGTTCAACAGCAAAATCATATTGAACACCGGTACCGCGCCCGGCAGCACCAACGCCCAGATCGTATCCATCAATCCGGTATTCTTCACGGTCATGTACGTGGGGATGAGACCCCCGCCGAACAAGATCGTCACGAAAAAATACCAAACGTACACGGTCCGGTACTTGAATTCCCGCGGTTCCTTGGAGAGCGGATACGCAATCAGCACGCACATGACCATATTGATGGCCGTGCCTAGCAAGAGTCGTTGCAGCGACACTCCGAAGGAGCGGGTAAACTCTGCTTTATTTAAGACGAAGGCATACGCCTTCGTCGTGAATTCGATCGGCCACAGCCCCACCCGCCCCGCCGCAGCGGCCCCGCTCGAGCTGAACGACACCGCCAGGACGTGGATGATCGGGAAGAGGCATAGAAAGGCGAGCAGCGCCAAAAATGCATAATTGCTGATCAGGAACAGCCTGCGGCCTATGGACGGGCTCTCTACCATGCTGCTATCCCTCCTGTTGTTGGACGTTGGACGTCAAAAGATGCGGTAATTGGCGAAACGGCTGGCGAGTCCGTACGAAACCGAGATCAGGATCAGGGAGACGACCGATTTCAACAGCCCTACTGCCGTAGATAAGCTGTATTGGGCATCCAGCAAGCCCATCCGATACACCATCGTGTCGATAATGTCCCCGCTCTCGTACACATAGGGACTGTACAGATTGAAGATTTGCTCGAACCCGGCGTTCAGCACTTGGCCGAGACTGAGCGTCATCAGCAGGACGATAACCGGCCGGATGCCGGGCAGCGTAATGTGCCACGTCTGGCGCCAGCGCCCCGCGCCATCGATGACGGCCGACTCATACAGCGCCGGATCGACGCTGGACAAGGCCGCCAAGTAGACGATCGTGCTGAAGCCGAATTCCTTCCACTCGTTCGAGATGACGATCGTGTAGGGGAACCAATCGTTGTCGCCGAGGAAGAAGATGGGCTGGATCCCTACCCAACCGAGCATTTGGTTCACAATCCCCTGGCCGGGGGACAGGATGTCGATGAGAATGCCGGCCAGGATCGTCCAGGACAGGAAGTGAGGCAAGTAGATCATCGTCTGGACCGTCCGCTTGAACGCGGCGCGGCTCACTTCGTTCAGCAGGATGGCCGTGAAGATCGGGACGACCAGTCCGGCGACGATCTTCATCACGGCAATGAAGATGGTGTTCCAGAACACCTCGAGCGTGCTGGGCAGCGAGAACATGTATTCGAAGTTGCGCCAGCCCACCCAGGTCGAGCTCATGATGCCTCTCGCCGGCATGTATTTCTGAAACGCCATCACCAGTCCGCCCAAGGGAATGTAATGATAGATGAACACGATGATCGCGCCAGGCAGGATCATAAGATGGAGCGGGAGCTCCCTGAGACGTTTGGCGTTCATTGCTGCCGCCCTCCTCCGTCATATTTCCGAGCGTCCCCTGTACATCGGCACGTCGGGCTGCGCCTTACTTTTGCTTCGAGTACCATTCGTTCACTTCTTTGGTGATCAAGTCTCCGCCTTGCTTTTTCCAGTCGGCCACATACTTGTCGAACGCATCGATGCCCAAGTTCCCCGTAATGATCTTCACGAAGGTCTCGTTCTTCAATTTGTCCAATTGCTGCGTCCGCTCCACCATCGTCGGCGTAGGCGTGCTGTAGAACAAGTTCGTCACGAACCGGTTGTCTTTAATAATCTGATCGATGATACCCGCCGAGCCGCCCGGACCGTTCTGCGCGAACTCGCCCCAGACGTTTTTCTGCCCGTTCTTGTACAGCATGATTTTGTCGTACACCTTTTTCTTCTCGGGGGCCAGGTCTTCCGGCTTCAGCTTGCCGTCCAGAACGGCGGTAGCCTGGCGGTAGTTCTCGATGTTGTTGTCCGGCAAGTAGATCTTCACCGGCGAGTAAGTCCATAGTGCGGATTGATCGGTTACGCTAGGCACGATGTATTTGTAGTAAACCTCTTCCGACTTGTTGTAATAGTACGTTTGCAGCCAGAAGTCCATCATTTTGAAGATCGCTTCCGGATGTTTGGTCCCCTTCTTCACGACCCAGTAGTAGCCGAACGTGTTGAGCGGCAGTCCGGCCTGGAACGGTTTCCCGTCGACAGTCGTCGGCATCGGATAGGCCTGCCATTCCTGCTCCGGCGTGAGGGTGACGAGCGGGGAATTCGCCGATCCGCGGCCGCCGATCATCATGCCGATTTTGCCGGCGCCGATCGTCTCGTTCACTTTGTTCGTGTCCTTCACGATGAACTCCGGATCGAAGTGTCCCGCCTTGTACATTTCGCTGAGTTTGACAAGCGCTTTGCGCGTCTCCGCTTGAATGTCGTTGTACGCCAGGCTGCCCGAAGCATCCTTCAGCCAAAAGTCCGGATACGCTCCGAAGCCTTGCATGAACCCGCCAGCCAGCTTCATATCTTTATCCATCGCGAGACCAAACGTGTCGTCCTTGCCGTTGCCGTCGGGATCTTTCTTCGTGAACGCCTCCGAGATCGCGACCAGATCGTCAATCGTCTTGGGATCGGGCAAATTCAGCTTCATCTTCCAGTCTTTGCGAATCCACAAAATCGCCGGCCCTTCCTTCGCTACGCCTGTCCAAGGAATCGCCATCAGCTTCCCGTCGAGGGTTGCCGACTTCAATACCGTCTCCCCGGCTCCCTGCATCACTTTCTTGACCGATTCCGGCGCGAAGTCGTTATACGCCTTCGTCATGTCCTCGAGCAGCCCGGCTTCCGCCAACTGCTTGAACTGCTGCGGCGTCGCCGCGAAGAAATCGGGAATTTCCCCGGAGGCGATCATCAGGTTCGTCTTTTTGTCATATTCGGTTTGAGGCACGTACCATTGGAACTTCACTTTTATCCCGAACTTCTCCTCGATGGTGCGCATCCAGATGTTGTTGTTGATGTCTTCATTGTTGAAAAATTTCGTGGTGGGAAAGCTGTAGCCTACCGTAGTCAATTCGATGGAGGGTGAATATTTGTCCGGAACCGCTTGCTTCTCTGCGGAGGCTGTAGCTCCGGGAGCGGGCGTGCCTTTCGTCTCCTCCTTCCCGTCCGAGCTGCCGCAAGCGGTCATCAGTGGAACCGCTACCAAACATAAGCTTACGAGTGCCCCGAGTTGACGCTTCATCCTCTTTCTGCCCCTTTCTTCGTCCCATGTTCGAACAACCTCTCGGTCATCCGTATCCCCATCATAGTAACAGGCTGATCGGCCAAACAAGAAACCATTTCGACAGTTTTATTCCTCCCCGAAGGAACTTCCTCGAAGCCGCATCCGTGTACAGATTGTTACCAAACGGAATAAAACATTCGAAACGGAATAGAGCGGCTCCATGGACGAAAGCGGTTTCTTTAACTATACTCATAAGAACGGGGATTGAAAATCCGGAGGGGGAACGATATGCCGAGATCGTTAAGATTCAATCGCAGATCGCTGTTCAGCAAGCTGCTCCTGGGCTTTATGATCATCATTCTCGTCTCCTTTGCTTTCAATGGGTGGGCGTACCGGTTCTTCCATCGGCAGATGATCGATCAGCTGGTTCATTCAAGCACGCTTGGTCTGGCGAATAAGGTCGACGGCTACGAGAAGCAGCTTTCGCAGATTGACGATCTGCTTACGATGCATTTTTTCGACGCTTCCTTAATGTCGCTTAAGAAGAGCAGCTTCGATTCCAACTTCCCGCGCGTGAACGAGTTGGCCGACCAATTCAGGGCGATTACGATCAAATACAACTCGAGCGTTGAAAACGCCTTCATTTACTATAAAGGCCAAAACTTCGTCATCGACAAAAACGGGTACAGCAGCGCGGAGGACATGTTTGGCAAATATTATATAAGCCCCGGCTACGGGCCCGAATTCTGGGCCGCCCAGTTCAGGGAGGATTTTCATTTGAAGGTGTTGCCGGCCGCCCAATTCAAACGATCCCCCTTAGACTCCTTCCAGGAATCGAAGAGTTCCCGTTATATGCCCGTTATTGTCCGCAATCAGATCGGCAGCCCATTCTATATGGCGGCACTCGTGGATACGGAGCGCATGTTTGGCAGCTTGTCCGGCAGCGGAGCATCCGAAGGATTTTATATTACGGATAGCAACGGTTCCCTATACTTCGGTTCCGGCGCGATGCCGGAGGGAGCCCTGCCTGCCTTGCAGACCGATCGGTCGCATATGCTGTACGACAACAATTACTATTTTTATCAGAAAGGACCTGTGTCCGGGCTGACCTACGTCAGCATCGTCCCTTACGAAGCGATCGCCTCGCAATTGGACCGGATGAGCGCCTTGCTGCTCACTTTGTTCGGGCTGTCCATCCTCGTCAGTATCGCCATCTCGGTGCTGCTCAGCGTGCGGTTCAAAAATCCGGTCCAGCGCATCATCGAAGGACTTCGCGAGATGAATCCCGTCATCCCTCACCGCAGCAAAGTCTATGAGTTCAATGTAATCAGCGAGAGCATGCAGCACATCATCGCCTCCCTCCATCGCAAAGACAGTCTGCTGCAGAAGTACAGTTACTTGGACCAAATCAAAAGCATTCATTCGCTCGACACCGAGCTGCAAGGCCGGGTCGAAACCGAACGGCCGTTTCACTTCCTAATGTTCCAGGTGCATGGTTTATTGAAAGCCCATCCTCTGCTGGAGAGCATTAACCGGAACGTCATGGAGGCGTTCCCGGACTCCATGACGATTCAAATCGAGAAAAACCGAATATTGTCCATTATCTTCGCCGAACAGGATATTTCCCCGGCCATCATGAACATGCTGGACGGTCTGAAGCTGCAGCTCGATCAAGATCGAACTTACGGCCAGGTGACGATCGCCTTCCAGACTCGATTGTGGGAGCCTGCCCAGTTCACGGCCGCTTATGAGGCGGCGAGCGAGATGATCCGGCAGCGCAAGCTGCGGGCGGAGACGCAGATCGTGACCCAACCGGGGAGCGGACCTGCGCTTGCGCTGTGGATACCTGAAGATGAGCGTACGCTCGCCGCACACCTGGACGTTGGGAATGCAGAGCCGCTGCGAACGTTCGTGCAGACCAAGCTGCAATGGCTTGGCAAGCAAGAGGCGGCCGCCTGGCAATATGCGCAATTCGCAGGCGATTTGCTGTCGAAGCTGCTCATGGCGTTAATGGCGCATAAGATCGATACCGGTTTGCTGCAGCCGGAAGGGGAGCCTTCGCCGTTCGACACGATGGAAAGTTTGATGGAACCCGAGGAATATGAAGCGTTTCTAGGAAATATGGTCGAACGGGCCGCAGCGTTGATTCGCGACAAACGCGAGGCTAACGATCCGATCGTGGACTTCGTCATCCGCTTCATCGAACAGCATTACGGCGACGATATTTATCAGGAATTGATCGCCGACCGCCTGAACATCTCCACCGGCTATCTGCGCCATTACTTCAAGGACAAAACCGGCCGGCACATGAGCGATTACTTGAACGAATACCGGATGGGCAAGGCGAAGGAATTGCTGGCGGACACCGAGGAGCGAATCCAGGACATTGCGGCCAAGGTGGGTTACCAGAACGCCAATTCGTTCACGCGCATGTTCCGGCGGCTGACCGGCGTCACGCCGGGAGAGTACAGGCGCGATCGGCGGATGGTGAATTGAGCATTCTTTTAAAAGAGTACAGGTTCGATACAATTAAAGACATAATAAAGATATGCCATAGCCTCGGGAATCGTTTACAATGGGGGTGTATTCACTAAAACCTAACATGAAATGAGGTTGTACGATGAACAAGCTTGCGATCGAAGGCGGTACTCCCGCCCGCAGCAAACCGTTGCCGCCCAACTATCCCGGCGCGGTCGTCATGGGGCAGGAAGAGGCCGATTTCGCGTCCAAAGTCATCCTGGGACAGTCTCCTTTCCGATATTACTCGCCCAACCCGCAGCGTGCCGCCGAACAGCTCGAAGACGCCATGTCCGCCGAGATGAACGTCCCTTACGTACTCGGGGTCACCTCCGGCACCGCTTCGCTCATCGTGGCGATGAAAGCGCTCGGCATCGGCTATGGCGATAAAGTGATCGTGCCTGCTAATACGTTCCTCGCCACGCCCGGAGCAGTCGTCTGCTGCAACGCCGTCCCGGTGTTCTGCGATATCGACGACAGCCTGAACCTGGATCCGGCCGCGCTCGAGCAAGTGTACGACGAAGACGTGAAGGCGATCATCGTCGTGCCGATTCTGGGCAACCCGGTCGATATGGACCCGGTGATGGAATTCGCCCGCCGCAAGAACATCGCTGTCATCGAGGACATCGCCCAATCGTGCGGCGTGAAGTACAAGGGCCGGTACGGTGGTACGATCGGCACGATCGGGGCGTTCAGCTTCCAGATGAACAAGATCATAACCGCCGGCGAGGGAGGAGCCGTAGCGACCCACGACCTGAAGCTGTTCGAGCGCGCATTGCGCTATCACGATCAAGGCCTCGCGCGTCATAAGGCCCGGTATGGCATCGACTCCCCGGACGAGGAGTTCGCCTTCGTCGGACAAAACTATCGGATGAGCGACATTACCGGTGCGGTCGTGTTCGAGCAGTGGAAGAAGCTGCCGGACATCGTCGCCTCGATGCGCCGCAGCCATGAAGCGATTCGCTCCGAGCTCGCTTCCCGCTTCCCGGAGATGCAGTTCCGGCGCTGCCCGGATCCGGACGGCGGCCATATCGGCTCGAACCTGGGCATCATCCTGCCTTCGAAGGAAGCGACCGTTAAATTCAATCAGGCGATGGCGGCTGAGAATATGGGGACCTACATCTTGTATGCCGGCTTGCCCGCTTATCGGACGCCTGCGATCTTCCATCAAAGGACGTCGGATAAGGACAACTTCCCGTTCAACTACCCGTTCAAGAATCCGGTCGTGTACACCGAAGACATGTGCCCTGTTGCGATCGATCTGATCCCGAGAACGGCGTTCCTGCCGATCGCTCCCACCTTGACGGAACAAGACGTGGAGGAGATCATCGAGGGCACCTCCAAGGTGTATCAAGCGCTTCGTGATCAGCAGCTCGTACGGCAGTAGATCGTAGGGTTAGGTAAATCTATCATTAAGAAGCTGCTTTTCCCCGATCCGGGGCTGGAAGCAGCTTCTTGCTTATCGAGGAGTTGTCCCCTGTGGCACAGACGCAATATAACCAGGCTCCCCTGCAGGCTCCGGCCCCGTTGCCGAATCGCTGGGTCATTATGCAGGTGATCAACCTGGGGACGTTCATGAATACGCTCGACGTCGGCATCGTCAACTTGGCGCTGCCGACCATGGCGCATCAATTCAATACGACCCTCGCTTATGTGCAAGCGGTCGTGACCGCCTACCTGCTCACGATGGTGGCCTTGCTGCCGATCTTGGGCAAGCTGTCGGACCGGCTCGACCGCCGCCGCATCTACAGCTGGGGCTTCTTCGTCTTCGGTGCCGGTTCGGCGCTCGCCGCCCTCTCCTCGAGCCTCGTCACCGTCGTGCTCTCCCGCTGCGTGCAGGGCGTCGGCGCAGCGATGATTATGGCGAACAGCCAGGCGATGGTGCGGGCGATCTTCCCGGACCATGAGCGCGGCAAGGCGCTCGGCATCAACACGATCGTCATGTCGATCGGGACGCTGTCCGGTCCGGCGGTAGGCGGCTTCCTGATGGAGATCGGCGGCTGGCCGCTCCTGTTCTGGATCAATGTGCCGTTCGCCATCGTGTCGCTCGTGCTCGGCCTTCGCTGGTTCCCCGATACGGAGAAGGCGTATCATCCGCTCGACCTCATTGGCTCGGCGCTGCTCGCTGCAGCCACGGCGCTGTTGCTTTATGCGGCGGTGGTCGCCGAGCAGCACGGCTTGAATCCGACAGCGCTGGTGTACGGCGTCGCCGGTCTGGCGCTGCTGGCCGCGCTTCTCCTATACGAGCGGCGGCTCGAGCATGGCGTGCTCGACAAGGTGCTGTACACGAACCGGGCGATCGGCCTCGGCAACTTGTCGGCCTTCTTGTTCTACGCCGCCCAGATGGCGTCGCTCATCCCGATCACGTTCTACATGCAGAACGTGCTGCAGCTGTCTACGCGGTCCACCGGCCTGCTCCTGGCCATTCAGCCCATCTTCATGGGGCTGATGGGGCCGGTGGCCGGGTGGTACCGCGACCGCTACGGCGCGCGCATCCCGACGACGGCGGGGGCCGTCTGCTGCGCGCTCGCCATGCTGCCCGCGATGCTCGGCAGCGAGGTGACGGCCTGGGACGCGGCCGTGTATTGCGCGTTGTTCGGCGCGGGCAGCGGCCTGTTCCTCGCCTCGAACAACGCGGACATCATGGCCGGCGCCCCGGCACATAAGGCGAGCCTCGTCGGCAGCATGCTGGCGCTCATCCGCTACCTCGGGATGATCGTCGGCATCGCCCTTGCCGTGCTGCTCGTCGGCCACCTCGGCGGCGACGCCGTGGATCCGGCCGAGATCGCGCCGAAGGTGCGCTGGCTGTTCGCCGTATGCGGCGCCTTCTCGCTCGGCCTGATCGCGCTCAGCTGGACTCGGCCGAAGAAACGGGCGGAGTGAGGGGTTAGGCCGGGTAAGACCCCATAATATGGCTGTTGTAAACCTATGTTTACAAATAGGAAAGCCAAGCTAACAACCCAACTCGAAAATCAGGCGATTCAGGCGATTTGTAAACCAAACTTCTGTTAATAGTGAGGCCGAGCTTACAATTAACAGAAGATGTGTTTACTAAACGGCGAAATAAAGTCAAGTTGAGGCTGAAATTGTAAATAAGGTTTGTTATTAGTAAAGATTGACTTACTATGCGATGTCCAAGGACCCGGCCTCATGCCGGGTTTTTCTTGTTTCTCAGACGAGGCGGACGAGGATTTGGAGGAATACCGTTTTAATGAACAGCGGTTGCTCGTCTTCTCGTTCATCGTGGGAATGCAAGCTCAATCCGCTCCAGATCCTCCGCCTCCAGCTCCCAACCGATGGAGCGGACGTTGTCGAGCAGATGCTCCGGCTTGACCGCCTTCGGGATCGAGATGAGGCCGTCCAACCGGATCGCCCAGTTCAGCGCCACCTGATAAGCGGTCTTGCCATACTTCGCGCCGATCGCCTCCAACAGCTCGCGTTCCGGGGTGCCGGCCGCTGGAAATCCGGGCTTGCCGAACACATGAGGCGCATAGCCGAATGGGGAATAGCCCATGACCAGGATTCCATGCTCCCTGCAATAAGGCCAGATCTCAAGCTCGATATGCCGATCGTTCAAGTGATATGCCACCTGATTGCACGCAAGCGGAATGTCGCCCAATGCCGCTTGTGCTTGCTCCATCAGCTTCACGGAGAAATTGCTTACGCCAACGTGCTTGATCATCCCCGTTCGCACCAACTGTGCCATGGCCTCCATCGTTTCCGCAACCTCATATGTATCGCTCGGCCAATGCTGCAGGTACAAGTCGATATAGCTCGTCTTCAACCGTTCCAAGCTCGCTTCGGCGGCTTGCAGCACGCCTTCGTACGAGCAATTTCGTGCCGACACCTTGGTTACCAGAAACACCTCATCGCGCATCCCCTCGATCGCTTGGCCGACGATCCGTTCGGAACCGCCTTTCGCATACTCTTCGGCCGTATCGAGGAGGGACATGCCTTGGGCAATCCCGAACCGCAACGCTTCAATCTCTTGCCCGGCAGTGGCCGGATTTTCTCCGAATTTCCATGTTCCTTGCCCGATCACGGGTACGTTCACGCATGCGGACACTAAAGTACGGTACAGCATAACCCCACTCCTCTCCTTGCCGTCTCGCTACGATTACTTCCCCCTAAGTGTAAACCACGAAATATTCACCCGCAAAGCAATCTCCGCCAATACAAAAAAAGCAGGCACCCACAAGGCGCCTGCCACTTATTCACCCGCGTCCGCCGGACAAACGACCGGCACATCCGGAACTTCATACCCACCCTCGACCAGACTGCGAACCGGAACCTCCTGCTCCTGATCGGGACGGCCCAGCGGGAAAATCCTCGCCATCTCGTTAGCCGCATCCACATGCTGAATGTAGATCGGGGTGCCGTTCCACCGGACGTCCGCCATCACGGGGGATACGGATATTTCTTGCGCACGCTGCGTATTCATAAGGTTCAACTCCTGCCCAAGGGATCCTGGATGAAAATAAAGTACTGCCCTATTGTGCTCCAAAGACCGTTTCCTTATGAATGTCTTGAATCGGGCCCACAACTCCATTAAGATAAAATAAGCTTCTATCGGTGTATTTCAGTGAAGCGGGTTCGTCCTTAAAACAGCAGTTGATCGAGCGAATAGTCCCCGGCGCCGGCGAAAGCAACCCCAAGGGCGATGGCGATCAAAACGGTATTGTACTCGATACCGCCTGCGGTAACCCAGAAGCCGTTCTTCCCGTGCACCTTCACAATGCTCACGAGCATCGTGCCGATGATGAGCGCGGCTGCGAGCGGGGTCAGGAAGCCGGCCGCGAACAGCAAGCCGCCGCCCAGCTCGGCCAATCCGGCCAGCACGGCCATGAGCACGCCGGGCTTGATGCCGATGGATTCCATCCAGCCGCCGGTTCCTTTGGGCCCGTAGCCCCCGAACCAGCCGAACAATTTTTGCGCGCCGTGGCCGACGAACGTCAGTCCGATCACGATCCGAATAATTAGTAAACCTACGCTTAACATAATAACAACACTCCTTCGAGATGATTTTTTGTTTGTTTCTTACTTTATGTTAGTATATTACTTCTCTGCACTTACTTTTGTCAAGTAACTATGTTATAATAATTTCAGGAGATGATGATCATGGATTCTATGGACTCGATGCACTTATGTCCCAAGTTCGAGAATGCCTTCGAGCTCTTGGGCAAACGTTGGACAGGTCTGATCATTCGCGTCTTGTTAAACGGCCCCAAGCGGTTCAAGGATATCTCGGCTATGATTCCCGGGATGAGCGACCGGATGCTGACCGAGCGGTTCAAGGAGCTGGAGCAGCAGGGGATTATCAACCGCCGCGTCTACCCGGAGATGCCGATCCGTATTGAATACGAATTGACGGAGAAGGGCCGTGCGCTGCAGCACGTTATGGATGAAGTCCAGAAGTGGAGCGATCAATGGCTTGGTTAAGGGATAAGGAAGCCAAAAAGACACTTGCTGTTCCCATTCTGGGATGGCCAAGTGTCTTTTTTATTGTCTGGTCAATACTGCCTGTCCCATGGAACGTAACAGTATGGAAGCCGCCCGCATGTCGCATACTAAGGGCAAACTGTGAGGTCCCCGCCAGGAGCGGCCTGTCTACGCGATGACGGCTGCAGGGATTCCTACGCGCCCCAGGAGGATGCCATGAAGAGAAAAGCGACCCTAGTGTTTACGTTGTTCGCCATCGCGCTCTGCTTGTTCAATTACACCGGGATTGACCCTGACAACATCTTCTTGTTTATGTTCAGCGTACCCGTCTGGATTCTCGAAATATTCTCGGACATTCATTACTACAACATTTACTTCGTCTACGCTCTGACGATCGCCTCATATATGGTCTTCGGCATGATCGGCGACCGCTTCCTGAATGCCAGAAAAGCCCGAGCGTAAGCTCGGGCTTTAACGTCCCCGTACAAACTCATCGGCCTCGCCGCCTGTAGGGAACACCGCTTGCACTGCGGCTACAACATCTTTGGCCATACGGACGACATGGTGCAGCGACGTGTTCTGGAGGATCCAATATTTTTTCGGACCGTCCACGTTCACGATGGCGGCGATCGAGTAGTCGCCTACCGGCGGCAGCCGCTTTCCTACCGACTTGCCCGGCTCGATCGGCATGTTGGCCACCTGGTATTGGCCGACCGACTGCGGCTTGCCCAGGCAGGCGTCGATCGCGATGATCACGCCATCCGGGGGCAACTGCGCGACGCGCTCCTCCATATTGCTTCCGTCGCAAGGCGCACTGAGCGTCCCGACAACCTGCCTATAACCCGCTTCCTCCAGGAACGTGCCCACCAACGGGCCGAGCGCGTCGCCGGTCGAGCGGTCGGTGCCGATACATAAGAACGTGATCGCTTCCAGTCGTACGCCTTCGTCCCGGATCGTCTGGAAAAAGCCCGCGAGCTGTTCGCTCCGCAGCTTGTACCGGTATAAATGGGAGACCTTCTGGCTCTGTGCAGCCGCATGCGGCCTGTTCGGGGTCGGCTCTGGGGGTTGCGAGGACACTGGGCAACGCGCTCCTTCTTCATGCTGGAATGTGGCGGGCGGAAGCCCGAAATGAGGAGCAGTCCCTATTGGAACCGCCCAAGGAATCGATGTACAATGGAATCTATAGCTTAGCTGAGGAGGACCCCTCATGTCGGTTATAGAAGCCGCGGCTGCCATTACTTTGCTCTATTGGCTCTTCATGCTCGTTCAAACCGTTGTCGGCCTGAAGCTTCTGCACCCGCTCCCTGCCGCTGTCGCTGCTCGAGGGAGTGCCGAGAAGGAGAAGCTCCCTCTCGTATCGGTCATTATCGCGGCAAAGGAAGAGGAGTCGACGATCCGGGAGACGGTGCAGCATCTGCTGCTCCAAGACTACCCCCGCTTCGAGATTATCGCCGTGAACGACCGCTCCCAGGACGCGACCGGCCGGAAGCTGGAAGAGCTGCGGCGCTGGTCGCAGGGGCGTCCGGACGGCATCCCGCTCACCATTATTCATATTACGTCCCTTCCGGACGGGTGGCTCGGTAAGAACCATGCGCTGTATCAAGGCTACAAGCAAGCGAAAGGACAATACCTGCTGTTCACCGACGCCGACGTGAAATTCCAGCCGAGCACCATTCGCGATGCTATACAATATGCGGAGCGGCAAGGCGCGGACCACGTCACGATGAGTCCCTATATGAAATCGGGCTCCTTTTGGCTTCGCGCGTTCGTGCATTATTTCCTGTTCTCGCTCTGCCTGTTCATTCGCCCTTGGCGCGCCAACCTGGATCACCAGCACCGCCATGGGATGGGGATCGGCGCGTTCAATCTGATCCGGCGCCACGCCTACGAAGGGATCGGCACGCACCAAGCCTTCGCCTTGAGGCCCGACGACGATCTGATCCTCGGGTCCCGAGTCAAGCGGGCGATGTACAAGCAGCGGTTCGTCACCGGCGTCCGTCACCTGGAGGTGGAGTGGTACCCGAGCTTGTCCAGCGCCGTGCAGGGACTGGAGAAAAACTTCTTCTCCGGCTTCCGCTACCGTTTCTCCTATGCACTGGCGGCCGTTGTGGGGCAGCTGCTGTTCTTCGCCTTCCCCTTCCTGGCGATCTGGATCGTCCCAGGCTGGCCGAGGCTCGCCTATATCGGGAGCGCGGTGATCGCGATCGGCTTGTACCTCCTCACGACGAGGCGATTGTCAGGGG
Organism: Paenibacillus sp. HJGM_3; assembly: GCF_045062745.1. Classification (NCBI taxonomy): domain Bacteria; kingdom Bacillati; phylum Bacillota; class Bacilli; order Caryophanales; family Paenibacillaceae; genus Paenibacillus; species Paenibacillus sp. HJGM_3. Next base: position 75,182 of record NZ_JBJGED010000001.1, read on the forward strand.
AGTCGGGCCGGGAGGCGATCGCCTTCCCGCTCGCCGTCTGTTTGCTCGTCTATGTACTGAGCCGTTCCGTCTACCTGACGCTGCGCAGAGGCGGCATCTATTGGCGAGGCACGTTTTATTCGCTTCGCGAACTGAAGCGGCGTCGAAGCTGAATTTATGAGAAAAGGAGGCACGGGCCTCCTTTTTCGGCTAATCTTAATATCTGCTTGGCGTCAGACTGGCTCTTTCAACTGCTTCAGTTCCACGCACAACGCTTCGATTTCGCTGATGCTGAAGTTGGTCTTGCTCATAATGAGGTCATAGATGTCCTTGATGTCTTCGTAGCGGTCGATCCCGAAATGCTCGGGCTTGATGGAAGCGGCCGTCACGACCTTCAGCTTGCTCTTGATCTGCTCGACCATGTAAGCGATGTTCGCCTCGCTTGGCGTCATCAAATTCATGTGATGGCTCCTTTCGCAGTGACTCCTCTCATTGTAACACGCGGGGCAAACAAACGACTAGTCTCAGGCAACCTCCCTCCGCTCACACGCTCGTGCGAATAGCCCCCTTCTTCTGGTGGAACAGTATGGAGGCGAAGCCAGCTTGACTGGCCAATACTTCATCGTATTCAGAGGAGCGCCCATGGAGAACAAAACCCACGCCGGCAATTACAAAGGCACCGCCCATATGAGTGCGGAAAATCAGGACATGGCTTTCGTCAACGACGTGCTCGAGAAGGAAGCGTCCGAGCAGACGATTCGCGGCACGAACCAAGAGGAAGAGGACGAGGAATAGGTGGAGGACAGCACAAGGGCAGCGCGGAGGTAAGATTCCGCACTGCCCTTGGCTATGTCGGTGTCGTTAGGCGCTATATGAAGCGTCATTTCTTTTCCTGAATTGGACCCAGAGGGCGAGACCCGCTCGGGCCAGCTGAAGGACGCCGTGCACGATCCTCTCGATCCCATACGCGGCCATGATCAGGATGAAGGGGGTGCTGGGCGCCTTGTACCTGTACATGCCGTCTATGAATAAGAGGATGCAGAACAGGAAGACGGCGATCACGATCCAGAGGAGGATGGACGCCTTCCGGAACAGGCCGTTGCGCACGGCGGCGACAACCCCCAGCAGGAATAGCCCGGTCGGCAGCATGTTCTTGGCGAACTGGACCATCCCGTGCAATGTGGTCAGATCCGTCCTCCACACCCAAGTGCCGAGAAAAGCGGCCGTTCGCTTGGCGTACAGGACGGCGATATCATTCCAATTGTTGACCAGGAAGCTCACGATCAGACTATCCATCACATCGATCTCATAGTCGGGCTTATAGCTATGATCCGACGGCGTCGCCCGGTCGTAGATCCAGCCCTTGGCGTAAATATTGTACAGCACCATCTTGGCGTTGAACCGCAGGGATTCCATGAACGGATCCAGCTTGCCGGTCGCCCATCCATAAACCAAGGCTATAAGTACCGTTGCCGCAGCGCCTCCTAGTACCCACCTGTAACGGTGCAGCCACTCGACTAACCTTTTTCGATTCGCATTGATCAGCAAGTAGATCACTACGCACCCGATTACAAGGATGCCGGTCGGACGGAATATGAGCACGTAGCAGGCGGTCACAACGAACAAAATTTGGAATGTGCGCCTTCCGGAATCCAGAGCCTTGATAAGAAAATACACGCATAAGAGCAGCAGGGTGATAAAGAAGCTGTCGGATAAAATGTAGACGGACCATAAGGTGATGGGCCACGTATAATAACAATACAAATATGAGGCGATAATGGCCGTCGTCCGGTTAAACAGCATGCGTGAAATTTGATAGACGAGAATAACGGCGAGGCCTGCGGTCACCGATTGGAGGAACAGTACGGCAACCGGTTGCTTCCCAATGGCGAGGAGCAGCGCCAGCAAGAAATTGTACCCCATATACAAGATGTCGTCCATGTGCCCGCCGATCGGCTTGCCTGCCAACAGAGCATGCGCATATCTCAGGTACCACTCCGAATCTGCGGCCTTGGGGAAGCTTTGCCCAGGGGACCGCAGGAAAAAGAAATATTGCAATCTCACCTTGAGCGACAGCAGGATAAACGGCAGCATGATGAGCCAATCCCACTTGTTGCATTTGATTATGAATCGCGCGACTGGGCGTCCGTACTTTTCGAATAATGCGAGCATGAATACCCCCGGTTCCATTCGCTGTGATAACGTTTGCAATCATTATAATCAGCGAAATCCAAGGGGCAAATACACGAATCGCAGTTGTTCATGGACGATTAGAAGGATTGCCTCCCCGCTGCCGGGAATTGGCGTATTCGGAAGGAGACTGGCCTGTCAGTTTTTTGAACACCCTGCTGAAATAGAGCGGATCCGGGTACCCTACCTCGCTTGCCACTTGCTTTAACAGCATATAGGGACGTTCGTCCATAAGGCGCTTCGCCTCCCGAATTCGATATTCCATCAAATATTCGAGGGGCGTGATCCCCATTTCCTTTTTGAACAAGACGCTCAAATAGTTGGGGACGAGCTTAAACTCCTTGGACAAGCTGTGCAATGTAATGGTCTTCCGGTAGTGCTGTTTCAAATAGTGCTCCACCTGACCCACGAGCTTATGGACGGGGGCGGCTTGAGGGGCGGGCTGAAGCCCCTTGAACAGGTCGTGAAACAGTGCGGTTACATGCTCCTTCAGCTCAGCATAGGATCGCGAACCGGAGACAGCCATCTCCAAGTCAAGCTGACTCTTCAACCCCTGCTCTCCAAACTCGGTCAAAAGGCGAAACAGCGTTTGCTGGATCCTATACTGAGTGGCATTCCCGATTTCCCAGCTTGCCATCAGCGCATCCAGCGCTTCTTGAAACCGCTGCTCCAGCCTCTGTCCGACCGCAGCGATCGCCTCGGCCGTCTTCTCTGCGAATGTGCGATCGGCTTCAGGCTCCTTCAGCCCGGAGTGGGAAAGGCTCCAGACATGGGTCTTCGCGAAAATCAGCGAGTGTACGAGTTCTCGGCGGAGCTGCTTGCTAGTGGCATGCAGCTCATTCAGCACAAAGCCCGACGCCATGACCCCGGCAACCGGCATCGGCTGACTCTGCAAGCTGGGCAGGAACCGGTCCAGACAAGCCTGTAACCGGTCCCTCGCGTCGCCCGCGGAAGCGAGAAGAAGCATCCGCTCATTCGGCCTCTCGCCTGGCAATACCCAATGCCGAATCCCGAGTTCCTCACAGCTCGCTAAATCCTCCTCGAGCAGTTTGGAGGACCACCATGCCTCGCCGGCATTCAAGTCCGCCACTCCGTTCGAGTAAGGCCCCGCGCACAAGAGAAGCAGGGCATACTCAGCATGCAGCATCGTCTGGGGAACGTTGTCCACCCGGATGCCCTGCATGAGCTTGCCAAGCGCCTCCTGTTCCCGGCTGCTGGCAAGCTCACGGTGCTTCCCCTTCAGCTTGTGCAGCAGCTCCTGAATCTCCTTGGCCGTAGCCGGTTTCAGCAAATAATCGTCCGAGGCATGCGTCAGGATGGCCTCCCGCACATACTCATAATCGGAATACGCGCTAATAACCGCCGTCAGGAGCTCCGGCTTCCGCTTCTTCGCTTCCCCGAGCAGCTGCAAGCCGTCCATCCGCGGCATTCTCATATCCGTGAGCAGCACGTCCGGGTCGAAGGCCTTCATCAGATCGAGCGCCTCCACCCCGTCATACGCTTCCGCCACGCTCACCCCTTCGACATCCGCTTTCAGAATCAGTTTTTTCATCCCGCGGCAGATCGCCACTTCGTCATCAACCAGCAATATTTTGAACATCCGTCTGCTCTCCCTCGCACCCCATGTAGACTGAGGCGCCTCCCGCCTTATTGTTGGAAAGTTCAAACCGCAGCTTATCTCCGAACGTATGCAGCAGCCGATTGTACGTGTTCAGCATGCCCAGGCCTCCTTCATCGGCATGCAGGCCGAGCCGGCCCACCCGCTCCCGTTTGCGAGAAAACTCCTCCAAATAATCGGCCCGGAACCCGTCGCCGTCATCCTGGACTCGCACCTCCCAGCCGGCTCTCTTAACCGACACGCGAAGCTCGATACGCCACGGATACTTTTTGCCGACGAAGCCATGCTTCATGCAATTTTCCACGAACGGCTGCACCGACAGCTTGGGCACGCGAACCGAGGAAAGATCCCCTTCCAGCTTGACGTCCACCACGAGATGCTCCCGGTAACGTGTCTTCATGATCTCGATATAATGCAGCGTATGGTCAACTTCTTCCTGCAAGAACACAAGCTCCCCGCTGTCATATGTGACGTATCGCAGCATTCGGACCAGCCCGTTGGTAATCTTGGGAATTTCTTCGTTCCCCTCCTCCATGCCGAGCATGCCGATCAGCGTCAGCGTATTGTACAGAAAATGGGGGTTCATCTGGGCTTGCAAGGCAATAAATTGGGCCTGCAGCTCCCTGGAATGCGCTTCGACCGCTTGCCGCTTGGATTCCTCCATCCGCTGCAGCATGCTGGTAAAGGCATGGTACAGGTGAACGATTTCGTTCTGGGTTCCCTTCGTGTCCAGGCCGGCAAACCGCTTCTCCAGCTGTTCGTTCGTCCGGGCGTCTCCCGGAATGCGAGCCATCGCCTGGCTAAGCTGGACAAGCGGCCGAGTCGTCCTGGATGTGAAGATGAAGAATAAGACGAGCGAAATGAGCGATAGGCCCCCGGCAATGGCCGCCATCCAATAGCCGGTTTTGCGCACGGACGTAAGCAGCATATCCATAGGCTGGGTCACGACCAGCCTCCAGCCGGAGTGAAGCAGCTTGTTCTCCGCGGTAACCTCATTGGCCGATGCAGGCTGAGGAGGAGAAGCCGGATACAGGATCTCATTGTTGTCGCCATAGAGAATCACTTGTTTGCTTGTTGTGTTAGGAGTGCCCTGGGACAACATCGCTTCCAGATAAGAGTAAGGAATCTGGACTTCGATGATCGTTCCGGGCACGGCGCTGCGAATGACGGACACGACCATTTTCCCCTTGGAGTCCCAGTCGTCCCGATGCGGAGGCACCACCAGGACGGGCTTCGCCTGAAGCTCGCCGAACCAGGACAGCCCGGCAATACTTTTTCGCACTTGTTCCCGGTTGTAGGACGAGCCGAATGTGAGGAAAGTGCCGTTCTCCTTGATGATCGAAATCCGGTTGAAGCTGTCCGGTTCGATCTCCAAGTCCAACCGCATCTTATTAAACACGTTGATCACCTTGTTATTGGTGTTCGCGTCGGGCGTCTCCTTCATCCAGTTCTCGATTGAAGGATTCGCCAGCGTATTCACCGCCAGCCCGTCGGCCGCCGCGATCGCATTGTCCAACCGCTCGGCCAAACTCGTCACTTCCCAGCGGAACGACTCCGACAGCGTACGGTAAGCCAGGGATTGGTAGTATTTATAAAAGCCCACGTAGGAGAGCGGGATAACCAGGAACACGATCAGGGCATAGATGGCCAACAACCGGGTTAGCAGACTCCATTTTTTAAACATGGCTCAGACTCCTTTATGCTTCTCAAGAGCAATTTCCCTTGCAGCTGTACTCTTCATTGTACCATGGTGGGAAAAGCAGCGACTAGACTTACAAGAAGAACCGTAAAGTCAATGCACATAGGTCATCACTTAGGCAGAAATCATAATAAATGTTCTATTTTTATCTCAAAAAATAAATGCGTGCGAGCCGGTTATACCTTACATCTATTGACATAACTCACTGTTGTGGTATCACTGATACTTTGGAACTATTTCAGGAAGGATTTTGAGATTTTATGTAGAACCATGTACTGTATAAATGTTGAAAAGGAGGATAACTGTGGACATAGTAGCTTCTGAGAAACATGTTTTACTCCCCCTCCCACCTGAGAATGAAATCTTTAGGGAGTCGTTAATAAGACATATTCGAGATTTGTTTAATAAAGATCGAACAAGGATACTAATCGATGGGCAAGGTTCCAGTGGTAAAACAGTCTTACTTTCACAGTTTGTGAGGTATCAAGAAGACAAATGTATTTCATATTTTATTAAGGATAATCATTGGAGTTCAAGTCTCTCATATTTCCTGCTAGAACTTTGTCTTCAAATGCAACAATGCCCCGCAATTTCTTCAATTTTCACCAGAGAGATTTCTCATCAAACGTTACATGAAGAGCATCTAATAAAACAACTCTTTTATCGCATGTATAGAGAGTTACTTGCACACATCAAGAGGACAGGAGAAGGCCCTTATTTTTTCGTTATTGACGGGTTAGATAAAATCAGAAGTAACCCTGGTGTAGAAAATATCTTAAATCATCTACCAGCAGATGATCCAGATGGTATTTTTTTGTTATTAAGCTCAAATGGGCGAAAAGAATTCTTAATTGAGGCAGATGTTGTCCCAATTCAAAATTTTTCACTAGAAGAGACGACGGAATATTTTAATGGGGTACTCGACAAAACCGCTGTCAAGAAATTATTTGAAGTGTCAAAAGGCATGCCTGGGTATCTATCGGATATTATGAAGTCATTAAAAAAATCTGATATTTCAAAATATAATGAAATACTTTCTAACTTACCAAGTACGTATAATAAGCTAATTGAGACAGCATGGAATCAAATTGATATGCAAAACACGGAATTAATCAGTATCCTCTCCGTAATTGTTACTGCTCCTGAACCAATAACTCTTATTGATCTCTCAGAAATTTTGAAAATAGATAAAGAAAAAATACAAAATCATCTCATAACGATTAACTTTATAGAAGTAACAAAAGATACTGAATTAATTGAAATATACAATGTTTACAAGGCCTTTATTTCAGAAAAATTAAAAGATCACACCTATTCAGCTACTCAAAAATTGATTACTTATTATGAGAACAAACAAGTGGAGGATTCAGCCTTAATTCTTCCCAGCTTATACATAAAAAACAATAATTATGATTCCTTAGTCAATTTAATAAGTGTCGAAAATTTAACAAAGATATTAGGTACTCAACGGAATTTTTCTATTATACGTAAAATGATCCGCTCTCTCTCTGAAATGGCATATAGTCGAGAAGATAATCAAAGATTATTTTGGGGGGCACTGACAGAATCATTTTTTAATGAACTAATCTCTAATCCTCCTGCAGTTGAAAACCAAATAAATGCTTTGTTATCTCAAGATAACTTTGAGAATGCAATCCAGTTAGCATACTCTTGTATACTACCTGAAGACCGGTTAATGCTTTTTTCAAAAATTGGTAATGAATTAATAAAGAAAGAACAACCCATACCAATTGAAATATTAAAAACATTAGAAGAATCTGTTGAGCTAATTGATAACACGATTGAATTAACCGAGAATTTAGCAGACAAATTATTGGAAATTTGTGCAGATTTAATAACTGTCCAAACCACACTTGCTCTGAAATTAATTGAAAAAATAGCGGAAGCAAAAGGAACATCCAACCATAAAAACCAGCTAATGGATATATTGTTGACAAATGTTTTGATTAAGGCCGGTCCGGATGATAGTACTACAGAAAAAATTCAATCACAAATAAGTAATGATTCATTAAATGATTTTGCAAAAGCTGCATCGTCAGTTCTTGAAAAGGTTTCTGTAGAAGAGCTATACAAAAAAATTGATCAAATTTCCGACATTTCTGCAAAAATATATTTATTACAATCTTGGTGCAATATGAATAATGAAAGTGAGCAATTATGTGATGTTTTGGCTTATTCGTTAAACTTAATGAAACTAAGTGAAGATTATTCTCCTACTCAATTGCACTTAAGAAGATTTGCTCAATGTCTTCTCCCACAATTGAAGGTGCACAATGAGAGTAAATTAAAACAATTAGTTGACGAGTTTGACCGAATGAAAGAAACAATCATAAAGCATCCAATTGATGAAAATGCACGTCTAGAGTTAATTCTCGCATTAATAATAAAAAGATGGTCTTCAGATGAGGCTACTACTCGATATTATGATGTGTATTTTGGGATAGATAAGATATGTGATATGGATATTCGTTGTTTCGTCATTGTCAGGCTTCTACTTACCTTAAAAGAATTAGCGCCTGATGATCATGAATTGGAGAATGAATTTGTTTCCGAGTTAAGAATTTTTTTCGAAAACTTACTTAATACCTCAGCCGATCATCTTGAGATAACTAAAAAGTTAATTGCTGCTCTAACAAAGTATGATCATAGATTAGCGGCTAATTTTTCAAGTAAACTAAATCGTGCAAGAAGAAGAGATTATGCGTACGGAGAAGTCTTAAGAGCATATACTTCAAATAATCTAAGTGATCATTCAGTAGAGTTTATCTATAGTACATTGGATTTAATAGAAAATAGATCTTACCGCGATTGGGTGTTTGTTCAAATTATTAAGCGATTCACTAGATCAAGAACGAATATGGAGTACTCTGAAAAACTCAGGTATTTAGAAAGAATCCTCTCGATTCAAGACTCCATCGGACGTACTTATGCAATTGCTTTTTTTATAGTTTGGATTCATAAAGATAATATAGAAAAAGTATCTAACTTATTCGAATTTCTTAAAGAATCTTACTTAAAGATTGACTCCTTATGGGAGCAAGTTTCTTGTGGATTCGATGTTTCCAGTGTACTCGCTAAGGCAAATAGAAAATTGTCAATTGAGATTTTTACCATAACAGAAAAACAAAAGAATAGTTCAGTTTTTGCTGATGAACGTGTTACTAATCTGTATATCGAAACTTGTAAGATAATTATCAGAATAGTACCCGATATTTTGAATAGTAAAGACATTGATAAAAGGATAACTTATTGTATAAAAGCCATCTCACAGATACCATCGCTTGCGGAAAGAAGTATCCTTTTAAGCAGCTTGGCCATAAAATGCTTGACATATAATAAAAAGGATTTATTTAATGAGATCTCAACAAAGTTTCTAGCTGAAATGGAGACTTGTAACGATGGTCTAACTATGCAACAAGTAATAATTAATTCAGCACCGCTCCTTTATGAAGTTGAGAGAAACATTTTATTCGACAAATTAAATCTTTTACCGCGTTATTTAAAGGATGTAGCTCTTGATGAGGTTTTAAAATATCTGTTCTGTAAAAGAATACCGATAGATCCTGTAGATATTTCAAACTATCCTACAACACTAAACTTTGCTGAAGCTCTAAAAGTACTTGAAATACTAGATCAAGTACAAACTGACATTGTAATTCATTGCTATATTGAGAAACTGATAGACTCAATCACATTTAGAAAAGATAATAAGTTGAAAACCAACTTTAATGAGAGGCAAGTATTAACAATTGCAGAAAAACTTGTTAATATTGTGAATCAAAAACTACCCGACCTAGTTAACATTACTCACGATGGGTATAAAATTGCATGTAGAATTTCAATTAATAAGCTAAAAGAATCGCTTAAAAACTCAAGTACGTTTAGGGCAAATTCAAGATGGGATCCTATGAATTTATCTTGGGATGAGATTAAGAAGGAAATTATAAATATCCCAAATTTAGCTGATAAAGTTTTCTTGCAGGCAACAGCTGCGGCAGAATCTTATCTCTCAGATAAGAACTTCTCTGAACTTATTATTACAATTGCTGAGAAAGATTTAGAAAACATAACAAATTCCGTGGATAGGGCCGATCGCTTTCATGTAGTTGCGAAATCGTATCACCAAATCTCAAACGAAAAAGCTGCGAAATTTTTATTGGAAGAATCCGTTAAACAATCCAACGCTTTTTCAAGTCAAGACACAAGAGACCAACTCCTGGGTGGTGCAGTCGAATTAGCACATACAATTGATCCTAATTTTGCAAGTAGTTTGGCTACAAATATCGATTCTCCAATGTTTATGACTAAATCACGGGAAAAAATCTTAGCTTTAAATCTTAGAAGTGATCCATCAAAGCTTGATATTTCTCGACGAGAGGAATATCTACCAGTAATTACAAGTGCTTGTACAAAAATACTAAATTCTTTATATTCAGGCAGGGGAGTAGTACAACATGAGAATGTAATATCGAAATGGATGTACTGTTTTTTAGGATATGAATTTGAAACTATTTATAGTATTGCCCTATGGTACGTAGAGAACTCCATACTATCACGAAGTAAATCTTTAAGTAATCCAAAACTTGAAGCCCTCTATTCAGAAACTTTACAATTACTTGATATGATATCAACTATGGGGAATGTAGTTAATAATATTTCAGCAACTACTTCAGAACCTTTATCCTTTTTGGAAAATGTTGCACCAAAAATGCAAACATTCACAATTGGTGAAAGGAATAAAGCTATGGAGTTCTTAAAAGCCTGGTTAACAGAAAATGCAACTGAATATGTGAAAATATATGATGCATATTTTAGTCCGAACGACCTTGAAATAATTAAATTTATTTCACAAAATGTCGATGTAAAGATATTATGCTCATTAAAACAAAAGGACTTAGATTTGACACGGATTCAAGAAAGTTATAAATCTGAATGGAGGAACATCTGCGACCAAACACCACCAGAAACATTAGTTTATATTTTCTCGACTCCTTCTGGGCGTACACCCCAACATGATAGATTTATCGTGACAGACAGAGCCGGGCTTGTCTTAGGTACATCTTTAAATGGTTTAGGAAATCGTGATACCGTTATAAATATCATTGATAAAGAAGAAAAATATAAAATTGAACAACAATTTATAGACGGACTAATTACAAATCCACCTCGATTTGTCGGGGAAGAAAGATTAAATAATAGGACATTTACGTTTGAAATTTAAAATCCTACAACCAATTTTTACACAAGTTGTATCACCAAGGTAAAATTATTTATCTACATCAGTTTGTGTTCATAACGCCTTAAGTAATAAACACAAACTGATGTAAGAATTATAGGTAATTAAAAATTCCAAATGTTATACTATGTCTTTTTTTATTAACCCGAAAATTGCAGCAAATTATGGACCCGTCTTGCAATCCGATAAGATATTCAGCGCCGCAGCACGTGATCCGGCTGCATCCAACTGCTTGAACTTATCCAACTTAGCCCATACTTATGAAAGATCGTTCGGCAGCCACGTCAATCCAATGCTAGAAAAAATATTCGTCCTCGGAGTGGCACGCCTTCTCCTTCCAGTCCTGACTATAATAAGAATTTCGGACATTGTATCAGTACCGCCATACTATCAGTATCGCAATTCAAGCTAATCCACAGATAAGCGCCATCATGCCGGCTCATCAAGCAGACTGGTGAATTCCGGAATTGATTCGCGGTAATACCCTCTGGTTTGCTCGCGTTGTCTGATCTATTTTAACTCCGTGACGACATAGTGGATCCTCTGAATTCTCAGTACTCCAATTTTGATCTCAGGACATCATGTACATACGCGATGGGATATCCGAAAAAATGAATCAAATGTGATCTTCCCATTCAATCCAAAAATTAATCATACACAATTTCGTTCGGCTTCACTTGTTCGGTAAGCTTCAATACCAACGTCGCTTTCTTCGGATCGTATCGGAAGTGATACACATCGATGAAATCTTGCCCCGCCCCGTACCCCCCGGTCAGGATCAGCTCCCCGTCGGCGATCCGCAGGGACTGCTTCGGCAGTTGGCTTATGTTTTTCCAGACAAGATCCGGCTTGAGCTCGAGCGGGATGGGGAACGCTTTGCCGTCGCCGACTCCGAAAAAGTACGTTTCGAGCCCATGGCAGTCGGTATACCGGGGGACATAGTAGTAAATGTCCGTCCCCTCCATTGTGAATTTCTGCATCGTCACTGGAGCATCCCCCGGCTGCACGATTTCGAAATCCACCGGGAACGTCAGGATGTGGGTAGACATTCCGGTCGCCTTGGATTCCCACACCGCCTCATAGTCACCCGCCCAGCGGAGGTCCGTCTCGAGGCCATAGCAGCTTGGAGCTCCCAAGGGTGCGACGCGGGCATGGCTGACGGGTTTGACGAGCAGCCGCCCTTCGGGATGCTTGCCGACGGCCCTAACGGAGGTGTCCGCTTTATCGAGACCAGCCTCCGGAGCTGATGGAACCGGAATCGGCATATATGTAGGAGCTGACGAAGCTGTTGGCGTAGGGATGTGGGCCGTCGGGACCGGCGTCCCTCCATTGGTCTGGTCCGCTGTGCCCCTTCCGCAGCTCGCCAGCCCGAACATGGCTATGAGTAGGGCCATGCGAAGCATGTTAGTCATTTGGATACTCCTTTTGTTCCTCCTGAAGATGTGGAAGCGGCTTGATCAAGCTGACCCGGATCACATCGTCCCAAATGGGCCCCCGTCGAACCGTCCGATAGCCCAGCTTCTCGTTCAACTCGATGACATGCGGATTCGTTTCTTCCGTAGTTTTGCCGCTATGTTCCTCGATTTCTCGTTCCGTCCTATTATGCTGCTCCGAAACGGTGTAGCCGTCAGTCTTCAAATCGATGCGAACCAGAAACGCATGATCCCCCCGATCCGCTCTTCGCAAGTTCAACATCGTGGTGTCTCCCGTCAATTCAGTAGTCCCGTGCGCATGAGGCGCTTGAGCTCTGTGATCTCCTTCAGCCGACTGACCGGCTTCCCGGCCAACTTCTCGTAGAGTGAATGTACGAAAGAAGCTCCAAACTCATGCAGAATCGTACCCATAAACACCTTCTCGAGAAACGTGTCCTCATCCAACTCCAAGGTCAAGCGGAACTCCTGGATCAGCTCGCGGTCACAATCGAATAAATCAAATAGGATCGGTGGATATTCATACTCCGCAGGGGCGAGCTGGCTGTCTGCAAAATCGATGATATGCAACACGCCCTGGGGGTCGATGATCAAATTATCTGCCGTCAGATCCCCATGCACGTAAACGTTCTCCGACCACTCATGCCGCTGAACGAGATCTATGATTTCGGACCGGATCGTGCTTGGGTATCGATTCCATCGCGGGTTACGGGCAACTCTCTCCTGAACGAAGCTTTGCTTCGCGTTTCCTTGCGGCTTGCCGTTCAACTTGTCCAAATTTTGCAACAGGACCTGAACGAACCTCTTTTTCTGCGCCGATGTATAGGATCGAAGAGCACCGCCCGCCGCCTGACCCTCGATATAGTCCATGATCAGATAGCGGAATCTATATTTGTCCTGAATATAGGAAGCGGCCACTACCCGAGGTGTTCGAACGCCCAGTCGGATCGCTCTCTGCATGGATTGCAGCTCCGCTTCATAGTCCTTATCGGTTTGGGCTCCGGATTCTACGGGTGCGAAGAGCTTGATCACATAGCCCCCTGCTCGAAAAACGGCATTCGTGCCGGGCGTCAGCAGGGAAAAAGGCTCGTACTCTCTTAATTGCTCTCGCTTGAATATTTCTTCGATCAGCTCCTGAAAATCCGGCAACGATTGATAGACGGCTCCCCAAGAAGTCCAATCGGTGATCTCTCTGTGAAAGAAGCGGGTCATAGGCTCCCCTTCCGTTCATTCCATTTCTGCAGGACGTAGCGCTTGATCTGCTCTCCTACTTCGGATGGCGGAGCGGCCGTAGTGTCAATAGTTGGCATCGGAGGATTATAGGCAGTCGCTGCATTGGCCAGCAGCCATCGGGCGAACTCCTCATGGGAACGAAGCATTTCATCCGTCCAGGTGGCTCGATCCTCCCGATTGCGAAGCCGATGATTCCGGGTCGCGTCGTCGCAGTGCAAATTAATGAACACCATCTCGCTAAAATGGGAATAAGCATCGCATTTCTCGGCATCCCACGGCATCAGCGTACCGCATATGATCGTCCCTCTACCTGACAGGGCAACAAAACGAGCCACATTTAGCAAAATGTTGAATCGACTCGGATAGTCCAGCAGCTTACCCGTGGAGCCGAACAAATCCAGATCGGTACTTAACACGTCAAACTCCGGCAGGAGCCCCCTTAGCTCGCGCATCACGGTCGTTTTGCCTACACCGCTCGCACCTGTCACGATGAATAACGGCAATTTCCGCTCCATCTGTTACAACTCCTCCCTCATGGAATCCCATGAACTGATTGTCGGCTTGATGCCTAGCCTAGGGAAGGGAAAGTTTCGTTTTAATGATAAGTTTACTTCAGAGAATAGAACCGGTGAATCACTTCCGCTTCTATCTTACCATGTGCCGGTAGAATATAAGTTACAAACATTTTTATCCATCCTGCCAACCAAACGCGCGTAAAAAGGATGAGCAAGATCCACCGGTTACGAAACGTGAATCTTGCTCATCCTTTTTTTAATGCTGCTGTTTTTGCGTTAGCCTTCTGAGCTTTACCCCTGGTAAACAAGACTAACAACCCCAGATTTGAAAGGGATAGCCTCTACTAGTTTGAGGTCAACTCGATGATAGATGTTTTCGGGCTATGACAGCAACTTGACCAATCCTTGAATATAGGATTGCGCATCGGGGCCTCCGAACAGGACCGAATTCATGGAAATGCCGTCGTTATACGCAAGAATTTGCTTGGCGAGTTGATGGCTGTCTTTATCTTGAGATACCCATCCTTGTTCTTTTAACGCATCTATGAAGCTTTCGATCCCGGCAACCCATTCCAGGTACTTCTTTTCAAGAATGCTGCGCATTTCCGGATTTTGTTTGGTTTGCAAGTAGAAATCAACCAATACGAGAATCCAGTTTTGGAAGTTTTCATTTCCTTTCAGCATGTCTTGCAGCCTCATGACACTTATCGTGATGACTTCTTCAAGCGTCGTCGTTTCGGGACGATACTGTTTCGGCGTTTCCGTCCAGCCGGTGCTTAATTGCTGACGATACTCCAGTATATGAAGGAATAGCTGTTCCTTGCTCTCGAAGTGACCGTAAAAAGCCCCATTCGTTTGCCCGGTTAGCCCGACGATATCCCCAATCGTCGTAGCCGCGAATCCTTTCTCCAAAAAACACTTATCCGCCGCCTCGATGAGCTTTCGATAAGTAGCTTCTCTTTTTAGCTGGAACTTATTTTTTTTCAAAACGAACGCCCCTATAAGTATAGAATTCATGCAGGTTCCCTGGTCATAGTCCCTGCATCATGATTGTATCCGAATTCTGCAACCAACACCACTCGCTGGAACGGCCGATCAAGAAGCAGCCCGTGGCTCGAGCAGCTGTAAGTGCGTGCACGTGACAGTAGTGGCTGAAGGCTTAGTCACACGCGCGACAACTTCATATACCACCTTTCATTGAACCCGGCTTGCCGGCGGAACAGACGCTGCTTGCGCTTGTCGAATACCCGGTAGCCCAGCCGTTCATAGAGGCGAATCGCGGTTGCATTCGTGTCCACCACTTCCAGGATAAATTCCGTATAGGGCAAAGTTTCGAGGATGTACGTCTGCAAAGCGTAGGCAATGCCCTTCCCCCGTGCCTCCGGAGCCGTCGCCACCGACTCGATGTAGCATTGATGGTCCGAGATCGAGAGCGGCCGCTCCAGCTCTTGGCTTAAGAATGAGAAGATCAGCCATCCGCGGAATCGGCCGAAGGCGGTTTGCAGCAGTGGCTTTCGAATGCGAATGGACCGTTTCCTGTTCGTCGAGAACGCCGTAATGCCCACAATCCGGCCATCCTCCATCGCGACGAAAAACTGCTCGGGCACTAGCGCATGCTCGAACGCCCGGATCAAGGCTTCTTTATCGGAAGAGAACATTTTCAGATGTTGGTAAAAGCCTTCCACAAAAACCCGCGCAGCCTCCTTGAGCGCCGTTTCCTCCAGCTCGGACAGCCTCCGCATCTGGAGCGGTTCTCTTGCTCCCTGTTCCATTCACCTTCAACCTCCTCTGGCGTCTCTTCTGAAATAATTCGGCAAAAGCGGTGCTCCTTCCTCTCTATGTGTACTATAATAGACATATCGAAAAACTAGGAGAATCTGCCATGAACATTATCGAACTGCCGATCGGGTTGATTGACGAGGATACGGACCAGCCCCGTTATCAATTCGATGAGACGGCGCTGCAAGAGCTGATGAACAGCATCGCCGAGCTGGGTCTGCTGTCTCCGATCAAAGTCAGAGCGACTTCCAACGGACGTTACAAAATTATATACGGCAACCGGCGATTTAAAGCCGTCTCCACGCTAAACCGGCCCACGATCCCTTGTATTATCTCCCAAGCGACTGACGATATGGAGATCTATCTGGAGCAGATCGCCGAGAACTTGACCCGTGAGGGGTTCTCCCCGATCGAAGAGGCGGAGGCGTTCCACAAGCTGCTGCACGATCCGAAATTCAGCAGCTCGGTCAAGTTCCTCTCAAGCAAGCTAGGCAAGCCGGAGGCATTCATCAAGAACAAGGTCGAGCTGCTCAAATTCGGCCAGGCCGTACGTAAGCTCATCGTGAGCGGATCGGAGATTCGCAAGGACAAGCTGACCGAGGAGCAGTTGCTGCCGCTCAAGGATCTCGCCATCGAACATCGGGACCCGCTCGCGCTAATCATCGCCCGGGACGAGATGCCGGTCAGCGACGCCAAGAAGCTGGCGAACCTGTTCAAGGCGACGGACATCTCGGACAATACGAAGGGCAAGCTGCTGCTGAAGACGGGACGCGACCTGCTGGAGACTTGGTATACGTACAAGCAGAACAAGGCGGAGCGGGAAAAGGAGATCAAGCCGAAAGCGGGGGCCAAGGCGGCGGCCAAGGCGGACAAGCCGGCGGTGGAGGCTGCCGGAGCGGGCGGTGCAGCCGGCGAGGCAGCGGCAAGCCCGGCGGCGGGCGGCGCGGGCGCGACGGCGGCAAGCCCGGCGGCGGGCGGCGCGGGCGCGACGGCGGCAAGCCCGGCGGCGGGCGGCGCGGGCCAAGCCGGCGCGAGCACCGCCGCCGCGCAGAGCGGCTCGGCCGTGCCAGGCGCAGCCAGGCTCGCGGACGAGCTCGCCGCCGAAGTGCGCGAGCTGCTCTCGCAGCTGCCCCCGCGCAGCCCGCTGAAGCCGGAGCTGCTGGGCGCCTACGCCGACATGGAAGCCTCGGCGCAGGCACGGCTCATGCGCGACGTAGAAGCGCTCATCGACACCCTCGAGTTCCATCTCGCGGAGTGGAAGGCGTTCCGGGCGCGAGATTAGCCCGATCCAAACAATCGCCGGTCTATCCCCGCGCGCTGTTGATGTGTGTGTTCCAGTTAAGTAACGATGATGTAAATGATCCGCTGACAATTACTTGCCGGCGGATTTTATTTTTCGGAAATTTTCATTTGTTAGATTCAGCGAAAGTACCCGGTCTTAGTAATATAGCCGATAATGAGAGGACAACGACAATTGAACGGACATGGAAATGAAGTACATTCAATGGACGAACATTTGCTGGTGACAAGAGCCCGGGAGGGCGACGAAGCGGCGTTTACGGAGCTGGTACAGCGGCATCGCTCAAGGGCGCTTGGCTGGGCCAAGTCTATTATGACCGATCACCATATTGCCGAGGATGTCGTGCAGGAGGCGCTCATACGAGCATTCGTTCACCTTGGAAAGCTGGTCGACATCAGCAGCTTTCTCCCATGGTTGCAACGGATCGTTCGTAATCAGGCACTGAACAAGGTCAACCTGATCTATCGCAAAATGGAACGAAACTTTTCCGACCTGGCATCGGAACGGCAAGCATCGGCGCGTTCGCAAGCAGACGGTCTGGACAGCTTGCTGAATCATTTGGCGAAGCCTGACATTCTCGCGGCGCAAGTGTACGCTGACCCTGAGCAAAAAATGCTGTACAACGACCTTATTGCGATGATTCAGTCTTGTCTTTCGTATCTGAGCAGGAAGGAACGCGCCATCTTCGAAGCGCATTTTTATCAGCAGCTGTCGGCCAAGGAAATCGCCGATCTTCTGGAAACCACAACGGCGAATGTATACATGTCCCTGTCTCGTTCCCGGCAGAAGCTCATGAAAGAGCTTAACCGCGAAACCTCTCTTGCGGTGAATAAAGCTAAGAAGGAGCCGAGTATGCGACAAGCTAAGCTCAAACCGCCACAGTTTCAAAAGGCGGATATCAGACAATGGAACTGGATGCAATCGTTCGTTCACTGTACGTATCATTTACTTCAGTACGCAGGCAAACCTTTCACACTGACGGAAGTAACCGCTCTGTTCGGTGCCGCATTCCAGATTAATGTCAAGGCAAACAACATCGACATTTCGGGACCGGGTATGTTTGATTGGGATACGTTTTTTACAAACGGCCTTGCGAATTTAGGATTTCATTCTTCGTATTTAGACGTTTATGGATTCAACCTCAACCCCGGAAGGGCCGTTCATGATCCGGAATACGCGCAAAAATTGATGGATTTCCATGAGCGCGCACTGTACATGATTCGGCAAACCGTAGACCGGGGTTATCCTGCCATAGTGTTTGACGTGTTCGAACGAGAATTTGCCTTGGTTTACGGGTATGAGGATCGGAATCAGAAATTATACGCGGCTGACGGCAAAGGTCATCATATGCTGGATTACGCGAGGCTGGGCCGCGGTAAGTCGGCTCATCTATATGTTATCGCGATCGATGGGGCATTCGAGATTGATGCGAAAGTTGCGATTAGGCGGCTGATGAAGAGAGTCGTTATGCATGCAAGAGGATCGGAAGAAACATTCAAACCCGCCTATGTCAACGGTTTAGAGGCTTACGATGCCTGGATTAACACATTTCTTCAGCGGACAACGGACGAACTCGGCAATGCGGCTAACCTCCTCGTCGTAGGTGACGGGCGCTCCGCGGCGGGCCGGTTTTTCCGGGAATGGGGAGATTCTCGAATCTTAGAAGGAGACGCTTGGCTTGCGGGAATAGTCACGGAAATCGCAGGAAGATATGAAGCGGTGGTAGCCAGTTTTGATAAGTTGCGCATCATGTTTCCATACCCTGCAGGCGGCACACCGAAAGACCCGGTTCAGGCCGACACCGCTGCTCACCTACTTCAGCAGGCGAAGAAGGATGAATTAACCGCGATCGAGCAGATGGAGGCTGTCTTGCAACAAATGGACATCGTTGAAGGGAAGATGGAGCCGGAGATTGTCGAACTCAATCCCTTCCATGCGTTTCACGTATCGGACGAACCGCCTGTGCTAGATCCAAACGGCGAAACGCAATATGAAGTGGAAGCCGTATTTGTGTTTTGTCACGATTTGAAGCAATCCATTCACTTCTATAGCCGCTTGTTTGATGTACCGATCATGTCAGGGTCTTTCGACAGCGCGTTTTATGTGTTCCGATTACCGGAAGGGCCGCGCATCGTGCTTCACGATCTTCGATGCAGTCTGGAGCGCCCCCGATACATGCTGGTGAGCTCCGATATCCGATCCTCTTATGATACAGTCCGGTCTCTTGGCTGTGAAATGCCGATGACGCTCGAGAAAACACCGATAGGCATGTATCACTTCGTCTATCGGACGTTGGACGGCCATAACATACTGATCGCAAGTAAATCTCTGGCTCATTACCCTTCCACCGAAGGCCTGCATTCGCAAAGCGTGTTTAAGGGCTGCGATCCTGGTATTGAAGCCAAGCTCCTCCTTAATCATCCGAAACCATTGCATAGGACTACCGAACCCCTGTTCAATCTGACGGTGAGAGATGCGTCTGTGGCGCAGCATCATTTGACAGTATGCGGTCTGCTGACCCACCGGGGTACAGGGAGCGAAAGCAAGGAATTCACAGTCTTTACCGACCCGGACGGCCATCGCATTGGATGGCGAAGTTAGCTGAAAATCTAACATGATTTGGAGGGATGGGTTTGAGGACGGATATAACGAATTGGATGCCACTATCTGTGTCGGAAATAAATAAAATTTTTTCTGTCATTCCGATACGTTGGTGTATTGCCGGGGGTTGGGCATTAGACTTGCATCTGCGTAAACAAACTAGGGAGCATAGTGATATTGATGTTATTATTACTCGGGAAGAGCAATTAATCGCGTATCAGTATTTAAATCGTCATTGGATGTTATACAGGGCTGAGAATGGCAAGCTTAGTCTTTGGGAAGATGGAGAGTATTTGAGCTCGACAAATGATGTATGGGTTAGTAAGAGCGACGGGGCGCCTTGGGCATTTCAACTCATGATCATCGATACCGAAGGAGATTGTTGGACTTATAAGAGAGATAAATCCATTAGAAGGCCACTGGCTGATATTATTTTGCAAACTGCTGATGGCATCCCTTATTTGAGACCCGAAATCCAACTCCTCCATAAAGCAGGCGGTTCGAAAGTACGGGAGAAGGATTATAAAGATTTCCAAACCATGCTGCCGTCCCTTCTGCAACAAGAAAAAGCATGGCTGAAAGCTTCTTTAAACCGGCAGTTTCCGGAAGGCCATGACTGGGTCAAATTTTTGTAAATTATACTATTATGTCGAGCCGTCCGGCGGATTTCCCGTCGAACGGCTTTTTACTCTAACCCGACAACTGCATGTACTCGTCCGGCTTGATGCCCACGTACCGGACGAAAGCGCGCTTGAACGAGTACGCGTGCTCGTAGCCGACCAGCTGGGCGATTTGCGCGACCTCGCTTTTTCGCTCGCGCAGCAGCTCCTTGGCCCGTTCCATTCGCAGCCGGCACAAATAATCGTAAAAGTTGATCCCGGTCACTTCCTTGAACGTCTTGGACACGCCCGATACCGACATGTGGAACAATTCCGCCAGCTTCTTGAGCGACATATCCGGACTCGTATAATGCTGGTTAATATATTGCAGCAGGCGGCTGCCCAGCTCCATCTCGGTCGAGGTGTTGGCGTAGCGCACCCGCTCGCAGATCAAGGTACCCACCTCGTACACATACCCCCACAGCTCGTCGGCATTGCCCTCCCTCGACTTGCTGGCGAACTGCTTCGCATACAAGTCCGCGTCGATATTCAGCTCGTGAAGCACGCGCAGCATCGTCTCCATAAGGGAGGACACCAGCTTTGCGACTCCGCTGCCGGAGAGCTCGCGGCGCACGTTCTCCGCCCGGATCTCGTCGACGATTTGAACCCACGTATCCAGATTGCCGATCTTCAGGTTGTTGATCAGCTGCACTTCCCAATCTGTCGGGTAATAGTACTCGAGCGAAGGCGAGCCTTCCTCGACATCCTGAGGATGGCGCTTGGAGAACAGCAGATGATGGAGGCGCTGGCTGGCCGTATAGTACGATTTGCTGATGCCCAGCAGCCCCCGCTCGATCGTCCCGCACAGCACCTCGGGCCGGATGCCGCAGCTCTGCCGAATTTCCTCCATCATCTCTTCCGCGATAGCCGACATGACACGCTCGTCGCCGAACGGCTGCCCGGACGAGACGATGACCGCCTTCTCCACATTCGTCACCTCGAACAACTGGTAATCCAGCTGCCGGCGGCCCATTGTCTTTTCCGCGACCATAAAGGTGATAATTTCGATTTTCTTGATCGTTTCCCGGTCCAACCCAACGTACACGGCATGGAAGTCGATCAACAGCGTGCAGTAGTGCATCTCGTCCGTATAACGAAGGCCCAACTCGTTCATCCGGGTCGTCTGGTGCTCGTCTTGAAAATAACCTTTCAACAAACGCAGCAGCATATTGAAGCGGGCCGTGCTCTTGTACTCGGTCAGCGTGTGCTGCAGCGACTCGTTCTCGCTCAACAGCCGGTCGATCGATTTCTCGATGAGCCTGTATTCCGAGAGGCGGCCGGCTCCGTCGCGAGCCGGGTCGACCTTGACGACGCTGGCCAGCTTGCCCAGCAGGACACCGAGCGGCCGGTAGCTCACCTTGGCGAACATGTACGCCGACACCGTGCCGACGACGATAGAGACAAGGGCGGCGATCAGCGAGGCCAGCATGCTGTGAATGTCGATCACACGCTCGTTGGCGTACGTCAGCACATACTTCCATTCGCTGACCTGGGAGGTGTGGACGAACGTCTCCGCTTCCCGCTGACCGAGAACCGGTCCGCTCGCGAACACGGCCGATCCGTGGTCGGTCACGGCCAACTCCGCCGGCCCCGTCCCGCCGACGTATTGCCGGAGGTAGGAAGCCAGATACGAGCTGTCGATGAACAGCGCGAGCACGGCCCGCGGGCGGTTCACCAGCTCCAGGCTTTGCAGCACGGGGATGACGCTTCTCGGCTGGTCCCATACCTGGATCTCCACCTGCGGCATCACCTTGAAGATCTGATATTCCACCGCTTCCGCGAACAACGCGTCACGCGAGCCAGGGGTGAGGGAAGCGACGGCGTCGAAAAAGTAATCGTCGTCGAAGTTCCCCCAAGGGGAAACGACTCGCGACTTGCCTGGATACAGGATGGCCGCGAAGGAGAGGATGCCCGGCCCGGTGGCGGCATTCAAGAGATCTTTGCGCATCTCGAGATCCTTCAAAAGATCGAATTCGCCTTCGTATACGTTTGCCTCCAGCATCAGCTTCTTGACCCAAGCTTCATCGGCGAATACTTCCCCGATGCGCTTGAGCTCCTTCAGCTTATTGTCGGCCGCTTCCGCGATCCGGCGGGCGTCCGCTTCGTGCTTCCCGTGCATTTCCCGCTGTTCCTCCGACATGTTCTTGGCCAGATTGATCGCACAGAAGATGAGAATCGGGATAATCAGGATCGCGGTATACGACAGAAACGTTTTCCGGAACAGGCTGCCGCTGTAACGGTATCCGGGCATCGCTCATACCTCCGTTTCAAGCTTATTTGACGCTGTTGTACCGGTCGTGCAGCTGCTGATCGATCTCGAGGAGCTGATCGAGGCCCATCTTCTTCAAATCAGCGATGTACGTGTCCCAGGCGTCGAGCGACTTTTGCCCCAGCGCCAGCTTCGTTGCGAGCTCGGTTGAGTAGGTCGTCAAGTTCGTCAAAATTTTCGTCTTGTTCTCGAGCTGCTTGTCATCCGGGATGGCCAAATAATTTTGGTTCATATTGACGAAATACGGCTTGTAATTCATCACTTTCAGCTCATGCTCGGCCTTGTACTTGGGGACCTGGTTCAGCTCGAACTCAAGGTTGGCCTTCTGCACGCGCGGGAACACGGTATCGCCGAACAGCTGCCGGCCCGCGACCTTGCCCGATTTGGCATTGTCCTCGTCTTTGCCTTGATTGATAAACAGCTTCGTGCCACTTGCGTCCTTTTGGTACGTCAACCCTTCGATGCCCCAGTATAGCAGGTCGGCGTATTTATCGGAATAGATCATGTCGAAGAAGCGGATTGCGGCAGCCGGATCTTTGGCGTCCTTCGTAATCGCGTATTTCTGCCACACGAGATGAGGAGGCTCCAGCTGCGCGGCCGGCGTGATCCCCTCGACCGCCTTGAGCGGCATGAGCGGCAACAATTCGCCCCCTCCCTTGATCGTCGCCTCATGGCCCATGCCGAGATTGTATTCCTGGATGGAACCGACTTTATTCTCCGTGATCTTTTGCTGGATTTGCTCGGCCTTGGCGCCGATGAGGCTCGTGTCGAGCACACCCGCCTTAACCAACTGTTGGATGTAGGTGAAATAAGCTTTTACGCCTTCCTGGTACCAGGGGGAGACCACCTTCTTATTCTCCACGTCCACCGCCGTGATGTCGGTTCCGAGGCCGAACCACTGAGCGATTGCACCTGAGAAATTCGAGGGATCGTAGACGAGCACCTCATCCTGCTGGCCGTTACCATTCGCATCCCGGTCGCGGAACGCCTTGAGCGTATCCAGATATTCCTTCGCCGTCGTCGGCACCGGCAAGTTCAGCTTATCCAGCCAATCCTTCCGGATGTTGATCGTGAGAGCGACGGGCGCCAGCTCCTTCTCTTTGTACGTTTTGATATGCAGGTTGCTGAACCAGTACATTTTGCCGTCCGGGGACGTCGTCGATTTCTTCGCGAACGGGAACGCCTCGTTGTACATTTTCTTGATATTGCCGTTGTCGTACTTGTCGATCAGGGCGTTCAGATCGAGGATGACCCCTTGCTTGGCCAGGTTCAGCAGCGTCGTATTGTCAAGCGCGGACACGTTGACGATATCCGGCAGCTTGCTCCCGGACGCCATCCTCGTCTTGATCACGACATTGTACTGCTCGCTCGGCACCAGCTCGTACTCGGGCTGCAAGCCCGCTTCGTCCAGCATCGATTGGATTTGTTTCCAGACCGGGTAATTCTCGCGATCGTCGAACTTGATATACTTATTCGTGCCGGCCGGCCCGAGCAAGCTCAGCTTCGCCTTGTCCTTAGCGGCGGTTGGGCTCGCGCTTGGGTCCGACTCCGGTTTTTTGTCGCTGCAGGCGGCGAGCGATACGGTCAATGCGGCGGCAAGCGTCACCGCGCTCCATTTTTTCATTGGTAACATTGGGAAATCCTCCTCTGTAAGCGCCGGCAGGCTATTCTTTCAGAGAGCCGAGCAAAGCGCCTTTGACGAAATATTTTTGGAAAAAGGGATACGTAAACAGTACCGGCAGCGTCGTAAAGACGATGATCGAATACTTCAGTTGAATGTTAGAGAGCATGCTGGCGGCTGCTTCCTGAGCGTCTTGCATCGACAGCATTTTGAGATCGACGGTTTGCTGCACGACGACGCGGTACAGATACATCTGCAGCGGATGCAGCTTCTCGTTCGGCAAGTAGACGAGCGCGTCGAACCAGCTGTTCCAGATGCCGACGATCGTATAGATGGCGATCACGGCCATAATTGGCTTTGAGAGCGGTACCATGATTTTGAAAAGTAGCTGCAAATGCGAGGCGCCGTCCACGAACGCCGATTCCTTGAGCGATTCCGGAATGGTCGAGAAGTAAGTCCGGACGAGAATAATATTCCAGATGCCCACCGCCCCGGGGATGATGATCGCCCCCATCGAATTGTACAGGCCGAGCTTGTTGATCAGCAAATAAGAGGGAATGAGGCCGCCTCCGAAATACATCGGGATAAGCAGATAGCGGACCACCCATTTGCGCCCGGCCAAATTCCGCACCGTGAGCGGATAAGCGCCCAATACCGCCATCAGGCAATTCAGCACGGTTCCGCACGTGACATAGATGATCGTGTTCATGTAAGCGCGCCACATTTTCGCATCGCCTACGATGAGTTCATACGACCCCAGATAAAAGCCTTTGGGATACCAAAACACGTTCATGGCCGCCGCCTCCATCGGAGAGCTGATCGACATGATGACGACGAAGTAGAACGGATACAAGGTCGCGAGACAGATGAGCAGGGCCGCCAGGACGAAGATCACGTCAGCCGTGCGCGAGCCTTGGCGAATTGGTTTGCCGGTTCGCCGGTTAGACTGCAGTGCGGGTATCATAGCTCCGGCCTCCTTACCATAGAGCGTGTTCGGTGTACTTGCGGCTAAGCGCGTTAGCCCCGAACAGCAGTGTAAAGTTAATCACGGCAGTCAGCAGCCCGACGGCGGCGCCCGCGCTGAAATTGCCGTTCAACAGTCCGTCGCGGTATAGGAACGTGCCGATGACATCGGCCGTTTCGTACAAGGACGGGTTGTAGATGAGCATGATGAATTCGGTGTTCGCCGAGAACAGGTTGCCGATCGCGAAGATCAGCAGGATGAAGATCGTAGGACGAATCGAAGGCAGCGTGATGTGCAGCATTTGCCTGAACCGGCCCGCCCCGTCCATCTTGGCGGCTTCATACAGGGACGGGTCGATCGACGACATGGCCGACAAGTACAAAATGCTGCTCCACCCGAACGACTTCCAAATCGTCGTAATCGTGTAGATGGTGGAGAAATAGCGCGGCTCCGTATGGAAGGAGATCGCCTCGCCTCCGAACCCCTTGATGAACACGTTGACGAGACCGTCCGGGTCGATAAACGACAGAACCATCCCCGCCACGACCACGTTCGAGATAAAGTGAGGCAAGTAGCTGGACGTCTGGACGAACCGTTTGAACAAGCCGCCCCTCAACTCGTTCAGCAGCAAGGCGAACAAGATCGGCACCCAAAACCCGAAAATAAAGTAATAAAAGCTGAGGATAAACGTATTGCGCACAAGCCTCCCGAAATACGGACCGTTCACGAAGTCGATAAAATGCTGGAGCCCGACCCAATCGGTGCTCCCGTCGAAGGCGAGAAACGGCTTGCCCGGGAAATAATTCTGGAAGGCGATCACGATGCCGTACATCGGAATGTAAGAAAAAATGAATATATGCAACAGGACGGGCAGCATGATCAGGTAGAGCTGCATGTTGTCGCGCCTTCGCTGATGCTTTAGCTTCATCGGTCTGACATTCGTATTCATCGTTTTCCCCTTTGCCTTTCACGCGGTATTGCGATTTACGGCGGCCGTCCGTATGTGAATTCAGCATAAAAGCGAAACGCTTTCACGGCAAGCAACAAAATTATTCGGGCTCACAATTTTTGCAGGGTCCCGATAGACCGGGTCCGGGCGCGAAAATAGAAAATAGACCGCCGGGTGAATGTCTCGTCCTAACAGTCTTATTTGTCGTTACCCGCAACTAATAGCCGCGGCTGACGTTTACTATATATGTGTGTTTTCGCCAACGATTGGATGGACTAGAAGGGCGGTGCCGGATGAAGAAGATCGTGATCGGCGTGTTCGGGGTAGCATTAGTCACCTCATGGGTAGGCAACTTGTGGTATTATCACGCGCAGGAGCTGGAGAAGCCTCTGTTCTTGAGGCATTATTATGAAATTCGGGCGTCGTCGCTGGAGCGAATCAGCTTCTATTATCTCTCGAATAAGGACATGAATCAAAAGCCGGCTCAGATCATGCTGCCTGACAATACGTTGCTCAATGTCATGCATGTTGAGCAACGAGCGGAACGAGGACGGCTGCAGCTGAACGAAGCGATCGCCACTGTGGTCAAGACTACTGGCAATTCGCAAACCGCCAGCATAACGGCGAACCAGATGACGGTCTTCTACAATCACGGCTTGATCGATACGGTTCCGATTGGGACGATCCTTGTTCATCCCTTATCCGATCAACGGAACGATTACCCTTTACAAATGCAAGGTTCCGGCGGCTCCTCCGATGGATCCGGCTATTCCGCTTCCCTAGCCGCACGCGACTTGACCCTGGTCTCGTTCCAATCCAGCTTTCCGGAACGAATCTCAGACGCCCTGGAAATCGAGGTCGAAGGCCGGAATGCCTCGACCCCCGGACTGTTCCCGATCACGCTGGCCAAGGACGAACGATTCGAGATGCGGTATCAGTTCCGGTTGCCTCCGAGTGACGCGCGCCGATATGATGCATACAACCTTATGATCGCTTACAAGGAAGCAGGCACCGATTCGTTCGCCGCCGCGCAGTTCGTGAACATTCAACCGCAACTGTACGAGGAAGACTTGGCCCGATATGTCCGCCTGCGGAAGGAGGAATCGCAATGACGCCAGCTTTTCTCCGCTATTCGTGGGGACTTGTCCTTGTATTATTGGATATCCGCATTCAGTATTTCGATATCTTGGTCGATTTCATCGGCTATGCGCTCATTATCAGTGCGATCAAACAGTTGGCCCGTTTCCGGTCGGGCTATGGCAAAGGCCTGGTCTGGGCATGGCTGCTCCTGATCCTCTCCCTGCAAGAGATCGTACCCGTATTAGGAGAACCCGTTGCCATAACTGGCCAACCTGCGATTCCTACCGTTCCAATGCTCCTTTACGGCGCTCTGGTGATGCTGCTCACTTGGATCATGGTTCACCAGCTGCTAACCGAGATGCTGCAGCACGCTCGGGACGTTCAGAGAAGACATTTTGCCCACGCGATCGAAAATCGCCGGTTAGCCTATGGATTCGTTTCGGCCGCAGCTCTGCTCTACATGCCGTTCACCCTTAATGGGACGGAGAACGTAAACGTGTTGCTCCCCCTTCTGCTCACTTTCTCGGGTTTGCTGGCCCAGATCGTGATCATATTCACTTGCCGCCGGGCTGCCAATGAGCTGCGCCTGCCCGTACTGCCGGAGCCACCGCTCGACTCTGACGACGTCCCTAGCTAAAAAGACGCAAAAATAACGAGCCCATCCAGGCAAAACTGGAATGGGCTCATTTTGGGTTCGTTACTTACAATTGTTTTTACGAAGATAAGGACTGCATCTCAATTAGGCTTTGCCACGACATAAAATTGCCCATAAACATAAATCAAGAAAACTTCTTCGCGGTCCGCATTCAACAAAGGAATGGCAATCAAGATTTCGTTGTTCCCATTCTTATCTACTTCCGCACCGTCTACCCCGTTCCACTTGTAACCCTGCTTCAGCAATTCTTGCTTCTTCGCTTTGAAAGCATCGCTCTTCAACAGGTCCGCCACAATCTTGTTCTTCTCGGCACCTACCACTTGGCCGCACCCGCAATCATCGTTTGCGCTGACCCTGCCGATAGGGGATAACACTAACACCATAGCCATCATGCCCACAACAAAAACCATTAACAACGCTCGGCTGCCCTTCATCAATCGGAACCCTCCTCTGTAATCAACAGTCTCCTATTTATTCCATTCGAATCTCCTAAATCCTTCTATAGTTTTCCTCGACGCCCGATGAAAATTGTGTAAATGTAACTATCGTTCCCTCTACTCTAGCTCACTTCTTATCTGTTCTTTCCATTTGATTATGTTGGAGATGGCGTTTTTTTCACCACCCAAGTATAGATCTTCAATTGTCATTGACCAAAATTTGGGCTTGCGATTTCTTTCTTTGTTTGGAAGCGGGTTCGTTATTTTACCAACATGGTTTACTAACTCTCGATTTCTTTTAAGGATATACGCGGAATCCCAAGCATTGTCATAAGCCTCAGTAAATAATTGAACCGTTAATTGGTATCCCTCTTCTGTATAATTGGAAGGATGTTGGATCATATAACACGAAACAAGCCAAAAATGTAAAGCGTATAATTCTGGGTCATTATGCTCCCAAACAAGAGGAAAACCGAATAATTCATAGCAGGAAAACCCATCTATCTCCTTAGCTCCACATTCCATACATCTTCCAGACTCCATTACTGTACGGTTATCAACCACTTTAGAATAATCCTCCTATTCAAACTACTCCTTACAAAAGGTTACTAGATTGACGTTACGATAGGTCAACTTATTTATTTTCCATGTGTTAGCGCAACAAGGCCGCCGATCATCATTGCGGCAGCCTTGTTCTCATCTTGTGCTATTCGATACCCAACCTACTCAGACGACGTCCCGCCGGGTGAACGTGAAGAATGACACGGCCAGCGCGGCCGCCGCCCAGACGAGCAGCACGAGCATCGAGAAGCCGAGCGTCATGCCCGGAATCGGCGGAGAGGCGTCGGTCAGATACGGGATCAAGTCGAGATTGAGGTTGAACAAATATTTGGCCGACTCCCAGGAAGCGACCATGCTCTTCAGGATCATCCCCGAGATGAGGCAGGCGAGCATGATGCCCATCCCGGCCGCGGTACTACGGATCAGCACGGAGAGCATGAAGGAGAGCGTCGCCACTACGAGGGACACGAACCAGGCGAGACCGAATTCCATGAAAATGTATTGCCATTGCGGCACCAAATGCACGCCGGACGTATCGAGTACGTCCCCGTTCATGGCGAAGCCGGTCAACACTGGGGCCTTCCAGCCGCCGAAGCCGAACGCGAAGCCGGAGATGAGCGTCGACAGCAAGCCGAAGATCGTGATGATGATAGAGACGGAAAGCACAAGCGTCCAATATTTGCTGAGCAGGATACGCCATCGCCGGGCCGGCCGGGTGAGCAGCGCCTTCATCGTGCCAGCGCTATGCTCGGAGGAGACGAGGTCCGAAGCCATCACCATCATCATGAGCGGCAGGAGCAGCGTCGTCCCGTTCTCGATGAAGTTCCGCACGAACGTAGCGGCACCAGGCTCGGCCGGGTTCACATTCGCGTTCAAATAATAACGCTGCTGGGCGATCCGAACGATCAGCTCGCGACGCTGGTCGTCGTCCGTTCTCGGGGAGTTCAACCGGCTCTCCCAGCTCTTGATCCGCTGCTCCAGCACGATGCGCCAGTCGACGTCGCCGTACCGCCTCAGGTTGTCCTTCGCCTGCTGGCCCTGCGCGTAGGTGAAGACGGCGATTAGGACGCCGATGATGAGCGTGACGACGATCAGCTTCCGTTTGCCCGCAAGCTTGACCATCTCGTTGTAGATTAGATTAATCAATGCCCCGCCCTCCCGTCAGCTCGAGGAACAAGTCCTCCAAGGTAGGCACGCGCCGGGACATCTCCGTCACCGTGACGCCGGCGTTCACCAGCTCGCGATTCCAGACTCCGATCCGTTCGGCATCGCTTGGAGTCAATACCGCTCCTGGCTCGGTATCCGCATCCACATGCTCCTCCCCGCACAGCCGCCGCAGCACGGCAACGCCCTCCTCCAGAGGATGCAGCCGCCAACAGAGCTTCTCCTGCGAAGAGAGCAAGCTGTGCACCGCTCCAACCCGTACGACCTCGCCGCCCGAGATGATGGCTACGCGATCGCACATGAGCTGGATCTCGCTTAGGAGGTGGCTCGACACAAGAACGCTGAGCCCTTCCTGCGCGGCTAAGAAGCGGATGAACTCCCGCATTTCGCGGATGCCGGACGGATCGAGCCCGTTCGTCGGCTCGTCCAGGATGAGCACCTTCGGCCGGCCAAGCAGCGCCTGCGCGATGCCGAGCCGCTGGCGCATGCCGAGCGAGTACGTCTTGACCTTGTCGTGAATCCGAGCGGTCAGGCCGACCAGCTCCACCACCTCGCTCACCCGCGCTTCATCGACTCCATCCATCATCCGGGCAAAATAAAGCAAATTGTTCCACCCGCTCAAGTATCGGTACAGCTCCGGATTCTCGACGATACACCCCATCTGGCGCATCGCTTCCGGGAACTGCTTGTGCACATCGTACCCGCACACCTGAACCGTCCCGGCGGTAGGCCGCATCAAGCCGACCAGCATCCGGATCGTCGTCGTCTTGCCCGCCCCGTTGGGCCCGAGGAAGCCGAACACCTCACCACGGTGCAGCTCGAAATCCAAGGACTTGATGATATCGCGGCGGCCGATCGTTTTGCGTAGCCCGTGTACCGCCAATGTTACTTCGCTCACTTACGCCCCTCCCTGTTCGCCCAGCGCGGCCTCGATGCGCTCCGCCATCAGCTCGTATCCGTTCGCGTTCGGATGGAATTGATCGATATACAGCACGTCCTTGCTCTGGAACTGGAACAAGTCGAACGTCGGGACGAGCATTGTTTTCGGAAATGCAGCCAGTGTCTCGCCTGCCGCGTAGTTCCAGTCTCGTACGATTTTGCTCGTCACGGCGGAATTCTGCAGCTCGATGAACGGATTGTACAGCCCGATCAGGGTGATCGCCGCGTCCGGATTCAGCTCGCGCAGCCGGGTGAGAATCGTCTTCAACTGCTTGTTGTACTCGGTCTGCAGCGACGCGATTCGAGTCGATTCCAAATTCGACAACGTCTCTCCGCCGCGAAATAAATCGTTCCCGCCGATGCTTACGAGCAAGAGCCGGGCTGTCTTCACCTTCGCCTGCACGTCCTGCTGCTGCAGCAAACTGACCAGCTGAGGTGCCGTCTGCCCGTTCACGCCTAGGTTGTCATATACGACCTCTTGGCCGCCCTCCCGAAGTAAGTTCGCCAGCTTCCCGCCGTACCCTAGGCCTTCCGGGTCCCCGAATCCGCGGGTAAGCGAGTCGCCCAGACCGACCACCCGATATGCCTGATTGTTAGCACCCGGCGATGTCACCGGGGCGGCTTGCACCGGTTGTGCGGGAGGCGTAGTCGCAGATGGTTGCGGGGACGTCAGCACGACCGGTTCCCCTCCGCTGAAGTAATCTTTCATCGCCCAAGCCAGACCGCCCATCCAGACGAGCCCGGAGATGGCCGACACTACGATTAGCGCCTGCAGCATTTTTCCTCTCATCGGTATCCCCTTGTCCTATGATTCTATATCGCTTATTGCTAGAGAAACGTATCGTACCCTTCACAATAACATACGAAAATGAAAATAACCTTAAAGATTCAAGGAAGATGATAGAATGTTGAATATAGTCTGAATATTTGGTAAAATAATCCCGTGGACCAAGGATGTGTAACTGGCGGAACATGGGGAACCATGGGGGAGCACATCTCATATAGAGCCGTACGCCTGGGCGAGTGCACGATCGAGCAGATCGGAGCGCTCTTTTTTGTTGTCCAACAACAGTTGAAAGCGGGAGGATGGCCATGGAAAGCTGGATCGGTTATGTGGAGCGGCACGATGCGGAGGTAGGGCGGCTGCTGGCGGCGGAAGGGCGACGTCAGCGGAGCACGCTGAGCCTGATTCCATCGGAGAATTACACCTCGAAGGCGGTGCAGCTCGCGCTGGCCACCTCGTACACGAACAAGTACGCGGAAGGATACCCGTACTTGTGGGCCGGCGATACACGGGAGGAGACGAAGAACGGGCGATACTATCGGGGGCAGCCCAACACGAATGAACTGGAACGGCTCGCGATCCGGCGCGCGCTGGAGCTGTTCACGCCGAATCCCGACGCCTACCACGCGAACGTGCAGCCGCTCAGCGGTTCACCCGCGAATTTGGCGGTGCTGAACGCGTTCCTCGAGCCCGGGGATACGTTCCTCGGCTTGTCGCTCGACTATGGCGGCCACTTGACGCACGGCCATCCTGTCAATTTGACCGGCTCGATCTACAACGCCGTTCAGTACCGGCTCAATGCCGACTACGAGCTGGATTACGAGCAGATTCGCGAGCTGGCCCACCGGCATAAGCCGAAGCTCATCATTTGCGGTGCGACTGCCTATCCGCGGCAAATCCGCTTCCAGCTGCTCGGCGAGATCGCGCGCGAGACCGGGGCGCTGCTCGTCGCCGACATCGCCCACATCTGCGGCTTGTGCGTGACGGGCTACCACGAGCACCCGTTCCCGCATGCCGACGTCGTGACGACGACGACGCACAAGATCCTGCGCGGCCCGCGGGCCGGCCTCATTCTGTGCCGCCGGGAGCTGGGCGCCGCGATCGACCGCGCCGTGTTCCCAGGCCTGCAGGGCGGGCCGCACATGAACACGATCGCGGCCATGGCGATCGCCTTGCGGGAAGCGGCGAGCCCCGCGTACCACGCCTACGCCGGCCAAGTCGTGCGGAACGCGAAGGCGCTGGCGGAAGGGCTGCGCGAAGCGGGGTTCGTCCTCATGGGCGGCGGCACGGAGAACCACCTGCTCCTGCTCGACGTCGTGAACTCCATGAACGGGCTCGCTGTCCGAGACGGCCATTACTTGGCCGTGCAGCTGGAGAAGGCCGGCATCGTCGTGAACAAGAACGCCATTCCCGGCGACACGAAGCCCTGGTACCCATCCGGCATCCGCCTCGGCACCCCGGCGGTGACGACGCTCGGCATGCAAGAGCCGGACATGGCGCGCATCGCCGCCTGGATCGTCCGCGCTACGCGCGGCGCCTCGGACGAGGGCGAGCTGCAGCGCATCCGCTCGGAGGTGGCGGCGTTCGTAGAGGGATTCCCGGCGGGGGAGTTATTCGTGGAGTAATGGATCGCGATCATCATGGATTATTCAATGTCCTCATAAAAATAACAATCATGGCTATTCTCGGAGAGGAGTTTTCTATGAGGCTCTATAATCCTGGGCGTATCCCCCGTTCGGTCGTTCCTGAGAATCAAGAGTTTCCCATGCTGGCCCTCTCAAGTCAACTAACGCCGGAATCCCTGCACTATATCCGTAATCATTTTCCGTATCCATCTTTTTCTCCTGAAGATTGGCATCTGGATATTGGAGGTCTCGTGCGTAATCCGGTTAGGCTGCACTATGATGACTTAATGAGAATGTCAATGGTCTCTTTGCCGGTTACAATGGAGTGCGCCGGCAATAAACGGGCTTTTTTTCATCCTAAAGTACGCGGCGAGCAGTGGGAGCTTGGAGCGGTTAGTCATGCTGTCTGGACCGGAGTCCGCTTACGGGATATCCTTTCGGCTGCAAACCTATTAAGCGACGCGAACGAGGTTATATTTGAAGGAATGGATTTCGGACAGCGTACGGATATCAAGGGCACCTTCCATTATTCGAGAAGTTTGCCGCTTGCTATAGCCCTGCATCCGGATACGCTCGTAGCGTTGTTTATGAATGGGAAACCGCTGCCGTTCAAGCACGGTTACCCGGCGAGGTTAATCGTTCCGGGGTGGTACGGCATGGCCTCCGTGAAGTGGCTGCGGAGAGTGCTCGTCTCCGATCAACCTTTCGAGGGGCCCTTTCAGAAGCTGGACTATATGATCTACCAAATGAATCCTAATCTAGGTCGCCGACCAGTAACGAGCATGAAGGTAAATTCCGCTATTGTGCAACCCACAGATCAATCCGTACTAAAAAAAGGGATCCGCCAGGTGTTCGGAGTTGCATGGGCGGGAGAACATCCTGTCACACAAATTCATATAAGCCTGGATAAAGAACATACGTGGCAGACCGCGGTCTGGTTAGATCCGGAACAACGGTACAGTTGGCGGCGATGGGTCTGGCAATGGGACGCTTCAAAAGAAGGGACATATGTAATTAAAGCGAAGGCTGCGGATTCCGTCGGGAATACGCAGCCTCTATATGCAGAGTGGAACGTAAAGGGCTATGAGAACAACAGTATTCATCAGATTCAAGTCTATGTAGAATAACCCTCGATGTCCTCCCGGTTGCAAACAAGCGGGTTCAGGAGAAGCTTCCTGCCGTCCCCGTTCCCTACTATGCTGAAGTCCGTCTCCGTCTTCATCCAGAACATGAAGAAGGCAATCTCCGGATAATACCGGCGAATTTCTTCCAACAGGTTCGTCGTATCGTAGTTTGCCGACCCTTTCGATTGCCCGGCTTCCGTCAGCGCCAACACTTTACCGTACCTCTCATTCCGGTACTCTTCGTAATACGACGATTCCGTATAATGGTCGGCATAGCGGTCGAAACCGATAATGTCGACGACATCGTTGCCCGGATAGCGGGATTTCGTGGCGGAGCCCAGCTTGACGCTAAGATCCGGACTCCAGCACCAGAGGAGATTGTTCAGCCCTCTCCGGATTGTAAAATAGTCGAACATATGGCGGTACACACTCACATAATGCTCATGACTGCCGTGTCCCCACCAGAACCAGTTCCCGTTCAATTCGTGCAGCGGCCTCCAAATGAGGCTGATTCTCCGCTGCCGGAACCATTCCAAGCCGTCGGCCATCGCGTCGAGCCATGCCATCCATTGTTCATGCGCCGCGTGCCCCGGGGTAATCAAGTCCGACAATGCGCCCCCCGCCGGGATGGTCGACCAGGAATGCCCCGACGTCCACGGGTTCGGAGCGTGCCAAGTGAGGTGAATGAGGCCTCCCTGCGAATGATACTGGGAAGCGAGCTCTCGGAAGCTCTCGAAACGAGGCATGTTCCGGGTAGCATCGCCTCCCAAGTACGTACGGTCGACCGGATCGAAGCCTACCATCCCCACATACCGCCCGGCGTCGCGCTGCAATTGCTCGATATGATAAGACCACGCCGCCTGCACGTCGGGCAGGCCATGCTCCGGTCTGCCGTAGTGCGGACATACGAACTGGCCGGATATCACTTTTTTGTCGGTGCGGTGTTTCAGTCCGGCCAGCAGGCGAAGCAGGTTTCTCGCCGGTTCATCCGCCCATCTGTTAGCCAGTATGGCTTCCTTTTCCATTATGCTTTATGCTCCTTTAAATCATAGCTGCACATAGTTGCTGCCGCATTTTAGCAGCATCAATACATCATTCTCGCTTGCAAAGACATAATTGCTCGCCCCCCGGAGCACGACATTGCCGACCTGATGGCGTACGGTCAAGGAGGAAGAGGGGGCCTGCTTCAAAAACAACACGCTTCCTTCGTAACCGCCGTTGATCGTATCGATATTCCCTGAGCCGCTCGCCGCGACGTAGGAACCGGTGACGTTCAATATGCCTGCGCTCATCGCAAGCTGCTCCGCTGCTCCTAACGTAAGCATCCCCTTGCCGAGAAACGTATTCCCCATATCCTCGTAGAAAGCGCCGTGTTTGTCGCGTCCGTCGATGTTTTGGCCGTTCAGCTCGAAGGAGCCGCCGGTGAACACGATCTGGTTCTTCGGAACCGCCGCATTGTATTTGACGGCCGTACCGGTATTTTTGCGGAACATGCAGCCTTGGATCGTAATCCCCGTTATGTCGGCGCTCTCGAACAGCATTCCGTGATATTGCGGTTGCGTATCGTCTCCCAACGTTCCGATGAAGCAGCCGTCAAAAACGGTGTGGCCGATCGCTCCGATCTTGAACCCGTGACCGTCCGTAGCGTGAGTAGACCCGCTGTTGAAGGCAAAGCACGCGACGAACCGGTTGCCATTCCGCCTGGTAGATCCGAATCCTCCCAGTATGAAGCCGTGACCTACGCTTTTGTCCGCATGGCAGTCGTAGAAGCTGTTGTAGTTCTCGTCGACCCGGAACGCTCCGCCGGATAACGTCCCGTTCGTATTCGTTCCGCATTTCACGGCATGACAATGAATGAACGTATTGCTGCCCCCACTGATAAAAAAGCCGTAATCGCGCGCCTTCTCCACATAGACCATCTCGGCAAACAAGTCGTACACTTTCCCGGACAAGTAGACGCCGTTAACGCATTGGTTGATTTCCAGATTGCGCAAATACGTCTCTGCGACATAGTTGCCGGTTTGGCTCAAGCTTGCCGTCATATGGACGCCCGATTGGGGAGCGAGATAAATTTGTACGTTTTCTACAGCTATTTTCCAAATTTGCTTCTGAGCGGCATCGGCGACCAGACGAATTCCGTGCCCGTTCGTCCATGTACCCGCATCATTCTGAAACCGGATGTACATGTCTCTTACGCCCGATCTCGCGATGGCATTCCCCGCCCCCGCCGTGGACAGCTCGATGGCGGTTACGTCGCTTGCGACCAGCAGCTTGGAGGAGGCGGCCCCCGCTCCAAGCAAACCCTGATTCGCTTTCAGCTGTATCGTTGCACTAATGACATACTCTCCTGCCGGGAAAAACACCGTACCGCCATAGGTCGCATTCAGCGATGCAAGAGCTGCCTGAATCGATGCGGTATCATCCGTTACTCCGTCCCCTGCTGCTCCGAAATCCTTCACATTGACATACAGGTCGGACACCCCGGTTGCGTAAGTGCGCTCCCGGTCCGGAATCAGCACCGCTCCGGCGGCCGCCGTCACCCCGACCGCACCTATCTTCGCCAGCAGCTTCCTGCGGCTTATTTTGGCAGAGAGATCCTCAATCAGTCGATAACGATCCATATGCTACCTCCTCGCATTATTTGCGCTTCGCCTGCTCCTCTGCGATCTTCTTGTTGATTTCCTCATCGGCTTCCCGCAGTGCGGTGTTGATATCTTTCGTACCTTTGACGACCTCATTCAGCTTGTTCAGAACGATCGTTTTCGCCGCCGTGTCGTATTCGGTTACTTTCGGCGTAGCCGCGACTTTGTTCTTTTGCAACGATTTGATGTTTTTGCCTTCGAACACTTTCTCTCCTTGCCCTAGGGCGGCTTGAATGTCCGGCTTCTTCAATGTCGGGTAACGGGCGAGCTTCGCGCCTTCCAGCTGTACTTCGTCGGACACGAGCACAGATATCGCCTGCATCGCCTGCTCCTTGACTTTGCTGGTCGCGGAGATGGCGAACGTCGCGCCGTTATACTGCGTCCCCATTCCCGGCGCCTCCTTGAATGTCGGCATCGACACGAGATCCCAGTTAAGCGACTGCCCCTTCTGCTGCATCTCGATCACTCTCGAGAAAATGTTGTTCCCGATCCGCATGGCGAGCGTCTGATCCAGCAGAAACGCATCCGTCTCGTCGCGCGTATTGGCCGGCAGCCCATTACCCGGTATCGAGTAGAAGTCGCTCATCGCGGCAAACCATTTTTTCCACGCTTCGGTATTGACCGCGGCTTTGCCGGTCTTGGCATCGACGAAGGGCAGCGAGAGCTGGTTGTTGTCGAGCAAATACTTGCGGGCCGTATCGAGTCCCCGGATCGCCACCCCGCCCTCAGTCCGGCTCAGTTTCTTGACGAGATCGCCGAGCTCGTCCCAGGTCATCCCGTCCTTGGGGTAAGGAACTCCGAATTTATCGAAAATGTCCTTGTTGAAGTACAAGGCGGCCGGATTGTAGCTCCAAGGCATGGCGTACAGCTCCCCGTGCTCGGAGTACGATTTGATCGTATCGAGGATCCCGTCGGCGAAACGGCTAGTATCGACGCTCATCTGCTTGATAAGTGGAGTCAGATCGGCCAGTACGCCCAAGTCGCGGTACGTTAAAATGCGGTCCACTCCGAACAGAATTAGATCCGGAACCGTGCCGGCCGCGACCAAATCCTGAATATCATTTCCTTGCGAGCGCTTCATGTATTGAAACGTACCTTGGGGAAATTTGCTCTTCAGGTGCTTCTCGATATACTCCTGATAGTACGCGTCCGCGATTCCCGCATTGTTATAAATCGTCATCGTGAATGGAGCCTGCTCCGCTTTCGTTTCCGCCTTCTCACCGGCTGTATCGCCGTTCTCGCCGGCTGTATTGCCGCTCGCCCCGCAGCCGCCCGTCGCCATTGCAGCCAGAAGCATCGCGCATGCTCCCGCCATTTTGATCCGTTTGTGCATGACGTTCATTTAACTGCCCACCCTTTGCTTTGTCTTCATAACCGGTTATGTAAATGAGTATAAAGAAAGGGCTTTCAACTCGCGATAAATAAAACTTCTATTTGTTGGACGAAATTTCACTTTTGCCGAATGGCGTAAAAATAGGAAACGAATCGTTTCGCCGGGCGGTGAGATAAGATAGAATGGCTTTGAAGGAGGCGATGCGATGATACAGCTGCACTCGTTTTACTTTGACAATTTTATTCCGTCCTGGTACAGACCGGCAATCCGGTCGGACATGCACATCCTCGTCTTTGTGGTGCAGGGTAGAATGACCTACATACTGGATAGACAACCTTATCATTTGGGCAAAGGCGATATGTTGTTCATCCCTGCCGGAACCGAACGGATCGGGAGTAGCCCGCCGCCCGACCCGCACCAAAAATACGGGGTGTTTTTCCGGGAAAACGTACCGTCTACGGACATTCCGATCTTGTCGAGCCGGACTCCGGAGCTCCGCAAAATTCGCGGCTTCGATTATATTAGACAGCGATTAACCATGCTAGGCCAGCAGTGGTTCAAGAAGCAGCCCTATTATGAGACGTTGTGCGGCTCCATTCTGACCGAGATTTTGTGTCTGTTCGCAGGCGAATTCGAGAGCAGGCATTATTCGTCCAAGAAGCTGTCGATGGTCGAGGCGATCCAGCAATACATTGCGGAGCATTACAGGGAACCTTTACAGATCAGTCAGCTGGGCCGGCTTGTCGATAGGACGCCCAGCTATGTTATCACGACGTTCCGCGAAGTTACCGGCATGACTCCGATCGATTATTTACACCACCTGCGCATATCCGCCGCCAAAGATTTGCTGATGCAAACCGAGCTGTCGATCGTCCAGATCGCCGAATATCTAGGATTTTGCGATCCGTCGTACTTCAACCGGGTGTTCAAAAAAACGCTCGGTCTGCCTCCATCCGAATTCGTGCCGAAGCAGAGCGACGTCTACGCGTCGCGTTCCTCGCAAACCGCGAACTTGCCTATCTTGTAGTCTCCTTGGTTTGTTTTTGGATCCGGTAGCTGGCAGCTCTGGGACCCATAACCAGGGAGCCTTTTTCTTTCTCAAACCTCGTATTTCTGCATAATAGGAATGCCGCCCGTTAGACAACGAAGCTGCCCGTTCCTGCCGGCAGCTTCGTCTTAGTTTATCGTTAAACACATCGTCTCACCTTGCTTTGGCTTGTGAATTCTTCCCCTCATGATAGTCTTCCCACAGCGGGCCGATGTATTTTTCTAAGGTCTTTACGACGTCATCTCTTCGGCTTTCTTCGACATTTACAGTGTCATTTGAAATATCATTTCTAATTCGTATGAGAACAAATAAAGGGGGTAATGCAGCCTCACGGAGAGCCTTAATCATGTTTTCTTCTTGTGGAGTAATATCCATAAAGTATCCGATTTCCTTTCTTGTGGATTTCTGCTCGATATAATCTCATAATAAACCCTGACTCAGTGTTAGGGTCAAGAAAAAGTAAGCAATCAGCCTGTCTTCATTACGCTATCGTCTCCGTTAGAGAACAAACAAAGACGGCAGCCAAGCAGCCGCCGAATCTTATATTAATGGTTATGACTTCCCTTGCTTACCTCTTTCGATACTTGGGATTCGGTGCCTGGTTCGACAATGACAAACTGCCCCATCATACCGCTATCCTCGTGATACAACAAGTGACAGTGATACATGTAAGGCGTACCGGGATCAGGATAGCTTCCAAAGTCGACGGCCAGTCTGACTGTAGTGCCATTCGGAATAAAGACTGTATCTTTTCTCCCACGCTCATATAATGGCGGCAATTCTCCATTCTTGTCAATTACGGTGAATGCTGCATCATGGATATGGAAGTTATGATCCCAACCCTTATTCGTGATCTCCCATATTTCACGTGCGCCAGCCGGAACAACCTCATCAATACGATTCATGTCCATTTTCTTGCCATTAATTGCAGATTTCGTTGTCAAATTAAATTTTGAGCATTTTTTTAATTGCTGTTGGATTCCGGTAAATGTTAAATGAATCAACGGCTCATGTGAAAACACTTCTTTTGGCATGTACAGCCACTACGATTGAAACCCAAAACAGAATTGCAGCGATGACCGGATGAGCAGCACCCGCTCCTTCAAAATTTGCTGTAAAATACTGTGCAAAGATTAATATAAGGATGACTACACTCATCCAGCGCAAAAAATTCGGAAGCTTTCCCGTAAATGAAAGGATAAGCATTACAATCGGAAACAATTCAAAAACCCGAACAAATACAATATGGTTCTGCCAGTAGGACGAATCCGTAAAAACCGCCATCCCTGCAATCAAGATTTGGGTCGTGATACAGATGACAAATAGACAGGCTACACCTAAAAAGATGAATCTAGAACCTCTTATCATGGTTAATCTCCTCTCCTTTTGGCCACAAGACGGCGGCTATACCCCGGGCTAAAGGCAATATCATAGAAATATAGATCTGCATGTGACTCGTTCATGTAATGATCATATCAGCCGAATATTGTGAACTTATTGCGATGAGTTGCGGTTCTTGTGAATTTTTACAAAGATAAACGACAAGATAGGGTAAAGGCGATGTAGCCTGTTCAAAAACCTAATCTCGTTGGTCTCAAACCTCGTTTACTTTAATAAACAAAAAAGGAGCAGCCAAATGCACGCTGCTTCTTTCATAGCTCTACTCATCTAACTAGTCCATGAGATCGCTCCCTTTGAATAAGGGCTTACATCAAGAACCGGCCGACGGCAATGATATAGCCGATGTACACGGCGTTGCCTTGATACACGTCCGGATTTTGCTCATAGTCGGCTTTGTTCAGCACAAGGGCGTGTTTATCCGCGGTTTCGGACATTAGCGTCAAGGTCACGGTATGCTCCGTATCTTCCAGTTCCGGCAAAAAGAAATACTGGTGCCTCAAGTAAGAGTTGTAGACCATAAATCGGTTGACCGTCATCGGCTCCCGATAATCGATCGTGACGCTCAACTGACCCGAGAACGGCCCTCCCACATCGGCAATGCCTAACCTCGTCCCTTTGAACGTTACGGTGATCCGATCGCCAGGTTTGGTCATCTTCACAATGCTGGGGTACATCTTCTTGACGGTCGCGTGGAGACCGGAATAAGGGAACGACGTATCGTATTCCGGCGTCGTCGTGTCCACGACATCAAGCGTAGAGGTAAAGTCCGCCGCCTCTCTCATGGTCGCGTCTTCCCAGTTATAAGGGTCGAGCGGGAACCTCAAAACATGAGCGGCTGGCTCGGTTCCTTGCTCTTGCATTTTAATTACGCTTCTAGCCACGGCGCCGGCATACAGCTGATCGCCCGTCCCGACAGGGTGGATCCCGTCTTTCGTGAAAGCGACTCTCCCCTCGGCATCGAACAACTCTTCCCCCTTCGGGACGAGCTTGCCAAGCGCATAAAGTTCGCCAAGCACGTATCCGAAAAAAATGCCGGGGATCCCATAATGCTCCGCAACCGTCTCAAAGGCGGTCAAACTGGCGGGCAAGGACGGGTCGGATCCGGGCTTGTACGATTCCACTTGATCGCTTCGCACCGTATATACGAAGCAAATGTCCGCAGCCGGATTGATCCTCCAAACCTTGCGGACCAAGCCTTCTACGTCTTGCAGCCCTGCGCCGTTGACTACAAATTCGACAAAAATCAAATCCGGCTCATGCACCAACAAGTCTCGTTCGATCCGCGCCGCTCCCAGATCGGCTCCCGTCCCGCTGATCGCCGCGTTGACTTCCCCGATCGTTGCATGGGGAAACCGGGATTTCAACCAGGATGTCGTACGAGGACGCCACCCTTCTTGGAACGTAATGCTGCCCCCGATATACCCTACCGTTACCCTTTGCCCGCCAGCCAGCTTGTGCAGCACATTCGGGAGGCCGCCTCTACGCTTCAATTCGCGGCTAT
This sequence comes from Paenibacillus sp. HJGM_3, assembly GCF_045062745.1. Lineage (NCBI taxonomy): Bacteria > Bacillati > Bacillota > Bacilli > Caryophanales > Paenibacillaceae > Paenibacillus > Paenibacillus sp. HJGM_3. The sequence continues at coordinate 117,539 of NZ_JBJGED010000001.1, forward strand.
TTTCATACTCCTGCAGCATGAGGCCATAATCTTGGATCCCATCCCCCATGTCTTTCCCATTGATCCCCGCACCATAATCCAAGCCGGGAGATTTTCCCGAAGCCATATCCTGTGCCTCCTCGAATCCATACCTAAACCCTGTCTTCATTCGTATTATAAAAGGAGTAGAGGGGCATTCAAATACACTTTCCGTTTGAAAAGCATATACTTAATTTCTGTAGAGAGGTTAAGCTCGTACCCTTCTTAAATGGACACGGAATATCGCGGATCCGAATGACGTGTAGTTCGATTTTGCCCAATTGGTGTCGGTGCCTAAGGGACGTCCATGCTATGCAGTTCGATTTTGCCCAACTAAATGGCGGTATTCCAGGGTCCGTGTTGTAAAGGTGCGCTCCAATTCGGCGAAATCGAACTAAAGATCCGCAACACCGTTTCCAGTTTCCTGCAATTCGGCAAAATCGAACTACCGCGCCTCTGGACGGTTTCCGACTCCCTGTCATTGAGCAAAAGGGACTGACTGCGAGTAGTGGCACTACTTCCATCAACAATTATTGGAGTATTGGCGTAAACTCTTTAACTTCGATTTCCCCTCTCCACGGCTTAGCGTATTACCAGGCGTAAGCTTTCGGAGCCTCGCCGCCCGGACCTGGGAAAATCTCGTCCAGCCGCTTCATCGTTTCGTCCGTAAGCTTGATTTCGACTACCCGCAGCGTGTCCATGAATTGCTCGAGTGTCCTCGGCCCGATGATCGGCGCCGTCATAGCCGGATGCATCAGCGTCCAAGCGAGGGCCACATTCGCTTCGCTCTCTCCGATTTCCCGGCACAGCGCGGCGAATTGTTCCAGCTTGACCCGGTTAGCCTCCACCCGCTCCTGGGAGCGCGTGCTTCTCGAACCGCCCGACGCCTTCAAAGCGTTGCCGCCGAGCAAGCCGCCATCCAGTGGACTCCAGGCAATGACACCGATCCCATGCTCTTCAGCAGCAGGCAGCACTTCCAATTCCGGCAGTCTGCACATCAGGCTATATTTATGCTGTTCGGAGACGAGTCCCAATGTATGTCTCGCTTTGGCCTCGTAGTGAGCTTTGACCAAATCTCTTCCGGCAAAATTGCTCGAACCCACATAGCTGATTTTCCCCTGATTCACGTAAACCTGAAACGCTTCCCACAGCTCGTCCCAACTTACATTGCGATCAATATGGTGCATTTGATACAGTTCGATATGATCTGTGTTCAATCGGCGGAGCGATTGCTCCAGGTGACGGCGAATTTTGTAAGCGGACAAACCGCGCGCTTGATTGGGTCCGTCCAGGGGATCTTCCATGTCGCCATATACTTTGGTGGCCAAGACGACCTTTTCCCTGCGGCCGCCGCCCTGGGCGAACCAGCGCCCGATGATCTCCTCGGTTCTTCCCCGGTTGCCTTGCCCGCCGTACACGTTAGCCGTATCAAAAAAGTTGATGCCGGCGTCCAGAGCGGCGTCCATAATCCGGAACGATTCCTGCTCATCCGTCTCCGGCCCGAAATTCATCGTTCCCAAACATAAACGGCTCACCTTCAGCCCGGACCTTCCCAAGTATGTGTATTCCATTTGCTCATTCCTCCCCAACTTTTAGAATATTCCGCTAATTAAAACTATAGAGAATCATTCCGGACTTGGGAAGGACTGAAAAATTATATATTAAGTTACTTGAAGTTAACTGCCCCCACGAAATGGGAACAGTGTAAAGAGGCCGTTCCCAGGTCTAATTCGACCTTGGGAACGGCCCTATTGCCTTACCTTCGCGCATCCAACAGCCGGCTGATCAGGGCTGCCGCTTCTTCGCGGGTGATCGGCGCCGCCGGACGCAGCGTGCCGTCCGGGTAACCGCCGAGAATGCCGAGCCCGACGAGCTGCGGCACAAAGTCGCTCGCCCACGGCGGAATGTCGGCGGAATCGAGGAACGATCCGCCGATGCCGGCGCCGACGGTAGACAGTCCCGGCTCGGCCTTCAACAACCGGCCGACGATGGCGATCGCCTCCGCCCGCGAGATCGGGTTGGCCGGCTCGAGGTAAAGCCTGCCGTCGCCGCGGGTCGTGCCGCCGAGCCATCCGCGAGCTATGGCGGCGGCCACATAGGGCTGCGCCCAGGCCGCGACGTGGTCGCGATCGGCGAAGTCCGCCGGCAGCGCTGCGTTCGACCGCTCGTTGCCGAGCGCGCCGAGTGCGATCTTGATGAATTCCTGCCGCGTGATCGAGCGCTCCGGCTCGTAGAGCAGCGCCCGGCCGTTCTCGACGCCGTTCACGGCGCCGATCGAGGCTAGACGGTAGACGGGATCGCGGGACCAACGGTCGTGCATATCCTCGAACTGCGGCAGATTCGCGTTATACACCAGCGCGTATTTGCTGAAATGCGGGAGGGAGACGGTGATCGTCCCCTCTACCGGGTTGATGGTGCCCCCGACGAATTCCCACTGCTTGGTCCGCTCGTTCCACCAATAGATCGCGGTTCGATGGATGTCAGGGACCGCTGTCAGGTCGAAACGAACGGTAAGTTCGGCCGGCTGCGTCAACATCACCGGCTTATCGAATTGGAACTCGTAGATGTCGCCGACGATCTTGACGCCATCCGCCGCGTAGGCGGCCGGATTCGTCACGACGCCGGCGCCCAAGCCGACGTTGTCGGCGAGCGGCTGCGCCGCGATACGGATCACGGCGTTGTCCTGCACCCTCAGAATCGTCTCGCGATTCGGACTCACTGCGGCGGAAGCGACAAACTTCACGTTGTGCTCGCGCTCGATGAGCTGCTTCAGAATCGCCTCGAGCGTATTTTTTACGGCTTCCTCCGTCCCTTTGGGAGGCACGGTCGGCGGCGGCGGAGGCGAACCCGGGTCGCCAGGCGAATCGTCCTGCGGCGCCGGCGGTGTGTACCAATTGCCGTAATCGATCACCGGATCGCTCGGCGCACCGCTCGGTTTACCTATATTCACGATTAACGTATCCTCGAAGGCGAAATCGTTCGTGACCGCATACGACGCTTTGACTACGAGCTCGCCTTGGTCACGGGCCGACAATAGGCCCTGCTCCGACACCGCGCCGTAAGCCTCGCCCAGAATGATGCTCCACTCCACGCCGGCCGGATCGATCGCATATTCACGGCCGGACGAGTCTATCCCGACCGCTTGCAAGGCGATGTCATTTTGGGCCGGCAGCTTGAGAACGCCGTGTTCATCGAGCTCAGCAGGGCTGCCCGGAGGCAAGACGGGACGAAGCATCAGCTCCGTGAAGCCGCCAGCGGCGACGTTCATCGCCTCGACCGTGGTCTTCGTCTCGTTGCCGGCATCGTCGCGCGCGGCGATAACGATCGACTTAGACAAGTAGCCGTCCAGCGACACGCTTCGTTCGAATTGTCCCCTGGCATCTATGGATACCGACTGGCTATCCACAGTTACCGCGCTGCCGGGCTCGGCGGCTCCCTTCACGAGCAGGGAGCCGCTCGCGACCACCGCTCCCGGACGCGGACTCTCGACCTTCAGATCCGGTCCGGTCGTGTCCGAGACTACCCGGATGCCGGTGAGTGTCTTGTCGCCGCCCGCGTTCTCCGCGAGCACCTCGATCAGATTCGTCCCTTCCGTGAGCGGGATGCTCTGCGTCCATGCGGAGCCGCCGTATGTGCCGACCGTCGTCTGATTCACCTTCACCAGTGTGCGGACGACCGGATTGGACGGACTGAACGACTCCAGTTTCAGGTTGAAGGACGGATCCTTCACCACGTAAGCGAACTGACCGTTCGCGCCGTATTGGTTGACGATCGGCGCAAGATCCCGCTGCAGCGGGGTGAGCGTAACTCGAGGCGGCGCAGGCGTCGGCAAATAGGAGGCCGCCGATACGACCGGCTCGCTGTAAACCTTCGCCTCGCCCACCAGCTTGTAGCCTGCGATGGAGACGCGGTACTCCGCTCCCGGGACGAGCCCGATCGTGCCGCCGGATGCGTCCTTCATCGTCCCGCCGACCAACGCTTGCCGTTCGGCTCCGGCCACCTCCACCGGCCCGGCGCTGGCGACCGGCCGGCCGTTCGCCTGCAGCAGTTGGATCGTGTAGCCGTCCGGCGGCTGAGCCGTCTCCCACGCGACCCGGAACAAGCCGCTCCCTGCCGGGGACACGGTCACTTGCTGCGGGGCGCTCGGCTGATGCGGGTTCGTATGCGAGAACGCCGTGCCGCTGTAGGCGTTGCTCAGATGCGCCCCCGACTTGGCCAGCACAGCACGGATGTAATACGTTCCGCCGGGCATAGCTTCCGGCAGCGTGACGACGGTCGTCCCGGCTGCGGCGGGAATCCCTTCGGCTAGAAGCGTACCGGGGTCGCGCTCATTGTCGTTCGCCAGGAACAGCGAGACGGTCTCGTCCGCGACATGGCTCGCCTGCCAATCGACCTTCACTTGCTGAGCCCCGAGCTTCGTCGCCGTTACGCTATCGAACGAAGCTGGCACCGCCACATCCATAAGCGACCACACGAGTGGCTGATCCGACGTGATCGTCCAATTGCCGGCTGCCGGCTGCCGGAAGGAAACGTACACGCGCTTCTCCTCCGTCCCGGATTGAGAATCCTGCGCGGAAATCGTCTGCGTCAGGTAATTCGTATCAGGGATGAGCGGATAGTCTCGACCGGACGGATCCTGCACTTGTACGTTGGGCAGCGTCCCGTTGTACTTCAGCTCGAGCAGGGCGATCTCTTGCTGCGCCGGCATCGGAACGGTATACGTCTGGGAGGCGCTCAATGTCCGCACGTTGCCTGCTGCCGCTTTGCCGCCCGGGCTCGAGCCTCCGTCCGAACCGGCGATGCGGCGAACGTTCGTCCCGAAGCTTACCGTGCCGGCCAGGTCTCCGGACTCGCTGTACAAGCTTTGCTCGCCCAGTCCGGCGGTCGCCGGCAGCATGCCGGGTACCAACCGGGCGGAAGCGATCTTGGGCAGCTTATCGCCCCACTTGTATTCGAAGCCGATCGGGATGCCGATAATTTCCGCTTGCCCTTTGACCCGCTCGGTGCTGAGCTCGCCCTCCGCGGAGCCGAGCACCAAGCCTCCGACCAGCGGAATCGCCTTAGGCACTTTGACATCGACCTTCCCGCCGCCGGCCATATAGATCGGGCCGAACAACCCGCTGCGGGAAGCGTCGTAGGACAGGACGAAGTACACCTCGCCTTCGATAATATCCAGAATCTCCAGCTTCGCTCCCGCCCGGAGCGTAACGCCGAATTGACTCCAGCTCTTTGCGTCGGCGAACTCGATGCTGCCGCTCACTTCCTTGAGAATCGGGAATTTCGCGATCTCGAACTCGCCGGAAAATTCCACGCCGCGCATCGACAGCCCGAGCGTGACGTTGTCGGCGGAGATCACCTTCGCCACGCTCATGCCTCCGACTATTACGAGCTTGAGCGGCGGCAAGAAATTGAAGTTGCCCATAAGCGAATCGTACATGTTGCGGAAGCCGCCGCCGCCCTTCGTTATGTAGGCGACCGGCGTAGTGGGGATGAGCGGAATTCCCGGCTCGGCCCCCACGACGAAGATGAAATTGTCCGGAATCGGGACTCCGCTCTCGGTGAAGCGCAACGTAAGCAAGCCGTTCACTTCCACGACCTTGAACTCGACGTTCGCTTCGATCTCGAACTTGCGGTCGAACGTATCGAGCAGCACGCGTCCGCTGGCGCCCAGGTCGAGCCCGGGCACCATGCCGTCCGGCAGCCCGGCGTTGCCTTCGGCGCGCAGGCCCAGGAAGCCGAACGTCCCGGCGCGGCCGAACAGATCGGTCTGCTGGCGGATGCCGAACCGGGCTTCATCCAAGTCGAGGCCCAATTCGAACTCGCCTTCCTCCTCTTCATCCTCTCCGTCACCAGAAGAACCGGGGGAGCCCGATGAACCCGAGGAGCCCGATGAACCGGAAGATCCCGATGAACCCGAGGAGCCCGATTGCGGGTTCTCCTCATCCCCCGACTTCCCGGCGTTGAAGTTCATCGACACCTTGCCTCCGAAAGAGATGCTCTCGTGCCCGATGACGGCGTTCTTCATCTCGACCTCGAAGAAGCCCATCTGCTGAATGAGCGACAGTCCCTTCAGCACGTCCCAGCCGATCTCGATCGGCTGCTGCCCCGCATCTTCGTCCGCCTCCAGCGCATAGCGCGTGCCATCCGTCAGTTCGATCCCGAACGGACCGAAGGCGAACGGGAATCCCGGAATCGACAGCACGCCGTTCCCGCTCAAACTGACGTAATCCTCGTCATGATCGGCATCGCTCGCCCGCTTTTGTACGACGATCTTTTGCGACGCCAGACCAAAGATCGCGCTCAATTCCTCAGACGTGTCGTAGCGAACGGCGGCATTGATCGTGGCGCCGGCGCCGATCTCGTAGATGGGCTGCTCGCCCGCCAGGGCGGTAATCGCCCCCCGAATTTCCAGCAGCACCGCCTTGTCGTCCGGCGTGCCGGCCCGAACGTACTGCTCCTGGAGCTCCTTCAGCTTCACCTCGCTCTCGACGGGAACGATCGAATACCGCTCCGCCCCGGCTCCCTGCTCGCCACGGCTCGGGCTGATGTTCTCGCCGACGACGAGCAGGATGCCGTAGCTCCTCGGCCTGAACCTCTCGTCCAGCGTGAACTCGATCCGCTTCTCGAACGTACCGTACACGCCGGCGGCGAGACGCAGCTTATACATGCCCGGCTCGGACTTGAGTGACGGCCACAGCGTATCGGCCAGTCGAACCGAGATCGTCTTGTCGTCATGAATGGTGACATCCTGCCCGGGCACGGTCACCTCCGCCCCGTCCCGCTCGCGGACCATCGACACGCGCCAGTCGGACGTTCCCTTCAAGACTTCGAAGCCCTTGCCCTGCAGCGAGATCGTCGGATTCGCGTCCAGCATATAGGCTTTGCGAGGCAGCGCCTCAAGCAGCTGAACGTCCGGAATTCGGCCGGAGAGCGCCGGCACGACGACGAACGACGCCTGTATGCTCTCCTCGCCTCCATCCGCCTGGACGACAACTTGGTACGGCGCGGCTTTGTATGCGTATTGCGGTTTCGCCTTCACCTTCCAGCCGACCGACTTCACCTCGCCCTTGGCCAGCGGACCGACCGTCTTGGTACGCCGCTCCCCTTCCGCGAGCTCCAGCTCGACCGGCAGGCCGAGCACCGCCGTGACCGAGTCGTGCGACACCGAACGGTCGATCGAATTGTCGATATCGACGCGAATCTCGAACGGCTCTTCCCGGTAGCCGTTACGCGCCGCGTTCAGAGTCAGCTGCTTGGGCGTGGCCAGTTGAATCTGATATGTCGCCTGCTTCTGCGAAGTGAAGAAGCTGCCCAGCCCATAGTACGTCTCGAACACGCGCTCCCCGCCGGGTGCGATCGACGACGGATCCCAATACAGCGCCACCGCGCTGTCGGCGGACCCGTACCGGTTGTTCGCGGTCGTGAAATCGAGATTCGGATCGATCGCATAGTCCCATTTGGTCTCGGAGATGCCGTTCCAATGCGCGATAATCATCCGATTGGGGGCGGCATTGCCCCATCCCTGGGTGAAGCCGTACGACAACACCTTCGGGCCCACGGGATTGTCCGTCGCCTTCCAGTAAGACGGCATCGAACCCTCGATCTTCGTCTCCGTCCGGAAGTAATCCGTCCGTCCCGCCACGGAGATCGGAGCGGAGTCGACGGGGCCCAGCATCGTATCGAGCAAGATCCGTGTCCCGACGGATATGCTTCGGTTCGTCGTGTTTTTGACTTTATACGAAACCTTCACATTCCCTGCATTCGGATTCGTGGAGTCCTCCACCAAAGTGAGCGTTTGGATAATATCGAGGCCTTCGGCCTTCCAGACCGATTGATTCGTCGCCCCGTCATTCACCGGACTCGTGGCGAGCGAGCCGTTCAGACCAAGGAATCCGTAGCCGTTGCCGTAGATCAAGTCTTTGCCGTCAATGCGGAACGTCGTGAATGATGTCTCCGGCCATTCGTCCCGGAACAGCAGCGGCTTGTCGTTGTCGCCCGCCTTGAGCGGCGAGCCTTCTTTGGTCTTGATGCTGAAGCGGCCCGTGTTCGCGTTCACCGCAACGTCGAGATAAGCATTGCCCACCGTCACGATCGACGGGACCGCGGCGACGGTGGCGGCGTGAATCCCGCTTGCGGGCAGCGCCAATGTAAGACAGAGCGCAATAGCGACGACAAATTGGATAATGGAGCGCGAAGTCCGTTTTCTCATAAGCCGCTAGCCCCTCCCTGCCGAACGGATTCAGGCAAAATATAGATGTGGACCAGCTTCGTCTGCCGTTCCTGGTCCTGCACGTAGAACGTGTAGTACCCGTACTCCGAGATCGGCAGACCAGCCTGCTCGACCAAGGTGCGGGCCAGCTTGAAGTCTCCTTTGGCCTTGAAGCCGCGCAACCATTTTACGGTATTCGCACCCTGCGTGCCGAATGCCTTCAGTTGGATCGCGTTGCCGTAGGCGAGTGCCTCGTCGCCCGTCAGCGGCTGCGAGTTCACATACAACGTGAAACTCGTAGGCGCCACGACCACGGCGTTTCGGGTCGCGACGGTCGTATGGCCTGCGCGGTCGGTGACGCTATACGTGATCGTGTACGTACCCGGCTGCTGCGGGTTCACATTGTGCACGACCGCTACTTGCGGCAGGACGTTGCCGTCCAGATTGTCGGTCGCCTGCACGTCGGCCAGCGGATCGAAGATCGAGCCTGCGGATAGCAGCAGCTGCTCTCCGCCCTCGAAGCGCACAACCGGCTTCACATGGTCGATGTTCTTCACTTCGACGCGGAGATCGTAGCGGTTGCCGCGCTCATCCGTGGCGACCAGCCATCGAGTACCGTTCTCCGCGAACGTGAGCGCGTTCCCCGTCACGCCTTCGATGCCCAGCGGCCGGTCCGTGACGATCGTAACCGTCACCGGGTTTTGGGTCGGCGCCGTTTCGCTGTAGGCGAACGTCACGTTCGCTTTCGTCTTGTCAATGTTACCGACCGCGGCTTCGATCTCCGCCACATTCCCCGCCATGTCCTGCACGATGATTGGGAATCGCCCGTTCTCCCGGAACACGTACTGCGGAGAGCGATTGTTATTCAGCACGACGATTGGCTCCCCAGCCGTTACGGTCACGATCACATTGTCCTTAGTCGGGGCAGTCGAGCTATAGCTGAGCGTGGGCACGGGCGGCGTCCGATCGATCCAGTAGACGGAGGCCGTCACGGTGCCCGCATTGCCGGCCCGATCCCGCACTTCGAACGTGTAGCTCCCGTTGGCCGAGAAATCATGGCCGGCGCTTCCGTTGTTGCCGATGACGGTAATGGGTTCATTCGCGACCACAATCGCCCGCACATCGGCATTCGTCGGAGCGAGTGTCGAGTATTGGATTTGCAGAGCGGGTTGAACCTTGTCGATGCGATCATATGCGGCGGTGACGGTATTGACATTGCCGGCTTCGTCGCGGAATTCGAACGTGTACGTCCCATTCTCCGTGAACGTATAAGCGGTTTGGCCTCCATTGTTCACCACCGTGACTTGCCCTTCTGCATCAGCGGCGACAAGGGTGGCGACCACAACCTGATTCGTCCAGCCCGACTGGCTGTAGACGACCCTTCCAGCAGGTGCGGTTCGGTCGATATTGTCCACCCTCAGCAGCGTAGAGCCGGTGTTCCCGGCCGAATCCATATAATGCAGCTCGAACGTACCATTCTCAGTGAAGGTGACCTGCGAGCTGCCGTTGTTGTTCGTAATTGTGACCGGCTTCGATTCGTTCGGGAACGTCACCGCGGCCGTCACGTTGTTGCGGGTCCATGCCGTTTCACTGTAAGTCGCGACCGCGTGCGGCGGTTCTCGATCGATATTCGAGACGGTGGCGGTGACCTGGGACAGATTGCCCGCGTTGTCGCGGAACAGGAACGTGAAGGTGCCGTTCTCCGTGAACGTATACGTCGGACTGCCTCCGTTGTTCAGGATGGTAATGACCGAATCGGGTCTGTCATCGACTACGGCAAGCGTAACCGTAACGTCCGTCTTCGTGTCCACCCCGCCGGCCGGGTTGTAGCTCAAGGTCCCGGATGGCGCGATCTTATCGATATTGCGGACCGAATGGATCATCAGGTCGCTCGTCATGCCGGTATCCAAATCGATGATTTGGTACTGGAAGCTGCCGTTCGAGGGAAAATCATATACGACCTTCGTGACGGTTTGGCTGACCGGGATGGCATCCGCGGGAACGATAAGGTTCATGATGCTCCTGGGCGGGCTGCCTTGCGCATCGATCGTGACGCGTACCGGCTCGTTCGTCCAGCCCGTGGTGGAATAGCTTACGCTCGCAGACGGCGTGTTCTTGTCGATGTGATACACCGAAGCCGTAACGGTCCCGACATTGCCGGCGGCGTCATGGAAGACGAAGTCGAACGATCCGTTCTGCTCAAAAATATAATGCTCCGACCCGCTGCCGGGACTCGTGATCGTGATCGCTTCGTTCGCGCCGAGCGTGGCGGTAACCGTCCCGGCCGTTCGTCCGACTGGATTGTAGCTGACGGTACCGACGGGCGCCGTATTATCGAGCGTGAACGGGTTGCTGCGCTTCTTGCCCGCATTGCCCGCCGGATCGGTCGCCTTCGCCCACAAGTACCAGATGCCGTCCGCTCCATTCAGCGTTGCAGTCCAGTCGGGGCCTAGCGGCGTCCAGACGGCCGGCTCGTTCACCGCATCCTGCGACCAGGCATATTCGTACGCTAGAGGGCCCGGGCCGTTATCGGTCGCGGCGATGACGGTGCTGACGGAACGCCTCGGCTCGGGAGACCCGTCGACGCTCAGGCTGACGATCGGCAGCTGCTTGTCGATCCAGGTCACGCTCGCAGCCGCCGTACCGATGTTGCCGGCCAAGTCTTGGAACCGGAACGTGTGCGTCCCGTTGTCCTGGAACTCGTAAACGGCTCCCGGGGGATCGTAAGCGATGCCGCCGGCTGGCGTAAGATTGTCGGTCACCGACAGAGTCGCGGTCACCGGTCCGTTCGTCCACGCTTGCGTGTTGTAGGCGATCTGCGTCGCGGCCGGAGGCGTCGTGTCGTATACGACCGAGATCTCGTATACAGGGCTGACATTGCCCACCGTATCGCGATACTTGACGCCGATCGAGTGCGAGCCTTCCACTTCCGGCAGTGAAACGTCCACTTCCATCGCCCCGGAATATTCCTGCCACCCGCCTGACGGAGCGCCATCGATCAGTACTTGGAACTGAGCCGCCTGAGTTCCCTGATCGGTTGCGGACAACGCGACCGGAACCAAGCTGTTGTTCGTCATCGTCTTGGCCGTCTGGATCGAGCCGGCAGGCGGCGAATGGTCGAGACGGTACGGACCGCCGGTCGCAAGCGTCCAGTTGCCCGCCTGGTCGTACACCTTGGCATGGATGTAATAAATACCGGTGCGGTTATCCAGTGTGAACTGTCCGTCGCCGGAGGTGCTCCAGGCCGCATCGTCCCCGTCGGTCACAGCCTGCTCGGTGATCGTATATTTGATCGTGATGCCGGGCGGTGTGGAGGATCCGCCATCCGTGATATTCAAGCGTGTGGTCTCCGCAGCGCTGTAGGCCGAATTGCCCGGATTCGTGAACGTAACGGCCGGCTTCGTATTGTCCAGCACGAACGCTTGCGGCGTATCGGCGAAGCCGACATTGCCTGCGCTGTCCTGCGCTTTGACGTGAAGGTAAAGCGAACCGTCCGCTCCCGGCGGTGTAGACACCGTGGCCGTATGCGTCGCCTTGGACCCGGTGCCGTCGAAGAACGGCTGCCAGCCGGGATCGTCCGCGGCCGGAGAGGCGGCACTCCCTGACCATTGATAATACGCGGGGCCAAGAGTCGCCCGGGCGTCCTGCAGCGTCACATCGACTTGCCTGCCCATAGCAGGAATGCCGCTGCCCTGGGTGGAGAAGGCGATCGAAGGCGGCGTCCGGTCGATGACGAAATCCAAGCTTTCGGCGGTTTTGCTGTTCCCTGCGGTGTCGACGGCCGTCACCTCCAGCTTGTAATCGCCCTCCACGACGTTCGGAACCTGAAGCGTTCCGCTTGCGCCCGAGCTTCCGGAGTGGTACGTCCCATCCTTGTACCATTTGTAGGAGGCTTCCCTAATTCCCGATAAAGCGTCTGTCGCCGCGTATTGCACCGTATGGCCGGCGCCTGCCGCCCCGAACATCGGCGATATCGCGATGTCGGGCTGCTGCTGGTCATAGTTGAACGGCCCTGCCGTCCGGATCGTGATATTGCCGGCTGCGTCTACCGCTTTGGCATGCAGGTAATACGTCCCGCTCCCGGACGGATCTAGCGCATGCGCCCCATTCATCATCAGGTTGTCGATCGAAGCGGCGGCAGGCGGCGTCGCGGTCTGGGTCCATGCATAGTAGAGCAACACATTGCTGTTGACCGGAGCGTCCGTAGTCGACACCGTGATCCCGTGAGTCCTTTGGTAGGAGGTGTCGGCCGCTTTACCGAAGGCAATCGTCGGAGCGCTGGTGTCGATGTAGATTTCGGGGGTAAACAACGAGATGAAGTAGTCGTTGGCGAGCATTTCCGAACCGTCGTCGAAGTGGTAATTGTCGCCTGGATTAAAATAATAGTCGTCTCCAGTCCCGCATAAAGTAGGCCCGCGCACCAGTGCGATTTTGCCGGAAGTGGCGCCTGCCGCAACCGTATGGTGAAAGAGCGGAGCGTAATACGAATCTTGCCCCGGGATGGCATCAATCTGAAATGACACAGGGTTGTACCCGGGCATGTCCACTTTGGCCTCGACGAAGCCTTCATGGGTACACGTCGAGGAACTGGCGTCGAAGGCGATCGCGATCGTAATCCGCTGACCCGCCTTGAAGAAATATTTGCCGTTGACCGGTTGCACGCCGTGGGAATCGAGCGTGACCTCTAGCGGGTACCGGTTCGGCGGGATCAGGTTCGCAGCTAACGCGGGCGTTGCCGCCGTTAGCGAACCCCCCGCCCAAAGCACTATGACAAGGAATAAAAGGGCGATTTTTCTCATAGCTCCTCCTGACTTTAGGATCAAGTTGCCGATCCTGATTATAGGAGGTGAAGGTTAAAGTTGGGTTAAACGGAGACAACTTTCGCGAAATGAGAAAAACGGCCCACTCGGGAGCCGTCGAAAAAGAGGCATTAAGACCTACCTGTTAACAAATCCTTAAGAAGTGGAAAACTTGTAGCCGAACCCTCTGACCGTCTGGATGAACTTCGGATGGGCCGGATCGTCCTCGATTTTTTTGCGCAGGTTGCTGATATGGACCTTGACCGTCTGCTCGTCGCTGGCGTTGTCCAGCCCCCACACCAGAGCATAAATCTGCGAAACGCTGATCACTTGATTCCGATGCTCCAGCAGGACGAACAGCAGTTGCCGCTCCTTCGTGAACAGGGGGACGGGTTCTCCGTCTCGCAAGACGGTCCGTCCCGGCCAATCGATCTCGAGGCTACCGTACTTGCTGATCCGGTTGTCTGCCGCGACCCCCGTTCGGCGCAGGATCGCTCGCACGCGCGCGACCAGAATGGCGGGATCGAACGGCTTCGTCATGTAATCGTCCGCCCCCAGCTCGAGACCGCCGATGATATCCTCCGCATCCCGCTTGCAGGTCAAGAACAAGATGGGAGTTGCGGAGCTCCTGCGGATGTCCTGGCAAATGTCAAGCCCGGTCATGCCGGGGAGGAGGATATCCAACAGCACGAGCACTGGCTTCTCCTGGTGGAACAGCTGCAAGCCCCGATTCCCGTCCCCGGCCGTCAGCACGTCATAGCCTTGACTCTCCAGCGTGAGCCGGATCAGCTCCAAAATATCGGCGTCATCTTCCACGACCAACAGCTTCGTCCCGGTTTTCATCCCGTCGCCAACTCCTCTGCCGCCTCAACCTGAAGCGGAATGATAAAATAAAACACGCTCCCGCGATCCGGCTCGCTGTTCACTCCGATAACGCCGCCGTGCTGCACGACGATCTGCTTGGAGATGGCGAGACCGAGACCTGCACCTTCCAAACGGGCATTGAGCTGCCCTTTCCCTGTCCCCCGGTAAAATCGCTCGAACACGCTGTCCAGTTCCTCGGCGGCGATCCCGATCCCCGTGTCGGCAACCTCCACCCTCACCGCGGGCTCGCCCGTCCCCGGCAGCGTCGCGGCGGCCCATCCGATGTGGATCGTGCCATCGGGCGGGGTGAACTTCCGGGCGTTCGTGACGAAATTCGCCAGCACCTGCTCGATACGAACCGGATCGATGCGCAGCGAAGCCCCTTTCGGCAATTCCATCCCTTTCGCCACCAAGGTCACGGTATTTTCCCCCGGCTCACCGCCTGCCCACGTATGGGATTCTGCCAGCTTCCGCAAATACGCTTCCGCCGGGACGTCCTGGAGGTGAAAGCGCAGCTGCATCGCTTCCAGCTTCGACAGCTCGAACAAATCCTGGATAATCCGGTCCAGGTACAATGTCTTCCCGTAGATTAGCTGCAGCGTGCGGGGCTCGTCGGCCCGAATGACGCCGTCCAGCATCAGCTTGATATACCCTTGAATAGAAGTGAGCGGGGTCCCGAGCTCATGGGAAATCGTGGACAGCAGCTGCCGCCGGGAGTGCTCCATCCGGTTCAGCTCGCGATTGCGTTCTTCCAGCTGATCGTTCGACTCCCTCAGCTCTGCGGTGCGTACCTCGACCTTTTGCTCCAACGACTCGTTGATCGTCTTCATCTCGGCGGACAGCCGGGCAGATTGGCGGAATGCATGCGAGAATCGACCGGCCAGATTGAGCGACTGCGTCAGCAGGAAGCCCAGCAAGCCGAACGGGATGAAGTTGCCCTCGTTCACCCATTGGGTGTAGAACAGGACATCGTTCGCGATCGTCGCACTGAAGAATACGAAACCGACTCCGTTCAGAGCCGACCCTTGCCGTCTGCGGACCGCGGCCAGCCCGTACACATAAGTTACATACAGGACCGTCGGGAGCGCTCCGAGCAGAATATAGGGGATGAACAACTCGGTATAAAAGGAAGCGGGCGTCGCAACCACGATCCCCGCCATGACGCCGTTAATCGCAAGCGAAATTCGTTTCACGAACCGGACCGATTCCTCGGGGTACTGCGATTGCGTGAACAGAAGCAGCCAGTAAAACCCGAAGGCGACCGACAGGTATTCCACCTTGACTGCGGCCTCCCAGGGGAAGGAAGGGAATAAGTATACGGCCATCGTCTGCCCCAGGACGGCGATACGCAAGCTGACGGCCAGACAGACGCCCCCGAAGTAGAGCGGGGACTTGTCCTCCCGGCGAAAAGCGTACAGTCCCAGGTGATACACCGCCATCATGAAGATGCTGCCGAATACGATGACCTCCGTCACGATCATGCGGTTCCGCCAATGCGTGATGGTCTCTCCGTCCCCGAAGCGGATCGTCTCCCAGAGGCCGCCTTTGCGCTGAACGAAGCTCGACACCTGCACGACCAGCTCTATCCGATCGCGGACGGGCTGGAAATAGTAGACGTTAGGCACGTTCTTGGGCGACATCGTCTCCTTGGACGTTCCGACGACGCCCCGTCCCCCGAGCTCCTCCCCATCCACCCAGAGGCGATAGGACGTAGCCACACTAGGAATGTACAGCGCTTGAATGTGCTGCGCCTCGCCGGCTGGAAGCCGGATGACGAGCCGGTATGTAGCGTAGCCCTTGTTCGGCATAGGGGCGCCGTTATCCCGATAGTCGCTCCAGATACCGGGTACGGCCACATACGCGGGAACCGCGGTCTGTGAGCCGGCCTTCAAGTCATCAGGCGCGAGCAGCTGTCGCCAATAAAACTCCCATTCCCCCACCAGCTTCGTTCCGCCGGATCGTCCTGCGGGACTTTCGGACAAATCGAGGACTCCTCTCACGGCGGCCGGCGTCTCCGATCGGGTCACCGGCGGGTCGGCCGGGCTTGCCGCTCGGGCATGCGGCGAACCGGCCAGCATCAGCGCTAGCCCGATCAACGCCCAAAGGATTGTTTTATTCAGTAAAATAGGCCATTCTCCTTGCTCCGGTTAGAAGATGCGATATCCCTATCATAGCCGCTCTCGGTGCAATTGGGAACGGCCCGGCTGCATTCGACGAGTTTCAGCACCCACAGAAAGTAGCCTTTCATAAGCCGCCTCTTGTAGAAATCATTACCTTTGACGGGTTGTACGGGGCCCTATACTATAGAATAATGGCTGTACCGACATGTCTTTTTCGACTGTGCGCTCTTACTTTACCGCTTTCATGCATAAGCGTATGCCAGTCCACGCTACCAATCTTACTGGAGGGGTTCTCGACTATGAAAAGGAAACTAGGAATTTTTGTTATTGCGACAGCCCTGTTGGCTGCAGCATCCGGCTGCGGAGAGAAACCGAAGGATGCCACGTCTGCAGGCGGCAATACCGACAAGAAATCTTACCAAATCGCGATATCCCAATATGTGGAGCATCCTTCTTTGGACGCGACCCGCAACGGCATTTTGGCGGCGCTGAAAGATGCCGGCCTTACGGAAGGCACCAACTTAAAAGTGGATTACAACAACGCCCAAAACGATTCCGCCAACAACTTATCCATTGCCCAGAAGATCGCCTCGGGGAAAAACGACTTGGTCATTGGAATCGCCACGCCTTCCGCTCAGGCGCTCGTTCAGCAGGTGAAGAATACGCCGGTTCTGTTCGCGGCCGTTACCGATCCTATCAATGCCAAAATCGTGAGCAATATGGACAAGCCTGGCGGCAACGTCACCGGCGCCTCCGATACGAATCCGGAAGCCATTGTCAGTCTGATGGATTTTATCGCCGCTAATTTCCCGAAGGTGAAAAAAATCGGTATCGTCATTAATGAAGGGGAGTCGAATGCTGTCGTAATGGCCGATCAAGCTAAAAAGGCTCTTTCCAAACACGGGATCGAGTTGATCAAAGCGCCGGTTACGAATACATCGGAGGTCAAGCAGGCGGCTGAATCGCTGGCAGGCCGTGTCGATGCGCTCTACATTACGCTCGACAATACCGTCGTCAGCGGCGTGGATACGATCTTGAAAGTCGCGAACGACAAGAAGATTCCTTTCTTCTCCAGCGACCGCGATACCGTTGAAAAAGGTGCCTTTGCCACCGTAGGCTTCAAATATTACGATCACGGCTACCAAGTCGGCCAGATGGCGGCGGATATTTTGAAAAACGGCAAGAAACCGGCCGAGATGAAAGTAACCGTACCGGACAAGCTCGACGTCATCTTGAATCTGAAAGCAGCCAAAGATCAAGGAATCGATGTTACCGACGCTATGAAAAGTGCGGTCAAGGACCAGAAGAATAACATTATTCAATAAATGTCATTTTAAGGGGGTGGACAGACGCCTAATGTCCACCCTCTTTACATGATGAAGGAGGCAAATCACATGATGGGGTCCTTGATTGAATCGTTACCCGGATCGATTGAGCTGGGGCTGCTCTATGCTTTAATGGCGCTGGGCGTGTACATCACATTTCGGATATTGGATTTCCCGGATCTCACCGTTGACGGCAGCTTTGCCACCGGTGGAGGAATCGCGGCGATCCTCATCTCCCATGGAGCTTCCCCTTGGCTGGCTTGTTTGGCCGCTTTAGGCGGAGGTCTGGTCGCGGGGGCTTGCACGGGGCTTTTACACACCAAAGGGAAAATCAACGGGCTGCTGTCCGGAATTTTGATGATGATCGCCCTGTACTCCGTCAATATGAGGATCATGGGCAAACCCAATGTCTCCTTGCTCGGGGTGGATACGATATTCACCGTCGTCCATCCGCTCGTTCTTATGCCGATTTTGGTGATCCTCGTTAAGCTGCTGTTGGATGGTTTTCTGCATACCGATATGGGTATGGCGCTTCGGGCAACCGGCGACAATTCTCGAATGATTCGCAGTCTGGGCGCGAATACGGACAACACGACGATTTTAGGGCTCAGCCTGTCTAACGGCTTGGTCGCGTTATCCGGAGCCTTGATCACCCAGCAGTCCGGCTTCGCGGATATCTCGATGGGGATCGGGATGATCGTGATCGGTTTGGCCTCGGTCATCATAGGAGAAGCGATATTCGGTGCCCCTACCGTCTTTCGGGCGACTCTGGCTGTTTTGCTCGGTTCCATCATTTACCGGATTGTGATCGCCATCGCCCTTCAGGTTGAATGGCTCGATGCATCCGACTTGAAGCTGATCACGGCCGTCATTGTAATCATTGCTCTCGTGCTTCCTTCGGTTCAACGAACATGGAGGCAAAAAAACTTGGCGAAAAAACGTTCCGCTTACTTTGCCGGGACTCCTACCGATCACAAAACCGGGGGTGACCGTTAATGCTTGAATTATCGAAAATATCGAAGTTGTTCAACCCTGGCACTCCGGACGAGAAAGTCGCCCTGAACGGAATCACCTTGAAGCTGCAAGCCGGTGAATTCGTCACAGTCATTGGAAGCAACGGGGCGGGCAAATCCACATTGATGAACATTATTTCCGGCGTCACGAAACCGGATTACGGCGAAGTTCGCATTGAGGGCAAAGTGATCCATCCCCTTCCGGAATACAAGCGCAGCCGTTGGATCGGACGCGTCTTCCAAGATCCGATGGCCGGTACCGCTCCCCATATGTCCATTGAGGAGAATTTGGCCATGGCCTATAGGCGCGGACAATCGCGGGGGCTTCGGTTCGGGGTAACCTCCGGCAAACGCGCTCTGTTCCGCGAACAGATCCAGCGTCTCGGCTTGGGTCTCGAGGACCGGCTTGGGGCCAAGGTGGGGCTGCTGTCAGGTGGCGAACGGCAGGCGCTCAGCTTGTTGATGGCCACTTTCACCAAACCGGATATCCTGCTCCTGGACGAGCATACGGCCGCTTTGGACCCTTCTCGGGCCGAGCTGATTACCAGGCTGACCGAGCAGCTCGTCCGCGAAATGAAGCTCACCACTTTGATGGTCACCCATAATATGGAGCAGGCTATTCGGCTGGGCACCCGTCTGCTCATGATGGATAAAGGCCGAGTCTTAATCGATCTCGAACAAGAGCGGAAGAAGAATATAACCGTAGCGCAGCTTCTCGGGGAATTTGAGAAAATCAGCGGCAATAAACTGTCCGACGATCGGATAGTTCTTGGCTGAATTTGAACCCATCCACTGGGTCAAACTTTGATTGTAACCGCTGGCTGCGGAAAGGTTCGACGCCCGCTATCGGCATGAGAGGGAATTTCTCCCCCTTTTCGATGGATAGGCCGCCGGATCGGCTCCATGAAGGGGAATTTCTCCTTCTTTTTCAATCGAAATCCGTCCAATTGGGGCTTTCGCTCGGAAAGAGAGGGAGGTTTTCCCCTTGATGCCGCCGGAAGTCGTAAAATCGGCCCAATGAGAGGGAGGTTTTCCCTCTCAGGTAGGTGCAAAGTACGGGCTTCAGCCTAATGCGGTTCAGGGGCCGTAGCGGGTCAAAAAAGGAGCAGCAAAATGCAAGCTGCTCCTTACCGTCTTTACTCACCGTGTTGCTCTCAAGCTGTTCCGGACGTATCCGTTCCGTCTGGGCCATCCACAAGATCTACCACACCGATACCGCGATACCGATCGCGGTGATCGCCGCTGCTTCTGGACTTTGGAAGGGAAAAGGGAATCCTATGGCCAAGCAAGTTCAATGCCTTGACGGACCAGCTCGCGCTGAAAATCAGCCAATAGCTCAGGCTTGCCTATTACCGCTCTTGGCTGAACGCAACGGTCCAGACAGTAGGAGACGAGCAGGCCGGCGGATTCTCCGATATTCCATTCCACGGGGTGCAGCCGATAGCAGCCGTTGGTGATATGGGTCGTACCGATATTTTTGCTGGCTGGAATCAGGTTGTTCATCCGGATCGGGATGAGGCAGCCCAGTGGAATCTGGAACGGCAGGCTCCCCGTATCGATATAAGGCCGATTGCCGGTGCTCGGATGCAAGTCGATATGATAGTAACCGATCCCTACGGAATCCGGATATGCGAGCGCTCTTCCGTCCGGTCTCGTGTCCGGGCTCAAGTGCTGCTCCACCACGGTCGTCTCTGCCCGGATTCGACGCGACTCCCGAATATGGGGAGCCATGGCAAGACCGTCCTCCGTGCCGACCGCATCCCTGCGCAGCCGCAACCCCGCATAACCGGTCCCTCCGTCAGGGCGCGGCGCTTCCGTCTGCATCCAATACAGCAAGGACAAGCTTAGCTGCTTGGCCTGATCGAGATGCCGCAACCGTTCCTCTTCCGGCACATCGATGACCGAGCCCAGCCAATAGTCGTTCTGAGGCCAATTGACCACGGTCATATCGCTGCGAAACGTTCCGGGCTCAAACAAGCTGTGGTCGATAATCCGACGATACACCCAGAGCGGGAACAGGTCGTTCCTCGGGAACAATGTATACTCTCGGGGTTCCATCGTACTCGGCTTGACGGCGATCCAGCTCAGCATGCGATCCGGCCAGAAATCCGCTTGATACGATCTCCAAAAATCGTAGTCCCGCGGCTTCTCAATCGTATGGTCCTCTCCCTCGAGATAGTCCATGACAAAGCAGTAAGTAAACGCCTGCATGTCGCCAGGCAGCGGAGGACCGTCGACGGCGTGGGGCTCGCCCGTGTCATGAACGGACTCGGCGCCCGTGACATATTCCGTTCCCGTCAACGGAAGAATATCGCCGCAATCCGTGGCATCCAGATAATACGGCGCGACTAACACGATCCTCTCGCCGGTCGACTGATGGCGAACGGTCACAGCCTTCACGTCGTCCCGTTCTACACTGGCACTCTCCGCTCTATATCCATACAGGATGATCAGCTTGCCGCTATGGATATAAGGACTTAGCATTTCATGAAGGACCGCCAAGGCCGCCCTCGGTTCATGACTGATGCGGCTGACGATCGCACTGCCTGGATTCAGCAACGGCTTTAGTTTGGCATTCGAGGTCAAAGGGAACAACGTGCGGTAATAGCGGCGGACGCCTTCCCTGAATTGCCTGTAGCTTCGGGTACATCCGTGCGTCTCAATCCAATGATGTTCATCCGGGGGAACAGCCTGGCTGGTCAACTGGCCGCCGATCCAGGCGGTTTCTTCCGTCATGACGACGGTTTTGCCGGTTCTGCAAGCCGCCAAGGCAGCGGCACAGCCGCCGGTCCCTCCCCCCAGAACAACCAAATCTGCGTTATATTCCGTTTGTAAGTTATAGGTCATGATCTTTTCTCCCGTCAGGCGTCACGGTTAGAGTAAAGGAGCGGGTAGTCGAATCAACCGAATCGCTGACCGTGAGCGTAATACGGGTACTGCTTCCAGGGCGACCGGGTTCTGTCGTGATCCGAACTTTACGCTCCGCTTCATTCCCGGTAATTACAAGGCTGGATTGTGATACCACCGTTGCATCGCTAGAGCTGGCGGTAACGGTTAATCCGCTCAGCGGTGAATCGACATCTCCAATGGTAAAGGGGACTTCTATGGTGCGTTTTCCCGGCGCTACCGTTTGATCGGCAATCTGACTTATGGTGGGGGCATCGTTCACGGCAAGAACATGGACCATGAACGAGGTGCTGGCACTGTAAGTGCCGTCGGTAACCGTCAGTTGGATGGAGCTGCTGCCAAACTGATTGGCCGCCGGCACAAGTCGAATCGTTCGGTTCGACCCCGTACCGCCCAATCGGATGTTGGCTCCTGGGATCAGCGCTTCATTGGATGAAACGGCGGTTACGGTCAAGGAACCGTCTGGCGTATCATAGTCCTCGACAGTAAACGGAATAAGCCCCGAACTGGTGTCTTCGTCCAATGTAAGATCGGATATGGAGCTGAGGCTCGGTTCACTCCCATACACTTCAACTTCAAGGGCTGGACCGGTCACCTTTATTCCTCCGGACCGGACTACCGCTCGGATGGATGCGGTGCCTTTCCCCACCGCCGTTACCCCATCTCCTGCAATCGTGAGCACACTTGGATCGCTCGATACGTAAGTCACCGTAGTAGCATCCGGATCCGTCTGTGAGCGGTCCACGAGCGTATATGCGCTCGACACTCGAGTGGTCTTACCCGGGGTTAGCCGGGAATGGTCTACTGACGGCTTGCTTACGTCGATAGCAATCGGCAGCTTAAGCAGCTTGGTATTATCCGTATAGTAAATATCTCCGTTGTCCGCCATAGTCATCAAGTTGACGGTTTTACCCGGCAGAAGATCTTTGGCAGCCAAGGTAACCGGATCGATGGCGAACAGCTTTCTCCCGATTGTAGTGTAGAGCAGACCGTCGTTCCCCCATCGTATATAATACGGGCGGTATTTGCTCGTACTGTATGGCGATTGCGTGATCTTCTTCGCTTTTACAACCTCAAGCGTAGCCGGATCGAGCGCAAAAATGGAAGCATCATACCCTACCGTCGTGTTTACGAAAGCATCCTGGATGCCCCAAATCAAGCCGTCCGGACCTACGGAAAGCTCGCCAATAATCTTAACTTCACCCGTTACGCCAGGAACCTTCGGAGTAACCGATCGTTCGATTTGGTTCGTATCCGGATTGAAAACAAACACTTTGGCCTCCTTCTCCAGAGGAGCCGGGTTTACGGAGCCGGATCCGCTATAGACCGTTGTGCTTCCGTACACCTTGCCGTCCTTATAATCAAGACCGATGATCGACTGATCCTTCATGAGATTACGGAACGTTTCGCCAGTTACGCCGGTTACGGTGCCGCTGTCGTCCCGTATTTCCTGCATGACCGTCAAAGCTCCCGGAAAGCCACTTGCGGGGAAAGTACCCACGAACAGTTTCTCACCGCCGCTAGCGAAAGCGAAGGGACGATTCTGATCATCGCCAATGTCCCATGCGATACCCGGGTTTCCCCAGCCGTAGTCGTTATATTGGATCGGCTGAGACAAATCCATCCGATACATCTTGGCGCCCGTATAGGTACCGAAGTAGGCAACATCGCCATTGAAGCCAATGCTCTCCGCTTGGTGAAACGTCGGAAAATCATAAACGATCCGGTTGGTGGCAATGTCATAAATGCTCATTCCGCGCTGAAAGCCACTGGCGAACAGCTTCCCGTTGTTATACTCAAGCACATTGATTTGTGCCGCGTTCACATCGAGCTGAGCGAGAACGGTCGAATATTGCCCCTTATTCGGTTCGAACAGGAACGTTTCACCAAACGCCGCCATACTGAACAACACGGATTGTCCGGCATAGGGGCCGGAGACCGGAGTCACCCACTCGGAAAATTTAAAAGCCGAATCCGGCAAAGGCTGTTGGATGGCCGCAATCTTGGTTATCGTATCCGTGGCCATATTGTAGCTGAAAAACTCTTCGCCCATTTTGTAGTACATAAGGTCGGGATTGACCGGCGAAGGGGGCGATATTTTGGATTGATAGGGGATCGTGCGGACATGCTCGTATGTCCCATCCTTCAGGACATACAATTCCGTTCCGCTATTCACGAACACGAGACCGTTGTAAACGGCTACTTCGGTCAAGGTTCCGCCGGTTCGGCCCGTGACCCCCGGTACGGTCAGATCCAGCTTTTCGCCCGTATGGCGATCGATCCGTACGAGACCGGCCTTCGTGCCGGTGCCGACATACAGGTACCGGTCCGTTACCCCCAGGCCGCGGGCAGAGGTTTCTCCCTCTTTGACGACCCCCAAGTCTTTGAAAGTCGAGGTAGCAATGTCATACTCAAACACTTTGCCCATGTTACCCGTGTGGGACGTGCTGCCATAAATTTTCCCATCCGAGCTTGCCTTTACATCCCACATCGTTGTATTCCCGGTAGGATTCGTTCCGAGATTCTCAATGCGCCTTTCCGCTGTCACATAACGATACAATTTGCCGGTAGAAGTGAAATAATAATTGCCGTCAGAGCCCCGGGCGATCCCCCATATAGGGTCTGTTGCACCTGGAACACGCTCCGAAAACTTGGATATGCCGGTTAAGGCATCCACGACGGTGAAGGCGGAAGGAGATGCAACGGATGTGATGTACTGCTCCAGGGTTCCGTCAGGACCGACTCCAATCGCGGCTGCCTGGGAAAGCCCGATCTTAACCGGCTCGCCCAAGTCGATCCCGGCGGATCCGTACGGAGGCTGCAATGTGGAGCTCGCTTCCTTTTTTCGGTCGAATCGCACATCATCGATATAGGAGATCGTACCGGTGCCGGAACCCCCATAGTAAAAGGTGATCTGTGCCTGGTCGGCACCCTTCGGAGCGAAAGCTTCGATCTCCACCGTATTCCAGGATCCGACGGTATTGGCCAGGAAGTTGAAGCTGCCATTCGATAAGTCCGCAGAACTGCCGGATTTCAGGAACCGGACATACACGCGTACGCTTTTCGCCTCCACGTAGACTTGAGCGCGAGCCCGATACGTTTGCTCTTCCGTAATCGGTATCCGGCTGCTGAACACTTCAAGGGAACGTACCGGATCATTGTCTACCATTTTGAGACTGCTCTCGCCGGAAGAAACCCTCTCGGACGAAGCTTCAGCCATCAATGTACTCCCAAATGCAGAAGCTGCTGGCGTCGTTGTCCACCCCGGGATGACTCCCCCCGTCACAGGCTCCTCGAATCCGCTGTTAGGGACGGTTAGTGGGATGTATTCCACATCTCCCGCCGAGGCAGAAGTCGCCAAGGGGACAATAGCCGGCAAGCTCAGCACAATCCCCATGAATAAGGCAAGTACCCTTTTCCGAATGCTCTTCAAAGTTCGTTCTCCTCTCATGTTTGATCGCCCGCTTATCACTAAGCGAATTCTAGGCTATATATTTAGCGTAACCACGATTGAAGGCGCTGTCAATTAGGAATTTATCATATTTAATCACCCAGAATACTTCTACAACGCGCGCATTATTGCACAAAATTTACTTTTCTGTGCTATAATCCATATCATAAAATCCATAATTGTGGAATGAGGTACGACGATGCACCGACCCAATCGTGTTGAATTCAATGCTCGAACTCAGCAGCTCATCGCGTATCTGCGGGGGGAAATAAAGGCAGGCACGCTTCGGGTAGGCGAATATTTGCCCTCCGAGGTGGAGTTGGGCAAAAGGTTCGGTTTAAGCAAGGAATCCGTCAGACGGGCGCTGGATGTTCTTGTGGAGGATGGGCTCATTGTCAAGATACGGCGGGTTGGGAACCGGGTTACTAAATCCGAAATAGACCGAAATGGGGATGAAGATGGAACTGTCGCCTCTCACTTCCCTAATTCGGATGAGTACACAGAGCTGCGCTTGGCCCATTACCCGTCGGTGTCCGACGAGGGAAGGCTGCAACAAGCCATCGCTTCATTCGAGCAGTCCAACCCCGACATTCGTGTGAAATTGATTCCGACTTCCTTTCCGCTGGAATTTGCAGAACACGGCATTGCGGATGTAGTTACTTTATCCGCCTGGGATGCGCTCAAGCTTAAGGAAATGGATGCCTCCGAGACGCTTCTAACCGGCATGCCTGACCAACCGTTTGCGCATCCCCGTTTGACTGCGCCCTTTCAATCGCGTGAAGGCAAACTGGTTGCCTCCCCATTCGTGTATTCGCCTGTGGTGCTCTGTTATAATCGCGATCATTTTGAGGAATGCCAGATCGAGGAACCCCATGAAGCTTGGACTTGGTACACCTTGCTGAAGCATGCCAAGCTGTTGCACAAGCAGCTGCAAGTGCGTGGATTTGTCGCCCATATTCAGTCCGTGAACCGGTGGCCGGTATTCCTGCTGCAAAATGGCTTTCGTTTCAAAGCCGAGGCACCGCAACAAGCGGCCGAAGATCCCGCGCTTTGGGAAAGTCTTCGCATCTCGCGCGATCTTGTTTATCAGCAAGGGGCGCCCATTCTCTGGACGGAGAGCGACTCCGATGTCGAGCGATGGTTCAGGGAAGGTAGAGCATCCATGATTCTCACAACCTTCTATGGCATGAACAGCCTCATGAATACCGATTTGAACTATGGAGTAGCGCCGCTCCCGTCCCTGCGTACGCAGGATACATTGCTTCTCGTGACCGGGTTGGCGATCCATGAGCGTTCCCCCCGCCAACAGGCGGCGCGGCGATTGGTGCAGCATTTGTGCGGGTTGAATGTGCAAACCGATATCCGTCAGAACACGCTGACCCTTCCCGTTCACCCGGAAGCCCTTCAGATGTCAACGGGGTTGGCCGGAAATCGTCCGTATGGGGAAGGAGCCGTTTCGCAGCAGTGGGACAGGGCCAGAATATATTCGGATTTGAATATGAGTGCGGCAGTCCTGCTCGCCATTCGGGAGGAGCTGAAGGCTTACTGGTCCCGAGTAGAGGATGAAGCGGAAGCTAGCGAGCGGCTTGAAATGCTGCTAGGGCTGTAACCGTCGCAGATAGGAAGTGAAATGGCCTCAAGTTCCCTTTGTAAGAGGGAGCTGAGGTCATTTTTTCGCCTACAATGATACCCTTATGTAGCCTACACTACTGGAAATCTGAAAATGCGCAGTATTAATATCCTAGAAATCGCCTAGTAAACGCGTTATAGTTATGATATAGTTTATCAATGCCTTTCGTAACACGGGAAAAAAGAGGAGATGGCTTGTATGAACGACCGGATTCATTTTGACTCGTCGCGCTTGACGCTAGAGGAAAAGGTAGGACAGCTCTTTACCTTCTACAATACGGGAAAGGAGCTTTCGGAGCTTACGGAGAAAATGATTCGGGATTGGAAGGTCGGCGGCATTTTTTTGGACATGGGCAGCCTGGATCACCCTGAGCAGGTGTATCGGCTGACCCGGGCCATGCAGGAGACGGCGCTTCAAACCGGCAGCGGTATCCCGCTGTTCATCTCAGCCGACTTGGTAGCCGGAGCCGGCTGCAAGCTGGCTTCGGGAGGAGCTGTGCATTTTCCTAAGAACAAAGCGATCGGCGCAGCCGGAAGTGCCGATTTGGCGTACGAAACGGGCCGTATCACGGCGACGGAATCGCTCGCCATGGGTGTGAATTTCAACTACAGTCCCGTCGTGGACATCAACAACAATCCGCTCAACCCGGTAATTGGAACGCACTCGTTCGGCGAGGACCGCGATCAAGTCGGCCGGATGGGCCAAGCGGTGATTCGCGGCTACCAGGATCACGGAATCATAGCGACGGCCAAGCATTTCCCGGGACATGGCGATACGAGCGTGGATTCCCACTTCGATCTGCCGGTGCTTCCGTTCGACCGGGAGCGGTTATCCCGGTTCGAGCTGGAGCCTTTCCGCCTCGCTATCGCTGCGGGTGCCGATGCGGTTATGGTCGGGCACATTGCGGTTCCTGCTCTGGACTCCTCGCTGATGCCGGCCTCCCTGTCTCCGAAGATGACGACCGGTCTGCTGCGCGAGGAGCTTGGGTTCCAAGGCTTGATCGTTACCGATGGCTTGTCCATGAAGGGGGTGACGTCCCGCTTCTCGCAAGCGGAGGCTTGCGTGATGGCCATTCAGGCCGGGGCGGACATTTTGCTGGCCTTGGCCCGGACGGCGGAAGAGGCCGGCCCGATGGTGAAGGCGGTCCTGGACGCAGTCCTGTCCGGGGCCATCAGCGAAGCGCGCCTCAGCGAGTCCGTCGATCGAATTCTGCGCATGAAGGCGAAGTACAAGCTGTTACCGCACTCTTTCCACATTCCAACGTATGATCCGGCTGCATTCCATCGGCCTGAGTACGAGGAGGTTAGCCTCCGAGTAGCCCGTGCTGCCGTTACGCCCGTGAACGGTTTTCAGCCGTATCCAGGCAGGGGCGCAGGTACACCGGAACCCGCTTGGACTCTCATCTGCGAGCACCAGCTTGGGACATTCGCCGAGCAGATCCGGTCGGCCGGTGTGATCAAAACCGAGCATACGCTGAAGGGCTATGAAGAGCTTCTCCCTCTTCTAAAAGAGGGGCTCCCGCCGGATCCGGTGCTGGTTGCCATAACGTACAACAAACGGATGCGTTCTGAGGTGCTGCAGGAGTTGAACCGACTGGCAGCCGGGCGTGCCGGCGGGTCCGTCGTTCTCGTTCATTTTGGCTCGCCTTATGACCTGGAGCATCTGCCGAATGTTCCTGCCATCGTTCTGTACGATCGCGCCCCTTCGCTGCAGCAAGCGGCAGCCGAGACATGGCTGGGACTCGGGTCGCATCATTGATAGGAATGGAGGAGCCATAACACATGAGAATTGGAACCGAACGGCGAACGATTGTGATTACGGAACACGATAGCGATCTGCTGAACTTGATGCGCATGGTAGATCCTCGCTTGCGGATCGTCACGCCGGCCGAGGCGCTGACCGTGGACTTCGCCGGGACCGACGCGCTCGTGCTGCTAGGCGGTGCCGGCGCCAATCCGATGCTGCTCGCCCCCCCGCTCCGGCAGCGCGTGGAGGCGGCCTGCCGCGCGGGGACGCGCGTGCTGGCGGAGTACGTGGCGAGCATCGGCCACGTGTACTTCGAGCCGCCTACCACGACCCGCTTCGCGAGGCTTGCCGTCGTGGAAGGCGGCTGGCTGCCGGGCGAGCCGGTCGGCGCCCTGCTCGACGATCAGTGCGGCGAGCGGCTGCGTCCGCACGGCTTCACCTGCTCGCAGGCGCCGCCGCTCGCCGCGTATGTGGTCGCGAACGCGCACGATTGCGTCGCGGCCGGCGGCTTGGACGCCCGCGAGACGCACCGCGAGCGGGCGCTCTGGTTCGAGGACGAGCAGCGCCTGCTCGTCGCGGCGTTCCGGCTCGCGAACTTCGCGCGGGCCCGGTTCGCGCCGCGAGCCCGCGTGGGCAAGCTCGTCGGCTTCCTGCTCGGCTGGATCTACGACGTCTCGCTGGACGAGACGGATTGGCGCGAGCTGGAGACGCTGATTCCCCGCACGTATAGCACGGGGGCGACATGCAACATAGACAGCACCGGGGGCGGATCGGAGGCTGGGGCGCTCGAGCGCGAGGCCTTGCGTTCGGCCGCCGATCGGGCCCTGGGCTGGATGGACCGGGCCGATATCCTGGTGGACGAGGGCCGAGGAGGCGCGCGGGAAGGCTTGGCCACCGAGGTGGAGTACACCGGCCGGCAGCGGCGCAGCGACATTTTGCGCGTGGACTGCATCGGGGAGATCGCCTTCCCCTACTGGCTGCACGGCCGACTGAGCGGGGATGCACGCAGCGATCGGGTCTCGAGGCAGCTGACCGATTATGTGCTCGACCACTATCTCGTGCGGGAGCCCGGTCCGCTGCATGGCATGGTGCGTTGGACGAACGAAGCCTGGGGCGTCTGCTATCAGGACGACGTGGCCCGCGCACTACTGCCGCACCTTTTCCGCTGCCTTTACGAGGGGTCTCGGGAACGGCTGGACGACTGCACGGCCGCGCTGGACTTCCTCGTGCGAACGACCGGTACGGACGGCACGCGGCCGTTCCGGACGGACAACAACAAGCTTACGCCGGACGAGCTGGAGCGGCTTCGTTCCACGCCGGGCGATCTGCCGAGCGCGCATTACAACGGCTACTACTACGCGGCCTTATGCATCGCCTACCGGCTGACCGGCAGGGAAGCCTATCGGGCTACCGCCGCACGAGGGCTGGCGACCATCATGAGCGTCTACCCCGAGACCAAGCGGGAGCAGAGCCAGACCCAAGAGCTGTGCCGGCTCCTCCTGCCGCTCAGCTGGCTGTATGAGATTACAGGCGCTGACGAAGCGCGGGGATGGTTGTATCGCGTAGCCAGGGATCTGCAGGCGTTCGCGCATCCGAGCGGGGCGTACCTCGAGTGGGACGAGGGGTACACCGCCGCGATGCGGCACAAGGCCGGCGAAGGCGAGAGCTCGTTGCTCAGCCGCAATGGCGATCCGGTCGCCGATCTGTTGTACTCCAACAACTGGCTGCCGGTTGGCTGGATGCAGGCTTACTTCGCCACAGGCGACCGCTGGTTCAAGGAGCGGTGGCAGGCGAGCGCACGCTTCCTGCTGACCGCCCAGCTGACAAGCGCCAACCCGCAGCTGGACGGAGGTTGGGCGCGGGCGTTCGATGTGGAGCGCGACGAGGTATTCGGTACGCCGGCGGATGCCGGATGGGGCCCATGGGCGATCGAGTCCGGATGGACCGTCGCCGAGATCGCCGCAGGGCTATATATGGGCCTGCTGGAGGAGGACCTGCTCGCCCAGCATGCGGCCAGTCGCGGGAAGTAGCGGCTGGGTCGTTGCAAATCCCACCGGACCGCGAGCGTTAATAACTAATAAAACCTTCCATAAGGAGCGGTCAAGTTTGCTGCCTATGGAAGGTTTTTATTTGACTTTTTCAAGTGTCCCGATATTTCAATGAACTCTTACCTTAAGTGTGACCGAGCGGTGAATGTAGCTGGTTAGCAAACACCTAACAAGAACCTCAGACTAGGTATAGGCATAGTGTGAATAGAAGTACTTTTGGGGATTTGTGGAGGCGATAGGAGTAAGTCTCTCCAGTCCTTGTGATGCTGTTGATTAATACTAAGATGAAGTCAGTTAGAACGGATCGTGTTCCAATAAGCACTATGTAAAGGGGTGATTTCGAGTGACGTATATTCAACTCCCCCCTCCTCCTCAACACGCTCCCCTGCAACCTACTTCAACCTATATCATTGATTGCATAAATAGCCAAACGTATGTCTGGTTATGGAATGGGGAAACTTTCTGGTACTATCCGACACGAGTTGAGTCTACCGGGGTAGTCTCGGGGTATAGATGGGATGGGCGATTCTGGAGGTTTTATCCGATTGAGCTAAGACTTATTAGGGGGGTTTCATGTCCTCCAGTTCCCACTCTATACTAACTTAAGGGCATAGTTTCCAATTATTCCAACCTGTCGGTTCGATGAGCAGGCTGTCGTTACTAATTCGACAGCCTGCTTGTTATTTGTTTTCCCCTTTATTTTTCGGATCTTTCCATGGACTCTTCCACATTCTTGATTTACAAATTACCCGACATAATCGGCGACTTTACAGTACCATACCATGTGTACAGAACCTGGCCCCCAGTAATTTTGCACAGTCGTATAGGGCGGACCGAATTTATGCAGCCATTTGGCTTGAGCATGTCGGAAACCGCTATCCAGGCAAAAGCTATCGATTCCTCGTTCGGCCAGATGGTTAGCCATCGCTTTAATTAAAGCGGAACCGATTCCCCTTCCCTGATATCCGGGCAACACATATAAGCTGCCCAGTTCACCAACGTACCTCAGCCTGTCACCGGTACATTTGATAATATCATCATTACAAGGCCCGAATGAAATGATGCCGACAATGTTCCCGTCCATGCAGGCGACAAGAAAGCGGACCGCTGCTCTCTCAATAAATAAAGCATCGTGCAGCATACGTCTTTTGCTTTCTAGCTCTTGCCGGATCTCTTCTGTGTGCGCCACCAAACCTTCTTGCTCAAAGGCAGCGGAATGGAATGCCTGAACACCTCGTAAGCTTGATCTATTTCGGAAATCGTTAATTCTCTGATCTCGATCTCGTTGATCATTTCAACTCCCCCTCTTCATCCGAACAGATCTTGAAAATATAAATAGACAGCCTTTCGTTTAGATTGTTACAATATGGAAAACCCAAAGCGGCGGATTGACTGGATCGCAGGCACGGCAGCGTTTTATTTAGGGGGAATAAAATGTCGGTTTATTGGACCTTTGTGGTCAAGTCATTTCAACAGCGCTTCGTCTACCGGATCAACTCGTATATTACGATCCTAAGCGCCTGGCTCGGTTTATTTGTCTTAGTCAGCGCCTGGAGAGCGCTGTATAGCGGCAAAACCGCGGTGAACGGCATTACCTTCGAGGATATGATCAATTTTATCGTCATCAATACGCTTGTTGCATCATTGATTCACTCCAATATGGGACAGAAGATCGGAGAACGGGTGGCGGACGGCTCCATCAGCATTGATTTGATTCGGCCAATCACGTTTAAGGGCTATTACCTGGCGAACCAGTTGGGGGAAAATGCGTTTGCCCTGCTCTTCAGCACAATGCCGGCAACGCTGCTAGCGGTCCTGCTGTGGGGGTTTCATTTTCCTGACAATCCGCTGCGGGTAGCCCTGTTCCTCGTAAGTTTGATGCTCGGGCTGCTGGTGATGAATCAGATTAACTACTTATTCGGCCTGCTTGCCATCTGGCTGAAAACGTCCTGGTTCATTAACGCCATTACGGGAGCCGCCTTCGAGCTGTTTGCCGGTACGTTCGTGCCGCTTTGGTTTTATCCCGAATGGCTGTATACCGTTGCCAAATGTTTGCCGTTTCACCTCGTAACCTTCCAACCGATCTCGATCTTCCTAGGCAGGCTATCGATTCCGCAATCATGGGGTGTTCTTGGACTTCAGCTGCTGTGGCTGGCCGCCTTGTGGGGGCTAGAGCAATGGATGTGGTCCAAGTCTCAGGACGAAATCGACATTCATGGGGGGTGACACCATATGAACCACATGCCGCTGTACTGGCAATTCGTCAAAATCAAACTGAAGGCGATGGCCGATTATCGCAGTTCCTTTCTAATCATCACCTTTTCCAAAACGTTAATGTGGGCCGTTGAAGTGTTCGTTCTATGGATCTTGATCGACCGCTTCAAGACGATAGCGGGCTGGAGCAGCTACGAGGTGTTGCTGCTGTTCGGTCTCAATCTATCCTCCTATGCGCTTGCCGGCTTTTTCTTTTATCATCCGTTTGTTTACCTGCCGCGCCGCATCCAATCCGGAGAGTTCGACGAGATGCTGACCAAACCGATGAATCCGTTTCTTTACTTGCTGAGCCGAGAGTTCAGCACCGGATATTTCAGTAACCTGGGTGTTGCCGTTATCGTTATGGGGCTCGCTTTCGCCAAGCTGGATTTAGGACTCGATTGGATCGATCTGCTCTTTTTAATCGCCGTAATATTGGGCGGAGCGATGATTCAAGCAGCCGCCTTCGTTTTTGCAGCCGTTCCGGCCTTTTGGATTACGCAGAGCAGCAGTCTTTCAAGATTGATGTGGGACTTCAAAGGGTTTATCCGGTATCCGCTTTCGGCCTACAATAGCTTTATCCAAGTGCTGTTGACCCTCATCCTGCCTTTTGCCTTTATCAACTTTTACCCGGCTCAATATTTTTTGGGAAAAGACGATTTCCTGTTGTTCCACCCGTCCTTCCAATATGCAGCTCCTCTCGTCGGTTTGCTGTTATTCCTGCTTGCCTACCGGTTCTGGAGGTTTGGCCTCAAACATTACCGCAGCACCGGGTCCTGATTCGATTCGCAAAGAAAGGAGCAATGTGCGTTGCCTATTATCGAGATGAACGACGTATCCAAACAGTTTAAAGTAGCGAAGCGGACTACCGGCTTCTGGAACACATTGAAATCGCTGGTTCACCGGGAATATGAAACGAAACAGGCTGTCGAGCATATTTCCCTTACCGTTGAGCCTGGGGAGCTGATCGGTTATATTGGGCCGAATGGTGCCGGCAAATCCACCACGATCAAAATGCTCTCGGGTATTCTTACTCCGTCCTCCGGCACTATTCGAGTAGACGGACGGATCCCTTATGAAGATCGCAAATCGAATGCGATGCACATCGGGGTTGTATTCGGTCAGCGCTCCCAGCTGTACTGGGATTTACCCATGCTCGATACGTTCGAGCTGTACCAAAAAATGTTCCACATCCCCTCGGACGTTTTCAAACGAAACGTGGACTTCTACGTGGAGCTCCTCGAAATGGGAGAGTTTCTGTCCCGCCCGGTTCGTCAGCTGAGCTTGGGGCAAAAAATGCGCGCCGAGCTCGCCGTCGCCCTGCTGCATGATCCCAAGATCGTCTATTTGGACGAGCCCACCATCGGACTTGATGTCATCGCCAAGAGCAAGATCCGGACCTTTATACGTGAGGTCAATCGGGATAAAGGGACAACCGTACTGCTGACGACCCACGACATGGACGATATCGAACAGATTTGCGACCGGATCGTGTTGATCGACCGCGGGAGCATTATTTACGACGGCACGTTAGCTAGCTTCAAGGCACAATTCAGCCAAGGTCACCTGCTTTCGGTTGTGCTGTCGGATGATACCCCGATCCGGCTTGGCGATAATCGCTTGCAGCTGGTTAAGGAAGAGGGGCAGCGCAAACAAATTTTGTTCCGGCACGAAGAGATCTCGGTGGGCGACGCGATCTCATGGGTGACCCAGCACTACCGGGTACTCGATTTGCAGTTGAAGGAGCCGAACATTGAGGAAATTATCAAAGAGATTTATGGGGGGACATCGGGTACCTCCTTACGAAAGGCTGAATAATAATCCATACTCAGAAAAAGGCTGGACTCCAATCAAATAGAAAAGCCACCCATCCCACCGAAGTGCGATGGGTGGCTTATGTCAAGCTATCGGATCCTATAGTTTTCTTGCTTTGATTACAAAAGTTACAGGCAGCATCTTTGCTTTTTTTGCAAATTTGCTGCTACCCCGCGATTGGATAATTTCATCATCAGACTGCTCAATCATTTGTTCAATTAGAAAGCCTGCCTTTGCCAACGCATTCACATAGGTTGATAGTGTACGGTCTGATAATGTTAGCGTACTTTCGTCAAGAGATGACGAATACCAGGATTCATCGAAATAACATTTTTTAAAAACAAAAGTATTATTCTCTTCAACAACGCATTTGTGTATAGGGTGGGACCAACTGAAAATAAAGGCGCCACCTTTTTTTAGGTATGAAGAAATCCGGTGAAATGTACCCTCAAGGTCGGTTGTCCAACCTATTGCATAAACCGAATAAACAAAGTCAAAATAATCCTCTGGTATGCCACATTCTTCTTCCATGGGAGAACAGATTAACTTTGCCGAAAGACCGCACTCCGTCAAATGTTGCTTTGTCTTTTCGATTTGGTTTTCTGATATATCCATCCCCCATAGTTCAGCTGCTTTGCGTTCCCCCAAATATTGCAAAGAATGACCGCTTCCACATCCTATTTCCAGCATCTTTTTTCCTGAGACATCGCCAAAAAGTCGGCAGTTTTCTTCTGAGACAAATGCTCCGTAAAGAGGAAGTGAGGTTGCTCCTAGAACGTCATTTCCTTTTGTATCCCAAAATAAGCTATTTGTTTCATGAATAACACTCTTATCCATGTCGACCGAGATGGCGACAACCTCACTACCGCCTATTATATTTGTTCTAGAAACAGAATTTTTGTCCATGCAGGCACCATCCCCAAATATAAAAATATGAGCCCAAACGTAAAGGGGCTTGACTTCAGTACATAAAGCTCAGTTCGTTCCCGTCTGGAACTGCAATCGTAAACTTAGTCACACTGTAAGGTGTTGTATACAACGCTTCAACAACAGTTACTTTATCTTTTAACATATCCCAAAGTTTCTCCAGGTTCGCTACTTGGAAATTAAGCCTCCCCTTTGAAGGATAACTTTCATCTTGTTGAATTGAAAAATCAGCACCACCTCTTGATTCGAAACCAATGTAATAGGGGTTATCTTCAGGGTATCTTACAGAAACTTCAAACCCCAATACTTCCTCATACCATTTTGCCGCTTTTGTTACGTCAGATACATTTATTCTCACATGAGTCAATACAGTCTTCATTTCACAATCTTCCTCCTGCGTCAATTTCAATCTGTTGAATGTTTGATAAATTCCTCTTACTGCAATTTCCTGTAAATATTTTCGACATGATGTGATAGGTTCCTTCTATTTACTTTAACGATAAACGGCACCCGATCGGTACCGGCTGCAGTCATATGGGGATTGATCTATCGTTCTCCGTTAGAACGAACTTAGTAAACATTTTCCCTAATTTCATTTAGTTCCTCAACACGAAACAATCCTGCATGGTACAGATTGAAAAATTCCTTCGACACTAAGGCTTCAAAAAACCCTTTTCACGTTTCTTGGGCGCTCGATCAGGTCAAATTTTCCTGATCCAATTCAATTCCCTCTTTCGAGATCATTATATCTCCGGAAAATTCACGGGTTTTATTCATACCATTAGGTCAGTTTTCAATAAATGCAATTGCGTCTACCTGGACGAAAAATTCAAACTGACTGATTATGATTGTCCTTGTCGGATATGGATATGAGATGTACTCCTTATATATTTCATTTATTAAAGGGTAGTATTGGTCATCGCTTATCACTAATGTGACTTTAACTACATCAGACATCTCTGCTCCAGCTTGGTTCAAGAGGTTTGTGATTCATCTATCCCAAAGTACTCTTTCATAATGCATTAACTCCCTTCTCTCGGATCATGACTTAATTCGTTACAAAGCTCAAACCTCCTTAATTAGCTTCCTTTTCATTCTGCTATTCTGCCCGTTAATCGCCCAGCTTGAGAAGCAAAGTTCCGAGCTATACTCCCGTAAGCCCCCAACGAATTTCATCTTTATCACCCTTTCCGTCAAAGTCCGAGGAAAGGGCTCTTTATTTTGTTTTTATGAAATCCACCCGCGTTCATGCGCTTTTTCAGTCGCCTGCTGCCTGGTCTCTACCCCCAGCTTTTGAATCGCTATAGACAAATAGTTCCGAACTGTTCCATCGGTTAGAAATAATTGCTTAGCTATTTCCTTAGTCGACAGTCCCTGCTTGGACAAACGCAATACAGCCGTTTCCCTTTCGGTCAGGGGATTTTCTTCCTTCAGGAAAAGAACCGCTGCCAAATCAGTGCTAACCACTCGCTCGCCAGCCATCACCTTGCGTATGGAATGGATTAAAAATTCAATCGGTTCATCTTTCAATAAGTATCCTTCTACCTTCAATTCCATTGCTTTTTGTAAAAAACCGGGACGAGCGAATGTGGTGACGATGATGATTTTCGAGGAACTTCTTTCTTGCCTGAGTTTCTCTGCAATTTCAAGTCCTGAAAGAAACGGGATCTCGATGTCAAGCAAGCACACGTCCGGCTCATAATGCCCAATAGCTTCCCATGCCTCCTGCCCATTCTCTGCCTCCGCAACGACCTCAATGTCACCCTCCAGGGATAATAAAGCCGATAAAGTCCCTCGAAGCAATTTTTGATCTTCTGCAATAAGTATACGTATCACCCTGCTACCCTCTCCCGTTGCTCATTAGTGGAACCTTAAACGTAATGACCGTTCCTTTGTCTGGGCTGGCCGTTATTTGAGTATCTCCCTGCAGCATAGCCATTCGTTCCTTCATTGACTGAAAACCGTTTCCTTCTCCTTGTCTCAAGCGGCCATTCCCGTTATCGCTCACTTGAATACAGTAATATTCAGACTCTATGTATTGTGTAATCGTACATTGTTTGGCTTCGCTATGTTTAATAATATTGGTAATGGCCTCTCTAACGGAAAGTGCCGCCATCGTTTCAGCAACATTGGATAAGGGATTCAAGGACCCATCATCCTTCGTGACCAATTCAATGCCAGCTTTTTGTAAAATATCCTTTGATAGCTCCATTTCTTTCTTAAGGGAAACAAATTTCATGTCGGTGACAAGCTCCCTTACCTGCTTTAACGCATACCTTGAGGTGTTCAAAATATCATGCAGCTCATGCTTCGCCTTTTCCGGGCTATTCTCCACCAATCTCATCGTTAACTCGCTTTTCAGTTTTATCATCGTTAGCGTCTGGCCGAGTGTGTCATGAAGATCCCTTGCAATCCGGTTTCGTTCCTCCTCTTGAATATACCGTTCAAGTTGGGCATTGGCGATTGCCAGCTTTTCTTTTAAGATATTCTCCTTTTCTCTCGTAAAAACTACGATCGTTGTTGCCAACTGAGATATCATAATTGGCAAATACATCGTTGAAAAAAAAGCAAATGGGCTGCCCTCATTTATCCAACCATTTACAATAAACGCAGCCACAATTCCAGCCATCCCAGTAATCATAACTGCCTTCCGATTGGCTCTTCCAAGCAAATCAGCAAAAACAAATCCATACATCAAAACCCAACTGTCGATGTAAATAGCAAGCGCCACAAGCAGGGAGGTCCCTGCGAGACTGGCCATGAGCAGACGCCAGTCCCGATACCACAATCCAGCATAGTGGGAGACGAGCAACAGCGGGAAGACTATTACCTTCAACACGAGATGGACGGAGCTATTTACAATGAAAACTTGATAAATTAAAAAGGAAACCGCAAAAACATCAATAATAAGATATTTTTCGATCTGATCTGCGGGATACATTTTTTTCAACATCGTTCATACACACCTTATCCGTTCGTCAATCAGTTTTTGATTTTTCTATGAGACCTGAAGTGAATCTTCGCGCTGATTCCATTGGACCGTACTTATATCGTTTCAGCCATAGTGAAGCAAAGATCAGTTGAAAATAACATATCGCCATCCAGATCAATACAATGGTTACCGAATTCACCTTGCCGCCTAATCCGAAACCCCATCCATAAAAAATAACTGCAGAAATGACATTTTGCATCACATAGCTGCTGAGTGACATCTTGCCTACCTGTTCAAGCTTGCTCCACAGCCATAACTTCCTATTTGCTTCTACCAGCTTCGCGATTAACCCGATATATCCAAGAGATAGAATCGGCGCAAATAAATAGCGCACTGGAAAATCAAAGTAGCCTCCAGGCACAAAAATAAGCAAATTAAGCGGAATGCCCACGCTCAATCCTATGTGAAGAAGCTTTTCCCGTTTCCTTTTGCCATCATCATCAGAAGCAAAAAAACCAGACCTCATCATACGTATACCTAGCAGAAACAGGAAAATGTTCATCGGTATCACAAATAATGCCTCTGACCGCAATATGATAAAATGGGTAAGCCGAAAACCTACCTGTTGAATCCAACTGCCGTCCTTATATAATAACACTGTTCCTTGTACCTCTCCTAAAGATATATGCGCTCCGATTGCGGCGAGATAGATTCCGAAACACAAAATAAGCAACATAATAGCCCCATGCAGTCCGCCAACGATCATCATCGCTCTTCGAATGGCACGATCTCCGCCTTTTATAATAAAAGCGGTAATGATTGCCGTAATGCCATAGCTCATCAAAATATCATATTCCATAACTAGGGTGAAATGAATAAACCCCTCTGCGATAAGAATAAAAGACGTCCATATATAGACCCCAGGCCATGCGTTCCCTCTTCTTAAGGCCTGCTGGTACTTCATTACAAGTCCGATCCCGAACATAATCGTGAGCAAGCCAAGCAGCTTCCCATTGACCAAGAACAAAACAAATACTCTTATAAATTGTTGCAAGTCCCACCACTCATATTGGTTAAAGGTGAATACATAATTGAAGTCTCCCATATGAGCAAAGATCCAAATATTTGTTCCAAGTGTTCCCAAAATAGCAAAGCCTCTTAAAATATCCAACAAACGTAATCTGCTGCCATTTCCAATCATAACGTCCATCATCCCTTCCGTTCCTTTCGTATCTTTATCTTAGCTCTGAACCGGAACGGGCGATATTCACAGCAGTCAGTCACTTATTATGACAGTGTCATATTAAGGCTTGGTTGAATGTTTCATCGATCACATTCTCCAATAAACCGAGAATACGCATTTATTGGATTTCACTTTAAATCATGTAAAAATCAAACCGATCCTGTCCACATCTGACTACTTGGTCTTCGACGTAATCCTGCCGATTACCAGCAGCAGCAACTCGCATACGGATCCGTGATTCCGTTAGGAATCTGCCGATTAGTTTAATACCACCCGTTGTAGCGATAACACGATTTGATTCATCGGATGACTTCGTCGGGAATGGGATCAAGTTCTTGTCATTCAATTTTGACATGAACTTTATCCCAAAACGCAAAAAGCCGCGATTTACGCGGCCTTTAATGAGATAATGTTCTTGTCATCCGACAGTTGTCGGTTGACAAGAACTTGATGTCATAAATGACATGAACTTTATCCCATTCCCGCGGGACATAAAAAACATCGCCGCATACTGGCGATGTTAATACAACCGGCGTATGATCAGATCGTAAGTCTGGATACGTAATGATTAACGTAATCTCTTACTTGCTTATTTTCGATCGTAGGATATCAAAACCATCATTGCGCATTCGCTTGGTACTGGTCACACATTTTATTTCATCAATATAATTCGAAATACTTAGATCACGCATCATAACCCGTATCCTGCCCTTTCGCTCAATGAACAACGGCAGCCGATCGAGTGCCCGCTGCCGTCATGTTTGATTGAGCTATAGTGCCCGTTACCTCAATTGTCGCAAGATAATTTTCTCACTTCATCATGAATCCGAAACCTCGAATTTTTTATGATTTCCTCAGCAAGTTCATCCGACTGCTTACGATCTGTGTCCAACAGGAATGGCTCATTGTTCGGTGACGCCATCAACTTGTTCCGAAGAAAGAGCGAACGGTGGATATATTGCATATCTCCTCTCTGTTGGAGTCGAGCGGTAAGTGTGTCCGGTTCCGCGTGCAGCACAACATAGTGGAGAGTCGCTTCGAGATCCGATAGTTGGTCAAAAAACCACTGCAATTCGTCTTCGACGACGAAATCGATAACCACGTCTAGACCGTCCAGAAGAAAATTCCGCGTCACCGCAGCGATATTAAGCCAAGCCAGCCGAAGTCGTTCCTCCCAGGGCGGTTCGTTCTCTCCTCGGTAGACATGAAGAAGGAGATCACCTTCAATCAACGCACATTGGTTCATCGCGTTGGCCAGTGTCTTGGAGACGGTCGATTTCCCTACACCGAGTGGACCTGAGATAAGATAGACTGATTTTTGGTGAAAAGCATATGACAATCTCGTCCCCGTATGAAGCAGCCGATTCATGCCGGCAGCTTCGCTCCAATCATTTGTTCAACTAACGTGTCCCGATAGCTCAAAAAGGTATAAGCAAATTCTTGATAACTCCGGTGTTTGACGGAATTAGAGTTGGGTGCTGCTTGTCCCGTTAGCGCCATACTTGTAAGCCAGTTGTTTGTCATGCAAGGACGTTCGCCATACGGCGTATGTTCGCCCAAGCGCTACTTTGATATTTGCATACTTTAATTCTGATCGTCACTGTGGAGAAGATCGGTTCTTGAGACGGGAGTGAAAGTAATGAAATGGCACGATTCCATAGGAAGTTATGAGGCGTGCATTAGTCTGGGTTCGACATGCGAAACGGCATTTCAACTCAAAAGACTGGGCTTACGAAAATATGCAGGCCCCTTAGATTGGTTTGTTTCCGATTCGATCGGCGGATTGGTACGCTTGATCGATCATCGTTTCAATGGATTTATGGAATTTAGCCAGCTAGAGCTCATTGGCTTCACCAATGATTGCTTTGTTGTAAAAGATAGCACAAATCACGTCGTATCTTTTCATGATTTTCCTCTTTATGCGGGACAATGGGAGGAAGCTTATCCCGCGTTTAAAGAAACGCTCAACCGCCGCGTAGACCGATTTTTGAAAACGATTCATGATCAACCGATTCTCTTTATAAGAACCCAAACGAAAAGAAAGGAAGCACAGAAGCTGCACGCAGCATTAAAGACGCTGATGCATGGTGAATCCCAGCTTTTGATCGTGAATAACCACCAGGAGGATCGCAAAGACGTGATTTACGAGGATTGGGGGCTGGATGGAATTAACTCAGTGCTGCTGCCGAAAGGAGAAGACTGGACGGGTTTGAACCAAGCCTGGGATACGTGTATGAACGGCTTCAAATTAAAAGCTCCCTCCTTAGTTGAATCTGCACACCGACCCGAACATTCGTGTCCGTCCTTCAGCACTTCAACCTGACGTCGGATACCATCCAATAAGAAATATTGGTCAAATAGATTGCCTATCATTACTGAACAAATCTCCCGTTAGCACAGCGAGGTTGCCGAATCGTTCGGCAGCCTCGCCCTATTTGACTTGAACTATCGTGCCCGTCCCTCGGGTTTAGTTGAATCATTTTTGAACTAAAGAGAGTATAATTAGGGCTCGATAGGACCGTAAACATCTACGACAAGTCGACCGTCCAACCCTTCATTGGTAAAGGCATATTTCTCGATAACCATTGCTGACTTGTCGTGTCGCAAATCGTTCACCTCCCGATACCTTTGCAGTTCTGCATAAGGATCTGGATTGAAGGGATATTCGCCATCATACTGCGCCAGCAAATAATGATGAGCCGGTACAGCAAACCCCATCATCCCTTCCGGAATTTGCTCCAGACCATTGACCTGCATGCAATAGAAATAAGTAAACATGACCTCACAGTTGTACCATGGTGCATAAAAATGCTCTGGATCCGCGATATTAGGAATCTCTGACCGCCTCTGCATGAAAGCTTCCTTGACCTGTCCGATCTTACTAAAATCTCCATGCTTAAATGATACATTCACTGGTAAACCAATAAACATGATTTCAGGAAGTTCGATACGGTTGATCGAAATCTCTTTTGGTTTGTTTGACATCTGAATCGTTCCTTTCTTCAATTAACTGGCGCTCTGTCTTAAGTGGAGCATCACGGCAAGAATGGATTGGCTTACGAGTTGCTTTTCAAAGTCCGCTTGTTTAGGTAAAATTAATTGCTGCTTTAATACAAGTGGCTTTATGACTCTTACCATAATGCGTTGACCATTGAGCGTGTCCAGGTAATTCCGGAGCTTGCCCCTAGCCCGACGAATCCGGCTTTCTATCGTATTAGAGGACTCTTGTGTGATGAGACTGATTTCTTTTGCTGTGTAGCCCCGCCATTCATGTAATATAAAATCACGACGATAAAGAACATCCAGCGTCAAGAGCGCCTCTTGTAACTGCTCTCTTCGGATATAATCATCCTCTAACTTAATCGGACCGCACAATTCTTGATTCGTCCATACCCGCTCGGGCTGCCGTTGCTGCTGACGAATCCAATCGATAGCTCTCCTCTTTGTCATCGTAAAGAGCCAAGACTTAATTTTGTCGGGTTCTCGCAAAGTTCCAAGCTTCATTAAAGCCTTAATGAATACATCCTGCGCGAGATCTTCAGCGGTCTGCTCGTCCCGTACTATGCGACAGGCAACCGCTCTTACCATCGGGTAGTAGGATGCAAACAAGGCTGTGAACGTTTCCCTATGTTCGGTACGGGCATCCGAATACATTCTTGTTCCCCCTCTACTACACTGACGCTAAAAAAGTACGAAAACGTGCAGTGTAAGTATTTTTTTGCTAGTCGTAGTATTCAATAATTTAGATAAGCGAAATAAGTATCAAAATTTAACCGTCACTAATCTTCGCCCTACATACGCGGGTTTCCTTTTTTATGTAAATAAAGCTATAGAAAACTGCCCGTTAGGTGAACGAAGGCAGCCGATCGATCTGGCCGGCTGCCTTCGTGTATTTATTCAGCTATCGACTCCCGTAAGTTCTACACCAGCTGCATAAGTAAACATGATGCTGTGGACGATTCCTGTCGTTATAAGATTTCATACCAGAACACGCTCACGCATTGCGCCTAGCACAATGTTATACCCATCAAGATCAGAAAGATGTGCGTTTCTAAATTCCCATCTCCCATGGGAATTCTCAAATGGTTCAACTGTAATGATTCCGCCTTTGCTACGTACTTCTTCAACTATAAGATCCAAGTCATTCCACTCGACATGTACAAAAGAGTCCCAGCCATGATCCGGACCCTCCCAGTCAGTTGGATAATCTGAACGTTTTTTTGATATTGCGTTTGGACGCACATCATCGGGTGAAACTGCCTGCTGTAAAATTACTGTCATATCGTCCCGTGTTACGTGTCCCCAATTACTGATCTCACAACCAAGTACATCACGGTAATATTCCTGCGATTTCTTAAAGTCTGAAACTAAACGGACAGGAAACGTTCCTCCGAATTTACCTCTCATCTTTTCTTTCTGTACCTCTTCGACTTTTTCGCTCATTTTGCTTCTCCTCTCTACTCATAATTCGAGTCATCATTTATAAGATGCCATGAGATAAGCGGTCCTGACTTTCAACCCATTTTTTATTTCGTGATTATGCAACAATTTCCTTTTTTTTGAATTGAACTCTACTACCCATTACGTTAATGAGGCTGCCGATTAGTGCCGGCAGCCTCATGCTTGTCTTGTGAAATGAAACTATCGTTCCTCTATAGCTTAATTACTTCCACCAAAGACCATGACATATCCATCCAGATCTTTAACAGCAAAATGTTTCCACTGACTATTTCCCATGGGTGAAATTCTTGGTTCGTATGCAATTATCGCTCCCTTTGACTTAAATTCATTATACAATTGGCCAACCCCGTCAAAATTACTATAGAAATAAGAATCCCATCCAATAGTTTGCTCATCCCCAGTTGGTTTATCCGGCTTTGGATTAGGGCGAACGTCTTCAGGCTTTATAGCTTGTTGGAGGATAAAGCCAAGATTATTACCGCGTTCGGTATGTCCCCATCCATCTACATTGAAGCCAAGTACATCTCGGTAATACGTTTTAGCTTTTTCAAAATCCGAAACTAATCGTACCTGAAGAAAATTCTTAAGATAAATCTCACTCTCCAAGGTTATTCAC
This sequence comes from Paenibacillus sp. HJGM_3, assembly GCF_045062745.1. Taxonomy (NCBI): domain Bacteria; kingdom Bacillati; phylum Bacillota; class Bacilli; order Caryophanales; family Paenibacillaceae; genus Paenibacillus; species Paenibacillus sp. HJGM_3. The sequence continues at coordinate 161,916 of NZ_JBJGED010000001.1, forward strand.
TCCCTCAGTTAAGTTATGATTTCTAAATGGTTCCACATTTCATCTTAAATACCTTTGTTTGGTGAATGTTTTGTTTTACATAACTCCCGTTACTTCAACTGGAAACGGCAGCCGATCGTGTGCTGGCTACCGTCATATGGTGGCTAAGCTATCGGGGATTGACTCAGTATGCAAAGCCCAGTTCGTTCCCGTCAGGATCTGCAATCGTAAACTTAGTCACACTGTAAGGTGTTGTATGCAACGGTTCAACAACAGTTAATCTTGTGGTTCTTCCCATTGGGGATCGGTTTCGTGTTTGTAATCTCCATTCCATACATCAAACTTATTTCCATCTGGGTCATAAAATCTAAAGTTGTTACCGCAAAGTCCTCTATCTTCGATTTCTTCGATTTCAACTCCATTTGCTTTCAGATGGGCGTGCAAATCATTTAGTTGTTCAATATTTCTCGTTTGGAAGGTTAATACAAACATTTCGTAGCCGTCTTTAGTCTTAAAATTAAAATTAGGTCTTACATGGTCTTTTGTTTCGCAAAGAAAGAGCGTCGGACCAGAATCTAATTTGAAGCAGTGTCCACACCATTCTAATCCTAGAACATTCTCATACCATTTTTTTGATTTCCAAAAATCCGATACAGGAATATAAACGGTAGCAATACTTGAGAAACCTATCTGAAAACTTTGTTTTTCGGCTTGATAGGTCATTGTTCTCCTCCGCAACGGAAAAGGTTTAGGTTCAATTGTTCCATTTGTTCTACAACTCCTTTGATTTATTTTTCCTCCTTAATCGGTATGTCTTTATGATCGCACCAGTCGACTTACAATTATTTTGATGCCACATGATATGGCAAACCTGACTTACTGAAATAATAAGTTATTAAGCAACTGCCGCGGCGGCAAACTGCTCCCTCGATCGCTGAACTATGTTGTCCCGTTAGTTCAACTTGTGCATCCCAGTTTTCTTGAGTAACTTTTTCTACTTCACAATCTATTATTTCTAATATTTCTTTTTCAATGAATCGAAGCCACAACCAATTGAAAGCAACAAAACTTTTCAATTGATTCTTGGATTTTTTCTCTAAAGATCTTTGCATTATAATAATCAACCGAAATTGGGTTTATATTCTCATTCTTAAGTGCCAATTCACTCAGTCTTGCATTTTCCATGCATAACTGCCCAGTTACTTCAACGGGAAACGGCAACCGATCTTTGGGCCGGCTGCCGTAGTGTCATGATTGAACTATTGTTCTCCGTAAGTTAAGAAACTTCAAAAAGATAATAAAAAGCCTGCTCCTGACAAATCGTCAAGAACAGGCTGGATGTCAGTATTACAGTTTTACAACGTTCTCCGCTTGAGGTCCGCGTTGGCCTCTAACAACATTGAATTCTACGTGTTGTCCTTCGTCCAATGACTTGAATCCTTCTCCTTGAATAGCAGAAAAATGTACGAATACATCATCGCCACTTTCCCTTTGAATGAAGCCAAAACCTTTTTCCGCATTAAACCATTTGACAGTACCCTTTTCCATTAGTAAATAACCTCCAAAGTTTAAACATTATGCCCCAACAAAGCCGGACTATTCACGAGTATATCTCATATAAGACACAAAATCTGTTGGAATTTGTCATATAAAATAAATATTAATAAATTAGTTTTAGATCGTGAAACTATATCTGAATACCACCTACATTATGAATCATCGTTACCCGGTAGAGCTTAATCAGTTGCTACTCCTCCCTGTCCACCGTCGGGAATGAGATAAAGTTCTTGTCACCCGACAATCGAACTGTAGTATTTAGTGTCAGGGTTGCAAATCCAACTATTGCCTATTCATGCTTGAGCAGCTATAATGAATAAATGCAAACATATGTTTGTTTCCTATGCCTATCTCATAGTCAACTTTGGAGGAAACTTGAAAGGAACATCACACCTCGCCATCGGGGTTGCCATTGGAGTGGCAGCCGTTGCCTATTACCCGCTCAGTTTAACTAACTCTGCGTTGTATATCGCAGTTGCCTCCTTTTCCTCTCTTAGTGCGGATCTGGACGGGCCCAGCCTGCTGAGCAGCAAGTTGGGTAACATTTCTAAGCTTCTTCAGAACTTAGTTCTTGGGGTTGGCGTTTTTTTAACCGGAACCGTTCTGTATATGCACTTTTTCCAACACTCGTTTGATCGGACTTTTGCTGTGATTGCCGTCTCGACCCTATTGCTCGGTTTCGTGGCGAGAGCAGGCTTCATCCGGAATGCTTTGGTCAGTTTAGTCGGACTCGGATTGATTTATTCAGGCTTGGTCTGGAGTATGACCTGGTTAATCGCTTTCGGCGTCTATGTGGCTTGGGTACCATGGCTTAAGCATAGAGGCATGACTCATACCGTGTGGGCGATTCTTGCGTGGGGCGGTATCGGCTGGGGGTTGGAACAGCAGCTTCAAGTCCAAGGAATAATGATCGTCTCCGTGATTAGTTACTTCTCCCATTTGCTCGCAGACACCTTGACCCCCAGCGGCGTGAAATGGTTTTATCCCCTTTACAAAAAATCAATCAAGCTGCATATCTGAATGAATAACCGGCTGCCGTTGACCGCCGGTTTAGTCATTTGGAGCAGAACAGATTCCCGCAGAATAATAACTCTCTCAATGATTCCAGATTACCTTCTCGATTTTCTGTGATCTAGCATTCCGCATGGCAAGTCCATCCCGCTAAAAATCAAGTAGAATAAAACCGGACTATATTCGTAACGCCGGATTCCGCCAATTCAGTATCTACGTGCCCGGCGAAGTCAGCCTGATCGGCAACGAATACTCGGAGCTCGTCAAATTCAGCGTTCCCCCCTCTGACGACCATGCTGATCAGCGGCACACAAAAAGAGCTTCCCGTGACGCGGTGATCGAGATCATTCAGCGCAACCAGGTGGAAACCTTTGAAAGACAATACCTTGGCACGTTCACTGACGAGGGGTTGTTTTGTGCAGGACCGTTACCTGGTGGTCTGCGTCATTGAGCTATCGTTCTCCGTTCAATCCACGAGCGCTTTTTCGCTTTGCTGTGAATTTCTTACCCTCCTGGTGAATGATTAAAGCCGTTGTTTTCCCCTCGCCGTTCTTTTCAAATGTTACCTCGGCATTAACTGCTTCCGTAAAAAATTTCGTTTCTGATTCGGGGAATAATTTGATAGGTGATTGACCTTTTACTTGTAAATAAAGAAAATCATCATTCTTTGTAATAGTGACTTCGAGACCAGATGCAATCAAAAACTCTCCTACATATTCATCCAAGGTATGATGTGCCAATCTCACATCGGCTTTTTCAGCAGGAAAGTATTCAGGCCAACTGTATTCTCGAGCGATGGCTCGCTCAATCTCAGAAATCATTGGGCTGCCTTGATTTGAGTTGATCATAATCACGGCTCCAAAACCTTGGTGTTTGTAAAGAGTCATTCGGGCTACAAAACCTTCATCCCACCCACCATGACCAAAACGAGCATTTTCTCCCTTTCCTTCTAAAAAGAAGCCAAGACCAATGTGATCCTCGACTTGAGCAGTCAGCATTTGGTTGAGTGTATCCACCGAAATTGGGAGCTTCGATTCATTTTTTAATGATAACTGTAGTTCAACGCCTAGACGAGCAAGATCAGAAGGAGTCGTCCAGAGACCGGCAGCCGCCATTTCCGGGTAGACATGCCACTTGCCGTTTACTGGTCGACTCTTCCAAGGATGTGCAGTTGCTGCAGATTCGCGTAGACGGAGTGCCAATGGCTGTTCATAAGTACTGTTAGTCATGCCAAGTGGTTCGAAAAGTAGCTGATTCATTATTTCGGGAAAGGGTTTATTCAAAAAATCTACAAGGAGCTGTTGTGCCACTGTAGTACCTCCCCCGGAATAACGACTTTGAAGTCCCGGTATGAGGTTTACTCGAATGGCTGGAGTATTTGATGGATGCTGCCCGTTAAGAATCTGAATTACAGAGGGGATTACATCGGTTACTTCATAACCAGAAAATCCATGAACGGTGAGTCCCGCGGAATGACTTAGCAATTGTCTAAGAGTGACCTTTGGCTGCCAGTTCCCGTTCGCAGGTATTTTCCAGGACTTGAGGTACTCATTCACATCTTTATCCAGATTCAATTTCCCCTCCTGCACCAATTGCATTATAGCTAGTGCAAACACGGGCTTGCTGATAGATCCGGCTTGAAAAAGAGTATTTTCCGTGATAGGATCCGGGTTTCCCACTTCACGGATGCCCAATCCTCGGGCCCATTCAATTTTGAAATTGTTAATAACGGCAATAGAAACACCTGGAGTGTGGTAATGTTTCATCCGATCAATTAGCGTTGCCTCATCTCCATATACATTCTTAAAACAAGTGTCTGGAAGCAAGCTATTTGTAATCCTCTCGATCCTTTTTTCAATTTCTTGGGACATAGATCTTTCTCCTCGCTTCTCGTAAGCTTAATGACCCCAGTCTACCATCTACTTACTCCAAACAACAACGAGTATAACACTTATAATTGAACTATACTGCCCATATTATGAGGTCAGCCAGTTATGGTGTCGCGAACCCATCCGCTAGTCTGACCTCGACGACCACGGTGACCACGGACTGTCGCACCCTTAGGGGTAGCACGTAGGGTAGAATAACCCATTTTGGTTGTTGCACCGGCCCGCAATTTCATTGCCGTAGAATCGTTACCGGTCCAGCTCAGGTTCTTTAATGCTCCAGATCCCTTGCACGATCTGCTCTTTGAAAACTTCCTGAATCGAATAAATGACGGGTGCCGAAGGAATGTCGAACTTCAGATGGGAGTGTGGAATCTCCGTAAGCATTGTACCTAACGCATGGCCTCGCCCGTCACGAATCACGTTCCAAAAGACTCTCGATCTGTTATCCTCCGCGCCCCATTTCTCAATGGAGTTTCGGAAAATCAAGTGATTGGCGATGACGAAGTCATTCTCCTCAAGTTCATCACTCGCGCTAAATCCCGCATTTTCCAACTGTTCAAATATTGCCTGCATAAGCTGTTCCAAATAAAGACCGTAGGCCGCATCTTCAATTTCCTCAAAAGCTGCCGTCAAGTCCTTATGCATGAATTCGTATAAGGACTTCCACTCGGACTCAATATAACGGTTGGCCGCATTAACATTTCTTCAATTGTCATGTCATGACAGAATAGTTTACTCATAAACTTACGCCTCCTTTTCAACACTCAATTCCATTGTATAACATATAAGCCAATTGGAAGGTTTTCCGATAAATGAGAAGGAAAGTCGAGTATTATTCGAGAAAACTTATAAAGCACTTTAATCCTGATCATTTTTAGAAGAGGGTCCTTGACGATGCGTCCAAAAAAAATGGCGACAACATTCATGATTAGTGCCAGCACCTTACGAAATTACGAGGCTAAGGGCCTGATCCCTCCCGCGGAAAGATCAGCGAAAGGCCATCGCATGTATACGGACCTGCATGCAGCTTACCTAGGATGTATTCAAGGCATGGCCCCCGCATTCGGGATGGAGACAACTACCGAAGCGCTTCATGATCTTCAGCATGACAAGCCGCATGACGCACTGTGGGCCATTAGAAAAAAGGAAGTCGCTTTATATGAGGAAAGAGTGAAGTTAGAGAGATTAATCGAGGATATTCGGCAACAATCGAATGAAAATAAATCACCGAATACTAAGGAACGGTTCGCCATCAACGAGGTATCTAAGATGACGAAAGTACCTAAATCGACGATCCGCTACTGGGAGCAAGCGGGTTATGTTACGGCGGACCGGGACGATGAAAACCGTTATCGATATTACAGTAAAGGGCATCTATTAAAAATCAGGTTGATCCATGTGCTGCAAAGCTCCGTTTATTCGGAGGACACCGTAAAACTTAAGCAATCTATCGCCGCTGCCGAACATACGGATCTGCAGAGTATCATGAAGCTGGCTGAACAAATTCAGTCTTATCAAAATAAGTCTATCGAGTCCCAAATGTGCGGGATATCTTATTTGTGGAAATTAATTCAACTGTCAAAAGCCCCGATTTAAATGCCGCCCGCGCAAAGGATCATCGTGTAGCGATATTGTCGCAGGTTCGCCGCAAGCCAAACAAGCCTTCAAAGACGCGTTCCCGCGAAAGCTTTGAAGGCTTGTTTGAAAATCGTTTTACCGGACGACGTGAGCTCGGCGATGCTCCAGGCAGCCGCCGAAATAGTCCTCCAGCCGGACGAGCCGGAACTCTTCGATCACCTGCTCGACCGTAATCTCCTCGGTCTCGCTCGACAGCAGAACGGATCCGAGCAGCCCGGGATCCTGGATCGAGATCTTCGCGCCGTAGCGCTGCTTTATCGCCGGAAACTTGCGTCCGTTGTCATCAATGTGTATGACGGCACAGTCCAAGTTCACCGTTGTGGTCAGGAAATGATAATAGTTCGTGCTGGTCGCCACGATCTCGCCGGTCGGGGACAGGACCGTGCAAGGCAGGCCTGCGACGGCGCCGGCGAAATGCGCCCGGCATGAATAGGCCCAATACGCCTGCATCAGCCCACCATGATACAACGAGGCGAACACGATCAAGTCGGGCTTCAGCCGCTCGATCTTCGAACGCAATTCTTCAAAGTTCAGGTCGAAGCAGATCGCGAACGCCACCCGTCCGAAATCGGTCTCCACGATCGGCACCTCGTCTCCGTATTGCAAGCCGCCTACCGTATGCTCCACGGGGACGAGATGATTTTTGTAATAGGCGCCACAGATCTCCCCGTCCCGATCGAGCAACTGCACGGCGTTGCGCCATGTGCCGTCCGGTAGCTCGACATGGGCCGAATACGTGATGTAGCAGCGATGCTGCCTCGCCTTCTCCGCCAGCATCTCGCGGATGCGGGTCCCCCGGACTCGATAGAACGAGTTGCGGAGTTCCACCGGCTCGTAATACGGCCGGTCGCACGCTTCCGGGAGGACGATCAGATCCGGCCCGTCGGGCAGCACCCGGTCGAGCTCCCGCTCCCAATGCTGCTTCATGCGCTCCACGGCCTCCTCCAACGGTACGGCTGAATCGATGGCGAACGGCTGAGGGCCGAGACAGCTGATTTTCACAAACCTGGACACGCATGCATCCCTCCGATGTTTAGTCTTTCCGCGCTTACACTTCCAGGCGTTCCAGCGTCAACCAGACGCCTGCTTCCATGGTCTGGTCCGCGCCGAAGCCGAGCAGGTGCCCGTAGATCGAATCGTCGATCGAAGTCGTGGACAACGAGGCTTCCTCCCCGCGGGCACAGCAGATCCCCGCCCCCCGTTGTCGCAGCGCCAGACGCTGCGGCCGTACGGATTGTCGGACGGCAGTCCAACTTCTGCTCCGTCGTCGGCTCCGGTCCCAGGTGCTCGATGGACCTCCATACGTAAGTCCACGAAGAGGACGAAGCTGAAGAAAAACCGATTCTTGATTTCTGCGGCAGCCATTTGCCGAGCCATTCACCCATGTCCTTCCCTCCCAGTCGCGATCGCAAGGACTATGACCATGTTAGCATCATCTTAATGGAACTGTCCCCGCTTGAATATGAGCAATATTAACGAAAAGTGGAACAAATTTGTCTTTGGAGGGGGGAAAGCAATCTGTGGTACACCAAGGACATTCCGGCTCCCGGCCAGAAAGGATGGCACTTCATGAAAATGACAAGAACTTTATCCCATCCCGCGGACAAAGATTGCTAATGTGCATAGTAAGCCCGAAAGCCGCAGCGAAGCGACGCCCGACGCAGCGTGATATAATCTAACCAGGTGATGCGCATGCAAATAAGCCGTTTATTCGAAATCGTATATCTGCTCTTACACAAAAAGAACATTACCGCAAGAGAACTCTCTGAGCGCTTCGAGGTGTCGCAGCGCACGATCTACCGCGACATCGAGACGCTGTGCCAGGCGGGCATTCCGATCTTCACGAACAAGGGCAAGGGTGGCGGGATCAGCCTGACGGACAACTTCACGCTAAACAAATCCGTGCTGTCGGAGGAGGAGCGTGGCGAGATCTTGTCCGCGCTTCAGGGAATGCAAGCCACGGGATTCTCAGAAGCGGACCAGGTGCTATCCAAGCTGAGCGCTTTGTTCGGCACGAACGCGCCGAATTGGGTCGAGATCGATTTCTCCGACTGGAGCGACACGCAGCAGCACAAATTCGCCCAGGTGAAAGAAGCCGTCCTCCGCCAGAAGGTCCTGAGCTTCGACTATTACAGCAGCTACGGTGAGAAAACTCACCGGATCGCTGAGCCGCTGCAGCTGTGGTTCAAGGGCCGGACCTGGTACGTCCGGGCGTACTGCAGATCGAAGCAGGACATGCGGACGTTCAAGCTGACTCGGATGAAAAATCTGAAGGTCATCGAGGAGACGTTCGACCGGACCTTGCCCTCCGCAGAATCGCCTTCTACCATGAGTCGTCCGCAGGAGCACCCAGTCGTCACGCTTCGGCTAAAGGTTGATTTTTCGCAGGCGTTCCGGGTTTACGACGAGTTCGACGAGCCGGAGATCTCGAAGGACGCCGATGGAAGCTTCCTAATCACAGTCTCCTATCCGGACGACGATTGGGTCTACGGGCATCTCCTCTCGTTCGGTCCCCATGTGGAAGTATTGGAGCCGGCTCACGTACGGGAAATGTTAATCGTGTGGCTGCGAAAAACATTGGAACGCTATTCATAATATGACACGCAGTTGTCACATTAAAGGCCGTACAATAAGGGCATCACCGGTCGCAAGACCGTCTAGGAGGATGAACATGGGACATACGGAATTTTGCCAAAGCTGCGGGATGCCGACGGACGGCAATGCTGAGCTGCACGGAACGAACACTGACGGGAGCAAGAACTCGGATTATTGCATGTATTGCTACAAGGATGGGGCCTTCACCGCCGATGTCAATATGGATCAGATGATCGAATCTTGCGTCCCGCACGTAGTCGCCTCGGTGCAGGGAATGACGGAGGACACCGCGAGAAGCATGATGCGCGAGCAGTTCCCGACGCTTAAGAGGTGGCGGGATCAATAAAGCAAAAAGCGCAGGAATAAATCCTGCGTTTTTTTCATGAACAAAGCAAATAGTTCATGTAATAAATTCATACCGCACAACTAAGCTGGAACGTAGGTCAACCTGATCACTTGCTCGCCAATTCGATCGCTTGCCACGAGGCGCAGCGGCGGCCGCGGACCGGCGAAGAACGGTTTGCCGTGACCCAGCACGACTGGATGGAGATAGAGTCGATACTCATCAACGAGACCAAGCTCCGTTAGACTGTGCGCCAACTCCGGCCCGGCAACTTCAATCTCCCCTTCATGCTGAGCCTTCAGCCCACGTATGGCCGCTGCGAGGTCGCCCTCGATCAGAGAAGCGTTCGGACCGACGGACTTTAACGTCCTCGACACCACCCACTTCGGTTTGCTTTGCCACGCCGCTGCGTATTCCCGTTCCGGCGCATCCCATTCAATATGGTCTCCGTCCCAAAACCGCATGATCTCGTACATGCGGCGCCCGTACAGGCAGCCCGCCAGGCCGCGCACGTCGTCGATGAAATGACGGAATAACACGGGGTCGGGCTGAAATGCCGGGTGGTCGTGGTCGACGAACCCGTCCAGAGACTGGTTTAATGCGAAAACGATCTTTGCCATGCGACTGACTCTCCTCTCTGGTTTTCTCGCACATTCATTATCAGGATTACACGTTCCATATGCAGCCCCTTTATGTCTACATTTTATCATCCAACAGCATGCCCGGTTTCTTATGGATTGCTAATGTGTCCAGTCGCTGGCCCAACTATCCCCCACCTCTACCCTTGAAAATCCACTCCCAAAGCGAATTCAACGGCACTTTCAGCATGGATTCTTGTTGTGTCATATACGGGTATGGTGCAATCATCTTGTGAGATCAGTAGTGTTATTTCTGTACATCCCAAGATAACTGCTTCCGCTCCATTCTGCATAAGACCATTGATTATTCTTAAATAAGTTTGCTTAGACTCTTCCTTAATAACCCCTAGACAAAGTTCTTGATATATGATGTCATGCACAACCGCCCGATCTACTTCATTCGGCACAATTACCTCAAGTCCATACTTCTCAATGAGCCTACCCTTATAAAAATTTTGTTCCATTGTAAAAGCAGTTCCTAGTAACGCAACTTTTTTGATGCCATCTTTAACTATTTCATTCGCAGTAGAGTCTGCAATATGAATGAACGGAATTGATACCGATTGTTCAACTTCACGTGCCATTTTGTGCATGGTATTCGTGCAAATGACGATTAAGTCTGCACCACCCGCTTCAAGTTTTTGGGCGGACTCAATCATTATTCTTGTAGCCTCAGACCAGTTCCCCTCATGCTGTAAAGTCTTAATCTCTTGAAAATCTACTGAGTACATTAGACTCTTAGCGGAATGATGTCCACCTAGTTTCTTTTTTACATGTTGATTAATAATCTGGTAATAGAGTAGAGAGGACTCCCAGCTCATTCCCCCAATAAGGCCTATCGTTTTCAATCTCCCATCACCTCACTTATTGTTAACAACGATTTTAATGAAGTCCATAATGAATAATTTGATATCGGATTACCTCATTACCGAATGTAAACCATAGTAATAAAAGCCATACTATACTTCCCATTATCAAACTAAACCACGCAAAAATACGACTTTCCTTGTTTATTAATGGGAATAGAGCAATTAACAATGCTCCTAATCCAAATGTTAATACCACAGTTAGTTGACTTGTTAAAGTTTGAAAAATCAACTAGCCCCCTCCTACACTACTGATCGTTCGATTCACGCTAATGGCAACAACGGCTTCAATATCTTCAACAGCAAATGCAAGATGCTGGATACCCAGGGTATTTGCAAAAGCTTGCTGAATCCCTTTTTCATGCAGACGGCGAATAAAATTTGATTAGCTATATCCATACCTACCGTCTGGCGTCCCCAATCCATTATAAGTCGTGAACTAAAGCGATAAATAGCCCTCCTTATGTATTTTGTTCTTGTACGCTTATTTTACCATACGTTTTATCGGACCCGTTATGTCACTCCAGAATGGCGCCGGGGCGAGAAGCGTCAATACGCCCTTCAACCTTTTGGTGAAGAATACGACGGGGCTAAAAGGGAAATATGATAGAATATGTTGATGATGAAGCCTTGGCAATTCCGTTTGGTGATGAATGAGGGAGGTCTAAGTTTTGAATAGGCAGGAAAAGGTCAGCACGGGGTTAAGAGAGTTTGATCAGGCGATCGACCATCTTCGGCTAGGCGACAATGTGGTGTGGCAAGTGGACTCGGTATCCGGATACCGGATTATGGTCGACCCCTACGTGACTCAGGCTAGGCTGGACGGGAGAAAGCTGATATATGTGCGTTTCGGAAGCCATCCGCCGATTCTGGAGCACAGCGACGATTTTCAAGTTTATCGTATGAACGCGGAGATGGGCTTCGAGAGCTTTGCCATGGACTTATTCAGTCTGGTTCGGCAAGAGGGCCGAGGAGCGTTCTATGTGTTCGACTGTCTGACCGACTTGTTGGAATACTGGCATTCCGATTTGATGATCGGTAATTTTTTCAAGGTGATGTGCCCCTTCTTATATGAGATGGAAACCATAGCGTATTTTGCGGTTATCCGGAATGTTCATACCTACAGCACGATTTCTTCGATTCGGGAAACGACACAAGTTTTGTTGGATCTATATCAAGTCGACCATAATTACTATATTCATCCCTTAAAGGTGTGGGAACGCTATTCCTCGACGATGTATTTCCCGCATCTCATTCAAGGGCAGGAGGCTGTGGCCATCACGGCCAGCGCGGAAGCGACCAAGCTGTTCTCCAGCATCCGCCGCGGGGAGGAGAGGCTCGATTATTGGGACGTTCTCTTTAAGAACGCGGAAGAAGCGCTTGGATTGGAGCCGGAACAGAAGGAGAACACCAAGAGGCTGTTAATGTCCATTCTGATCGGCAATGAATCCAAAATGTTGGAGCTGTGCAATCAGTATTTCACCTTGGCGGACATTCTGAAGATTGCATCAAGAGAGGTAGGCACCGGCTTTATCGGAGGCAAGAGTGTCGGGATGCTGATCGCAAGAAAAATTCTCGAACGCGACGGGAAGGGAAGGTTCGCTCCCTATATGGAGCCCCATGATTCCTTCTATATCGGGTCCGATGTATTCTACACCTATATTGTTCAGAACGGGTGGTGGAAGCTGCGCACCAAGCAAAGGACAAAAGAAGGTTATTTTAAATATGCCCCTGAGCTGGAAAAGAAGATGCTGAACGGGAAATTTCCGGATAATATTAGGGAAAAGTTTATCCAGGTGTTGGAATATTACGGTCAGTCTCCCATTATTGTGCGTTCCAGCTCCTTGCTGGAGGATAACTTCGGAAACGCCTTTGCCGGGAAATACGAGAGTGTGTTCTGCGTGAACCAGGGAACCCTGGAGGAGCGCTGTGAAGCCTTCGAGCAAGCGATCCGAATCGTATATGCCAGCACGATGAGCGAAGATGCCATCACGTATCGAATGAACCGGGGACTCGCGGAGAAGGACGAGCAGATGGCCATCCTCGTACAGCGCGTTTCCGGGGACCATTATAACCAACTCTTTTTCCCGCATCTCGCAGGTGTAGGAAATTCATCGAATCTATACGTATGGAACAAGAACATCGATATGGATGCCGGGATGCTGCGTATGGTGTTCGGACTGGGCACCAGGGCGGTGGATCGGACCGTCGGCGATTATGCCCGGATCGTGAGCCTGGATGATCCTTCGCGGCTGCCGCTGATGGACGCTCAAGACTATAAGAAGTTCTCTCAGCATTATGTGGATGTCTTGTCGCTCAAAGAAAATAAGTTGGCTACCGTCAGCTCGGATGAAATCTTGCACCATGATCTAAAGGTCAACAAAGGGTTGTTTGCTTCGGTAGACTATCGGACGGAGGAGCGGCTGAGACAGCTGGGGATCGCGGGCGGAAAGACTCCATACATCGTTGATTTTCAACAATTGCTCAGAAGGACCGATTTTCCTATCCTGATGCGAGATATGCTGTCTTTGCTGTCCAAGGTATACGAGTATCCTGTAGATATCGAATTTACAGCAAATTTCACGGGGGACAACACCTTTAACATCAATCTGGTGCAATGCCGGCCGCTGCAAACACGAGGGTTAGGCAAATCGGTCGAATTCCCGAAGCTGTCGGATGTGCGGGATTGCTTCTTCTCTTTAAAAGGCGAATTCATTGGAGGCAATGTGCGGCTGCCGATCGACTATGTCGTCTTGGTACGTGCGAAGACTTACTTGGAGCGTAACGAGCAGGGGAAATACGCGGTGGCCAGGCAGGTGGGCAAGATCAATAGCGCGCTTAAGGGAAAGAATGCCATGCTGGTGGGCCCCGGCAGATGGGGGACTACCACTCCATCGCTTGGTGTGCCTGTACATTTCACGGAGCTCAGCCATATGTCCGTGATCTGCGAGGTAGCATCGCCTGAAGGAGGAATGGCGCCCGAATTGTCTTATGGCAGCCACTTCTTTCAGGATTTGGTGGAGACGGGTATTTTTTATGCGGCCATTTTCGCAGGACGGAAGGACGTGGTTTACAATCCGGAAGTCATTTTAGAACGCGAGAACTTATTAGCCTCCATTCTGCCAATGAGTGAACAATTCACCGATGTCATCCATATCGCCGCAACGGATGGAATGGAAGTTTTCTCGGATATCGTCACCCAGAGGTTAATCTGCATTCCCGGTTGAACAATAAAAGCAACCTCCGCGGTGTCGTGGCCGTTCGGGGTTGCTTTTTTTTGTTGTGCTTGCGCCGCGGACTCATCGCCACGATTATGGTTTTAGGGAATAATTTCAAACACGGTACCTTGGTTATAATCAGCCACTTTCATAGAGCCAAAAACCCCTAAGTAAAGTCTGGACTGATCCAGATTCGTTCCCAGACTCACATAATAAGCGGATTGGGATCCGAAATTATAATCGGTTTCAATCACACTAAAATCATTCAGTTTGCAATCCGGTCTTACCCTGGTATAAGCTAAAACCCCTCTGACCGGAGGTCGGGATTCTTCTTGCCGCGCAATATCGATAAACACGACGCTTCCGGTTAAATCGGGGATTGCATTCCCCATATAGGGCTGTACGCCTGTAAGAGCAGTTCCTCCAAATTTATCGGGTCGGGGATCCTTATGAAAATAACTGGTTAAAGGCGGAAGACGCCTCACGGAAGTGGTTACGGTTTCATTGTAATAAGCCAATGTTTTCTCATCCAAAGCCGGATTTGACGGGCAGTCCCTCATAAACGGAGTTGGAAAAGCACCTTCCCACCCTCGCCAGCCAAAGTTAATAAACCCTTCATGGCCCGGATCGGCATTCATTTGGGAAGCTTGAATAAGCTGAGGAACCGGTATGGGTCTATAATGAACGAATGAAAAAATCGACTCTACCAAATCCTGTCCGACATTCCCTGCATATTTGATATACTGATTATGAAATCTTTGGAAGGAGAGGCCCGACATATTTCGAACGCCTTTGGCGATAACCGTAAGCGTTTCCTGAATAGGTACGGGAAGTTCATGGAGACGTGTGACTACGGGTGGAGTTGGAATCCCGGTATTGTTACTTACATCCACTTCCATAATTTTCCCCGCGATTTCCATATCGTCCTGGCTTAAATTAAAGGGATCGTAGGCTGACCCCCCGTCTCCGGTTGTTAATACAAGTTTGCCTGTTTCAGGTGAAAAGTTCAAGCTGTTGACCCCATTATGATTTAGAAACGGTCTTCTTAAATTTAGTAATGTCCGTCGTTTTTGAGGTTCGCCATTCGATTGTAAACTCCATTCTTCAACGGTATCGATATGATCGTATTGAGTTTCTCGATTGATCCACTTGAGGTTTAAAGTCCCGGGATCGCACGGGTTCGGCTTAAATGGTTGAGGAAGAGCCCCCGGACCTTGTGTTCCGGCTACGGAATAATGAAGATAGAATAGACCGTTATGATAAAAATCGGGATGAAAAGCCAGCCCTAGCAATCCCCGTTCATCATATCCCCCGGCAGAACCGCCTAATTTTAGGATTCGAGGACGAATATCTAAAAAGGTTTTTATACCTCCATTTCCTATGTAAAAGATCTCTCCTACCTGGGTAGCAATAAATAACCTTTCTATTGTATCGCCTGGAAGTAGAGTCGTTTTTAATACAGTGGGTAAATTCAGCTTACTTACAAGGGGCCGTAAATGAACCTTAACTTTTTTCAACAACTTTACACTCCTTCTGATTGTTTAGTAATAAAAAATATGATTAGAAAGGTTCCATTAGTACAAAATTAGGGAAATGGAAGCTGACAAGGCATTTGTACAAGCACTGTCATTCATCGGTTCATAAGATATCCTAGCTTATTTTTTAGGAGGGATCTTATGGCTGCCACAGCGAGACAAGTATTGCTTCAAATTGCTAGATTATCTACGAGATTGGCCAACGACGTACCATTCAGAAAAAAATTTGAAGATATTATTGGCGACACCCAAGCACCCAGAAGTAAAAGAGTTCTACAAATGAGAGCACTGTTAAGATCAGCTGGTTTCAAATCACCCACTCGGGTACGAATATTCAATGATTTAGGAGAAACACCAAGGGTAGTAATCTCATATGATGCAGTAGACTTAAGATTAAAACAAGGTATAACCACTTCCTTTACTTTTCGATTAAACCCAGGACCATAATGATGGTAACTTAATACGATGGACATATCATAAAAGGACACCAATGCGGTGTCCTTTTGTTTGAAATTCCCGACTTTACCTATCTATACCTGCTGCACCTGATCCGGGTCGCGGTTCAACGATTCCATAAGGCGCTCCACCTCCGGTTCGGCCCCACGGCCGCGTCTTAACAACCCCATCCCGATATAGATGACGGCGGAGACCAATACGGGTGAAGCTACCAGGACGGCGGTACCCGCGACCCATACATACTTCACAAGGACAAACGTGAGAATTCCCCCTACCCAGGACACGATGGCCGCCGTCGAATTGCTATGCTTGAAAAGGGGCAGCAGCCCGAACAGCATCGGAATGGAGATAGGCCCCACCAACGCTCCGAACCAAGTGATAAGCAAGCTTAGGATGCCGCCGAAGGAGTTGGCGTTTATGGCGATGATCAGCGTCGCGGCGGTGAAGATGACGGTGGTGAGACGGGCCGCCCGCAGGGAAGCCTTTTCCCTTAACGCACGGTATTTCGCCGACAACACCGGCAATATATCGCGGGTCACGACCGAGGTGACGGCATTCGCGTCCGAGGTGGTCATTGCCATCGTATGAGCGAACATGGAGGCCAGCACGAGCCCCACCAAACCCGGCGGCAGCAGCTCTTTGGCCATAATGGAATAAGATTCGGTCGGATTGGCCAATCCGGGGAACAACAGAGGAGCGGCCCACATCGGGAAAAACAAAATGAGCGGCCAGATCAAGTACAGTGCCGAGGACAAGTATGCCGCCTTCCGGGCATCCGAGCCTCGCGGAGAGGCGAGATAACGCTGCGCGAGATTCCACGTTCCCCCGTTATAGCTCAGAAAATCGATCAGCAGGTAGGCAAGGACGAAACCGACCGTATACGGACCGACGAACGGCTCGCTGTGGCTCGGGGGCAGCTGATCCCAGATGCCGCCGATGGAGCTGACGCCTCCTAATTTCACTAAGACGATGACGAACATGGCGATCCCGGCGACCAATTGCACCACGAACTGAGCGAAATCGGTCAAGGCATCCGCCCATAAACCGCCGACCGTAATGTAGAATAGCGAAATGATCCCGGACACTAATATCCCCGTCGTAATCGAGACCCCTGCGAAAACGTTCAGAATGACCGCAATTGCGGCCCATTTCGCCCCGACGTCAAACAGCTTCAGCAGCACCCCGCTCCAGGCCATCAGCTGCTGCGTCGGAACATTATACCGGCTCGACAAATACTCCATCGGGGACTCGACGTTCAGCCGCAAACGCAATCGCGCCCAACGCGGAGCGATATATAATCCTCCGAAGAAAACGGCGATCGCAACGGGAACGGCCCACCAGATGTATAGCGTAAATCCGTAAGTATAAGCGACTCCGGCATAAGCGACAAAGACGGCAGCACTGTAGCCCGACATATGGTGGGAGATCCCCGACAACCACCATGGCATCTTGCCGCCGGCGGTAAAAAAATCTTTCGTGCCCTTCACCTGCCTGAACGACCAGATCCCAATCGCGATCATAAGCAAAAAATAGAGCGCCATTACCACCCAATCCGCTGCGGACATTGAACCAATCTCCTTTCTGCTCCACGCATACAGTAGGTATCCCGCGAGACCACGCATCCCTATCATGTTATTAAATCAACCGAAATTGTATGAAACAGAAAAGGAATCCAAATTGGATCACACGAAGCTAGGGCACAACAAAAAGCAGCTGTCACAGGGTTCATCTGCGACAACTGCTTTGGGCGTTCTTATTTCTCTAATGCTTGCTTTAAAGCTTGAATCTCGATTTTATCCATCTGGAGCATCGCTTGCATAACGTTATTCGCTTTCCGGGCATCCGGGTCAGCCAGCAGCTCGCCCAGAACCGTCGGAACGATCTGCCACGACAGGCCGAATCGGTCCTTCAGCCAGCCGCACCGCCCGGGTTCCCCTCCATTAGCCGTGAGCTTCTCCCACAGCTCGTCGACTTCCTCTTGCGTCGCGCAGTTCACATAGAACGAGACGGCCTCGTTAAACTTGAAGTGCGGCCCGGCGTTCAGCGCCATGAACCTCTGTCCCTCCAGCTCGAAAGTCGCGGACATCAGCGTTCCTTTGGGAAACGGCGCACCATCGCCATAGCGGGTCATGTCGTACGTCTTCGCATTTTTGAAAACCGAGCTGTAGAATTGGATCGCTTCTTCGGCGTTGTCATTGAACCACAAGAAAGGGGTGATTTTGTTTGCCATGAACGTTCATCTCCTTGGATCTTTAAGTTTATCGATGCTTTTGTTCGCTTAACGATACAGCGGGCCGATGCCGGCGGCGAACTTGTCGAGCGACTGGTTCATGCCAATAACGGCGTATTTGGACATTTGGCCCAGCGTCCAGTCGTGTTCGGTGATCGTCAGTTCCGTTCTGGCCTCGCCTTGGGCTTTGAATTCGAGGACGAATCGGACCTCTCTCGGAAAATCCGGCGGCATCCCCACTTGAGCGGGGTCTATGGAATTGCCGTCTGCGTCTGCCAGAGTCTGTGTAAATTCAAGCCGTTCATAAGGCACGATCTTCGTATAGACGCCGGCGGAGTAGAAGTCTTGGCCTCCCTGATCTTGGGGGGCCCGCATGCAGAACAAGTACTTCCCGCCTTCGCGAAGATCGATCTCGCAGCTCGGCGAGGTATAATGCGCCGGCCCCCACCAAAGCGGCACCAGCTTGGGATCGGTCCAGCCTTTCCATACCCACTCGACCGGGATGTCGAAAACGCGGGTGATAACGAGGTCTTGCTTGTTCGAATCTGAGTTCATTAGGAATCCTCCTGGTTGGTCTTGTTTTGGGCGGCTTTCGCCATTTCTGCTCTATGACGGCCTCGAAAGTGGTAACTTGTTCCTGTATTTATATTAAAACATTTTATTTATAAAGTAAATACTTTAATACAATTTTTCTGACTTATTTTTCAAATAAAAAATGGCACGAACCCCTGTTAGGTTCGCACCATTCTGTACTTTTATTTTAATTAGGCACCGTCACTTGTGCTGTAGCATTTCCGATGTTTCCTGCCTCATCCGTAATGGTGTAAATGATCGTATAAATACGCCCCGTTCCTTTGCCTGAACGCTCTGCACGGAGGCTGAACGATGTATCGTATTCTCCGAAATCCGCGTCTTGAATATCACCGGTCGTATCTCCATCGCCTGTTCCGTTATCCGGTTCGTTGCTAGTGATGGAAGTAAGCACCAGGGAAGCGATCCCCGAACCTGTCCCGTCCGCCTGCAGCTCCACTTCGATCGGGATCATTTGATGATTCGGAGGACCGAGCACCGGCTTATCGACGGTGATATTCAGGGTAGGCACCCTTTTATCGATGTTGGACACGACCGCTGTAGCCGATCCTCGGTTGCCGCCCGCATCCACGAATTCGAACGTGAATGATCCGTTTTCACTGAAAACATGGCTGAACGAACCGTTATTGTTCGTTACTGTGATCGGCTCGCTCGGCTCTATTGTCGCCGTCACGTCCTGATGGGTCGGTGAAGTTATATTGTAAGAAACCGTTGCTGTAGGAGGAACGTCCAGCGATACCGTAATGCCATAAGTTTTGCTTGTGCCTTGTTCCGAGATCACAACGATCTCAATGGGATTCACTCCGGGAACGAGTTCGATCGGATTGGAGGCCGAACCGCTGGTTACGGCAGCTCCATTCACTTTCACGGTTGCTTGGGTATCCGCAGTTGTCGGTGTCACTTGAATTTGGGCTGAAGCTCCATGAACGGTCAACTGATACTGGGTGACGGCAGGATCGAAAACCGGCGTCAACCCGGGAAGCGATGCTCCGTTATCGGAAGTAAATCTTAAGCCGTTTAAATCGTTGTTCCCGGAAGGCCAGCCTTCGGCAATTTGTGCGGTATCGCTTTTTTCATAATTCACACCGTTATGGCTTACCGTATTTCCACGCAGGATGATTCCCGTACCGGCCTGAACCTGAATGCCTCCGGTATTGCCGACAATTTGATTGTCCAAAATCTGAATGTCTTGCGGGTCGCCTTGGCCGATGTTGCCTGCGTTCCGATCCCCGAAATCGTGCTCTAATAAAATCGCCCAAAAATTGTCTCCGGTACTGTTTCGGATCGTGTTGCCGCGAATGATGGTTCGGGGTGCGTTCATCACATCGATCCCGGTGCCGCCTGCAAGGACCGTATTCTCGATCAGGTTGCGCTCGATGATCGTATCCGGCGTGCCCATGGTGATCGAAATTCCGTCCCTGGCATTCACAATATGGTTATCGTGGATGTAGTTCTTCGGCCCGGATGCGCTGTGGTTGCTCGGCGCGGTTCCTCCCGTATTGCCAAGCCCGACACCGCCGCCGGTGTAAATATCCGAAATTACATTGCCGTGGATTTCGTTCAAGTACTCCAATTCGCCGTGTAGATCGATCGCATCCAGTTGCGAACGGCGGAACACATTGTTTCGAATCACGTTATTGTGTGCCACGTTTTGAATCAATGCTCCGTGACGCAGATACGGGCCTTCGAACGTATTATTTTCCGCCAAATTCCAGATCGTATCATTGGCAAAGCCCAATCGGTCGACTTTCGGCATCCCTTGGATGGCAACGCCGTACCCGGCTCCGCCTGGACCTACATCGGCAGCGTTTCGGAACAGGCTGTCACGTACGACGACATCATGGCTGTTATCGATCCGAATCCCCATTCGGCCGTATTTCTCGATCGTCACATGGTCAATCGTCACGTTATAGGACGGGGTATCGCCGGCATTGGCAATAATGATTTGGCTGTCCGGCCCTCCGCCATCCGGGTTGTTCGCTCTTGTGTCCGTTGAATAGGTGCCGTTCCAGGATGAGGTCAACGTCATATTGGAGATGGCCACGTTATTTTGCGCCGCCGCTTTAAGCGCCGTGCTGTTTCTAACCTTATTCAAGCCGGTTTTCAAGATCGTACCGGTTTGGCTTTCTCCGCGCAGATTGATTCCCGATTTCAACGAAATGTTAATCACTCCGTCAGGAGACGTGATCAGATTATACGTCCCATTCGGCAAATACACCTCATCACCCGGCTTCGCAGCTTGAATGGCAGCCTGAATCGCGGCCGTATCGTCCTGGCTGTTGTCCGCCGGGTCCGCACCGTAATGGAGCACATTCATCGTTTGACCGGTGACCGGGTTGGGCGTATGAAGCGGGTGGGCCGATCCGTCGGCATTCGTCATGCCGGGCTGAGTGAATGGCACCGTACCCGGAGGCGGCCCTGGAATGAAATAAGGGATCGTCGCAACCGGCGTATCTCCCGCGCTGAACGGTGCGTACACATGCACTTCCGTCAAACTGAAAAAGGTAGAACCGTCCGAGTTGCCGTGACCGACAAGCCGTACGTATCGTGCCTCGGTATCCGGAATATCGAAAGCTTGCATCGCTGTCGTTCTATAAGGGGTCGTGCCTGTAAATCGGGTAACCCAGTTCACAGCATCTTCCGAGGTCTGAATATCCAACTGGGTCGATCGCACATCTCCTTTGTAGAAGGCAATGCCGAGATACCCGACACGCTGGGTTGCACCGAGATCAAACATAATCCATTGTCCGTCACCAGAGGCAGACCAGCGTGTATACAAGTTATTGTCCAGCGTGCCGATTTCAATGTTCCCATCGTTGCTGCTAGCCGTAACTCCGTCTACCCCAAGCGCCGTGATCGGCGACGAGAGCGTAGACTTGGTAGAAGCGGGACCATTGCTGCTGGAATTGCCCGCGGAATCCGCCGCTTCCACTCTGAAGGCGTAAGCCGTTCCCGCTGTCAATCCGGTTACATTGTAAGAGGTTCCCTCTGTCACTGTAGCCAGCAATTCATTGTTTTGGTAAACGCGGTATTGGGTCACCCCGATATCATCGGTCGCCTGGGGCCATTTAAGGGTGATGAAGTCCATGCCCATGTTCACGGCGGATAACATGCTGCCTGCAGGCCAAGTGGGCGGGGTCACATCGTTAGATGTATCGATCACTTTTTTGGCGATAAGCGAGGGCTTCGGATTGGAGCCGGTCGCTTCCTTGGAATAGAGATTGAAGGAGATGCTTTTCGCCGCGATGTCTCCGACCATAAACGTCACCGAGCCGTCCGCCATGTGGCCTCTGACATACTCCGTCACATCCACAGAATAAGCGACGGGTGGGGACCCGTTCGGCGTATTCACTGTAAACTTGCCGATCGGCGTCGCTTGGGCCGGATCGATAACCGATGCGTTATTCCACGTCAAGGTTTTCTCCGACCAGGCAGTGTCCTCAACACCTAAGACAGATACATCTACATTGGTGTTGCTGGAGCCCATTTTAGCGCCGAGATTTAAAATGAATTTGTAAGACGGGTTGTTCACCCCGGCCAAATTAAATTTAAAGTAGGCATACTTTTTGGTAGTACCGCTTGAGTTGATACTAAAAAGGCCGGAGGTTGTGCCGTTGGTGGAAGTATCGATATTGGTCGTCGGCTTGCTGCTGTCTATCACCGCATCATCGGTTATGGCCGCTGTGCCGGCGTCCGTCTCGTAAGCATAGCTCGGTACAGCCATAGCGAAAAATTGTGCGATAAGCATAAAGCATAGACCAAGTACGAGTTTCTTACGTATTTTGAATCGCATCCTTTCACTCCTCTTCCTCGTTTTGGTAGCGTTTTCAATTCGATTATATAGGATGGCTCAGATAGAAGGTTATGGAGTTTCTTTAGGTCGTCTTGGATATTGTTTAGATTGAGGCGACTGGAGTGTCGATCCCATCCGGTAGGGCGAGCCGAAAGAAGAGGCCCATGCTGTCAGCATGGGCCTCTCTCTCTCATTCCGTAGTCACAGACTGGATGTGACCCGGGCGTTTGCGCTCCGCTTTCGCGTATGTAGAAGAAACAGAATGGACCAACACATGCCGTAAGGCAAGGCTAGCCACGACCGCCAATCCTGCTCGCTCAGCAACCCGAAACAAATCGCCGCCACCAAGATCAGAGCCCGAATCCACAATGCGTAACGTTTGCCCAAGGCGAAACTTAGCGTGAGCATACTGACCGCTGTCAATATCCATCCGATTGCCACAGCAGGCTGGGGATCGCCGCCCAAAGCTTGATTGAACCGGCCAATCGCCATGAGTAGAATCGCTACCGGAACAACGCCCAAGCTGATCTTTGCAGCAAGCCCGAGAAACGCTCGTTCGGCGCTTAGCCAAACCAGCTGGCCGAAGGCCAATAAGAGGATCGCGGCAATCAATATCCCATGAACGTCTTCGCCTTCCCGATATCCCCCTGCAGGAGCGGGCGGATACAAGGAAACCTTCGTCCAGCTAATGATCCATAAGAGTCCGCCGAGGACTCCAATCCATCGCAACCATTTCAATCCCGGTTATCCCCTTTTACCCGAAATTAACGCTTCACAGGCCTGTTCCCGCCCATTCCCGCAAAGCGGGCAGCAGCCGTTCGGCGTCCTCATAGCCTTGACGGTAGAGGGCCTCGAGCTTGGCGGGATTACGCTCCACGCGCCCCACAACCAAAGGAACCTCAGGCCGAATAATAAACGTGGATCCTTCCTTGGCGGAGTGTTCGATGTAATCGAGGGTAGCATTATATACCTCATGGCGGTGCAACATCGCCCGAACCAGCTCCGGGTAAGCTCGAAAAGCGCGCCGCAGGAGCCAGCCGTAGCTGTTCGGCTTTTTCCGGTAGCCTTCATTTCTCGTCAGGATGACGACATTCCGCGGACACCCGTCCAGCTCCGCCTTACGGACCGGGATCGGATCGGAGATGCCGCCGTCCAGCAGCTTCCGGCCCTTGTATTCCACGATCGGGGCCATGAACGGAAGCGAGCTGGAAGCCCGAAGCACGGTCAGCGTATTGAAATCGGGCTCGTTCTTCGCATAGTAAACCGGCTCGCCGGTCTCGCAGTCCGTCGTGCCGACGACCATCTGCTCCGGCGTAGTGAGAAACGTCTCAAAGTCAAACGGCACCAATCGGCTCGGAATTTCGTCAAAGATGAAATCCATGCCGAACACTTGCCGCTTGCGCCATAGATTCCCCCAGGACAGGTAGCGGGGGTCCGTCGCATAATCGATATTGACGACCCGGTTCCGGTGGCGCTGCCGGGACAAGTAGCTCGTCGCCATGCAGGCGCCCGCCGAGACTCCGATGACATAGGGGAAGATGACCTCGTGCTCCGCGAAGCATTCCAGCACACCCGCGGTATACACTGCGCGCATCCCGCCGCCTTCCAGCACCAAGCCGACGCGGCTCCAATCGTTCCCTTCTCTCTCGCTCATTTCACCGTACCGAATCGCTTGATCGCCCGGACTTTGGCGCGCTGAATCTCGACCTCGCGGTTGCGGGGCTCGGCGTTCGTCACTAGCGCGTCCAGCAGTCGCTGGGCCACTTCCGCGACCTCATCGATCGCACGGTTGAACGCCGCTTCGTTCGCCTTCGATGGTGTGTTGAAGCCGGACAGCTTCCTCACGAACTGAATCGCGGCTGCCCGGACCTCGTCTTCAGTAGCGGGCGGGTCGAAGTTATATAACGTTTTGATGTTGCGGCACATGGCGGTTCTCCTCTCGTGAGACGGGATTATACGTAAATCTGCTATCTTCCAGTTTAACACATTTCGACGGATGGCATGCAGCTTGTTGGGAAGGTCAATTCCAGTGAGCAACCGACGTAAATGAGCCTAATCGATTGTCCCCAACCCAACTACTGCGCATGATTGCCCGTACTAATCTAGGCTAAGAAAATCATGACGGATGGTCCTTGGCGGCGGCGTTCAGTTAGGCGCGTGGGGCGGGCAGGCAGAGGGGTTCGGACCGCTTGCTCAAAATCTTGTACTTTAATCAGAGGGTAGCACAAGATTTCAAAGGCGGACACTGTACGTTCAACGCCCGCTTTCAGCATGAGGGGGAATTCCTCCCCCTTTTTGATAGATAGGCCGCCGGATCGGCTCCATGTAGAGGAATTCCTCCCTCTTTTTCAATCGAAATCCGTCCAATCGGGGCTTTCGCTCGGAAAGAGAGGGAGGTTTTCCCCTTGATATCGCCGGAAGTCGTAAAATCGGCCCAAGGAGAGGGAGGTTTTCCCTCTCATGTAAGCGCCAAGTGTGTACGGGTTTCACCTCATGCCCTTCAGGGGCCGAAGCGGGTCATCGGATTCCGTCACTTCAGGCAGGTGCCCAAAGCCCGTATTTCGGAGGAAATACACATCTGCAGTTATCAGTGCGAGATCCCAATCCGGCTCATTTTCCGGTTACTACGGGCTCCAAGTCGCCATACAAGTGAAGGTGCATCCCGTTAGGATAATATCAAAAAAGCCGTTCGGCCGTACACAGGAGTACCCTGCGTAGGACCGAACGGCGTTCTATTGCCTTGGCGCCCGCCTAGCTCGCGGCGCCTCCCACGAGCCCCGCGGCATACAGCCGCGCGATATTCTCCGCGGCCTGCTCGAGCAGGGCCGCTCCTTCGCGCATCGCCTCGTCCAGCGTCAGCGGACGGTTCGCGATGCTGAACAGCGCGGTGAGCCCATGCGCGTACAGCTCTTCCACACCGTCGCCGAGGCCGCCCGACAAGCAGACGACCGGCACGCCGTGCTGCTGCCCGAGGGCGGCTATGCCCGCGGGCACCTTGCCGTTCGCCGTCTGCGCGTCCGTGCGGCCTTCGCCGGTGATGACAAGGCTCGCGCCGCGGATCGACTCCTCGAGCCGCGTGAGCGCGGTGAGCTCGCGGATGCCGGGCTTCAGCTGCGCCTGGCAGAACGCGAGCAAGCCCGCGCCCATCCCGCCTGCGGCGCCGGCGCCCGGCACATCGCGAACGCGGACGCCCAGATACATCGCGATGCGCATGGCGTACAGGTCGAGCCCCTTGTCGAGCCGCTCGATCATCGCGGGCGTCGCCCCCTTCTGCGGGCCGTACACGGCGCTCGCGCCGTTCGGGCCGCAGAGCGGGTTCGTCACGTCGCAGCACACGTCGACGGGCACCTCGCCCGCGGCGAGACGCGGATGCAGTCCGCTCACGTCGATGCGCTCAATGCGCTCGAGCTGCTGCCCGCCCGTGACGAGCTCGCGGCCCGCGGCATCGATGAAGCGCACGCCGAGCGCCTGGGCCATGCCCATGCCGCCGTCGTTGGTCGCGCTGCCGCCGATGCCGAGCAAGAGCCGCGTGCACCCGCGATCGAGCGCATCGCGCATGAGCTCGCCGGTGCCGTAGCTCGTCGCCTGCAGCGGGTTGCGCCGCATCTCGGGCACGAGCGGCAGGCCGGACGCCGCCGCCATCTCGATCACGGCCGTGCCGTCCTCCAGCACGCCGTAGAACGCTTCCACCGGCTCGCCCATCGGGCCGGTGACGGTTAGAGTGCGGCGCTCGCCGCCGATGGCGGTCAGCACCGCGTCGACCGTGCCCTCGCCGCCATCGGCCATCGGCACCTGCACGATGTCGGCCTCGAGGCCCGATCGGCCGAGGCCGGTTACGATCGACCGCGCGACCTCGACCGCGCTCAGGCTGCCCTTAAACGAGTCCGGCGCGACCACAATACGAACTCCACTCCCCCTAGAGGCGAGCTTCCCTGCTGATGCTTCGTTATGTTCCGTGCTGCTCATGCTTGATGTGTCCCTCCATTCCATCCGTTCGTGCTGTTCACTCCGTTTACCACATTCACCGTCTCGCCGCGTTGGAACGCAACCAAATTGTCGAGCGCCGTCTCCATCAGCCGGGCTCTCGCTTCCTTCGTCGCCCAGGCGATGTGGGGCGTCACCACGCAATTCGCGGCCCGCGTGAGCGGGTGATCGGCAGCGGGCGGCTCGACCGAGAGGACGTCAAGCCCCGCCCCCGCGATCACGCCGTTATTCAGCGCCGCGGCCAAGTCTTCCTCGACGACGAGCTTGCCGCGCGCCGTGTTGATCAGGAACGCGCTGGACTTCATCTGCGCGAGGAACGCCCGATCCACCATGCCGGCCGTCTCCGGCGTGAGCGGGCAATGCAGCGAGACGACGTCCGCCTCGCGCAGCAGCTCCTCCCGGCTCACCATCCGCAGCCCTTCGATCGGCGCCGGCTTCGAGCTGCGCGTCGAGGCGATCACGTGCATGCCAAGCGCTTGCGCCACGCGAGCGGTCTGTTCGCCGATCCGGCCCAGCCCGATGACGCCGAGCGTCTTGCCGTACAGCTCCACGAGTGGGGAGCGCCAGAAGCTGAAGTCCGCGCTAGCCGCCCAGTCTCCGCCGCGCACCGCTTCGCTGTGTGCGCCGACGCGGTGGCAAAGCTCGAGCAGCAGCGCGAACACGAATTGCGCCACTGAATGCGTGCTGTACGCCGGAATGTTCGTCACCGGAATGCCGCGTGCGGCCGCGGCCGCTCCATCGATGACGTCATACCCGGTGGCGAGCACGCCTATATATTTCAACCTCGGCAATTGTTGAATCACGTCCGCCCGAAGCGGCGTTTTATTCGTCCACACGATGTCCGCCTGAGCGGCCCGCTCAACGATCAGCTCTGACGGGGTCCGTTCATAGACGGTCACATCGCCGAGCTCCTCGAGAGCCGCCCAGCTAAGATCGCCTGGGTTCAGTGTGTACCCGTCCAACACTACAATGTTCATCTGCCTCACCTCACCGTAATACAATTCGTGCGAATTGTCCGGTTTCCTCCCCTTTTCGGAAAGGAATTTCTGGAATGGTGTCGAATATGTCCCGCAATCGAACCGTATTTTGCCATAAAATGCCCAAATTTAGCCATAATAACCCAGAGCCTCTACATTTGCGATACCTATCTTTTCCTGTGAAAGGCGTGCCCTCATGAATGCATTGACATGCGAAGTATTGTCCGCCGGGTATTCCCACCATACTAAACCGTTCCAAGTCGCGTCGCGAAAAGGGCTGCGCAACTACCTGATCCGCTTCCAGACGGAAGGTCTTTGCCGCGCCCTGGTCGGGGACGAGCTCGTCCTCATTCAGCCGGGCGACCTGCTGCTCTACAAGCCTACGGACCGGTACGAATTGCGCGTAGAGCCGGAGGTGCAGGCGAACGGAGAACTCGCGGTATTCAGCGGGGACTACTATTTTTTCTGCCAAGGCACTTGGCTCGACGAATGGTGGAACAAGTCGCCCAAGCCGCGGAAGGCGCACATCCCGCTCAGCGAAGACATCCTCAACCTGTGCCGGCATGCGGCTCTGGAGCAGCAACGGGTGAAGGGGCGCTCGAAGGAAATCTCGGACTACTACTTGCGCATTCTATGCCTGAGCATTGAGCGGATCTTGTCGGAGCAGGCGTTTTATTCGAAGAAAGGCAAGTCGTTCCTCGCCGTTCAGATGAAAAGCTATATCGAGGAGCACGCGCTCACTCCGCTGAAATTGGAAGAGGTGGCCCGGCACGTAGGGTTAAGCGTCTCCCGCGCGGTCCACCTGTTCAAATCCATTTTCGGCCAGTCCATTATGCAATATACGCTGCAGATCCGGCTCTCCATCGCCCGGGAGCGCATCCTGTTCAGCAAAATGTCGCTGGAGCAAATCGCCGAAGCGTCCGGCTTCAACAGCTACACGTACTTCTATCGGATGTTCCGGGCCCGGTACGGCATGTCGCCCAAAGAATACCGGAACGCCGACAGCCAGTTGGACGAGTAGCGCGGGCTCATAATCCGGAAAGGATTTCCCTTAGGAGTTGTAGAATTTACCAGTACGAGGTGAATTTCATAAACAATTACGAGGAGATGGCACATGAAGCTTAGGCAAGGCTCACCGGAAGAAGCAGGACTGGATCCGCAAAGAATTGTGGAAATGGAAAAAATGGTGCAAGGTTGGGCTCATAAAAAAGTATCTCAGGCTTTTGTCATCGCAGCAGCTCGTAAAGGCATTCTCGTGAGTCATAAAGCCTATGGGACCGCATCCCCCGATGCACACGCAGCTCCACTGTCGACCGATACGCTTTTCCCGCTCGCGTCGATTTCCAAACCGATTACGGCTACAGCGGCCATGATCTTGGTTGAACGGGGATTACTCTGCTTAAGCTTTCCCGTATCGTACTACATTCCGGAATTTGTCGGAGAAGACAAACATAAAGTGCTCGTTCATCAGCTGATGACCCATACTTCCGGTCTCCGCAATGTGGATGTCGCCGAACATTCCAGAAACAAAGAAGCGCTGGTCGACATCCCACAGGCTGAAGAAACCCAGCACCCTGAGATTCAACGAAGATTGTTTCTAGGCTACGACACACCGTTATGGAAGACTCCCGGAACGGAGATGTCGTACTGCGGGTATGGAGTCGAGCTTCTTGGTGAAATTATTCGAAGAATAAGCGGCCAATCGCTTGAACAGTTTTGCAGGGAAAATATTTTCAATCCTATGGAAATGAACGATACTTACTTTACTGTCCCGGAATCACGGCATAGCCATGTGATTAGGAGATCGGAAGATGTACCGGGAGGGAACTGGTTTCATACGCCAGAAGCGCTGGCGTTGCCGTCCGCGGCAGGCGGCGCCTATTCTACCGCGCTTGACATAGTTAAATTTGGTCAGTTGTTTTTGAACAAGGGCAAATATGGAAAGGAACGAATTTTGAGCTCCGCAGCCGTGACGGAAATGACACGGGACCAGATTCCGCATGTCTCGGCAACTTATGGTTCGCAATTTTTTGTGAATGCCTCCTATGGCTATTGCTGGCCGGTTAACGGCAACAAAAAAGATAGCGGCGACTTGTTTTCACCGAGAGCTCTAGTTTGCGGAGGTGCGGGCGGAGTCAATATAACGGTAGATCCGCACTATGAAACGGTCCAGGTCATCTTTTCGGTGGAAAGCAAAAGAAATGACGGACACCATGTTTGGTTCCCTTGTATGAATTTGTTCAATAATGCTATCATAGCTGCTATCGAAGATTGAGCTTGATCATGCAACAAAAATCGCCTGCTCCCCGGCCAAACCGGGAAACAGGCGATTTCCTTTTCCTACCTTACACCCACCACATCTCGCCCACAGGCTCGGAGATGAGAATTTGCTGCAGGTTGCTGACGGCTTTGGAGAAGCCCTCCTCCACCGACATCAGGCCGTCCTCGTGCTCGATGCTCACGACGTAGTCGTAGCCGACGAGACGAAGCGCGCTCAGGATGTCCGCCCACGTCTTCAGATCGTGGCCGTAACCCACCGTGCGGAACTGCCAAGCCCGGTCCAGCATCAGCGTGTACGACTGCATATCGGTCACGCCATGCTTGTTCACGTTGATCGGATCGATCGACGTGTCCTTCGCATGGAAGTGATGGATCGCGCCGGCCCGGCCGAGAATCTGGATCGCCTGCACCGGATCGATGCCTTGCCACCACATATGGCTCGGATCGAGGTTCGCGCCGATCACTTCACCAGCGGCTTCGCGCAGACGGAGCAGGTTGCCCGGCGTATGCACGGAAAAGCCTCCATGCAGCTCGAGCCCGATCTTGACGTTGCGGTCGGCCGCGTATTTGCCCCACTCGGTCCAGTACGGGATCACCTTTTGCTCCCACTGCCACTTCAGGATTTCCTGATAATCGTTCGGCCACGGAGCTACCGGCCAGTTCGGGTACAGCGCGTTCTCATGGTCGCCCGGGCAGCCGGAGAACGTATTGACGACAGGGACGCCGAGACGCTCCGCCAGATCGACGGTCTTCACGAACGTGTCGTGGAAGCCCTGGGCGATCGCCTTCTGCGGATGGAGCGCATTGCCGTGGCAGCTGAGCGCGCTGATGATCAGGCCGCGGGATTCCACGGCCTTGCGGAACGCTTCCAGCTTCCCGTTATCCTGCAGCAGCACGTCCGGATCGCAATGCGCGTTGCCCGGATAGTTGCCCGTGCCGATCTCCACCGCTTGCAGACCTTTGGACGCGATGTGATCCAACGCTTCCTCCAATGGACGACCGGCGAATAACACCGCGAACACTCCTAATTTCATACGAGCGCACCCACCCTCTATTTAGATTTTCGATCCAGTATTGCTCAGGAAATAAGTTATTGGTTCAGGTAAACGGTCTTGCCGGTCTTGGCGGATTCGTAGATCGCTTCCAGGATCTCGGTTACGACCAATGCTTGCTCAGCCTTCACGACAGGCTCGGTGTCGTTCAGGATGGCGTCGACCCACACTCTCATTTCCAAGTCGGCGTCCTTCTCGGCAGTGCCGCTGAAGAAAGCTACGCCCCCCGACTTCAAGTTCACTTCCTGCTCCCACATCCGGCTGAACGATTCGCCGTTCAAGCGCAAGCCGTCTTCCATGTCCGCTCCGCCCTCGGTTCCGCACAGCGTGGTCTTCGCTTCCTTCACGTCCAGGGTGTTGAGCGCCCAGCTGGATTCGAGCACGATCGTAGCGCCATTCTCCATCTTGATATAGCCGAATGCCGAATCTTCCACCGTGAATTTCTCAGGATCCCAAGGACCCCAAGCGTTCGCGGAGTTGGCGCGGCTGCCGAGCTTGTGGTAGACCGAACCGGTTACGCTGACCGGCTTGTAGTTGTCCATCATCCAAAGCGTCAAGTCCAGCGCGTGAGTCCCGATATCGATGAGCGGGCCTCCGCCTTGCTTCTCTTCATCCAGGAAGACGCCCCACGTAGGAACGGCGCGGCGACGGATCGCGTGAGCCTTCGCATAGTAGATCTCGCCCAGCTGACCGGATTCGCACACTTTCTTCAAGTGCTGGCTGTCCGGACGGAACCGGTTGTTGTAGCCGACGGTCAGCTTCTTGCCCGTACGCTTGGACGCTTCCACCATCGCGCGAGCTTCCTTGGAGGTGATCGCCATCGGCTTCTCGCTCATCACGTGCTTGCCGGCTTCCATAGCCGCGATCGCAATCTCGGCATGGTTGTAGTTCGGGGTACAGACATGAACGATATCGATCGTTTCGTCCTTCAGCAGCTCCCGGTAATCGGTGTACACCTTGGAGCCTTCCGCCCCGTATTGGTTCGCGGCTTTCACGGCGCGCTCTTCCACGATATCGCAGAATGCGACCATTTCCACATTGCTGAGCTTCTTCAGACTAGGCATATGTTTGCCGTTCGCAATGCCGCCTGTTCCAACGATCCCAATTCTAAGTTTCCCCATGAATAACGTCCTCCCCAGGAGCTTAAATTTAATCCCATACATGTTTGATACAGCAAGTACATTCACACAGCTTCTATGTAAACATAAAGCTTCTCCAGTGAACATGAAGTATATGCTACCAACATGAACATTCTGGCTACGAATTGCTTGTACAACCGACTAGCCCGAACTAGGAGGATACCCTCATGCTACATGACGCGATTATCGTTTGCCGCGACGGGGATCTCGTCTACGTAGGATGTACAATGCCGGCACCGTTTGGCCGCCAGCGGGATGTCGGACAGGCAATCCGGACATGTTTTGCTAGCCGGCTTCGGAGCGTCTTCCTTCTTGCGGCGGAACCGGTTCATCTGTTTCACTACAAGGAAGATGACAAACGCCACGATGAGGAAGTCGAGCAGCGTGTTGATGAACAGCCCATAGTTGAGCGTGGGCGCATCAGCTAACTTTGCCTTCTCAAGCGACTCATAGCTGCTCCCGTTCAAGCTGATGTAGAGGTTTTTGAAGTCCACCCTACCCAGCAGCTGCCCGATCGGAGGCATGATGAGGTCGTTCACGATGGACGTCACCACTTTGCCGAAGGCTCCCCCGATGATGACCCCGATGGCCAGATCGATCATGTTCCCCTTCATCGCGAATTCTTTAAATTCTTTCCACATCTGTACACGCTCCTTCAGCATCCCCATAATCCAATAACTCAAATCTGGTGGTTCTCTTGTCATTGTATATGGCAGAACACCGGGCGTCCAGTTCATTCACTGCGAGGCGTAGAGCGTGTATCCGTATGAGCTTTGGACTTGTGCTAAAATGTGGGGAGAATATGAAGGGAGAAAGGCGGTATTGCGAATGGGTATCGTGGAAAAAACGTTTCTGTGGATCGTTCTGCTGCTGTTCCCGGTCATGGCGCTGTATTGGCGGCGCTGGATTGTTTGCGGCTTGTATTCGTTAGGCTGCCTCATCTTCTTATTCACGACGCTGCGCGATCAGGACGGGTGGGAGGATCTAGCCGCGGTCGCTACGCTCCTCGTTCTGGTCCTCCCCCTCTATATCCTGGCCAGTGTCGTCTGGCTCATCGCGGCCATCCGGCAGCGAAGGGGCCGCACCCGCTAGCCGAAGGAGCGGCGGGACGGCCAGGAGCCCTGCAGCTTGCGAAGGAAAATGATCTGCCCGGTATGGTAAGCGTCGTGTTGGATCAGGCTGCTGACCCAATCCCCGGCCAGATTCTTCGGGATCGGCCGATCGTAATCGGCGTCCGTCCAAGCCGCGATCTGTTCGCGCAAAGCGTGGTGGACTTCCCGCATCCGCGTCTGAGCCGCTTGCCACCCGTCCTCTCCGCTACCCTGTACGGCAAAGGTTGAGTCATTGTCTCCGGCCGGCGAATTGTCGGGCTGGTTGGTCAGCCGCTGCAGCAGCCGCTCTTTATAGTAAATCAAATGCTCCAACGTCTCCCAGATCGTGTTAACATGTTCACCGGCAGGACGCCAGTTCGCTTGCTCTGCCGTCACCCCGTTCAACGCGTCCTTAAGCGGGGGCGACCAGCCTTCCTCATCGTAGCAATAATCCCATCCTTGCAACAGCATCTCGATTCGGTTCATGCTCTTAGTCATGTCGATTCCTCCATCATTGGATTCGTTTTTGTAACGGTCTAATATATTTTTATTGGTTACACGAAAACTATATCACACGCTTGGATTCCGGTTCAAGTAACTAGCAAAATATAATTTTAAGTGTTACACTACGCCTAATATCATAAAAAGGGAGCAGAAGGTGCATACTATGCTGTGGGACGATTTCGTCAATAGTTTGTGGCGCGACTGGAAGGGCGGCGGTCCGTCCCGGGATCGGCTCGACGACGCCGTTTGGCGTCAGGAGTGGATGGCGAAGCACAGCTTGGCTGCAGCACCGCCTACTGAACGGCAGCTGAACGAGCTCAAGCAGCTGCGAGACCTTTTGTTCCGGCTCATTCAGAGGTTGGAGACGGGGGAGACGTTGCAAGCGGACGAACTCGCAGCCCTGAACGAGGTGCTCCTCCAGGGCGAGACGATCCGTTCGATCGCCACCAGGGATGGCCGTTATCAGATGCAGTACTCCGCCGCCAGGCAGGACTGGCGCCAGGTCATGTCCGATATCGCCGCTTCGTTCGCCGAAGCGTTGAGCGAAGGGGACACTTCCCGCTTTCGCGTGTGCGACAATCCCGACTGTCTGTGGGTGTATTACGACGACACCCGCAACCGTTCCAAGCGGTATTGCGACGATAAGATGTGCGGGAACTTGATGAAGGTGCGCCGGTTCCGGGCGAGGAAAAAAGCTGAACTCATGGAAGCCGAAGCCGCTGCCGAAACTCCGCATACGCCGTCTGAATAAAGGATTTGGTGCCCTTTCCGGCATGACCGGGAAGGCTTTTTTGTTTACTCCGCTCACAAATGGCGAGGTCGATTCCGGGCATACTAACGCTACGTACGTGAATCCCACATGGAGAGGTGGTTAATGGATGAGCGTGGTGGCTGACTCAGCCGTATCCGTCTACTTCGCGGCCGGCATCAGCATGTTGAGCACGACCGATATGTTTCGGGAAGCGATGCGGCATGTGGAGAGCCGGTACAAGAGCGGAGGTTGTTCGAAAGTGCGGGTGCAAACCTTTTTTCCCTACGGCACGCTGGATCATCTTCCGACGAAGTCCGGGCAGCTCCGGTTCATTGCCGGGCAAGCGTTCACCGTAGGCCGGGATATTTATCGCCAGCCGAAGGACACGGTCGGCGGCCGGACCCTGTACCGGGAGATCCGCAACGACTACGATACGGAGAATGGCGGCTCGATTGTCCTGATCGGCCACAGCGGCGGAGGCATCGCCTCGTACAAAGCGGCTCAGCTGCTGGGGGAGGAAGGGTATCCGGTTATGAAGGTCTTCATGGTCGGTTCCCCGCAGATCGCCATCTGCCCCAGCTGCCGCGACAAGGTGTTCGCGATCGAACACGGCGGCCGGTTCGGCGATTGGATCTCGCGCAGCGCGTTTCATTGGTTTCGGCCGGCCAAGGTCCGGGCCCGGATTCCGATCCGGGGCGGTCATCGCCATTATTTTTGCAACCAGAGCAAGGACGAGAACAACGTATCGAATATGGACAAAGTGATGGATTTCATTTGGGGTTGGATACAAGGGGAACCTGGAATCGTATATAATGGGATCAAAACCTAACCCGAGACGAAACGAGGAATTCACCCATGTCCACCGATCTCCGCGAGCTAAGCACCATGCTGCCCTCCTGGCTGGAGGCGAGCCGCCGCATCTCCGCCCAGGGCGCCGTCGCGAGCTATATTCCCGAGCTGCAACACGCTCCTTCCGATGCGTTAGGCATCGCTATATATTCGCTGGAGGGGCACACCCTCGAAGCGGGAGACTGCAGCCACTCGTTTACGATGCAGAGCATTTCCAAAGTGTTCACGCTGCTGCTCGCGCTTATAGACCGGGGAGAACAAGCGGTATTCGACAAAGTGGGCATGGAGCCGACCGGCGACGATTTCAATTCGATGCTCAAGCTTGAGCTCGTGGAACCGGGCAAACCGTTCAACCCGCTGATTAATGCGGGCGCTATCGTAATATCATCCTTGATTGCAGGTCAGACCCCGGCTGAGAAGGCGGAGCGCATCCTAGCGTTCATCCGCCGCCTTGCCGGGGATTCCTCTATTGCCGTGAATGAAAGCGTATGCCGCTCCGAGTCGCGCACGGCGAACCGCAACCGCTCCCTCGCCTATTTCCTGAAGGACAACGAGGTGTTGGACGACGATGTGGAGCCAACGCTTGAAGTGTATTTCCGCCATTGCTCCATTGAGGTGAATTGCCGCCATATCGCGCGCATGGCTACGGTGCTGGCCAACGATGGACGCGACCCGCAGACCGGACGGGAGCTCGTCCCCCGCCGTTACGTACAGATCGCCAAGTCGTTCATGATTACGTGCGGGATGTACAACGAGTCGGGTGAATTCTCGATCAGAGTGGGCATCCCGGCGAAGAGCGGGGTCTCCGGCGGCATTCTCGCCCTTGTGCCCGGTCAGCTCGGCATCGGCATCGTCGGCCCGGCGCTGAACGGCAAGGGCAACAGCATCGCCGGCGTTCACCTGCTGAAGCAGCTGTCCGAGCGCTACGACTGGAGCATTTTTTGACATTTAACCGCTCTGGGAGCCGGGGTGTAGGACCTCCGATTCATTTTTTCGGGCACGTTTGCGTTTCCTGAATGGGGCAATTTAAGATTAGAATACCCATCCGTTCTATTCTTGTTGCACTATCGGATACTCATCCCACGAAGAGGAGATCACCCATGACTCAGAAAGCGAACAAAGGATACTCCAACCT
The DNA here is from genome assembly GCF_045062745.1 of Paenibacillus sp. HJGM_3. Lineage (NCBI taxonomy): Bacteria > Bacillati > Bacillota > Bacilli > Caryophanales > Paenibacillaceae > Paenibacillus > Paenibacillus sp. HJGM_3. The sequence goes on from NZ_JBJGED010000001.1 coordinate 198,017, forward strand.
CATTCCAATGCAAGAAATCGAGTCGCCGGAGATCGCCGTCCATCCATTCGAGGTGTACAACAGACTTCGGGAAAGTACGCCGGTCCGTTATGATGAAAACCGGGATTGCTGGGACGTCTTCCGCTATGAGGATGTCCAATACGTTCTGAAACATCCCGCGCTCTTTTCTTCCAAAAGGGGGATCTCCGAGCAGGAGAACCTGCTGGTCCTGGATCCTCCCAAACATACGCAGATGCGCAATCTGGTCAATCAGGCTTTCACGCCCAAAGCGATTGCCGCCCTTGAGCCGCGCATCGCGGAAATTGCCCTTGAGCTGATCCATGAGACCGCAAGCGGCGGAGAACTGGATCTTGTGCGGGATTTTGCGGGTCCCCTGCCCGTCATTGTCATTGCCGAGCTCATTGGGATCCATCCGCGGGACCGCAAACTGTTCAAGGAATGGTCCGATACCCTTGTTACCGGACCACAAGACAACTCGGACGATGCGATGCGCGCCGTCATGGCCCAACGCCAGAATGCGATCCGCCAGCTGGCCGGCTACTTCACGGGCATCATTGAGGAACGCCGCCATCAGCGGGAAGAGGACCTGATCTCTCTCTTGCTCGATGCCGAGATCGAAGGCCAGAAGCTGACCCATCAAGAGGTGCTTGCTTTCTGCATCCTATTGCTCGTAGCCGGCAATGAAACGACGACCAATCTGATTACGAACGCCGTCCGTTACATGACTGAGCATCCGGACGTCCAGGAGCTCCTTCGAAGTCAGCCTGAACTAATGCCGACAGCCGTGGAAGAAGTTTTGCGCTATTACCCGCCTATCCAGGCCATCGGCCGGGTCGCGGTTAGCGACGTCGAATTAGGTGGAGAGCGGATCCGAGCCGGTTCCCAGATTGTGAACTGGGTCGCGGCGGCCAACCGGGACCCCGATAAATTCAAGGACCCGGATACGTTCCTCCCGGACCGGAAGCCGAACCCCCATCTGGGATTCGGCTTCGGGATCCACTTCTGCCTTGGCGCACCGCTCGCACGTCTGGAAGCGAATGTCGCGCTGAATCTGCTGCTCGACCGGTTCGCTCACATTGCCCACAACCGGGACGAGCCACTTCAGCCGATCCCGAGTCCGTTCGTGTTCGGAGTGAAATCTTTTTCTGTTAAAGTATCGGAGTAACATGACGGCGATCTTGTTCTCGCATACATCCCGACCCTGCAACCCGTTCCGGCTTAAGGCCATGAACGGGTTGTTCGCGTTCCGCGGCTGTCGGAATCTTGCTGTCCTATTGTTGAACGGTTTATTCCGGCACGGGCATCGGGGTATAATGTTCGCATGAAGGAGGCGAACACATGTGACGGAGTCCGAACGGTTCCAAGCCGTCTATGAATCGATATTGCGGCGCGACACCCGATACGACGGCATCTACTATGTCGGCATCGCCACGACCGGGATCGTGTGCCGGCCATCCTGCCGCTCCCGGATCCCGAAGCCGGAGAACGTCCGGGTGTACGATAGCCTGGAAGCGGCGCTCCGGGCCGGGTTCCGGCCTTGCAAGCGATGCAAGCCGGATACCCCGGGACAGAACGGTCCCGACGCGCAGCTCGCTCAAGCGGCGTTGAAGCTGATCCAGCATCAGTACGCCGAACCCTTGACGCTTGCGGTGATGGCGAGCCGGTTGAACATCAGCCCGTTTCATCTGCAGCGCACGTTCAAACGAACGACCGGCAGGACGCCCGCCGAACAGCTTATGCAGACGCGGCTCGAGACCGCGAGGCGCAAGCTCACGCAGTCGAACCATCCGGTCGCCGATATCGCGAGAGCGGTCGGGTTTCGCAGCGCGTCCCATTTCACCGCCGTATTCCATCGAACCTACGGATGCTCGCCGCAAACTTATCGAGCTCAAGGAGGATTGTCATGACCACAGTATATACCGCATCCCCTACATCCACATCGCACACTGAACCTTCCGACATAACCGAAGTGTACTGGAGCGCGATCACGCCCGGTTTGTTCCAGAACCGGCCGCTCTATCTAGCTGCGACGGGTAGGGGCTTGTGCCGGATCACCTGGCCGAATGAAGCTTTCGATACGCTTCAGAGCTGGGTCGAGAAGCATATTCCCGGCGCGCTGTTGATTGAGGATCCGTCCCGTATGGCTCCCTATGCCGAGCAATTGCTGGAATATCTGGAGGGCAGACGTACTGCTTTCACATTGCCATTCGATCTGCGGGGAACCGCGTTCCAGACGTCCGTCTGGCGCGCGCTCGCACAGATCCCCTTCGGCGAGACGCGCAGCTATTCGGACATCGCCGCTTCAATCGGCAGTCCTGCCGCGACCAGAGCGGTCGGAACGGCCAACGGGGCGAACCCTGTGCCGATCGTCATTCCGTGCCACCGGGTCATCGGCAAGAATGCGACGCTCACCGGGTTCCGCGGGGGCCTCAATGTCAAGGAGCAGCTGCTCCGGCTGGAGGGGTTTCATGCCTATACGGCAACCGGACATGCCCGCTTTCAGTTTTGACGTGGACGCCCGGCGGTTGACGCTTCCCCTGCCGGAGCCATACAGCTATGACGAGACCTTGCATTATTTGACCCGGTCTCCTGCCGAATGTATGCATCTTGTTGAAGGCCGCACCGTGCACAAGCTGATTGAGACGGCCGGACATCCGGTATGGGTTACGGTGAAGGAACATGAGATCGACCGGAACGTGCTCACCGTACGTCTAGCCGGAGATGCGCCAGCAGCAGCCGTACCTGAGGTCGCCAGCTTCGTGACCGACTGGCTCGATCTCCGCACCGATTTGACGCCGTTCTACCGTCTGACGGCGAGCGACCCGCTCTTGCAGCCGCTCGCCGATAGCTTCAGAGGACTGCGTATCGTAGGTATCCCGAACCTGTTCGAGGCGCTCTGCTGGGCGATCATCGGGCAGCAGGTCAACCTGCCGTTCGCCTATGCGCTCAAGCAGCGGTTCGTCCACACGTTCGGCGAGCCCGTCGAGCAGGACGGGCTCGTTCTGTGGCGGTTCCCGCAGCCCGCCGCAGTCCAACACCTCTCACCCGAAGCGCTGCGCGAGCTGCAATTCACGGGCAAGAAGGCCGAATACATCATCGGCCTGGCCCGGCTGATCGCGGACGGTGCGCTGTCCAAGGAAGCGCTGCTCGCGGCGCGGGACGAAGAAGAGGACCGCGCCGTCGAACGCCGGCTGCTCGCCATTCGCGGCATCGGCCCGTGGACCGCGCACTATGTCATGATGCGCTGCCTGCGCGACCCGGCCGCGTTCCCGATCGGCGACGCCGGCCTGCACAATGCGCTGAAGCAGCAGCTGGGCCTGGACCGCAAGCCGACCGAAGAGGAAATGAAGCGGCTGTTCTCCCGCTGGCGGGGCTGGGAGGCTTACGCCGTCTTCTATCTGTGGCGCAGCTTGACCCCTTCCCCTGCTCCCGCTCCAAATGTGGTACAATAAGAGACAGACAATCGTTGTACGCACGGCAGGATCAGGGGGCTAACCAAGCAATGGACTACATCATATTGGACATCGAATTCAACGGCCGCAAGTTCGCGAGCGACCTGCCTATGGAGGTCATTGAGATCGGAGCCGTTCGGCTCAACGCCGAGCTGCAGCAGGTCGATGAATTCGAGTCGTTTATCAAACCCGTTTATTTTTCCAAATTGAATAGCTTCATTAAGAAGAAAACCGGCATCCCGCAAGAATCGATCGACCGGGCGGCCCGGTTCCCCAAGGTGATCGGGCGGTTCATCGAGTGGCTGAACCGCAGCGAGTCGTTCCTGCTGTTCACATGGGGCGGCGAAGACTTGAAGCGCATCGTGCTCGACACGCGGATGCACAAGCTGGACGATTCGTTCTGGCTGGCCGTGAACTATTACGATCTGCTGAAGGGTTATCTGCGCTACAAAAACGTCTCGAACGACGTCAGCGTCGACACCGCCTTGGCCGATCTGGGGATCGAAGCGGAAGGCAACGCCCATCGGGCGCTGGACGATGCCCGGATGACCGCCCATGTGTTCCGGGCGATCGCGGACAAGCTCGATTACGCGTACACCCAGCAGTACAAGGACATGTTCTCGAACGCCAAGGAGCGGCGGACGGTGAAGAACGCAATCCGCGCTATGGTGTCGCAGAAGGTGGCTCCGAAGTGGGAATGGGTCGTCGAGCACTATTTCAAGGACAAAATCCCGCTGGACGATCCCCGGAAGGAAGCCGAGCTGCAGCAGGTGTTCGCCGACGAACTGGCGAAGGTGCAGAAGGCGGGCACTGCTGGGAAGCCGGGGTCGGCGACAAGCGAGGCGGTGGGTGCAGTAGATGGAACTGCGGGTAATGCGGGTACTGCAGCAAGTGCATCAGGCGCAGCTAAGTCCGCGGGTTCTGGGGAAAGACCGATTTTAGCTGAATAGGAGTTATCGCCGATGCCGTACGCGCAAGAAGAACCTGGAGCGCACGTCATGGCACGGCTTCAGGTTCTTCTGCCAGAAAAGCTCGCTTATGTGGTCGGATGCGTTCGGACGCGCTCAGCGCTTCACCGAACTTAAACTTTCCGATGTGGTTAGAAGCACTTCTGTAAGAAGTCATATCCTTGTTCAAGAACATCCAGCGGCGGACGGTGACCAGTCGCGTGATTGATAAAGAGATACCGCGACGGATCGGTATAGCCAGCACACTTTATGGAGTCCAAAGCGTCTTCATTGTCATAAAGTCCTGCGATAAGAACAAAAGGCTTCCGACCGGTAATTCGGAGAAGCTCCGCATGGTCCCTATTGGCGGCTTTTAAGGTATCGAGCTTGTCTCCCCAATACCACGGTTCCGACCAATTCGACCGATCCCAATCCATCCCGAAATCGCTGCACAGGATCGCTTTGATGCGGTGATCCAAGCAACCGGTGTACAGCGCCATTTTTCCTCCAAGCGAATGCCCGGCAATACCAAGCCGTTCTTGATCAACCCGGGGGTCGGCGCACAAAGCATCCACCAACAGCTGCGTATCGGCAATCAGCTTGCCCATGCCCGTCCACTCCGGGTGGTCTTGAAGCAGAATGTCGGCCGTTCGCCGCCAACGTGAGAAATCTTGACGTTCCAGTTCGAGATTCTGGTAGGTCAAGTGATAGGCCTCCGCCGTGATCGTTACATAGCCGCGGCGTACAAGATGCAGCGCCATCGCCAAATCAGGCTCGTCCGTTGGCTCGAGCGTGTCGAGGTTATATCCTGCCATCCGATCGGGGTAGTAGAACGGAACGACTACGGCTGGCAGATCTCCTTTATACGTTTTCGGAAACATCATGAGTGTCCGCTGCACGGTACCAGGGCCGTTTGCTTGCTCATACAACTCTCCATTAAACTCGGCCGTCTCGAATTTGCGAAGTAGCTGCAGTCGATGCTTGTAGTCATAGTTGTTGGGCTTGCCGATCAAATCCAGCCATTTTTGCGTAGCGTCATGGAATTCGTTCATTTCGATTCTCCTTGGATCAGTAAAATATTTAAAGGACCAGTTGACGATGGCCTTGACGCTCTACGCGAACCAAGCCATCGTCACGAAATCCTACGGCTGAATCTGCTTGTCGTTCCGTTCCACCGCATTGCGCAGCGCGGTGTTCACATCGACGCCTTTGCCCACATCCTCCATCATGCGCCGCAACAATGTGCCGGTTCCGTCCGGGAAGCGACTCTAATAGCTCGTAAAGCGTTGTCATCCATTCCTTGTTGAGAATAGCTTGTCCAGGCGAACCACTTCCCTGTGTAAGCTCGTCTTCAGCCGGCCATTACAAATACGATGTTACCGACTTTTAAGGCGGGCGTAAAAGTATATTTCCCGGTTTCTTGTGCTTCATCTATTCCAAAGAACTCTTTCATAATGCATGACTCCCTTCTCTCGGATCATGACTTAATTCGTTACAAAGCTCAATCCTCCTTTTATTAACTTTCTTTTCATTCTGTTATTCTGCACGTTACTCACACTAAGTTCAAAAAGGCAAGAGCAGCGAACTGCTCTTGCCTTTTTGTCTAGTCTCCTTGCTGTACAGCAGGCGCTTGGGCCTGTTGCGTCGGCAAGCGCAGCAGCGGGATGATCGCCAGGATGCCGATCACGAATAACACGGTCGCCGCTTCGAACATGATGACGATCGAGAACGTCTTCTTGAGCAAGCCGGCCAGGCTCATCGTGACGACCATCGCCCCCATGAACAGCGGATTCAGGATGCCGTTCACCCGGCCGACGAAGTCGGCGGACGTACTTTGCAGGATGAGCGTATTGATGCCGATCTGGATGCAGGGCAGCACGAGGCCGCTTACGAACTCGCCGGCCAGCGTCACGTACAGGTTCGTCGACAAGCCGCAGGTAAGGAACCCTGCCGCGCTGACGGTCATCCCGAGGACGAGCAGCTTTTGCGGACTCGCCTTTTTGGCCAGCGCCATCGTGAGCCCGCCGCCGATAATCATCCCGATACCGTTCGCCATCATGAGCCATTGCAGGTTCTCCTTCGCGAGGCCGAGCCGTTCCGTCACCAGGAACGCCGTGAGCGGCTGGGTCAGGCCGAGCGCGAAGCCCGCCGCCGCGAAGCAACCGCCGAGGCTGACCAGCACCTTGCTCGACATCACGTAGCGGAAGCCGGCGGCCATCTCTTGGCGAATCGTAGTCGGCTCCTTCGTTTCGGTCTGCTCTGGATCGCGGGGCAGGAACGACAGCACGGCGGCCGACAGCAGGAACGCCACGCCCATGACGCCGATCGCGACTTCGATGCCGAACGTCTGGTACACGAACGTGCCGAGAATCGGCCCGAGAATCATGAACAGGGCGAACATCGTCTGGTACATCGACATGCCGAGCTGCATTTGCTCTTCCGGCACGTGAATTTTGAACAGCTTCATCCCGGACGGCTGGGAAAACTGCGAGAGGATCGCCGACACCAATGTAGCCAGGAAGACGACCTTCCAAGACCCTAGAGTCATCGCGAGCAGAACGGCGAAGATCGAGACCGCGCTCAGGACGTCGCACCAGACCATCGTCCGCTTCGGCCGCCAGCGATCGGCGAACGTGCCTCCAATGAAGGAGAAGATGAAGATCGGCGCGAATTCCGCGACGAAGATCATCGAGACCGCGAACGGATCTTCGTTCGTCTGTTCCATGACAAAGAGCAAGATGGCGTAATTCCGCACCCAGATCCCGATTTGCAGCAGAAGCCCCGAGAGCAGAATAGACTGGATAAACCGATTTTTCAAAAAACTTCCTTTCGATGACACTTCATAAACCCCCTAACAACATTTGAGTCCCGGCTGAAATCTAAGGATAGCCGATCCCGGGGCACGAGACAAGGGACAAAACCGATATAACCGTCTATCGAGGCGACGCCTTCGAACGCTGAAGCAGCCGGAACCGCCAGGGAGTCACAAGCCAGAGCGCGGCCGCCGGCAGCATCCACCAGAGCGAGCCCATCGCTCTCGTCGCGGCCTCATAGCTGAACAGATGAGCCGCATGTTCCAAGGCTCCATCCCATGGCTCGCGCAGGCTGGCCACACCGATCGCGATCCAGTAGCCCGCCCCGAGCGCCGTTAGGATTTCCGTGCGAACCGCGAACGCCAGCGTCAGCCCGAATGCGGCCATCGGCAGCAGAATCACGAGATACAAGCCGCCGCCGCCCAGGATGGGAAGCAGCTGCAGACCAATTACGAGTGCCAGTAATCCATAGGCAGAGGCACCCACCCACGAGGGATGCCCGCGTCTCGCATAGGCGGACGTCACAGTCAGCCCCATATACAGGACTGGAAGCAGCGTCGGCGTCCCGGGCACGCTCCAGGCCGACCACATATACCCAATGCCGAGCAGGATCAAGATAAAATCCAACTTGTCCATTCGATCTCCCGTATAGACGTACGGCTGCCTGCGGGAGAACAAGGACGTGAGCAAGCTTGCGATCAGCAGCAGCGGCATGTGAACGAGCAAATCTCCGAACTCGGCAGCGTCTACGAGATCTCCTTGGGTATAGCTAGCGAACAGTACGATCCCCCACCAGCCGACCAGCATGCCCGTCAGCCAACCCGTCTGCCACTCGAACAGCAGCGCCGCGAGGAACGCTATCACCGGCAGCCACACATCCAGCCCATGATACGGTACGTCCCAACTCCTATGAACCCAGTATGCCGCAATCCCGGTCAGGAGCGCATAAGCGGCCGCCGCATAGACGGCTTTGGACCGGCGCTTCGCCGCAAACGTCAGCAGGCTGAGCGCAATCACGCAGACACTGGGCAAGCCGGACCAGGGTAAGCCCAGCAGCCGATTCAGAAGGACGTATACGATGCCGAGCCCCGCACTGATCAGGTCGATCCGGGCGAGCAGCTTCGGGTCTATCAATCGCCAAGCGATTAGCATAAGCTCCCTGCCTTTGAAAAAGGAATTTATCTCCTATATTCTCCCTTTTTCCACAAAATTCCTTCTTTTTCAACAGTAGATTCGCGTATCGGCTTGACAGCCTCCGTGGAGAAGAGGTACTTTTCCTAGTAAGAGCTATCGAGGATAATCCAGGAGGAGGGACCGGGCAGTGACAGTGGAAGTAGGAGTAGGAGCCGGAGTTACATATAAGCTCTACACGATGTGCATGGTGCAGGACGGCAGCAAAGTGCTGCTCGTGAACCGGCCGGACCGCAAAGGGTTTCCGGGCTACATCGCTCCGGGCGGCAAGGTGGACTTCCCCGAGAGTATCGTGAACGGTGCCATCCGGGAGGTCCGTGAAGAGACCGGCTTGCTTGTGAAGGACATCGTTTATAAGGGGCTGGATGAGTTTTGCGATCCGGTAGCAGGGCTGCGGTATATGGTGTTCAATTATTTGGCGACATCGTTCGAAGGAGAACTGCTGGAGTCTCCGCCCGAAGGTGAGCTGCTGTGGGTGGAGAAGGACGAAGCGCTGCAATTGCCGATGCAGGATTGGTTCAAGCGGAGATTTCCTCTGTTCTTCGCACCCGGCACGTTCGAACGCAGCGTGGAATGGGATGCCCGCGACCGGATCGAGCTCAAGAAGACGGATCGGCGCTATGCTTAATGGAAGACACAAAGCCGGGAGCCCACCGGGCCTCCGGCTTTCTTCTATTCGCCTGGACGGTTACGCATGCATCGGACGGTGCTTGCCGCCAAGCGTGTCCTTGCCTTTACGCTTCGGGGTCAGCTTCATCGTCAGGTCGCGCAGCAGCGGCAGCAAGTAGTAGTCGGCTCCGAACCGGCCCGCATTGGCGCCTGCCAGGAACACGATCCCGCCGATCAGCACCATCCAAGGATTCGTGCTTACGGTTCCGGCGAACAGGAACATGAAGTTCATGAGCAGACCGAAGAACGCAGCGGCCGTAGTCAGCGCCCCCAGAAGTAACCCAAGGCCGACGAGGAATTCACCTAGCGGGATCATGAAGTTAATCCAATTCACATGGGGCAGCGCGAAATGCTCCAGGAAGCCGGTGAATGTGGGGTAGACGAGCTCATTCGTCGCTTTGTCAACGATCGGCTTCGCGATCGCCCCCTTCAGGAAACCTTCGGCATTGAAGCCTCCCGTCCATTTGTGCCAACCCGCGGTCATCCATGTCCAACCGATATACAGTCTCACGACGAGCAGCAGTGCGGCGGCCCATTTGTTCGTGCGCATCCAGTTTACCATTTTCCAACACTCCTCTTGTGATTAATTTCACATTGGAGACCGATCATCTCCACCCATAATGTACCATGCCGGCCGTATATGAGCTGTGATAATAATCACAGATTCTGTGCCTTGGATTGGTCGAACCAAACGAGCGTTTTCATCGATACGTAACCGCCATAGATGATGTAAGCGATGGATCGGTTCCATCGCATTATCCAACATGTTGGGTTCCATCATCCACGCCCAACCGTTACACAACTTCTTTGGTGAGAAGATCCAATATCCTCTCCATCACATCGATGCCCTTCTCTTCTGCAGCTTTTGCCAGCTTCAATAGCTCGATCGCTCGCATGGCCTGAATCGGGTCGTTCGGTTCGCCGCTCTGCGGAAATGGAAACATCGCGCGCATTTTAATAAGAGGGTCTGCCACTTGTTGATAATAATCGGCGGCCTCATCCGCCAACTTCAGCAGTTGCTGTTCAAGCTCCGTTGTTCCCATCCATTTTTGTTTAAAACCTCTAAGAAACTTCACGGCAAACTCCCGTGCATCCGCAATGATAGCCAAATTATAGGAGTTGCCCAGGACGTCTATCTTTTTGTTGGTAAACGCTTCAATCCATGCGTCAAAGCCGGCGAGTCCGTTACGGTAAGGTTCGTGATCGGGCTTCTGGAACTCTCCTTTGCTAAACGCTATAGTCCGTTTTAACGACTCCCGCAAAACAGACATCATTTCTACAGGCTGAGAGTCCGATATCGCCATCGCATGGAGAAACTGATAGCGCCGGTTGTTGATTTCGGTATAAGCAATCGTTCCGTCTTTTTCCACATCGCGCGCGTATAACACCTGTTTATCATGGTCGTAGCCGTATATAATACCAAACTCCGGGACAAACAAGTCCCAGCCGGTTACCGGCATTCCCTTGTCGATGCTCGATTGCACGAATGTTATGAACTCCTCCAGCTTTTCAGGAGAGGCAGGAGTGGGGATGCCGATTTGCTCGACTTGAAAGCCGAATAATTGAAACGTTCTTCCCATCAAGTCAAAGGGTGAATAAACCGTAGGAGCGGCCGGGTTTACCGTCTCCCGGTGAATCGTAATGCGGAACGCATGGCCGGAAAACCCCATGACATCCTCGATACTGAACATCCCCTTCTTATCTGTGTACTGCAATATACCGTAGACCGTTTGTGCCGCCTGCGTCCAGGTTAACAGCGCGGGTCCTAGAACCTTGGTTGACATCTGGTCGATCGCTCCTTCACGAGTTACTCAAATGGGATGGCCAATATCTTTTTAGTCGGGAGCTTCTGCTCCACTCTTCGTTTGGCAAAGTCGACAAAATAAATACGAATCCGCTCCTTCTGTACTTTTTTGCGCGAACGTGAGAGGAAGTTGTAAATGTTCGAAGATGAAGTATGGAACAGGTCGGCGATTTCGTGAATGGATAGCTGGCGGAAGAAATGCGCCTCAAATACCGCTCTTTCCTTCTGGCTGAGGCATTGCAGCAAGGAACGTATGCTCTCGATCATTTCGCGGCGAACGACGACTACGGACGGATCCTGCTCGCGCCCCCGCTCCAGTACAGATTTGCTCAAGTGGAACAAAATGCTGTCAATGTTCCGCATGTCCACCTGATCCCATGAGACTGAAGAGTTCTCCTCTACCGTGGTAAAGGTCTGTTCTCTGCCGTTCGGACCTCTGCCGCGTCTAAGGCGCATATGGGCCTGGTTGCGCACAATTTGCTTCAGCCAGGGCATGAAGCGGCTGGTGCTCATCAATGTCCCTAGATGCAGGAAAGCGCTGATGAGCGCATCCTGTACGATATCCTCCGCCAAATAGGCATCCTGCGCAATCGAAGAAGCCCAACCAAGCGCTTTGGCGCGGTGCCGGCGTACCAATTCGCCAAACGCCTGTTGATCTCCTGAGCGGGCACGCTCCACAAGTTCGTGCTCCGGAGCCAGCTCCACAGAAAACTCAGGCTCTTCTTCCTTCCACAAATCCTGACGCACCTGCTTATACACCTCTCTCTTTGCGCTTTCTTCAGATGCCACTATCCTGCTAAATCTATCATCATTTAAATAAATTTTTAACTATTCTTGATATGGATTTCCCATGAATCAAATCGAGGAAACGGTGAAGGTCCCAGGGAAGCTGCGTCTTAAGACTTATTTTCCCAGAGACATTAAAATCTGGCTTTCGTCATTCAGGATTTGTCTCCTTTACAGGAATATCTACGTTTATAATGTGGAAGACCCGCCCATGTGTAATTCAGCTAGAAAAGGAGCACACCATTCGAAGGAGGAGAATTGAATTGGGTAAAAAAGCAGTAGGAATTATGCTTATGCTGATTCTCGTATTCGCCGCAATACCCGTTTACGCCTCAGATATTTTGGCGGACAATTACAGCTTCGAATCCAATCTGACGGGTTGGACTCCGCGTTTTGACGTCGACAAGGAGAAGCACGAGCAAAAGGCGCTGGAGAAAGACTGTACCGGTCAGATCACCGCTTCGAACGAACAGGCGTACACGGGCACGCATAGCGCCAAGCTAGCCGGCAGCCCGAAATGTCATAACCTCGGACTTGAAAGCGCATCCAAGCCAATTCAACAGGGCGAAACGATGATCGCCTACATACGGGCTTACATGGAAGGTCGTGAGGCCCAGCTGCAGTTACGATTCTATGATGCTGCAGGCGAGCTGCTCCATACCGAGGCGACTACCTCAGAATCGCCGGATAATCAATGGACGACGCTGAAAGTGAAAGCGGATGCCCCTGCGAATACAGCTTCCTATACGGCGATGCTATACAGCGAACATTCCAATAAAGGTACCGTTTATTTCGACGACCTCCTGCTGACCACTACGCTGACCGATCTCGGAGTGCAGATTACGAATTCTACAATCCATTCCGCGACGTTCGGTAAAGACGAGAAAGGCAACGAATCCGTCTTTGTCGTCGTCGACGGCGTCGTTGGCGACGCTTCTATCCCTGCCAAGATCGTGGCTGTCGATTTGACAACCGGCAAGACGATGCATCAAGCTGCGTTGGTTGGCGCATCCGGCGGATGGGCTGCAACTACAGCCTCTGACGGGACCGTCTACGTAGGCTCCTATTCGAACGGTCATTTGTACCAGTACAAGCCGGGTTCGGACGCAGCTGTCGACCTAGGTCAAGCGGTTGCCGGAGAAGCCTACGTGTGGGACCTCGCTGCCGGCGACAACGGTTCCGTGTATGGCGGCACCTCGAACAATGCGGCTGTTTTCAAATACGAACCAGGCAAAGGGATTAGCAAGATCGGCGACAATCCGGTCGTTCCAAAAGAAGCCTACGTTCGAAGCATCGGTTATGATCCGGTTCATAAGGATATTTATGCGGGGATCGGCTCCCATGCAGCGCTGATCCGCATCAACGAAACGACCGGTGAGAAAGTGGACCTGCTCCCGCAAGCTTACAAGAGCGAGTCGTTCACTTATAACATCGACATACGCGGCAGTAAAATGTTCGTCCGTGTGCTGAGAACCTATAAGACCCTTGTCTATGATCTTAATGATCGGGGAGCTTCCGGACCCGAAGCGGTAATTGATCTGGTTCATTCCATAGGTATAACCCCCGTTCGCGACAACAAGATCTACTATGTGGCTAACAACAAAATTTACAGCTATGACCTAACGGCCAAAACTACTGCAGAGATTGGCGTCAATATTCCGGCTACTCCGCAAAGAATGAGCATCGCCAAATTGTCCGACCAGGTCAACTGGCCGGGTGACACGCTGGTTGCAGCATTGAACTCGTCGAAGTCGCCGAGATTGTTCAAGTATAACTTCCAAACCGGCAAAACTTCCTATGAAGATATCCTTGTAAGTGGCGTTCCGAACCTCATCCGCAGTCTGCTTGACGGCCCGGACGGCAAAATCTATACGACCGGTTATCTCGTTGGCGGTGCCGGTGTGTACACCCCTCTCCGCAGCGATCTGTCGTATGAATATAACGGGGTTGGACAATCGGAGAACATGACCAAACTTGGAACAGACATTTATTTCGGCGTGTATCCCGGGGCCCGCATCTCAAGGTTCGACACGACGCAACCGCTTGGTCCGAACAACCCGCCGCAGCAAGTATTCGAGCTTGGATCCTCGCAGCAAGACCGGCCATTCGGAATGGCTACGGGAGAAGGCAAATTGTTCGTCGGCACTCAACCCGACTATGGCAAACTGGAGGGTGCGTTCACCGTCTACGATCCAGTTACCGCAAGCAAAACCGTTTACAAGAATATCGTACCGAACCAAAGTATCATTGCACTTGCCTACAAGGATAAGATCGTCTACGGCGGATCGACCGTATGGGGCGGTGCCGGCATCGACCCGGTTACTTCCGATCCGAAGATGTTTAAATTCCATACCGATACGGGGCAAACCGAGCTCGTGGATCTTCCGGTAAGCGGATTGAAAGCGATCACGGATTTACAAGTAGGGCCGGACGGCAACATCTGGGGCTTCGCCGAAGGCTATTTCTTCCTCTATAACACAGAGACGTCCACGTTCGATACGTTCGACCACACGTTCCCGGATGTGGTCTATCCGCCAGCGGTCGCGCAATCCGGCGTTAACCGCGACGCGAAGATGATGATCGGACAAGGCGGACATATGTACGGCACGATCCATGGCCGTTTGTTCAAGATCGATAAGGACTCCCACCAAGTTACCGTCCTGTTGGAAAATGCGGGGTCGTATTTGGCGAAGGATGAATTCGGCAACCTGTATTTTACGAACAATTCGCGATTGCTGCGATACGCATTCTGAGAAAAAACAATTTTCCGATTTAACAAAAGACGCTGCCGCCATCTTCACAAGATGACGCAGCGTCTTTTTGCTATGTGAAGACGTCGGCACTTAGGTAACCTCCGTACACATAGTAAGATGAATCACGATCGCCGTTCACCTGTTGTATATGCCGGAAGCTGCAGCAGCTCGGCCAGATCGACGATGCGTATTTGTTTGCTCTGAAGATCCTCTATCATTCGCGGCAGTGCATTCGCCGTTTCGATACAGCCGGGGCTAGAGTGCATCAGTATAATTTCCCCGTTACGGACGTAAGTGGCAACGTTCCAGCGGATGTGCTCTTCCTCCTTTTGCGACCAGTCGAGTGTATCAAGTGACCACAAGACGGTGGTCAGGCCCTCCTTATACGCCGTACGGATGACGTTTTCGTTGGCATCTCCGAACGGAGGACGGAACATCGCCGGCTCTTTGCCGATAATCTTTCGAATGATCGTTTGCGTTTGCCGGAAATTAAGCTCGAGGTCGGGCATGGCCAGCGTAGTCAGACGATCGTGATTATAACTGTGGCCAAAAACCAGGTGACCGGCTTCATCTACCGCCTTCACCACTTCTGGGTACTGCTCCATTTTGCTGCCGACAAAGAAAAAGTTGCCTTTGGCCCCGTATCGGCTTAACGTTTCCGCGATCATCGGAGTAATCCGCTCATCGGGACCGTCGTCGAAAGTCAAAGCGACCCGCCGCTCATCCGGACCGTTTAAGTATACAAGTCGTTCATGCCGACGCGCGAGTTCGACCGCCCTCTCGCGCCAACCGATCAGCTTTTCCCTCGCTGCGTCCGACATCGTTTCGGAAGTTCCCTCTATATGTAAAATGTAACTTTGATTCATTCCAGTACCTCCGATCTAGAAATATTCCTTCCTCCACTATAACCGAAATACCAAATCGAGATAAGCTCACCGCCCTCACGTTAAGCGATCCAATTTATGATAAATATTAACGTTTAATTTCGCTCCAATTATTTGTTCAACGATCGTTCTCCGTCCCTCTCTCCTTAAATATCAAAAAAGCCTATCTCCTACAAAGAGGCGACAGGCTTTTCCTTCGCAGTACCACTCTTCTTAGCCCGTGCCTAACATAGAACGAGCTACCCTAATACTTGCTTGTCCTGAGCATATCAAGGTTGATTCTCATATGTCTCTTAAAGAACTTCTCAAAATAGAAGGTTGATTTTCCAGATGTTTGTATGCCAATAAAAATCACACAGTTGTTCTTTGTCTCGGTACGCTTTAGGGGCCGGGTGATAGATCAAGATGCGTTCAACCTGGTACCTATAATGGTTAAATTAAAACAGCCAAAAGGACTTCTTGCAAACATTTTTCCGCTTAACATTTACGATTTCGTTTACGCCAGCTTTCCCTAGTTTGTCAAACAAGGAGTCAGCTCCATGCTGCAATTTATACTCCATTTCCTCGGTATACAGCGGAATCAGACTAAAGAAATGAACCTCTTTATCATCAGGCATCGTTAACGTGAAGAACTCCTTGGCATGGCTGGCTATTGTGGGGAGACCCAGCATCATGCCCGAAAAGCGCGTGTTGGAGGCAAAGGGCTGAGCAGGATCGCCATTAGGAATCGTATGCGCATAGTACAACCACGAATTATACTCATGGGGTAATCTGGCTAATTTCTTCAACCAATGGATGGGCCAATAATGCTCTTCCTGCTGGAAGGCTTGTTCGGATATCATCCAGTCACTGGGTACACATAACAAGAGCTCTGCAAATCGGAGTTTCTCTGCTCCAGGAGGCACCGTCATCGGCAGATCGCTCATGCCGCATGTAATGAACGTGTAATAATTCCGCGTGGGCGATGGATGGACGGCCAGAACATCCAGATGGATCAGATCGGACACGACTTCGTGAAAGACTCTATCAATTTTTCCAATGTATTTCTCCACATGGCTGCTGATTCTTTCAATGTTCTCTTCGTTTCCACTAGCAAATTGAAAATCCGATTTTCTCTCCTCATGACGATAAATCGGCTGCCCTGATTTTGAAAGCTCTGAACTCATTCGGATCACCTATCAACTATTTACTACCATTTTAACCCATATATGATCTCGCGTAAATCACAGTTTATCTGTCACGGTATCGTGCCCGTTGCTTATGGATATCCCGAGACATTATCGAGAAGTCATTGGGGTTAAAATTTCTCAACTTCCATCAAGCTCATTTAGTTCGTTTTTTTAATGAAACATAATTTTGCCAACTTTTCATTATAAAATTCAAGACAATCATTTGCTTTGGTGAAAAACAAATCATGTTCATGGCATATTAACTCTTGATTGTTGCAATATATTTTCCCATTCCGAGGATATACAGCTAGCAAGGTCTTGATAATTTTCAGTAAGATGGTTTATTTTCTCTTAACAGCAAACCGCCCCCGGTTCCATACCTAAGTCCTTCCTTTGCTATTTAGATCTGGGCATTTTTAGAGCATATCGTAATAGTAATTGTCAGTTGAAATGCGGGATATAACAAGATGGATTTTATATTGACTGACTGTTCAGTCTATTGATATAATGGGGATGAAAGCGATGATTTTGCCATTTGGAGGAGGAGATTTCCATGGATCTTTTTTACGAAATTCAGGGAGATGGCTCGCCGATCGTAATGATTCACAGCCCCGGCGTCGATTCGAGAGAGTGGAAATATGTCGCGCCGATTTTGGCACTATCGAACAAAGTCATTACCTTCGACGGCCGGGGGACCGGACGCTCGCCTGCTCCGCAAGAACCGACCAGCCTTGTGAACGATTTGCGCAAGCTGCTCGAACATGTGGGTATCGATCGAGCCACACTAGTCGGCCATTCCATGGGCGGGCAGGCGGCGACGGATTTTACGCTATCGCATCCCTCGATGGTTGAGCGGCTTGTATTGATTGCGCCTTCGTTAACGGGCTTCCCCTTTTCCAAGGAATTTACCGATTGGATGACGTCCGTTAATGCGGCCGCTCCCGATATCGCGAAACTGGTGGAATTGTCCTTGTCCGGGCCGAATTATCGCCTCACGATGGCTGGCCTGCACCGGGATTTCCTGCGTGAAATGGCTGAACTCTATATGACCCGAGTGTTTACCGAATGGCGAAGCTTCGAACTCCGTTGGCCCGAACCGCCGGCGATGGAAAGATTGGAGGAGATCGCCGTGAAGACGCTGTTCGTTCATGGTACAATCGAATGGCCGGATATATTTAAGATCGCCGAGCAATTCAAGCGGGTCCCTTCGATCCGATTTATAGAAATCGAGGGGGCGGATCACATGCTGACTTTAACCCACGCGGTAGAGCTCGCCGAACATATCCGGAAATTTGTTCAGGGAGAACTCGACTATGCCTCGAACCCGGGAAGAAAATGAACGAATTCGTCAAGCCGCCAAGGAAAATATTCGCACGTCGGCGATGGAGATTTTTATCGAACGAGGGTACCACGACGCTTCGATCGACGATGTAGCGAAACAGGCCGGCGTCTCCAAAGGCTTGATGTACAATTATTACAAAGGAAAAGAAGAGCTTCTTGCGGAGATGGTACAATTCCGGATCGACGAAATTAGCCGAGTGATGGAGGCGGCTTCCGCACTCGATACGCCGTCCGATCAACTGAAACATATTGTCGAAGGCGCTCTCGATAACGTCAAGAAGCGTCCTCAGGTGTATCGTTTTTATCTGCATTTGCAAACCCAGCCGGAAGAAGACAAGGTGCTGTCCAAATACAGTCAAATGCTCAACGAGGCGATGGCCAAGCAATTCGAAGTGCAGTGCGGGATGTTCGCCGGACTTGGGGCCGCAGACGAGCAATTAAGGTCGCTATACTTCTCCTCAACGCTTCATGGAGCCATGCTGATGATATCCACTTACCCTGACGGTTACCCGGTCGACGAAATAAAAGAGCAGATCATCCAACAATTTTGTACTTGATCGTTATGTTAGGCCCGGGCATTCCGCAGTCGACAAAATGTACAGACATATGACTCCAATATAAAACTAGCGGGCAGCCTTGGACTGGAAAATTAAGTCCTAGACTGCCGCTGGATTATTGAACTAACTTCTCCGTTAGTTCAACCATTATGTGTGAACTGCTTCCATTCCAATCCTCCGGTCTCCCCTATTCCTTTCTCTTTTGACTAACTCTTAGGGAATCAGCTAGTAAAAAGCCATCCTTTGCGGGATGGCCTGCCCTATCAAATCTAAACAACTATACTCAATAACTCACCGAATTCCTTAAAGTAACAATATTTTCCTGAAGAAACGTTTGATTTTTTTCAATTCCTCTGTTTTTACACCAAACAATTGCGCTGAAAGCATCGTAAATATCATAAAATGGCAGCACTCTTTCCAGAGCCAACATAGGTCGAATCGATTGATAACCTTCCATGAACGGTAGCTTTGTTCTCGGATTCACTTCCCAAAAATATCGATTGACTTTTGTAAAATCTATTTCCGACGATCCGCCACGGGCACTCTCGAAATCAATAATGCCGGCAACCTCGTTACCATTCACCAATATATTACCTGGTCTAAAATCCATGTGAACAATGCATGGTCCGTCAGGATCCGGTAAAGCAGAGAAAACTCCATCGAAGTGAAGGATACATCTTTCATACAGCTCTGAATCAAGAATCTCTTTGCAAGGCTCTTTCCACTTTTCAAAATTACCTTTGATATGTAGTCTCCAATTATTTTGGTCAACAATCTTAAATCCATCAGTCACATGGTAACCGTAACCTGGAGTTTTAACCTCATGAAGCATCGCATGAAACACGCCAATTTGAAAAGCTAGTTTCTCATCAATGTCTCCTGTACACGGCATACCTTGAATTGCTGAAAGAATCAATGCTCCAGTCGTACTTTCATCCCCGTACCAAATGTCCAATACCTTAGGAACAGGTATTATACCCTTTAATGTTTCAAGCATCTGAAATTCACGATACAGTTTATCCTTGTTAAATGGAATTTTTGCAAAAACGTTTTCTCCACTGGCAAGAGTAAGTTTGTATACATCAGAACTAAATGACTCTGGAACATCTTCAACATTCAAGACGTTCAGCTTTAACTTTTCAATAACGTTTAGAATGGAACTCATAAACTATCTCCTCGTTTTGGGTTGCAAACGATAATCCCGATTAAAAACCTCTGACTGCAAATCTACCTCAATGGTCCACCAATACAAAAACGATAACCATCAGGATCATAAACCAGGAATTCTCTCATTCCGTAAGATTGATTTGTCGGTTCGGCGTCTAGGATTGCTCCTCTTGTCTTTAATTCACCAAAAACGGAATCTACATCGTCAACCCAGATGTATGTCTCCATATACCCATTTACAGTATGGTTGGGCCGAATCAAATCTTTATCCGCAGCTTGTTTGATTAAGAAACTTACTCCATCTCGTTCCACAAACTGACCTTCCATTTTGAAGCCAAGCCGATCACGGTAATATTCTTGGGATTTACCCACATCAGATACTATCAAGCATTGGGACGCCTTTTTCCATTCCAAAACAAGTACCACCTTTTCCCCATGATTTATCTAGTGTTCGACTTAACCGAATGTATTCTACAGTTATTGGAAGTATCCTGCCTGTTCACTTCAACGGAAAACGGCAGCCGATCGTGCTCCGGCTGCCGTCATGTCTGGCAATACTGCTCCTTATTTAACAATCGTTCCCCCGTAAGCGTAGCCATAGAGACCGCCGGCTAAATAGGAACGAAACGCAGCTCCTCTCCCTCCGAGGTGGCCGCGGTTATTTCGCCGCCTGACAGCACCTCGCTCTCGACGCCGTTGCGATAGACCCGCACCGATTCGTTCGGCCATGGGTTAAACAGCGTGAGACAACGTCCCTTCCGGCTGAGCACCTTCACCTCCTGCACAACATCGCCGGCAATTCGGCTCGAGACAAGGAACCCGCCATACGCCATAAGATCGCCAAAAGCCGCGTCGGCAGCACTTAACCAATTCGGGAAAACGTGCAGCTTATGCTGATGGGATTGAACGAACATTTCCGTCAGCAAGGCCGGTACAGCGTTGAAATTTTCGATGCCGCCGCCATTCAGCGAGTAAACCATGTTCGGATACGTGAACTTGGCGATCAGTTGTTCCAAATGCTGCAAAATATCAGCCGGATCATGGCCCACCCTTGCCGCAGACGGATAGAAAAAGCAGATCATATTGTCGTCTTCCCATTTCGCTTGCTGTTTCACCGTTTCTTGGGCTATCTCGAGCAATGCGGGATCGCTTAGCAAGCCGATTTGGCTGCCCGGGTACATCAATGCCATCTCCGGAATCGCGCAGGGAGTGCTCCAGACAGAGAAGTCTTCATCCGGCAAATATTCCCGGGTCCATTCCTCCGATGTACCCGACTCTTGATTGCGGAACACGGTCCGCCCATTGCGAACAAAGGTAGGATAGTCGCTAAGATGATCCAGCCTGTTCTGCCAAATCGCCCGTTGCGCCTCATCTGTCCCCAGTTCAATGCTCATCTCGATCAACGCTTGGAAGAGCAGCCTGACGAAGCCTAAGGACGTTAACGGATTCGTTTGCGGCCCGATTTTATTCGGTCCTTCGTGCACGTAATCGTCATCGATCACATAACGTCTGCCATCCCATCGAAGGTAGCTGATCCAGAAATCGGCCACCTTTTTCAAAAACGGCTCATACACATCCTTCGCATAGTCCAAGTCACTCGTGTAATAGTAACGCAAAATCATGGGGATCGCCGCGAACACTGCATTCGATTTCTGCATCATGAAGCAGTCGCGGTCAAGATGATCGAGCCCCGTCCAATTGTAGCTGCTAAAAAAGGGGCCGCGGGGCAGCAAGCCGATATACGCTTCATAATAAACGCCGGCGTGGCCAATTTTGGCTGCGTTGGCTTCCGCTGTCGGCACCCAATCCATAATAACCTTCTCATAATTTGCCGCCAGTTCGATATGATTGGTCGGAATCGTGCAAAAATAAGGGGCCTGGTAGTTATAATTAAGCGGAGGGGTGCCGCCCCATGCCGGGTCCTTGATAAGCCAATTCCCGTACAAGCCGGGCGCCATCTCCCCTTCCCTCATACAGCTTGCCAGCAAATAGAGCGAGCCGTAGTATTGTTTTTCAATGCTTTTATTGGGGATTTCGACAAATGATTGGCTCCAAAAGCTTTCCCACCAAGCTTCGTGCGAGCGCAGCTTGGCCTCGATATCCAGCTCCGTGATGCCATTCACCTGATCTAGCGCAACCGCCTTGAACGCCGGATCGTCAGCCTGGCTCATGATGCAAGTAACTAGCGAATAGACGCCTCCGGGCAGCATCGTCCATTGCAGGGTGCCGCCGCTAACCGTCCCAGTCGTTCCGACGATACGGGCAGCCATACGAACTCGACAGGTTTCAGTTCCTTCGAACAGATCTTCGTGATCGGCTCGAACGTCCTGGTACAGGATGTGTCCGATCGACGCTTGTATCGCCCCGTAGTTGTTTTGCAGCCCCGGCCTCAGCTGCACCATCGCTTGCTGGGCCGTCTGTCCCGTATACGTGAACGTAACGATGCATAAGTTCCGGGAACTGTCCGTCGCCTGCACCCAGCTCGTCATCCTAATCGTATTGCCGTCCAAGGTGAACGTGCCGTTCACCTTCCCTACGGCTATCTCTTGCTCCACATGATGCGATGCGCCAGCCATGCCGGGAATGCGCAGCTCAATGGCCGCCATCGCTTTCGGTCTTCCTTCCTCCAATGAAATAAACTCGTTTTTGCCTGCCACAAAAGTAAAGGCGTCGATGGTCCCTAAGACGATGATCCCCACATCTCCATTGCCCAACAGCGGTGCATCCGAGAAACGATTTGTGTCGTTGATGGCCGGGGGCAACTCCCAGATTCCCTTATGCTGCCGGACAATGCGGATTGTATCATTTGCTGACATGATGTGACCTCCCCACGTTTTGCAATAAAACCCCAAGCCCCTCCGGCCTGCGGTTTTTCGCTTTCCATCCGTGTCAGTTACACCGTAAATTGATGGCGGCCGGGACCCACTATATGCTCCACCCGGGCAAACGATGCCGTTCCGTCAGGCAGCGCGACGACCGCCGTCGTTTTCGCCGGAATTTCGATGTCGAAGTGGAGACGGTCTCCTTCCTTTCGCCATGCGGAGACGATCCGCCCTTTCGCCGTATCGACACAGGCTTCCACCCACTCCAACCCGTTCGGCACGTAGGGCCGGATGCCGATCTTGGCATAGCCGGGGGCCAGCGGTTGAATGCCGCCCAGCCGCGTATAGAAGGAAGTACCAATACCCCCGAACATCGCGTGGTCGTGGGAGTGCATGCCGCCCTTGAAGCTCCACTGTTCCCACAAGGTTGTCGCTCCTTGCCCGATTTGCCAGCCGAAGCTCGGATAATCTTCCCGGGTCAGCAGAGTATAGGCCAGGTTGATATGCCCGTGATCGGCCAGGACGTCCAGTAAATAGCGAGTACCGTAAATGCCCGTGTCCAGATGGTTATCTTTGGCGGTGATAGCGGCGACCAAGCTGCTTACGGCTTGCATCACGTTATCTTCGGGCACGATGCCAAAAGCGAGTGGCATCACTTGCGCGGTTTGCGAGCCGCTGCCATACACCCCTCCGCCTTGATGGAAGCGCGCGTGGAAAGCGCGTTTGATCGCCGCCGCCAGCGCCGCGTAATGTCGGCGGTCCTCCGCCTGTCCCAGGACGCCGGCCGCCTCGGAGACCACCGCAGCTTGCCGGTAATACAAGGCTGTATTCACAATGGCGACTTCGCGAAAATAATTTTCCCATCCGTCCTCGTTCGGCGCGCACCAGTCCCCGAAGCCTTCCTCCACGATGCCGCCCGGCCACTTGGCCAGCAAATGGTCGATGTACGATTTCATCGACTCGTAGTTGTCTTGCAGCACTTCCGTGTCCCCGTAATACCAATATAAATACCACGGGAGCGTCACCTTGTCCCCGCTCCAGTCCGGATTGCCCAGACTGTCCGCGATGTCGCCCAGCCATTTCCGATAGTAGAGGCGCATATCGAAGTTGTGGATGGCCGCTTCCTCGACGGTCGCCGAATCCATCAAGCAAGGTGTCCGCTCGTCGCGCTGGCAGCAGTCGGTCGGGATGCTGACTAGGTTGTTCAAGAGCGACCAGCGGATGTTGCGCTGAATGCGGTTGAGCATCGCATCCGAGCTGGCGAAGCGGCCGATCTCCCGTACGTCTGCGTGAATCGGCACCGCCCACATCTCGATTGGCTCGAGTCCGCCACTCACCTCCACGTACTGGAAGCCGTGGTACGTGAAGCGCGGCTCGTAATTCTCGACCCCGCGGCCGGTCAGAATATAGACATCCGTTGCGTTTGCACGCCGATTCGTCCACGGATCGATGTTTCCCGTCGCATCGATCAACTCGCTGTACTTTAGCGTTAGCTTACTGCCCGCCGCCCCCTCGACCCGCACATCTACCCAGCCGGCGATGTTCTGGCCGAAGTCGTACACGAGGACGCCGTCGCGCGGGCGAAGGATGCGTACCGGCTCAAGCGGATCGAACTTCCTCACGGGAGGTTGCGCATTCGGCTGCAGCTCTCCTTCCGGAGGAACGGCGGCAATCGCAGGCAACCAGCCTTCGCCTTGGAAATCGTAGGTATCCCAGCCAAGCTGCTCCCTCCGGCCATCGAACGTCTCCCCATCGTAGATGTCGTTCGTCATAATCGGGCTATCGGTTGTCAGCCACGATTCGTCCGTTATGATTTGCTGCGAGGTGCCGTCGGCCAACTCGATGTCAAGCTGGAGGATCGCCGCTTTATCCCGCTTCCATTTCCAGCCCCACCGGGAGTAATTAAGATTATAGCCGTTCCCTAGCCACAGCCCGATGGCGTTGCCCCCGAGCACCAGTGCGCTCGTCACGTCGTACGTATCGTATAGCATTATGCGGTCGTACGGCGTGTTGGCCGGAGCGAGCACGCGGTTGTCGACTTTGCGGCCGTTGATGCGCAGCTCGTACCAGCCGGCGGCATAGACGTGTGCGACCGCCTTGACGACGCCGGCAGGTATCGTAAACGTGCGGCGAAACAAGGGGCTGTCCACGGATACCGGCGACTCGCATACGGATACGGTGTTCTCGTCGAGCCGAAGGCCGATGCCGGGCGAATTGGCGCTGCTTGCGGTGAACTGAATGGCGGTCGGTTCATAGAACCGATTCACATATAAGGAGCGGCCGTCTTCGGCATATACACGCAACTCTTGATATACGGCGGTTTGTCCCGCATCGGTCTTGAAGCCTACCGTTCCGGGCCGGAGCTCGATGTCGCTGGCCGTCAACGCTTGCCGCCCGTTCAGGTAAACGCGCACCGTATCGGCGCTCTGCACGATCGCCACGGCGACATTCGCGGGCTGCCCTTCGAGCTCCGGCGCCGGCGCCTTCCCCCATTCCCGGCGGACGCCGCCTTCGACCGCATAAAGCGAAACCGTACGCTCTTCCGCATCCAGCGCACAGCCGATGTAATCGCTCTCATCCCGGACGCCGAAGAGGACGTTTGCGCCGCGGGTTTCCACGGTGATCTTAACTTCGACACTGTACCGACTCCAGCTTTTGTGATGCGTGGTCGGCTTCGTGATCCACTGCGCCTTCCATCCACCGAAGCCCGCATTTTCCGTATTTAACGACAAGGCAGTGATCCCTCCTGAACGTTCCGTTTCGATAGAGATGTAAATATAGGCCCTATAAAAAATATTATAGTTGCTTGCCATTCGGTATCATATCGCGTGATTTTTACATTATGTTCGTTTTTTTGATCTTGGCTTACCGCTTATGCACTCTAAACGTGACAGTCGTACCTTGACCGGAGCGCTCGTGCGCTCCAGCAGCAGGAAAAACCCTCCGATTGGGAGGGTTTTTCGAATGCGGCGAGCCGGTTTAAAATTATCATTTTACGATTGTTATTATTTCAGAAAATCCTCCAGCAGCATTAGCACATCTTGATACCGCATCACAGGCAGGAAGTGGTCGCTATTCGGGACAACCGCCAATGACCCTTTTGGGAGCAGCCGATATGTATCGAGGAGATGGTTCAAATCGACAGTATCGTGATCGCCGGCCATGACCATGAACGGAACTTGGATATCGCGAAGCCGGTCGGCTGAAATTCCTTGGTAGGCTATTCCCATTTCGCGAACCTTGACGACAACTTCGGACCACTGCTCGGGCTTCGGCGCCAGTTTATCGTAAGGCTCCTTGAGTGCGGGGGGCGCGAAATCGTCCGGAATGCTCACGAAGCCATTGTAGCCCTCAGGGGTAAAGGCGGTTATGATCGGTCCGAAATTCGCGCCGGTAACGGCAACCTTGTCCACGATTTCAGGGTGACGGACCGCAATCTGGCTTGCGATATTGCCGCCCATGCTCCAGCCGAAGAAATCCGCTTTTTCGACACCTATCTGTTCAAGCAGTGCCGCCGTATCGTCTGCCATCTGCTGATAGCTCAGCGGACGGTCAATATCCGCCGTTCGGCCGTGACCTTGTTGCTCAATAGCGATGATAGTGCGAGTTTTGGCAAGCTCCGGGATCAACTGACCGAACGAACTGTCCAAGTTCATAAATGCACCGTGGAGGAGTACAAGGGGCGTTCCTTTATTTCTTTTACCATATACTTCGTAATACATGTGCAGACCGTTTACATCCGCATAACCGCTATGTTTCATTACCGTTTTGTTGGATGGATGATTCGCCGGCTCCGCGCCGATCTGGGTTGGAAGCCTGAATTGGAGTGCGATAATCGCGACAGCGACGAGCAGGGCTAGCATGAATTTTTTGGTTAAACGCGCCTGCGGTTTATGATGGTTAACATGGTTCATGGAAGGTCTCCTTCGCATTCATATGGTTGTATGCCAATCTTATTTGACTACCTCGTAACGCAGCCTTATGGAACCGCTAGTTTCATAATGTTGGGTACGGATAAGCTTCAGGTCGTTTCTTGCGGCAATGCTATCCAAGTATTTTTTGCCGCTCCCGAGTACGACAGGGTGGATGATCATATTGATTTCGTCCAGTAACCCGGCATTCAGTAAACTCTGTACAAGACCGGCGCTTGCCGGCACGATGATATCACCTTCGATATGGCTCTTAAGCTCGGCTGCGCTCCGGCTCAAATCTCCGGCAAGCAGCGAGATCTTGTCGCCGTAGTCGCCCCAGTGCACTTCCGTAAACTCCGGATTGCGCGTGGCCACATACTTGGGAGTTTTGTTCATGGCATCGGCAAAGTCCCCCTCCTGGAACGGCCAAAAGCCCGCAAAGCCTTCGTACGTAACCCGCCCCATCAAGATCGCGCCGGCTTTCTGGAACATAACCAGATTGTCGCCGACGGAGTCCATAATTCCGGGCATCGCCCAGCTTACCATGTTATTTTCATCACCTTGCGGACCTGTAAAAACACCATCCAGCGTGCAGCTTACCGAAGCAATAAGGTTTCCCATCTATATCTCCTCGTTTCTTATTGGTTGGATTGACTTTTATTTGTCATATGATATATTTGCTTTACAGTTACGAACCTCATGGAGCTTCCGGCCGCGAGACATTCCCCAATGACAGGCGGCGGGAGGCTACGGAGGTTTTTTTTACTTGAAATCAGCCAGACTTGCCGCCAGCTTATCCAGCGACTGCTCCATTCCCATGATGGCATATTTCATCATCTCTCCAACCGTCCAACCGTACTCCGTAATCTTGAGCTCCGTCTTAGCTCCGTTGGCGATGAACTCGATCACAAACTCGACATTCGCCGGGAAATCCGCCGGGACACCCGCCTGAACCGGGTCGATGGCGTTTCCTTCACGGTCGGACAAATATTGATTGAATTCAAGCCGCTCCATCGGCACTATTTTCTTATAAATGCCCGCCGAGTACGACTCCAAGCCGCCGTGCGAGTCCGGTGCGCGCATGCAGAACACATATTTCCCGCCTTCACGAAAATCGATTTCACATCGGGGCGACGTATAGTACGTGGGACCCCACCATTTCATAACCAGCTTCGGGTCGGTCCACGCCTTCCACACGAGGTTCACCGGATAATCGTACTCGCGCGTAATGACGATGTCTTGCTTGTTGGAACTTGCATTCATCGGATATCGCTCCTATTCCTTCTGATTTTTTTTCAGCTTTTCCATCTCGGCTTTCAGGACGGCGTCCAGCGCATTCAGCCGGCTGCTCCAGCGCCGTTTCATGTTATGCAGCCAGTCTTCCAGCTCGCCCAAGGCTTCGGTGTCAATCCGATATATGCGCTGCTGCGCTCTCTTCTCCACGTACACCAGGTTCGCTTCCCGAAGGATCTTCAGATGCTGGGAAACCGCCTGGGCGCTGATCTGGAATTGACTGTGAATTTCCGATGCGGGGTATCCGTCATGGTCCGCCAGCATCTCCAATATTTTTCGTCTAGTCGGATCTGCCAAAGCTGAAAATATATCTACAGGCATATATCGTTGTTCTCCTCCTTTCCTTTCCGTTGTTCGTTCTGTAGCACGGTCCATTGATGTCTTCGTATGTCTGTAGTTTTATAATACATCATTTGTTTTATAAAGTAAAGCCTTAATTAAGGAATAAATTGATAATGCGAAAACCCGGCATACAAGGCAGCGGCAGCCGCGCCGAAAACGATAGTTTTGAGCAGAAGACAGAGCGCGAACGGCACGGAAATGGAAGCTTTGGTGTTTGGTGAAAAGATTTGGTGAAAAGAGGCTACCGACTCAAGCCGGCAGCCTTGTTGGCCCTCGCAATCTAGTCACAATCGGCAATGTGAATAAGTTCTTGTCAAAAGCAAAGACAATTACTTGTTCCCATGCACTTTCTCTCCTCTTTATGGACATTACTTGGATAACGCTTTGATGTCTTTTTTAATCTGATCATAAGGCGGCATTTTGCCGTCATAGTAGGAAACAACCGTTCCAGTCTTGTCAACCAGATAGAACGAGGTTCCGTGAATGACCTGATCTGAGCGTGTGTCCCGCACGATCGCCATTTTGAAATTATCTTTGGCGTAGCGTCGCATATCCTCAAAGGAATATCCCGTCAATGCGTGCCAGTTTGCGAAGTCCGCGTCAAACTTGCCGAGATACGTTTTCAGCACATCGGGGCGATCTTTTTCGGGATCGACAGAGAACGTTACGAGTTCAGCCTCAATGCCGGCGGATTTCAATTCCTTTTGCAATTGTGCCATATTGGCGGTGAGACCGGGGCACACAGTCGTGCAAGTCGTAAAAATAAAGTTCGCCACCCAAACCGTATCGCTCAAATCCTCTAGCGCGATTGGGTTTCCGGACTGATTCGTATACCGGAACGATTCCAGTTTGGAGTTCATTTTACTCGACTGGCCTTCGGTGCAGGCGGCAAGTAGGAACAAGAATGCAAACAGTAACGACAGGGCAGGCAAATATCTGCTTCTTCTAACCAAATGTTTTCTCTCCTTTCACATTTTTTTGATTCCGAGAGTACCTGTAGAGGGAGGATTTCATTTTTGTGCGCCGTCGTCTGAAAAAGACTGCGAAACCCATCCTTGTTCATAAGCAAACCTCGCCAATTGCACGCGATTCTCCATATGAAGCTTCTGCATAATGTTTTTCAAGTGATTTTTCACGGTATGTTCCGATATGGCGAGCTTCAGCGATATGTCCCGATTGCTCCTTCCGCTGGCGACGCATTCCAGAATGTCTTTTTCCCTTCCTGTAAGCTGTGTATCTCGTCTAGCCAACTTTTTGCGCGAGAACTCCTGCAGCAGCCGCAGCGCGAACTCTCTTGACATGGGGACCTCATCGACCGCAACCGCCCGCAAATACTGAAGCCACGAAGACGGGGTGAGGTTTTTCAACAAGTAGCCCTGGGCACCTCTTTTCAACGCCTCGAATAAGTACGTGATCTCGTCTGATACGGTGACGATGATAATTTTGGCATACGGGTAACGTTCCTTGATCTGTTTGGTCGCTTCAAGCCCGTCCATCTCCGGCATGTTAATATCCATTAGAACAAGACCCGGCATTAGCTGATCCATCAGTTCGACGGCTTCCGCCCCGTTCCGCCCCTCGCCCACGATCTCGAATCCCGCATCCATATTAAGGATGGTTTTCATGCCTTCCCGCGCATGCTCATGATCATCCACGATCAATATCCGAAACGGCCGGTTCACGAGGCTTCACCTTCCCTTCTTTGCGAAGCATGATTACCGTATATTTGTCTTGTCGACCAAGGTGCAGTTGCCAATTCATTTCTTCAGAACGTTCTTTCACGATCCTTAAACCAAACCGGTCCTTGTGGCGAAACGGATCTCCATCGAATCCGATGCCGTCGTCTTGGATCCTGCAAAACCAGCCTTCGCCCTCCGCTTTGCACTTGACCTGAACTCGTGAAGCCGCAGCGTGCTTTCTTACATTGAGCAGCGCTTCGCGCACAAAGGCGGAGAGTTCCACTTTTTCCTTCGAGGTCAGCTTGTCTTCCCCTAACGTCCAATCCATCTCGACGGTCAGTCCGGTTTCTGCCTTAAAATCATGCAGCATATTTTGAATGGTTTCGAACCAAGGTAGCGATGGGAGTTTGGACGGAAATCGCAAGTTGGCAATCGCCTGACGAACATATTGATTGACTTGGTGCACGGTCTTTTGGAGGCCCAATAGGCCTAGATTGTCTTGAGCTTCACCTGCCAGCTTCATTTGGTCCACCTTGACGGACAGTAGGAAGAGCGATTGAGCAATTCCGTCGTGCAGCTCTTGGGCGATGCGCTCCCGCTCTTCCAAAGCGGCTTTATGCGCTCTTTCGCGGTTCAATTCTTCCTGCACGGCTTCCATGATGGAAAACAATTTCACCAGAAACGTTACAGTCACGGCGAATACGATTACCGGAGCGAGCCAATTGCCTAATTCCATGGAGATATACGGCAAGAGGAACTCATGCCGGACATATTCCCACAAGCCGATTGTGATGGTGGGGATTACAAGGATGAGCCACTTGATTTGACGATAAGACAAGCCCACCCCCTCCTTTCTCTAACAATTCATCCACTGTCATCATTGCGCACTTGCCAGTTGTACTCGAACAATTTCAACATCGAGCGCATTCTCCTAATTCCGCAATAGTTTCATCCTTTTAATCACGGGACAACCACTTTCTACTTCCTGTTCTACGAAGGCGTCCACCTGAAATACGTCCCGCAGCATCTTCGGGCAAATCACGTCGATAGGCTTTCCCTGGGCGTATATGGCGCCTCGTCTCATAACTGTAATGCGATCGGAAAATGCCGCGGCATGATTCAATTCGTGCAGCACCATAATGACCGTCATTTGCTCGACACGATTCAAATGGACGACTAGTTCCATAATTTCGAGTTGATGACAAATATCCAAATAGGTTGTCGGCTCGTCCAACAGCAGCACCTTGGGTTGCTGGGCGACCGCCATGGCGATGCGGGCCCGTTGGCGCTCCCCGCCCGACAATTCCTGCACGCTTCTGGTCGAGAAGGCGCTCATCCCAGTTAACTGAAGCGCCCAATCGACTACTTGGCGATCGCCTCCGTCCAGCCTCTGCATGAAACCTTTGTGCGGAAAACGTCCGTATGAAACAAGATCATAAACGCTAATATCCGTCAACCGTTCCTGGGACTGCGCAAGCATGGCCATCTGCCGCGCGAACGGCTTCGTCCCCCATGCCCTGACATCTTTCCCGTCCACGTAAACAACTCCATGCTCCCCTTGCAGCTGACGGGAGAGTACCTTCAACAACGTGCTTTTCCCACAGCCGTTCGGACCGAGAATGCTGTGTACGAGTCCCGGTTCGAACCCGATGCTCACATCGTCCATCACTTTATTTCCGTAATACCGGACAACGAGGCGCTCTGCGTGAATCATTCCCTGTTTCCTCGCTTTCTCAGCAAATACAGAAATAACGGAGCGCCGACCGCTCCCATGATAATCCCGACGGGCAGCTCGACCGGTGCGAATACGATTCGGGAGACCGTGTCGAAAATGGTAAGCACGGCGACGCCAAGCAGCATGGCAGCCGGGAGCAGCAGCCGGTAATCGTTGCCGACGAGCAGCCTTGCGGCATGGGGGACGACAAGGCCTACAAACGCGAGCAGACCCACGACGCTGACGGCGCTTGCGGATAGAAGCGCTGCTGCAGCTGTCACTCCAACTCTCATTCTCTCAACGTTTAAGCCTATTCCTTTTGCATCCGAATCGCCGAGCATCAAGATGTTTATACGCTGTGCAGCCATCAGCGCGAACAAGACGCCGACGATGGTGTACGGCAGCAGCAACTGCAGATGAGGCCAGCTTTTTGCCGAAAGCCCGCCGACCATAAAGAGCAAGGCTCCGTCCACTCGATCGCTGTAAAATACGAGCAACCCCGAGATGCCCGAACTGAAAAACGCGGAGACGGCTACCCCGGCCAGAATGAGGCGGCCTGGACTGACGCCGTTTTGCCAAGCGAGCGCATAAATAATCATGCAGGCGACGATCGCCCCAACAAACGCTATTGGCGTCATCAAGTAGGAATAGGCAGGGAACATGACCAGCGTCGCGATACCGAACAATCCCGCGCCTGAAGAAACACCAATAATGTGCGGATCCGCCATCGAATTCCGCATGACGCCCTGCAACAAAGTACCTGCAAGCGATAGGTTGATGCCTACGAGAGCGGCGATTAGCGTTCTGGGCAGTCGGACATTCCATATGATCGCCTGGACGGATCCCTGCACCTCGCCCGTAAGTACGCGGTAAATATCCGTTAAGCCGACTTGGACCGCACCGCTGACGATGCTGAATACGATACCCGCTGTAGCCAACAGCGCGAGTGTAGCGAAGACAGCCATCCGCCATGGCAAGGAGCCTCGTACATTCGATGCCGTTCTAGCTTCCATAGATCTCTGGGTACACCAGCTTGGCCATATACTGGAATGTCCGATCGACATTCAACCCAGCCGGATTTACGAAATCCGAAGTTAGAAACGCCATCCTGCCTTCCTTGACCGCCCGAAGTGAAGCCCATGCCGGGTTGCTCTCCAGGTCGCTTTTCAGCTTCTTCTGGCCGAATTGCTCCGTACCGTGCACGCTGATGAACAAATAATCCGGATCCGCTTCTATTAACTTTTCGATGCTGTAAGGAACGGAGCCAGGAATGTGCCCGGACGGCGTAGCGATTGCCACATTCTTCATTTTCAGTCGTTCGGCGATGTCGAGTGCGAGGCTGTCATGGACTGCAATCGATATCCCCATGGGCATAATCGTAAGAATAGCGAACGTCGGCGAACGGTCAGGCACTTTTTGTACTATATTCCGGATTCGCTCGTCGGTCTCTTTCAGCGCTTTTTCGGTCTCCGGCATGTTTCCTATAATGCTCCCGAGCAGCCTCCCCTTGCTTTGGAAATCGTCGTAGCTTTCGATTTTAAGAAAGGCGAATGGAATATCCGCGACTGCAAGTGCGTCAATCAATGGAGTATGAAAGAAGGGATGTCCGATCACAAGGTCCGGTTCCAGGCTTGTGATTTTTTCCAGACTAACCTGGTTGATCAGCCCGACGTCAACGGCAGTCTCGGCCCCCTCCGGGACCGTAACGGCAGGTGCGCTCGCTCTCCCGACCACATGGCCCCCAAGCTGGTAGAACAATTCCAGCGCCTCATTCAGAATGACTATGCGTTCAGGCTTCGACTGCAGGACGACTTCCTTGCCCCTATCATCGGTAAAGGTCAAGTACGGCTCGCCCGCATCGCCCGTACTCGCGGCACTATCGTGGTTATGGATATCATCCGTATTGGAGGTGGAGTTGCAGCCTAGCAGCATCAGTATGAAGATGAGGCTCATCAGCGTGATAGAGATTTTACGGTTCAATGTTCTGTTCCTTCTTTCTCGCTTCGTTTTGATAGAATAGAATCGCACGTTGAACTCTAAGAAGACTACGTCACCGCGTCTCCAATTGGTCCAGCCATACCGCCAGCAAGTTTATTTCTTCCTTGGTCAATTTGTTCGAGAACGCCGGCATCCCGCTCCCGCCTTCGGCGATTTTCCCAGCGATCTGCTCCGTCGACATGATTGCCCCCAATTCCTTTAAACTCGGTCCGACGCGACCTCCCAAATCAGCCGCATGACAAGAAATACATTGTCGTTTATAGATCGCAACGGCGGCTTTGTTGTTCGGGTCGGCAAGAGCCTCGTGCTCTTCGGCTCCCTGGCGGTTCCCTTGGCAACCGGCGGCAAGAACGAACGTTGCCATCGATAGCAGCATCAAGCAAAATGTTTTCATCATTGAGCCAACCGACTCCCTCCTTTTCACCAATCTATGGCAACATTCTAACAATAGGCTTCCGGACTTAAATGACTAAAAAGAGCTACAAATATGACAAAAATGAGAAAGACGAATAACTCCTCGAGCTTCAATTGCGGAAATAAAAAGGAGCCGCAAAATTGCGGCACACAAGATACCATTTTCTACCGAAAAGAGATTGAATACGTCTCGTTTACTTTTCATACGTATATCCGACGGCGGATGCAAGCTTGGCAAACAACCCCAGGAAGACACGCTGAACCCATTCAGGAGGACCGACGATGAACCCGTCCATGGTTTCCCAGGCAAGCCCCATCCAAAGGGGATTTCTTGGGATCCCTTTTGCGTTTAATTTACCTTCAGCCTCAAGCTTGTGCAAAAGCTCGAACATGCTCCAGTGAAGGCCGGGCGGGCGAATTTCGTGAATCATGCGCACGCTCTCGTCGCTGACACTCCAGGCCTGATGGACCTGCTTCGGCCGGATCAGAACGTGCTCTCCCTTTCCGATATCCAATGTTTTGCCGTCAATCCGGAAACGCATGTTTCCCTCGACGATTGTGAATTTTTCTTCAAGAACCGGATGCCAATGCGGCCCGTTTATCGCCCCTGGTTTACTTATCAGGTGCTCTAGAATCAAATATTCTCCTTCGTGATCCTTTCCATATTGCTTTAAAGTGATCTGATTGCCGTTAGCGAAGGTTAGCATTTTCCCGATTGATTTCTTTAGGTCCGCCATGAATATTGCTCCTCTCGCCTTCATTTGGCCGGTATACTCTCAAGAAACCGAGAAAAATAAGGATCGAGCCGAGAATATTGCAAATCACGCGGAACCAATGGACCCTAATAAATTCGTTGTATACTTGTTGAAGCACCTCAGTGGAATGAACGGCCGGCCCTTCTATAAACATGATCTCGTTCCGCGGCCATTCCCAGATGACCGAAGCCGCCCCTTCGACAAACATCATCAGCACGCTGCCGATAACCAATAATCTGGCTTGTTTGTATTTCCAACTAAACAGAATCGCCAATACTCCGCTAATCCAACTTGCCAGTCCTAGAGGCGGGAAATAGGTGTGCGGACTGGCGACTTGCATAAATTCCATCGCCGTGTTCAACGACGTAGGGATTTCATGGAAGATATTGGGGTACACCATGAACGTGTTCAGAAACATTGAACCCAACATGATCCATTGAATCCAGAGATGCACGTTAACCGTCAGCAAAGTGAGCATTCGTTTTCGATCCATGAGCGATTTCCTCCTTGAATATGCCTTTGTGGCTGTATGGCTATAAGCATACTCAAGGGACATTAACGGCGGCTTGTTCAATTCTTAACACATTCTTAAATAAAAAATGCCTTCAACCCATAAAAACGGGTCAAAGGCAAACGAAGCTTCGGCTATTCTTTTCTGAACCGATACCCAACGCCCCAAACCGTTTCGATGTATTGAGGCTCGGACGGGTTCTCTTCAATTTTCTCGCGTATTTTTCGGATATGGACGGTGATCGTGGAGCTATCTCCGATCGAATCCGGCGACCATATGCGCTCAAATAAATGCTCCTTGCTGAATACGATATTGGGATTGGAAGCCAGAAACGTAAGCAGCTCATATTCCTTCGCCGTCAAGGTACGTTTGACTCCTCGGACAAATACGCGACGGGAGCGCGTTTCGATCGTAATCTCTCCGATTCGAATGGCATGTACTTCGCCGTCCTTCTGAATGAGACGGTTATACCGGGCGATATGAGCTTTTATCCTGGCGACCAATTCATTCGGATTGAACGGCTTTTCGATATAGTCATCCGCTCCGCGTTCGAAGCCTCGTATTTTATCGATGTCTTCTTTCTTGGCAGTGACGATCAGGATCGGAATGTCGATTTCTTGTCGCAACTTCTTGCATAGTTCAAATCCATTGATTACCGGCAGCATAAGGTCAAGCAGGATAAGGTCGTACGTATAGGTCAGAGCTTTCCGAAGGCCCTCTTCTCCGGTAGCCGCAATATCGCTCTCGATCCCGTATGATTCCAGGTAGTCCCTCTCCAACTCGGCGATGTCCTGTTCGTCCTCAATAATCAATATCCTAGGCATTCGGCTCTCCCAACCTTTCCGGTGGCTTGTTGAGATAAAAATAAACAATCGTTCCTTGATGCACGATGCTGGAAGCCCCGATGTGCCCGTCATGGGCTTCTATAATCTGCTTGGCGATCGCCATTCCAAGCCCGCTGCCGCCGGTAGAGGAATTTCGGGCCGCATCCGCACGGTAGAAGCTCTCGAAAATATAAGGCAAGGCATCCGGCGCAATTCCGATCCCATTGTCCTCTATTTCGACCCTCACCCGTTTCGCTTCGGACAACAATCTTATTTCGACTGACTTCGCCGGTTTATCCATGTATTTCAAACTATTTTGCACGATATTCTCCACGACTCGCCTGATCTGGGATCGGTCTGCCATAACGACATAAGATTCATCCGGATCATTGGTAAATACGACGCGCCCCCCATCCTGCTTCAGCCTATCGTACAACTCTTCCAGATAATCGAACAAAAACGACCTCAAGTCCACTTCCTCCAGCTGCATCGACACTTTCTTCAAATCAAGCGTGGAATACAGGAACAGCTCATTAATCATCTTCTCCATTGCGCCGGCATTGTGATAGATGGTTCGTGCATAATGCTCTACCTTGTCCGGGGATCGGGCCACTCCATCGACGATCCCTCTTGCGTATCCTTTAATCGATGTCATCGGGGTCCGAAGGTCATGAGAAATACTTGCGATCAATTCCTTGCGGTTCTCCTCGTATTTGGTTTGCAACTCTCTTGCCTCAAGCAGTTTACCCCGCATCTGTTCGAAGATGGACGCAAGCTCGCCAATCTCGTCGTTGCTCTTGACCGTCATGGAAAACTCCAGATTGCCCTGGGATATTTCTTTTGCCGCCTGTGTGAGTATTCGGACCTGCTGCAAGATGCTCTTCGAAACGACATAGGTTATGATTCCGTTGGAAGCCGTGATCGCAAATAGCAAGCCCGTCACTCGTATCGGGGTCAGTTGCTCAAGGTCCGCGGCTTCCAGCCTGCCCCCTCGGGTGTAGAGGAGAATATATCCGGCAAGCATTTCAATCAAGAGAAAGAGTGCGAAAGGCGCTGCGATCATCGCAATATTCGAAAGAACCAATTTTTTTCTAATCGACATTGGTGCACCGCCTGAATGGAATTTTATTAGGATGGCTTTCCTTCTTACGATTCGACGTTTATCCCTGTACTCCTTTCCTCCGTCGCCGGTTTGAAACGACCTAAAGAGACGCTGCCTGTTGACATCGTCTCTTCTAAAGCTTCCATACATTCGGCTATTTAGTGCCCGTGATCGTTCTCCCCTTCGGGAAGCTGCCTCGAAACTTGGGATTCGGTGCCCGGCTCGACAATGACGAATTGCCCCATCATTCCGCTATCTTCATGATAAAGCAGATGACAGTGATACATGTAAGGCGTGTCGGGGTCGGGATAGCTTCCGAAATCTACAGCTAATCTAACGGTGGTTCCTTTTGGGATAAAGACCGTATCTTTTCTCCCTCGTTCATACACCGGCGGAGCTTTCCCGTTCTTATCCAAGATCGTGAAGGCGGCATCGTGAATATGAAAGTTATGGTCCCATCCATTATTCGTAATCACCCATATCTCCCGCGAGCCCGCCGGAATGACCTGATCGATCCGATACATGTCCATCTTCTTGCCGTTTATTTTCGATTCGGTCGTCAGGCGGAACTTTCGTTCAGTCGCTTGACCCGGCACTTCGATCGGAGGCTCCTTGGTAATTTGTTTGGGGAGGGGCGGCGAATTCGCCAATTGTTGGTCCGCGATTATCTTTATCAATTCGAACTCGCCGTTAAGTATTCCATCTCCGCCTTTGAAGCTGCGCAAGATCGTTTCCTCGCCTGGCTTGAATTCGATCACAATTTCCGCACGCTCACCGGGACTTAATAAGAGCCGCTCGATCGAAACCGGCTCAGGGAGAAGTCCGGCATCGTTCCCGATTAATCGAAATGTCCGGTTATCCGAGAAGCCGATCGTATACCCTCTGGCATTTGAGCCGTTCAGCAGTCTGAACCGGATTTGGCTTGATGTGACCTTCAAATACGGATCGTGCGTCCCGTTGATCAAGATCTGATTGCCAAGCAAACCGAACGGCTCCAGATTCACTTTCTCGCTTAGAGACCCGTTACCTTGGAACAGCTTATCTTGAATAATAATCGGGATATCGTCAACTCCGTAATCAGAAGGCAGCTTGGTCGATTCCTCGTCTTCGATCAGAAACAATCCGGCGATTCCACGATACACATGCAGGGCGGTCTTCTCGTGCAGATGAGGATGGTACCATGTTGTCGCCGCAGGCTGATCGATTGTCCAATGCGGTTTCCAAGTCTCACCCGCCTCTATCATTTGGTGTGGACCGCCATCCATCTCCGCAGGTAACCTCATTCCGTGCCAATGCAAGGTGGAGGTTTCCTTCAGATTATTGTTCACCTCGAATGAAACTTGATCGCCGCGCGAAACACGGATGGTCGGCCCCAAATAGGAGCCGTTGATCCCCCAAGTCGGTGTATCCTTTCCTTTAAAAAATTCGGTTGTGCCTGACTGCATGGTCAAGGTAAAGCGCTTCGTGCCAGCGTTATCAATTGTCGGTTCAAGGAGGGGCGGGATATTCACCGGATTCTTAAATTGAAGTGTACCGACATTCGTCGTATCGTCCCAGCATCCGGCCAGCCCGAGTGCCAGGAACAGCAGTAGGCACGGTATAGATCGAAAATATCGTTTCATTTGTCCGTTTTCACTTTCCTCTTTATTTTAATAATCGCTATCGCAATCAATCCGATCAGTACTCCCCATATGGCATGCACAATGACGATACCCGTAATCGCATATGGATTCGCTATAGATTGACTGGGGAAGAGCGGGGCAAACGTCGCGCTGATCACAATCGTAAAAACCCCGTACAGCAGTCCGGTAAGCATCAAATGAAGCAACGGACGATTAATACGCCTTGACACGACGACCACTAACCATATAATCAGAACCCCGATCGTTATGATCGTACCCGATGCCCGCTCACCCAATAAATCATGCAAACCGACCAGATCCATCAGCGGTCTTACCAGTGCCAAAGCTGCCAAGCCTATGATCAAAGACCCATTCATCTTTGCTCTCATTGCTTTTCCACTCCTCCGGATTTCAGAATCACGTTTGAATTGGGAAACACGACCCTCTTGGCATGTAAAACCGTCATGACGGAAACAGTAAAAAGAACGGCTGCAAGAACAGGATGAACGGCGCCGGCTTCAGGGATATTGGCCGTAATGTACTGGGCATAAATCAACAAGAACAGGAGCACGCTCATCCACCTGCAATACTTGGGCAATTTACCCGTAAAGGACAGGATAACCATCAAAACGGGGAAAATTTCCATAAATCGTACGAATACAATATGGTTGTACAAGTACGATGAATCCGAGAAAATAGCCATTCCCGCAAAATAGATTTGGATCATGACACTGATAACGAACAACCCGGCTGCCAGCACGAACAGCTTTCTAGAAACTTTAGCCACTTCTTATCTCCCCTAGCGGATTAGGATGCGTTTGACAGGAGTTATCATAGCAAGGAGTTGTTGAAAATCTATTTTGCGATTCTTAAGCCATTCTTAAGCAAATCTTATACTCTAAACACAAAGGGTCTCCCGCATCAGATTGTGCGCGGAGACCCTTTGCCTATTCTATGCCCATCACGACGGCGCGTCGCCCTTCTTCCCCTCCAGCTCGGCCTCCTGCCGCTCCACGACGAGATCGTGGCGTTCCACGCTCGTGATCCGGTTCGCCTCGTCGACGAACACGACGCTCGGCTTGAGCTGCACCAGCTCCTCCTCGTTCACCATGCCCATGCTGAGCACGATGACAAGATCGCCCGGCTGGAACAGATGGGCCGGCGGACCGTTCAGGCACAGCTTGCCCGACCCTTCCGGCGCCGGGATCGCGTAGGTCTTCCAGCGAGTCGCGTTGCGAAGGCTCGTGATCTGCACCATCTCATACGGAAGAATGTTCGCCTCCCGCATTAGAAGCGAATCGATCGTGATGCTCCCTACATAGTCCAGCCGGGCCTCCGTCACGGTGGCCCGATGGAGCTTCCCCTTGCACATCCACCTCTGCACAGCGCCTCTCCCCTTCTTGGTTATCGCAACCCTACCCCATACTATGTAGCGCTCGCCCAAATGGGTTGGGCGTCTACCCTTCTATGGGACGCTTAGGTAGAGGCCGTCTCCCCTAACCCGGCCTTTGTGTATGTTGGAGAAAGACGATTCTCTGTCGACCCAAACCGACCAATTCCAACACGGAGGTTGAGCATGGACAGATTCCGGTTGCGATGTACCTGCTGTAACAAGGCGATCGCGTTTGAATTGAAAGGCCGCTGTACTTGCGGCGGTTCGCTGCTCGTGGAATACGACCTGGAGCAGGTGGCCGCCAAGCTCTCCCCGAACACGCTCCTGGGCCGCACTGCC
This sequence comes from Paenibacillus sp. HJGM_3, assembly GCF_045062745.1. Lineage (NCBI taxonomy): Bacteria > Bacillati > Bacillota > Bacilli > Caryophanales > Paenibacillaceae > Paenibacillus > Paenibacillus sp. HJGM_3. The sequence goes on from NZ_JBJGED010000001.1 coordinate 238,269, forward strand.
TCCATGTGGCGCTACAAGGAGCTATTGCCGGTTCTGCATGAGCAATCGATCGTCTCGCTAGGGGAAGGCGGCACACCGCTCATCCGCATGCCCAGGTTGGAGCGGGAGCTCGAGGTCCGGCAGCTGTTCGTGAAGCGGGAGGAACAGAACCCGACCGGCAGCTTCAAGGCTCGCGGCTTCTCTTCCACGATCTCGCTCTTGCACGAGTACGGAGTGACGAAGGTGGCGGTGCCGTCCAACGGCAATGCCGCCTCGGCGATGGCCGCCTATGCGGCCCGTGCCGGCATGCAGGCCGTCGTCCTCGTTCCGAGAGATTGCCCGGGCATCATTATAGAAGAGTGCATGCGCTTCGGCGCCTTCACCTTCCAAGTCCGGGGGCTCATCCATGACGCGGGCGCGATTATCGAAGCCGGCAAGGCCGAGCAAGGCTGGTTCAATGCGGGGACGCTCCGCGAACCGGGACGCGTGGAGGGCAAGAAGACGATGGGGCTCGAGCTCGCCGAGCAGCTCGGGTGGCGCCTCCCCGATGTGATCGTCTATCCGACCGGAGGCGGCTCGGGCATCGTGGGGCTGTGGAAGGCGTTCCGGGAGCTGCACGAGCTCGGCTGGCTGCAGAGCGAGCTGCCGCGGCTCGTCAGCGTCCAGGAGCGGGGCTGCACCCCGATCGTCGACGCGCTGAGGAACGGCGACACCCAAGTGCAGCCGGCGCCGGAGCCGGTCAGCTCCAGCCCGACCGGGCTGCGCGTCCCGAATCCGCCCGACGGCAGTTTGATCGCGTCGATCCTCCGCAGAACCGGCGGCACCGCCGTATCCGTCACCGCCGAGCAGATCGCCGAGGCGCAGCGGCGCTTAGGGCTCGAAGGCCTCTCTTCCTCCCCGGAAGCCGCCGCGACGCTCGCAGGGGCGATTCAGCTGCGGGCGCAGGGTTGGATCCGACCGAAGGAGTCGGTCGTGTTGTTCCATACCGCGCACGCCGACAAGTACTTGCCGTGGAAGCCGTCTCCGGAGCCGCCAACGGTGGAAAATTACGAACAGCTGAAGCTGTGGCTCCCGTCCTGATCGATCGAAGCTCCCTCGGAGACCTCCCTCCCTGAGGGAGCTTTATAGTATAATGAGGCTATATTCTATTGCCAAAGGACGGCCCGCCGATGCACTTACTATCACGCTCACTGCCAAATTCGCTCTCAAGCTCACTCTCAAGCCCTCCCTCGGCTCAGCGCCAGCGCTCGAAGCTATGTTGAGTCAAGCCGATCTGACCTCCTTCCTCGAGCCGGTCCTGCTCTCGATTAAGATCAGCGTAATCGCCAGCGTCGCGGTGCTGCTCCTCGGCACCTCCGCCGCTTGGTGGATGACGCGGACGCGATGGTTCGGCAAGACGGTCGTCGAGACCGTCTTCATGCTGCCGCTCGTGCTCCCGCCCACCGTAGTCGGGTTCCTGCTGCTCGTCGCGCTCGGCAGACGCAGCTGGCTCGGCCGACTCGCGGAAGGCTGGTTCGACCGGACGATCATCTTCACCTGGTGGGCCGGTGTCATCGCCGCCGTCGTCGTCGCCTTTCCGCTCGTGTACCAGACGATGAAGAGCGGCCTCTCCTCCATCAATCCGGACTACGCGAACGCCGCACGGTCCAGCGGGGCCAGCGAATGGCAGGTGCTGCGCTGGATCACCTTGCCGCTCGCTGCACGGTCGCTCGTGTCCGCCTACATCCTCGGATTCGCGCGGGGACTGGGTGAATTCGGGGCTACCCTGATGGTGGCCGGGAACATCCCGGGCCGCACGCAGACGGTCCCTACCGCGATCTATGTCGCGGTGGAGTCCGGCGACATGAGCCAGGCCTGGAGCTGGACGGCCATGATCGTCCTGCTCTCCTTCGCCATGCTGTATATCGTCCGATCCCGCGCTTGAAATCTAGCAGGAGTCGGACTCGTCCGACATTGAATAGCCGACCTCCGTCTCCCGGGGTCGGCTTCTTTTGCGTCCAGCATTCTGGAATGAGAAACTATGAATCTCCCATCGTACGTTTAGAATCGCAATCCGGTGGCAATTCTAGTTACTAGCAAACCGAGTTTGCCATTCTAGCAACAATCGATAGGAGGCTCATCATGCTGCATCAGCTGTATCGTTGTTATGGAAAAAGTCGGATTCTCGTCCTCAGTCTTGCCGTCGCCATTCTCTTCTCGCTGGGAGCGGGCCGCGCTCTCGCCTACGAAGCGTTATTCACACACTCGGAAATTCCGGGCGGGTGCTGCGAAGAAGCCTATGCCGTACAGCCGGTCCCGATCCCGGTCCAGCCGGAACCTACAGCGGCTCCCCAGCCGATGAAATACCAGATCAATGCGGGCGATACGCTCTATAATATTGCCAGAACGTTCGACATCACCGTGGACGTCTTGACTGCGGTGAACCAGATCAAGGACCCGCGTTCGCTGAAAATCGGCCAGGAGCTGATCATCCCGAACAAATTCATCGACATCGAGCTGCCTTCCGGCACGGCACCCACCGTCAGCAAGGTGCTCGTGTCTACGCTCACCGCCTACACCGCCGGTATGGAGTCGACCGGCAAACGTCCGTCCGACCCAGGTTACGGCACGACTTATAGCGGCAGCAGCGCCACGGAAGGGCGCACGATCGCGGTCGATCCCGGGGTCATTCCGATCGGCACGAAGGTGTTCATCGACGGAATCGGAGTACGCACGGCCGAGGATATCGGATCCGCGATCCGAGGCGCTCGTATCGATGTGTTCATGAACGACTTGTCGCAAGCACGCCAATTCGGCATCAAGAAGAACGTACTGGTCTACGTACTGTCGGCCTAGCATGCGCCGCCCGGTCGAGCCGGAACAGCTCGAGGTCCGGAGAAGATCGGCCGTGTACGATCCGATCCGCGACCAGGTTGGAGCCGATCATGCTATAGACGGTCCCGTTCCCGCCATATCCGAGGAGGAAGAAGCATTGCGGATACCCGGGGCGCTCCCCGAACATCGGGAGCCCGTCGTGCGTACTGCCGAACGCAGCGGTCCAAGCATACTCGGCCTCCAGGTCCGGTATGGCCGGGAATAGCCGGCGCAGGGCCTCGAGCAGCACCTCCCGCTTGTGGGGCAGCATGATCTCCCGCTCTTCGGGAGATACGGTCCCTTCATCGAATCCGCCTATAACGATGCGATGATCGACCGTGGTACGGATGAAGAGATACGGCCGGGCCGTCTCCCAAAGGAGACAGCGCTCATGCCAGCCGGGAAACGCCGGCAGCGGCTTCGTGGCGATGGCGAATGAGCTGCTCATCACGGCGTTCGGATGGCGACGCTCTTCCTGTGCTTCATAGCCCGTCGCGTAGACCGCGTATTTCGCCCGGATGCGGTGTCTTCCCGCCTGGAATACCACGCGGTCATGCTGGACCCGGCAATCCGTAATTTCGGTATTCGTATACACGCGCAGTCCGCGGTCGTGGGCCGTATGGATCAGGGCATTCACCAGCTTGAACGGGTTCACCTCGGCGTCGCCCTGCGTATAGATCGCTCCGGGTTTCTCGAAGGAAAAGTGCCGGGCAATCCGGTCGCGATCCCAGAATTCCACGGGGAACCCGATCCCCCGCAGCGCTTCGTATTCGTCGCGCAGCTGCGGGACATCATCCGGGCAGCTCGCATAGTACAAGCTGGGCCGGCGCCGGAACTCCGGGCTGTACACCAGCTTGGCTGCGATCGCTTCCAGGTCGTCCACGGCTTGTCGGCACAGCGCGTAGAACCGGGCGCCGAATTCCTGGCCGAACGTATGCATGCACGCCGTCAGAGGCTTGTCGTTCGACATCTGCAGCAGCCCCGTATTGGCGGAACACGTACCGTGCGCCACCGGCCGCTTGTCGACGAGAATCGTATCGACGCCCTGCTCGTTCAGTTGATAGGAGACGAGCGATCCCGACTCCCCGCCCCCGATCACCAGCACCTCGCAATCCGCGTCCTTGTCCAAGGACGGGTATGTTCTCGCCTCTGGCAAGGTGGAGGGCCATAGAAATGTGCCAGTGCGCAAGTTCATCCCGGTTCGTCTTCCCTTCCGTCGTCTGTCGATAATGAGTCGATCTTAGAAGGGTTGCCCGAATTCGCCCACAATATCCTTGCCGTTCCTCCTACGATCCTGCTTAGGGATATTTCGGGTGAACAAGCCGGTCAGGAACCGATTCCCCGCCTATCTAGGCGTATAAAAGTTTTCCGTATAATAGATGTCCAGGCTGCCGCCGAAGTAAACGCCCACGCCCAGACGAAGCGTGTCGCCGAGAATCGCCTCGCGATGGCCCGTGAACGAGTTCATCCAGCCGCTGTGGGCGAAGATCGCGCTCCGCTGCCCGGCTGCGATGTTCTCGGCCGCCTTGCTGTACAGCACTTGATCCGCGCGCATGCGGGCGAACGGATCGAGACCCGCCAGATTCGTGTGGTCAAAATAGTCTTGTACCGCCATATCCTGACTATGCTTGCGCGCCGTTCCGGCGATTTTCTCGTCCCATGTGAACGCCCGTTTGCCGCGTCTCGTACGCTCCACATTCGCCAGATCGAGCAGCTCCCGCTCGTAGGCGGTCCTCAGCTCTTCGCTGCCGGTGCCGTAGAAGTCCGCTTTCGAGGACTCCGCATCTTTGCGAATAATTTGAATCGCCGTCAGCCGGTTCTCCTCATGCGCATCCAGGAAAAAGGTGACGTAATTGCCGTTCAGCTCATAGGTGGGCTCGGTATCGAGATTCGGCAAGCTGTAGCGCGTGTTTCCTTTCGTGAGTGTCTTCATCGGGTCGCCGTACGCGGCCTTCAAAGCCGCTTCCGCGCTCCCTGCCTGCAGCCCCGAATCCGTCGACCATGTCGCCGCGTTGGAATACAGCGCTACCACTTGGCCGTCCTGAATGCCGATCTGCGCATATTTCGAGTAATCCGAGTTGTAGATGTACCATTCGAACGCGTACTCGCTCTTGTCCTTGCGCTGCGGCTGCCCGAGCTTGGCGATGACGTCGCTCTCGAAATTGCCGATGGCGATGCCGCGCACCATATAAGGCGCCGGCTTCTTGATCAGCGGAGGCGCCGAGGACAAGGTCAGCTTCTTCTGCACTAGATTATGAATGAACTGCAAGGCCTCCGCCCGCGTCAGCGCATCCTGCTTGCTGAAGCCTTCGACCGTGGCGGACGTCTTGCCCTGGGCCAAGCCGCGCTGCAGCAGCAACCGGATCGCATCGTCCATCGCCAGCTGCTGCCCTTGCGTAGCGGCGATCAGCCGGGCGACTTCCCCCCGCGGATAAGTCTCGTTCGCCAGAACCGGCTCTACGGGCCAATTCTGCCCCTGCGCATAGGCGAAGTACGCGCCGTACCACGGAGTCAGCGTCTCCACATAGCTCGTACCCGCCACCGGGAAAGCCCGCAGCAGCATGGCGACGAACTCCGCCTCGGTCACAGGCTGGTCCGGATGGAAGCCCCCGTCCTCGTAACCGTTCACAATTCGCTGCGACACGCCCCATGCGATCGCATCGGTCGCCCAATGTCCCCTTGTATCGGAGAATCCGGCGTTTCCGGCCGCGTCCGACTCATATTTTCCCGCCAGCGCTGCCCCTGCCAACGAAGCGATTACAAGGCAGACCGCGAAGCATCCTTTTAGCGCTTTCCATTTGTTCTTCGGGTTCAACATGTCCGTCCCTCCTTTCCTACACTATTCGATTCCCGGGAGGGGTTACTGTCGGTACGAGACGTTGCTTACGGCTTCAATATCATGAAAATGAACAGCAGCGTTCCCATACTGGTAGCGACGTAGAACAAGTTGTTCACTTGGCGCAGCAGCTGCTTCGGCGCTTCGGGCAAAGTGTCTTGATGATGCTTATTGGCCGGGTCGGCCAGCCATTGGGCCAGCTTCTTGGCCGGAGGCGTGGCGAGGGCGATGACTACAATCTGGATCAGCACGTACAGGATAAGCGAGCCGAGGAGCCACAGCTGCGTGAAGGTGCCATACTCGCCAAGCCAGAACAGCAGTAGGCCGCTCAGGACGGCGATCGTCCCTCCGATCTTCGGGAAAAACTCCAGCAGGCCCGCGAGCTTGGCGGATTGCCGCAGTTCATTCACGGTTTGCTTCGGACGGTACAGCACGTGTGCGAAAAATGTCGGACCGACTCCGATAATGGCCGAAAGCACATGGATCAAGACTAAAAATTTCATTTCGAACGGCTCCTTTGCATCGTTTATGCAGGACCTTAGTCCTAATACAGCTCATATATATTCGCAAGAGGGAAGCATTTTCCTTCATTGGAACAAAAATTTTGGGGAATCTTATGGAAGTCTATATGCAAAGGAGGATGAGCAATAAATGCCAGAATCAATGAACCCTATTTCCGGGGAACCCGTGGAGATTGACGGTGTATATTCGAATGAATGGGGCCGGGAGCAATTTTACCGCCGCGGCGACGTATTCGATGCGGATCCGATGCTCGGCACGACGGCCTGGGAGCTGGTCCGCTATGAGGTCGACCGGACGACGAGCGAGACCGAGCATCCGCATATGAACCGGCTCGTGCCGGAGCACGCCGTCCTCGACTCCCCGAGACGCCATATCGACCGCGGGGATAAGTAACCGCTGGTGCCCGCTGCCGGGAGGGGCTAATCCCTTCCCCGGCAGCTTCATCCTGCAACATCTCCGCGGCCCCGCCCGTCTGATAGGGTGTACCTTATTATACTCGAGGGGGAGTAATGGAGATGAAGCGAACCCTGAGCGGACTCGTCGCTTTGCTCTTGATGACAACGGTTGCAGGATGCGGAACGAACGCCAAATCCGCCATCCCTCGTCCTTCTGTTCATTCGTCCGGCCCGGCTAGCCCCAGTCCCGGCGTCGAGGCGGTCAGCCCGATCGCTCCGGCCTACAACGCCTTTGGCCTGGAGCTGTATGCTCGACTCTCGGCGGCTAAACCCAAGGAGAATGTGTTCATCTCGCCCGCCAGCGTAGCGATCGCACTGTCGATGGTGCTAAACGGTGCCCAAGGCGCTACGCGTGAGGCGATGGCCAAGACGCTGCATCTCGACGTGTTGGACGCGGACACATGGAACCGCTCGGCAGCCGAGCTGCAGGACCGGCTGACGCATGCCGACCCGAAGGTCGAGCTGTCGATCGCGAATTCGATTTGGGCGAAGAACGAGAGAAGCTTGAAGTTCCAAGAAGCCTTCCTGAAGACGAACAAGGATTTCTACAAAGCGGAGACGGCATCCGTCGACTTCGGCGATCCGAAGACCGTCGACAAGATCAATAAGTGGGTCGACAAGCAGACGAAGGGCAAAATCGATTCGATCGTAAAAGCCCCCATGGACCCGAACGTCATCATGCTGCTGCTGAACGCGGTTTATTTTAAGGGGTCCTGGACGACAACGTTCAGCAAGGACGCTACACGCGACGCGGCCTTCACGCTAGCCGACGGAACCAAAAAGACTTATCCGTTCATGCAGAGGAGCGGATCGTTCGAGTATAAAAAAGCGGACGGGTACCAAGCCGTTCGGCTCCCTTACGGCGACGGCAATCTCGGTATGCTCATCCTGCTGCCGGACGAGGGGGCTAAGCTAGAGACATTCACGGAGCGCCTGGCGCGTGCCGGAGAGTGGGACCGGACGCTGGCCGACTGGAAGCCGCAGCAAGGCGAAGTGCTGCTGCCGCGCTTCAAGCTGGAGAGCGAGCTCGAGCTGAACGATGCGCTGAAATCGCTCGGGATGTCGATCGCGTTCGATGACCGTCAGGCTGATTTCAGCGGATTGCTGACCCCGCCCGTTCAGGCGTTCATCGGCGAAGTGAAGCACAAAACGTTCATTCAAGTCGATGAGAAAGGCACGGAAGCGGCGGCGGTCACCTCCGTCGGAGTCAAAACCTCCTCGGCGATGGTCCCGACCACGCCACCCTTCCGGATGGAGATGAACCGGCCCTTCCTGATCGCGATTCAGGATCGGTCAACCGGAGCGGTCCTGTTCGTCGGCTCGATCCAAGATCCCGTGCAAGGCTAAGAAACCCCACATTATAAAGTACGGCCCCCGATCCACATCGATCGGGGGCCGTCTATGCCCTACTCCTCGGAGCGGGAATTCTCCAGCTCGCTGATATACTCGTTCTCCCGGCCTTCTCCGGTCGGGTTGGAATTCTTGATCTGGCTCAGCCGGCCGTTGCGCAGCTCGCCGATCTCGTTCGTGTCCGGGGTTTGCTTATCGCCCGGCTGTGCGTCATGCATGCTGTTGTTGTATTTGTTTGACATTGTGCAGGCGCTCTCCTTTACCAAATTGGACATCAATGGGATTGCAGTCCAACGTAGTATGCGCTTGGAGGCGATAGCTATGCATATGTGACGGTTCTGGTTAGATCGGACGGAGCGCTACCGTCTCCTTCGTTTCCAGCTGGCGGATCATTTCGTACCAGGCTTCGGGCTTCCGCTCCAGGACGGCGTAGTACGTGCGCAAGAACTGAACGACGAGCGCCGCCGGCAGATCGGAGAGGTTCTCGTCGTAGGCGAGGAAGCACAAATCAAGCTCATGCACCCCTGTACCATCCTGCTGCCAGGAAGGGTGTACGTAAGGGAAGTCGAGACGCCGGTAGCCCAAGTGTGCGAGCACCTCCCGACGGACGAACGGATCCATCGGTTTTACGCCGCCGAATGCGTGTTCCCGGGCCAGATACGGGTTGTAGATCTCCGCGAACATGCCGATCAGCCGGCTCCCGCTTTGCTCGACGAGCTGGAACAAGTGCTTCTGGCGACGGCGCGCCAAGAATGGCCCGATCCCGAGCCCCTCCCGACCGATTATCGTAAAATCCGTCATCGCCACCTGCATGTCCGGATAATAGCGGTATTCGGTCGCTCCGACCACTTCTCCCTCGTGCACGGCTACGAACACTTGAATGCCGGGATCCTGCAGCGGCTCGGCCCAAGCGCTAGCTTCCAGCACTTCCTCCGCCGGGAACACTTGCCCCATGAGTCGATGCATCGCTTGAAAATACGGATCGTCGATCCCCGCTATTTTGATATACTCCATTTTCCCATCCACTCCTCTTCTAATTGTTGAATACTGCTCAAGCAGCCGCTTCGCGGTTCCGGTCCTTCGGCAGGAATATCGCCATGACGCCCAACAGCGGGAGATACGCGCACATCTTCATCATAAACGCAATGCTCGTCGCATCCGCAATCCAGCCAAGCACCGCCGACCCCAAGCCGCCCAGCCCGAACGCGAGCCCGAAAAACAGACCGGAGACAAGTCCGACCTTGCCGGGCAGCAGCTCCTGGGCGTAGACGACAATGATCGAGAACGCCGACGACAGCACGAACCCGGCACACACGCACATGATGCCCGAAACGACCAAGTTCGAGTACGGGAGCGCGATTGAGAACGGCGCGGTCCCCAGGATCGACAGCCAGATAATGGACCTGCGGCCGTATCGGTCGGCGAGCGGTCCGCCGAAGAACGTCCCGGCGGCCGAAGCGGCCAGGAAGGCGAACAGGAACCATTGCGAATGCTGCACGGACACCCCGTAGTCGCCGATCAAATAAAACGTGTAGAAGCTCGTAATGCTGGACATGTACACATGCTTCGAGAAGACGAGAAACACCAGAATGACCATCGCCCAGAAGATCCGGCTCCCTGACAAGCTGCTTGCCAAGGTCGAGCCGGCTTGGCGCGCACGTCCGGATGCCGCCGGTCGCGGCTGGGATAGCCGATTGCCGTACCAGCGTGCCACGTAGGCCTGAATCGCTATGGCAGCCGCTGCGGCGATCGTGAACCAGAGCACCCCGCCTTGCCCGATATGGACGAACAGGACGGCGGTCATAATCGGTCCGAGCGAGCTGCCGATGTTCCCGCCCACCTGGAAGATCGATTGGGCCAGCCCCCGCTGCGCTCCGGCGGCCAGGTAAGCTACGCGCGAGGACTCCGGGTGGAAGATGGCCGAGCCTACGCCCATCGCGGTCACCGCGAGCAGAATCGTCGCGAAGTTCGGCGCAAGCGCCAGCCCGACGACACCGGCCAGCGTGAAGACGACCCCGATCGGCAGGATAAGCGGACGGGGCTTCAGGTCGGACGACCAGCCTACGATCGGCTGCAGCACCGAAGCCGTCATGTTCATCGCGAAGGCGATGAGGCCGATCTGGCCGTATGTAAGCTGAAGCGAATCTTTGAGAATCGGAAACAAGGCCGATACGGTAGATTGCATCGTGTCGTTCAACAGGTGCACGATGCTGATTGCGAATAAGATCGGGAAGACGGTGGCCGCGGTGGACATCGTCTTCCTCTCGGCTCTCGCCATGCGGACTCCCCCTTGCTCTCATTCTAGCGATTATAGCACGCTAGGGGGGCAAGTCAAGATGAAACCCGAATTGTGGCGAAAACCCGACAACTGGCAGCAAAACCGGTGTCAGCAGCCTGCTCCAAGTGGAACGGCTACGCATCGGAGCGCTACAATAGGTTTATCGACAATAGCTATTGACATAGGGCTGTCAATTCAGGAAGGGGCATCTGCTCGTGAAAAGTGGTGGACACGCAGGGCATCAAATAACATCTCTCATGCTGCAGGAAGTGGAATCGTTCATCCGCGGCTGCTACACCGAGTTGGGCCGGCCGGGCGACATCCCCCGACGGCTCGCCGAGATCGAACGGCAGCTGCTCGCGACGGGCAGCTATGACCATACGTTCCAGGAGCTTGAGCACGGCGCCCGCCTGGCCTGGCGCAACAGCAACCGCTGTATCGGCCGTCTGTTCTGGAAGTCGCTGCAGGTGCTGGATTTCCGCGGGCTGGAGGAGGAGGACGCGATCTTCGAGGCGCTGCTCCGGCATATCCGGCAAGCTACCAATCGGGGCAAAATCGTGCCGACCATAAGCGTGTTCTCTCCTGCGCTCCCGGGCAAACCTTCGATTCGGCTATGGAACCATCAGCTGCTTCGCTACGCCGGATATTTGGGTTCGGACGGCCGGGTAGTCGGCGACCGGGCCTCCGTCCGTCTGACGCAGGCGGCGGAGCGGCTCGGTTGGCGCGGGCGCGGAACGGCCTTCGACCTGCTGCCGCTGATCATTCAGGTCGGGGACGGGCCGCCGCACTGGTTCGAGCTGCCGGCGGATGCCGCGCTGGAGGTGCCGATCCGCCACCCCGAATTCGGCTGGTTCGAGGACCTCCATCTGCAGTGGTACGCCGTCCCGATCATCTGCGACATGCAGCTCGAGATAGGCGGCCTCGCGTATCCCTGCGCCCCGTTCAACGGCTGGTACATGGAGACGGAGATCGGAGCTCGCAACCTCGCCGACGCAGGCCGCTACGACATGCTGGCGACCGTCGCCTCCCGAATGGGACTCGACACGGGCACGAACGTCTCTCTGTGGAAGGACAAGGCGCTGGTCGAGCTGAACGTCGCCGTGCTGCATTCGTTCAAGGAAGCCGGCGTCAGCATCGTCGACCACCACACGGCCGCGGAGCAGTTCCAGCTGTTCGACCGGTTGGAGACGAGCGCGGGCCGCCGGGTGACCGGCGACTGGAGCTGGCTCATCCCGCCTGTCTCCCCGGCGACGACCGGGATCTGGCACCAGTCTTACGCGAACGAGCTGGTGAAGCCGAACTTTCTTGCGCTGCCGGTACCCTATTAGCCGTGCGTAACTATGCTCGCATGCACTGCAGTTCGATTTTGCAATGGCAAAATCGAACTGCAATCGTCTTCTATTCCGGGAGATAGCCCTTCGTCCTCAACGCGGCAGCCGATTCCGTCAAGGACTCGCTCGTCTTCACTTCAATCACGACCGACCAATTCTCCTTCCGGGCCAGCGCCAGCCGGTCGTCTATGGGGACGATTCCCGTGTAAAGCGGCTGATGATCCGATTTTCCGTTGTAATCGTGCAGATGCATGTGACGGATACGGGACGGGTACAGACGCGTGAAGGTCGATTCTTCCACAAACCCGGCTTTTGCGTCATGGCCGACATCCCACGTCAGGGCGAAGCGCTGGAACCCGCTTAACAGCTCCAGTGTTTTGCGAACAAATGGCATGTGGAAGTTTCCCGTATTCTCGATACAGAGCTCCACCCGATACGCCTCCGCCCACTTATACAGCTCCGTATAAGCCTCGTGCAGCAATTCGGTGTATAAGGTTTCATACTGCTCGTGTATCCATACTTTTTGATGCGGCAATGTAAAGTAGATTCCCGGGTTGAGGTGCATGTTCAGCGTCCGGATGCCCGCTGCGCTCGCCCATTCCATCGTTTGCCGGCAGCGTTCCAAGTGTCCTCTCCGGATGGAAGGGTGGCAGGAGGCCACGTCGAGCTCTTCCGGAAGATGCACAATAAAGTCTACTCTGTACTTTTCCTTGTACCCTCTCAATTGTTCCGCGCTTAGTTGTTCAGGGATGCATATAGGCAGGTTCATATTTAACTCGATAAAGTCCAGCCCAAGCGCATTGCACAACCTCACGTTTTCCTCAATCGATCTATATTCTACTAGAGTGGGCATTCCGAGCTTCATCCGTCATCCTCGATTCGTAGAGTTTCGTCCTTAAATAGCCCCATGCTATAATCAGTGAAATTATACTAAAATCGTCATGGGCTAGGGGATGCCGATCATGCAAGAAAATGCGAAAGAATTTGCGGAAATGATCTACTTTGTTCCTGAAGCATTTGCCAAAGAGGGGGGAATGTGGCTGCTTCGGGCCGGCCGCAACATAGCGAAGCCCGAGTATCAAGTAGGACCCATCATGTTCCAATATCACAACTTTCACTTCGTCATGGAAGGCAAGGTCGAATTAACTTTCGGCGGGCAGCAGGTTGCCCTGGTCAAAGGCGACGTATTTTGCATGTATCCGGGAATCCCTTACCAATACCGATACCTTCCGGATGACAAGCGGCTCCGGATGATCTGGATTTCATTCGACGGTCCCCAAGTCCCGGCGTCTATGGCCACGGCCGGTTTTCGCCCGACCGCCCCTTACCTTAGGCAAGTCATGACGAAGGAATTGCAGCATACGCTCGAGCAAGTGTTTGTCCCCCCGACGGATGGGTTCAAGCGCCATTTGGAGCATCAAGCTTCGTTGTACCGCATGTTCAGCCACTTGATGCCCGAGGACGAAGCTTCCGTATCCCACGAGGGTCCCGACTACTGGATACCGCGAAGCATTAATTATATGAACACGCACTATATGGAACACATCTCCGTCCAAGACGTGGCCGACTTCGCTTCCGTGCACCGGGGCTATTTTTCCAAAGTATTTACGCAAAAGGTTGGAATGAGCCCCGTGCGCTATTTGGAGAGGTTAAAGATGGAGAAAGCGATGGAGCTGCTGCAATCGGCAACGTATTCGATCAGCGAGATAGGCATGACTCTTGGCTATCCAGACCCCTACACATTCACGCGCGCATTCAGCAGGTATTCCGGGATGCCGCCGGGAAAATGGCGAAAAACACATGGCGGACAGCAGCCTTGACGATTTACTGCTGCTCATTCGGATGGCGGACCGTTAGACACCAGCCAGTGACTGGCCTGCAAGATCGCCTAGCCTAAAAGCGTTCACGATGGACCTCACTTCCAGGGCGGGATCGAACGGAAAGTTCTTCAGCCATGTGCCTGACAAAGTTAACCCCAGAATGGTGTTCGGATCGCCCAGCATGTTATGGCGGATCTCGAAGGGACTGCCGTCTAAGGCCTCGACATAGCCGAGGTGTCGATCATCCCTCGAGTTGGTATGGAGATGAAACTCAGGCGTCAGCCACACATCTTCACTTACGAGGGTTAGATTGCCTCGGCCCAGCGCCGGTATAAGCCGCCTCAAGTCGGGGAGCAGGGAAGGAAGGCAGCGAATCCATTCCGGGCGGGTTACCCTGCTGCGAGCAATGAACGAGACCCTCCACTCTTCCTTCCAATAAGTGGGCCGGCACATGACCTGTAGTTCACCAAGATTGTTCGCCGACAACACATGATTGGCTGTGCATTCCCCCTCAACTCCGTTGAATATGACGTGTAGTACGGACTTTTCAAAAGGATTGCGCTCCCGGATGAAGGAATGTTGGGCGAGCTTCCCATGAACCGTAGCATCGATGACCCTTGGAGCTTCGATACGGGAATATCCCGTTTTGGTGGCGATTTCGAGTCCTGTCACCGCACGCCCCTCCACTTCTACACGTGAGGGCCAGGCATGGAACAAAACCTGAATCCGATGCTGCTCGGCCATATCGTCGAATGCGATCGCAGCAACGCTGGGATCGATTTCTCGATGATGAAACCAGCCTTGGCGCCGTTGAAGACAACGCAAAAACGTATCGATCGAAGGGGACTCGCCTGTATACCGAGACAACGCGACCCGTTGATTGCGACCGCGCACGATCTCCCGTCCCAGTGTCCCGGAAGGTTCGATGAGGACGACGCTCCTTCCTTGTCGGGCCAAAGCAAGCGCTGCCGCTACTCCGGCAATTCCGCCTCCCGCTACTATGGCATCATAGGCTTGTGCCACTTTTACTTCCCTCCTTTTATTGGCTTCAACCGTGCGAGCAATGTGGCCGCCGCGACGCGAACATAACCCCGGTCATCTTGGCAAGCCTGCTGCAAGAGACTCCGACCCTCTCCGCCGAGCATCTCCAGTAAATAAAAGCTTGTTACATCGATGCTCCACTTGATGGATCTTGTGTATGGGGTGGCCGGGATGGACACGCCCGAGCCGTGCAAGGTGTAATCGTTTCCGATTTCGGAGTCGGAAATGACGGATCGAATGAGCAGCTGTGCGCGTTGCTTCTGGCTGTCGTTCAATTGCCCCGAGATCGAAATCAAGTAGTGCAGAAAGAGCAAAAGCGTCGTGCTGCTCCGTTCGGCAGGCAACAACTGAAGAACATCCTCGACCACCGAAGCGTCACCCATCCGGCGCAGCAAGACGAGGGCGGACATCCAGCTTTCCATTGTGCGGTCGAGCTCGTTCGGCTTATCCTGGGCTCCGCTCCTAAACGTCTCCACGAGGCAAGGGACACTATCCGGGTGCTTCAGCAAGCCAAGAGCGAATGCGATTCCGCGCTGAATTCGACCTGTTGCCAACCGGGATGCGTCCAATAGAGGAGGGATGGACGATTCGCCGAAGTGCCACAACCACCAAAGCGCAGTCGGTTCTTCCTCGGTCCCCAAATACCGGATGATCGCTTGAATGTCCTCGACTTGAGCTCCATTCCGGATCACCCGCTGACGATCGTCGCCCGTCTCTCCGGCAAACGTCAACCAGGGGGAGCTTTCTCTGGTTAAGTCCGCTTCATTTAACACCCCTCTGGCGATCAGTTTCCGCTGCAGGAGATGGACATCAACTTGCCTCGAGGGTACCTCCTGGTTAACGCTCATCGCGGCCGCCACTCCCGCTACCTCGCCGAGCTTCTGCATATCCCGCTGCATGCGGAATAAGTTCCCGCAATCATGATCCTGCGATAATGCGCGGCACCCGATTAATAACCCGTCCACCGTCTCGGGAAGCAGACATCGATAAGGCACATCTCCGCCGAACAAAAACTTCCATTTGCCCAGAACGCCGATCCAAATCTGCGACAAGTCGCTTTCATTCGCGTAATCATAGGCGTGATTCTCGTGATGGGCATAACATCGCATTACAACGTCATCGAAGCGTTTGTCCAGCAATAGATCGTCTTGTCGCAAGATGTACGCTCCGGTGATTCGGCGCCCTTCCCTTACCCCAAGCTGTGGACCGAGGACCAGGAAGTGCGTGTTCTCGGGAGTTTCCGATCCTCTCCACGCATATCGTCGCCCCATACGATAGGCCCGGGATACATCCGCACAATCCGTGACATCTATCCATCCTAAATCATAGTTTTTGTATCGCAGCACATGCTTCTCGTTCACAAAGCGTGGAATTAATGAATACGCATGCTGACATCCGTCCCACTCTCTTCCCAGCGTGTACGAAGCACCGGCGAGAAATGCCGCATCCCCGTCTCCCGTACAATCAATCGTCACAGCGGCTTCGATCGTTATACGGTCTTGCTCGCTTTCCACTATCGCGCCTACGACTTTGGTGCCATCCAGCAGCACTTCCGCTACCGTCGCTTCATATACGACCCGGATTCCTAATTGGGCCATTTTTTGTTCGATAACCGCTCCCTTGGCCTCAGGGTGGAGTCCAATCGCTTTGCCTCCCCAACGTTTGTTCAAATCGTGCGTCAGCTCGTCGAGCTCATCCTGGATGCCACCGGGGCTGCCGTAATAGTAGGCGTGTATACCGGCCCGAACGCCGACGCCTCCCAGTGCGCTATCCCTCTCTACTAGGGTTACTTGCACGCCTTCCTCCGCTGCGGCAATGGCTGCCGTAACGCCGGAAGTTCCTCCGCCTACTACCAAAACGTCTGTGCGCAGTTTTACCATTTTCGTCTTTCCTCACCACTCATCAAATTTTGAAAACCTGCTGCATGGCTTACGACTCGCTACCTCTAATTTATATGAGCCCCCGACGATGAAACAATGTTAGGCGGTCACTTGTTTTTGTCATTTTGTCGCTACTGCGTATTGGAGCTGGCGGTTGTCCTTTTGGTATAAAATGGGCAAGGTTTCTGTGATTTGTATTATATTCAGGTGATTGTTTCCATTTCTATAATGAAACTGGATAAGTCTCCTTGTCGATAGAGGGCAGGCGTCTTGTACTGCGGTTGCAAGGGAGGTGTTGGATGGATTCCTACAAGTGCCGGATGCTTGAAACGAAAGGATAGGATGCCTAATGATCACATCCTGGTTGACCAGATGCAGAATGCTCCTGCTGCTCATCGCTGCGATTGGCATGGGCGGCGGAGGGCTGCCGCAATCGGCTGAAGCGCATTACTCCTCGATCGGTTATTCGGACATTACGGTAGACGGCCGCTCGATCCGATTCGATCTCTATTTGCCTGCGGATCTTATGGGGCAGCTAATCGAGCTGGATCTGAACCGAAACGGTAGCTTGGAGAACGACGAGGCGATTGCCAGCAAGGAGATGCTGCGAGAATATGCATCGGATTACTTGAAAGTAACCGGCGGCGATACCGTAGGAAAGCCTGTGGTGACAGAGGCGAGCTTCGTCGAGCGAGGGAGTCACCTTATGCTGCGCATTCTGCTGGACTACATTTTCTCTGAGCCGGTAACGGCCTATGCAATCGAGTACAAAGTTTTCTACGACGGATTTGATCCCGGCCACCAGAACATCGCCCTCCTGACCGCCGAAGGGAAACAGAGGGAAATCGTGTTCGATCAAACTAAACAAACCTTCAGAGCAACCGTAACTCCATCCGGCGCCACTAATAAGGTGCCCGTCTCTGTGCCCTCCTGGGTGCTGACCGGCTGGACATACGTCAAGATGGGAATCGAGCATATCCTGTCCGGTTACGATCACTTGCTATTCTTATTGGGCATTCTGCTCGCAGGCGGGACCTTGAAGCGGTACGTGAAGCTTTTGACGGCGTTTACGGTGGGGCACAGCCTTACGCTTGCGCTCTCGGTGACGGAAATCCTCACGGTTCCCATCGGGATCGTAGAGCCGTTGATTGCAGTAAGCCTTGTTTATATAGCTATAGAGAACGTCTGGAAACGGTCCATGGAATGGCGCCCGGTCATTACCCTGCTGTTCGGGCTCGTACACGGACTCGGATTTGCCGATCTGTTGCGCGGGAAGCTGGGGGCGGATTTGTCCCTTCCGCTAATTTCCTTCAACGTGGGCGTGGAATTGGGTCAATTGCTTGTAGTCCTGTTGATCGTTCCCATTCTAGGATTTCTGCGGGCCAGACAGCTTCAATCCCCTGTGAATTGGAGTCTATCCGGAGCGATCGCGCTCTTCGGCACCTATTGGTTTTTTGAACGGATCCTATAACCTAAGGAGGTTCATCAGGTGAATAAAAAAACGATGGTATGGCTGCTCGTAGCTTCGCTGCTCTTCAGTACGATCATGGTGTCCCTGTCCCTCCCGACGCAGGCGGCGGACGATCCAGACCCCAACCTGGCGCGCGGCAAAACCGTGACGGCCTCCAGTTCACTGGAGGCTGCCGCCGGCTGGGGACTGGCCAAAGCGACGGACGGGATCCGGGGCAACGGCACCAAATCCTACGGCTGGACCAGTGACTCGGATCTTACGAGCAATCACAAGGAATGGATCACCATCGATCTGGGGGCTGCGACCCGCATCGGGAGAGTCGACCTCTACCCGCGGGAGATCAGCCCGGGCGTAGCCTACGATTCCTTCCCCATAGACATGAACATCCAGGTCTCCGTAGACGGTGCGACCTGGATGACGGTACGGGAAATAAACGGTTATGGACAGCCGGGGATGGAAGCGCAGCGGTTCTCCTTCCAGCCCGTCGACGCCAGATATGTCAAGATCGAAGGAACGAGCCTCAGGTTCGCCGTAAGCGAGAGCAAATACCGGATGCAGCTCTCGGAGGTCGAGGTGTATCGGACGCCTGCGCCGGACAAGCCGGTGAACGGCATACACGAGTCCGGGGAGCTGAAGGTGCAGGTTCATCATGCCTCCGGCACCCCGGTGGACGTGAGCTTCTACCGGCGGAATACGGTGCCTGTCGCCGATCTAACGTCAAGCGGCAGCACGGGCTTCGATAACAAAACAGCGTCGGGGGTGCCAAGCGGCAATGGGCAAGGGGCGGGAGATACCGCCTTCTCCTCGTCCGCCATAGCCGGCATGGCGGCGCCGGACGGCGACTACTACACGACCCAGGCGCTGAACGCTCCTTATCAACGGTACGACCTGCATATCAATGAGGACATCAGTGGCTTGAGCGAGCTGAACGTCACTTGGAAGGGCAAGACCGATCAAGTCACCACGTTATATGCATGGGACTATATTTCCGGCGCCTGGACGGCGCTTAATGCCCGGACGGGAGACGGTCAGAGCGATTTCATCGTGAAGGGCAAGCTTGTTCCTGCGAGGATGGTCAAGGATCAGACGGCCAAGCTGATGGTTGGCCTCTCGCAGAAGAACGTTACGGAGCCGGGAAAATTGCCTGGGGAGAGCGAATACGACTTCTCCTTCGTCTGGATGACCGACACGCAATATTACAGCAAAAACTACCCGGCCATCTATGACACCATGTCGCAGTGGATCGTCGACAATCAGTCCGCGAAGAAGATCCAGTATGTGCTCCATACCGGCGACATCGTCGATTCCTGGAATGACGAAGTGCAGTGGCAGCGGGCCAACGCCAGCATGAAGATCCTGGATGATGCCTCTGTGCCATATGGAGTCGTATCCGGCAATCACGACGTGAATCATGAGGCCAATGAGTATGTCAACTACTGGAGATATTTCGGTCGCGACCGGTACGAGGGCAAGCCGTGGTACGGCGGGGACAAGGATAATAATCGGCACCACTACGATCTGATCTCGGCGGGAGGCATGGACTTCGTCATCCTCTACCTCGGGGTGTATGGCACGATCGACACCGATACCGTCACATGGGCCAATCAAGTCCTTCAGCAATACAAGGACCGGTACGCTATCGTCGGGACCCATGCTTATATCGATCCGAGCGGGAAGTACGGGGTGAACGGGAAGGACATCATGGAGAAGATCGTAGCCCCCAACGAAAATGTGTTTCTCACGGTAAGCGGCCACTATCACGGGGCATTCTACAACGTAAAGCGGATCAACGGTCGTGTCGTCTATGAGGTGCTGTCCGATTATCAAGGCGGGCCGCTTGGCGGGCAGGGCTACTTGCGCCTGTTGCAATTCGACGCCGCTAGCAAGCGCATGTATATGAACACATACTCGCCCTATATGAACGATTATAATTTCTTCGAAGACCGACTGGAGCAGGCAACCTTCCCGTTGAACCTGGCCAAGGGAGAGATCGCGCTCGCGACCGACTATATTGGGATTCATAAAATTGAGACGGTCCCCATCGGGACCGTGCAGGCTGTTCCTGGCAACTCTACGGCTACGATTCCCATCCAAGGCATCGGCGACAACCAGGACGGGTGGTATGCGTCAGCCACGGACGCGAGCGGGAATTCCGCGG
The DNA here is from genome assembly GCF_045062745.1 of Paenibacillus sp. HJGM_3. Lineage (NCBI taxonomy): Bacteria > Bacillati > Bacillota > Bacilli > Caryophanales > Paenibacillaceae > Paenibacillus > Paenibacillus sp. HJGM_3. The sequence goes on from NZ_JBJGED010000001.1 coordinate 258,243, forward strand.
CATCCGCGGTATTCCCCTTCGATCCCGGCTCGATGCCGGATGATCGGGTGCCGCCTGCTACTTCCGTCCAGCTTATGCCTTACTATCAAACGCCGGTGTTTACCCCGCCTCCTTTCGAACCGGTAGGGCCGTGGACCAACTTTGCCAAGAGCAGGAAGGTGCTGGCGTCCAGCGATGTGGCCAAGTGGGGCTGGTCGAAGGAGGCCGCCGTGGACGGCTCCAGGGATTCCATCAACGCTATGGGCTGGACCAGCTACAACGACATCAAGAACAATCACACCGAGTGGATCACCGTGGATATGGGCAATGTCCGCGATATCAATCTCGTCGAGCTCTATCCGAGAAACGATGCGGGCAATCTGGGAGTCGGATTTCCCAAAGACTTCACCATCCAGGTCTCCAAGGACAATGCGAACTGGACCACGGTCGTCGAAGAGACCGGCTATCACCAACCGACCGGGGGAGAGAGCTTCTCGTTCCCGAGGACAGCAGCAAGGTTCGTGAAGATAACCGGTACGGACTTACGGCAGGACTCCAACCATAATTATCACATGCAGCTGGCGGAGATTGAAATCTATGGCCGCGAAGCGGGAGCGCCTCAAAACCCTCCTTCCACGGGCAGCTCTCCGCTCTGGCACGGTTGGTTCTCGCCGGTGAGGGCGACGCTGACGGCTGCCGATGCGATGTCGGGTCTCGCGGGCATCCAGGTCAGCCGGGACAATGGAGCGACATGGAGCCCGTATACCGGATCGCTCATGATCTCGGAGGAAGGCGTGAATCCGATCTGGTACCGGAGCGTAGACCAGTCCGGGAATATCGAACCGCCCAAGAAGCTGGATGTGAAAATCGATCGAACGGCACCTGTGACCGTCTCTCAGCCGAGCGGAGGCAGCTGGTCCAATCAGGACGAGTGGGTTCACCTGACGGCGACCGATAATTTGTCCGGTGCCGAAACCCGGTACAGCCTGGATGGCGGAGCGACCTGGGTGTATTACTCCATTCCGTTCCCCGTTGAGGAGGAAGGGATCAGTCGTATCCAGTACCAGGCGATAGACAATGCGGGTAACATCGAGCCGATCCGGACGTTGGATGTGAAGATCGACCGGACGGTGCCGGAAATTCAAGTGAAGCTAGATCAATATGAGCTATGGCCGGCCAATCATAAGATGGTGACGGTGCATGCGTCCGTGTATGCTTCGGATGCCTTGTCTGGAATCGCCTCGTGGCAGTTGACCTCCATCGCTAGCAATGAGCCGGATAATGGAACAGACGATGGCGACACAACAGACGATATTCAAAACGCAGCCTTCGGAACGCCCGACACGGTATTCGATCTTCGGGCGGAACGGTCTGGCCAAGGCAACGGCAGGGTATATACGATCACGTATACGGCCACCGATCTTGCCGGGAATACCAAGCAGGCCACGGTGGAAGTAAAGGTTCCCTTGAACCGGGATGGAACATAGGAAGAGAACAACGCAGAAGCCCTGTCCATCGACAGGGCTTCTTCACATAGATTCCTTAATCGGCAAATAAAGCTTCACAATGGAGTCCCGCTCCAGACTGGCACCCTCCACTGGATGATACTCCGCATACCAGAGACGCTCCTCATCGATCCGATAGGTCCGGTTGGCGTCCACCCAACGATGAAGAAGGGTCAGGAACCCAATCAAGGACCCGTACGTTCCCGTCACCATGCAGGCATACAGCCCCGAGGCAACCTTGCGGCAGGCAGCCCCTTCCCTGCAGGAGGGTGGAGGCAAGCCGCCGAGAATGCCGTTCTCCCACCAGTAGTCGGCATCCTCCGACATTCCGTACGAAAAAGCGATGTAATAACGGCAGCCCCACGACCGATAGTCCGTCCCGTGATGTTTGTACCAAGCGATGAGCCCCGCTTCGGCTTCAGCCTGGGCCCGCTTGCCCGAGCTGCGGAAGCATAAAGCTTCCTGAGCCGGCACGCTCACTACTTCGATCCGTTCCTGCCGATTCTGGCGCTCGACCGGCATATACAGATTCATCCGGATCGGCTCGCCCTCGTAGCTTACGAACTCTTCCAGGTACGGTTGCGTCCCGCGCTGGAACCGGCTGGCAGGGAGCCATTCGGCCAACAGCCGATTCCAGGTCTCGATGACCGTCGCCGGGTGAGCCGTACTCGTTTTGCGCACCGCGTACAGGCCCCCGGGAAATTCCTCCTCCTGAAAACCCCAGCTCGCGTCAGGACGCTCTGTACCGAAGAGCAGCATCTTGTACCCATATTGGGGGCGGCCGTCGACCGGAGGAAGGTCCACATTGTACCCGAACAGCCGGTACTGGGAAATCGGGGCTTCCATGGAACGAATCATAAAGGTTACCTTCCGAAAAGCCTCTTCCTCCAATCCTTCTTCCCTCCCGGCAATGTGCACATAGCTGAACATCGGTTGCGGCCACATCCGGATCACCCTGACATCCGGGAACCGTTCCGTCTGCTCCCGTTCCTCCGCGTATTGGACCCGCTCCCGCATTTGAATCGGCTCGAAGCTGAAGAACAAGTCCGCCTCGCGGTAAGCGGTCGGGGTCATCCCGACGATCCGCTTGAACACTTTGGCGAAGACGGAATAGGAGTCGAAGCCGCAGGCGACGGCTACGTCCCCGACGGGAATCGACGAATAACGGAGATGGTCGGCCGCCGCGCTGATCCGCCGTTTGCGCACGTATTCCTTCACGGGATGACCGGTCAGCGCATAGAACATCCGATACAGATGGGCTTGGGACAGATGGGCTTGCTCCGCGATCCAGGCAAGCTCCATCTCTTCGAAAAGATGCGACTCGATATAATCGATTGCCAGTTGAACGGAATCTCTATACGTCATCGCGCGAGCTACATGCTGCCCAGATCGAAACGGTTGCCGTCGGGATCGTATACATGGCAGTAGACCATGCCCCGTTGAAGAAATCCGAATACTTCCGACACCTGCGCACCGCTCTCCTGCAAGAACCGATGGTAGCGGAAGAAGGCATCCCGGCTCTGAATGATACAGCGCGGCCGGAACATCCCATCCACCGGTCCGGTCACTGGGCGATCGGACTGCTCCTCCAGGATCCATTCCGATCTTCCCTCCGGGTGGTAGTTGATCCCGAGCGTCATGACCGCATACCCCTGATCAGACTGGTCCAGCACCAGCTCCATCCCGATATAGTGGCGGTACCACTCGATCGAGCGTGGCAAATCCGACACCGTAATCCGGAACTGGTTCGCGTCGCCGAGCGAAGGGTCGTTCCACGCCGGATCCTCCACGACCGTCAATAGCATTTCGTTCTTCGTCGCCCACAGATCGAAGCTGGCTCGGCCCTGCGGGTCGGAATACATTTCCGATACCCGCACCCCGGCACCGAGCAGCTCCCGCCGTTTCCCGGCAAGATCCGCCGTTTTCCACCGCCAACGCACGTGCGGGTCGTAGCGCCCCTTCGTTACCGACGGTACCGGAGCCCCTTCCTCCGTAACGCCGGACTCGATCCATACGCCCCAGCCCATATGCGTCATGCGTCCCTGAACCGCCTGGGGTGCCGGCTTCCAGTTCTCGGACCGGGCGATCTTCCATCCTGCGTGCCGTTCGAACCAAGCGACCGCTTCCTCGTGATCCTCGAGGGTCGTTGCGATCTTGCCGCCGGGACGACCGCATATAGAGCTGCGCGAATGTCCAGACGGTCGAATTCCTCCGGAATCCCGGCGAAATCGCTAACCTCCACGGCCAAATAATACGTGCGTGTCGGACGCATCTTGCGAGTTCGAACAAGGCGCTATTCCGAAATGCAGCTCCGGATGAACGCGGTTCGGAATCGCGTGCAGCCGCTCGCTCCATCGCTTCGCCGCCTCCGGGATGAGTCGGCCGAATTGGTCCAAGCCCACGCACCGAATCGCCGCGAATTTCATGCTTCCGAGCGTTTGCAGCGGTCCCGCCGGCGTCACCGCGTGCTCCCCCTTCGTCGGGAACATGCTGCCGTGGAGCACCTTCCACGCATGCGGGATGGAAGTAGGCTTATAGTCTTCTGCTGGGAGTTGAGGGTTGGATTTCTTGGCGCTATGCTCCATTTTCAGAAACCTCCTAGTAATTGGCACCTTCTGTTACCAGTATAAGGGATCGCTAGGAGCCGGGGTATGTCTAAAATTATCAGGATGGGCGGAAGCCCTTATCCTACAAGTTGTCCAAGATTCGCTGTCCCGATAGAAAAGGGCGACATTGCCTGGCGCACAAGATAGGCGCTCGTTCCCGAATCCAGGGATGAACCGCCTCGTTTTTCATATGAAAGGCGTAATAACCAAGAATGGCAACCAGCATAAACCCTTCCAGCGTGTCGCAATCCACTGCAGGAACTTCGCTGGTACCGTAATATCCTTCGAGAAACCGACTCCTTAGTTCCGCAGGAACCATTAAGGCCCCCATCGAAACGTCCAGCGAAAAGTAGCCATAGCCAAACAAACTAAAATCGATAAAACTGAGCTCTCCGTCCCCGGATACGATCAGATTGCCCATATTCAGATCCCCGTGAACGAGGCCCCAGTTGTCCTGTCGTTTGCCCTTCCCTTCGAGCCGGGAGTTGATCAGGCGGATCGTTTCTTCCATCAGACGATAATCCGAAGGAAGAATCAGCCCCAGCTCAACCCCGTTTTGAATTTGCTGCAGCATTTGGATATGCCGTTCCGTGCCATGACTAGGCCGATGTTCGGGCGAGACCCGATCGTAGGTCCGGAAGAACTTGTGGAGCTCAGCCGTCAGAGCACCCAATCGGACCACCGTTCTATCATTCGATACGTCTTCCTTCAGCAGCTGCCTCCCTTCAATCCATGTAAGAAGCGAACAATGAACGATCTTCCCCTCATATTCCATATCTGTAATGAGCGCTTGGCGATCGTTCCGGACGGGGGATTGAAAACTGAGATTCGTTTGGGCTGTAATCGCCTCCAACAGCTCCAGTTCATTCCATAGACCTTGATCTGTATGCTGCACCCCTCTGAAATTGCCTGTCACCGGTTGATGGATGCGCAGCAGGTAGGAGCTCCCTTGATCTGGATCCGTGACTTTGTACGTCCGATTCTCATTATGGCGGAGAAACTCAATTCTAGATTGATGCATTCCGTATTGGCTCAGCACCCCGTGTACTGCTTCATCCGTCATCTCACGAACACCTTCCTATACTTTTCGGGCCAAAAAATCGTTGAGATGCTCTCCCAAAGCAGCAGGGTTGTCTAGCCAGGGGTAATGACCCGCATCGGAAATCAATCGGAATTCACCGCCCGGTACGCGATCCGCGAGTTCGTTCACGTATCGATACGATCGAGGGTCCACGTCCCCATGCACGAACAGCGAAGGAGACGTAATGGTTGCAACCTTGGATTGGAAGGCCTCATTCTCCAAATAGCGGTTGCTGTCGGAGCCTACCGTCCGATTCACTTCATCGTTCACAAAAGGCTCCTCCATTCGGGGGAGTCGATCGTATTGATCTTGTTTCACTACATCCGTTCTCAAGCTAAGCTCCCGGATCCGGATACGGGTCTCCTCCTTCGCTTCGCCTTCCAACGTATCCACGATCGCACGCAAACCAGCGTATCGTTCTCTGTCGGCCGCGTTCATCCGGTTGAGACGGTTCACCCGATAGTCGGCATGCCACGCGGGATTAATTCCCGTCCCAGATATGTAGATCAACGCCTTCACGCGGGAGGGATACTTGACCGTATAAGCTAATGCAAGCGAGGCTCCCCAAGAATGGCCGCACACAACCCAACGCTCCAGACGCAAATGCGCCCGAAGTTGTTCCAAATCCTCTATGAAGGTCTCCACGGTATAAGGTCCTTTCCTTTCGGACCTCCAGCTTCCCCGCTGGTCATAACGGATCGTTAGATAGCGCCGATGATCCAACAAGTCGGCCACCGGCTCCATATAATCGTAGCCCCCCGGACCTCCATGCAGGAGCACGATCGGAACTCCTTCCCGTTGCGTGATGTACCAGAGAGATACCCCATTAACGCTCGCAACTGTTCCTTTCATTACTAGTCCTCCATTCCCTAATCGAAATCCAATACCTAAAATCATAGCACAATCGTTCTTCCGGAACGTTGCCAAGAATCGTTTCAACCAATCAATCGGCTGCTCTGTCACATTCGCCATCGCCTTCGCGAACACGCACTTCAACATAACCTTGAAGCACATGCCAACCTTTTTTAATACTCTCTCCTATTAAACCTATCAAACTTTAGCATTTGCACTAATATAGTAATATGTAAAGTGAATACAGAAAATCAATATGATTTGGAGTTGTAGTCTAAATGAATAGAATCATTCCAATTTTACCGTGTCCATCCATTAAAGATCAGGTTGCTTTTTATGAACAGCTGGGGTTTAAAACAACGAATCAATTAAATCATCATAGTCCATATGCAGTCCTGAGCTATGGTGCAATTGAGATGCATTTTTATGGAAGCAAACAAACATTACCTCATGAAAATCCAAACATGTGCTATGTAGAAGTTGATGATGTCGATCAACTGTATGAGACTTTCACCTCAGCATACAAACGGGCTAATGGAAAGATTCCCCGTTCCGGAATTCCGCGAATATCTAAATTAAAGGATTTGGCAGAAGACAGAAGATTTATGATTACCGATCCGGGAGGGAATACCTTATTTGTCGGAACTCGAACTATTCACTTGACCGAGTCTGCTTTTTATAGAAGTTTGGAAAGCAAGGAGTATGCCAAACATTTTGAGACATTATACGATTTATTGTATTCAAAAGAGGATTGCCTAACTGCATTCAAGATGCTGGTGAAATTTTTCCCGGAAGATCTGTCTTCAATCGAAGTGAGTCAAATGGATCGCGCTAAAATCTTGCTGGTTGCTCTGGATATTTATTTACAGCGAGATCAAATGATCCATCAAAAGATAAACGACAAACTTTTGGCGCTATTCCATGAAAGCGACTTGCAATTACCCAACTGGAAAAAGCTGCATCGAAGATATCATGATATTTTACAAGTAGAATAGGAGGATTCAACTCTATTCAGGAAGTCTGTGGTATGATAGGAAACGAAAAAAAGAGATTTGCGGATAAAATAGAAGGGGTGGATTAGTCTCATGCAAGTAAAAGAATACAAGGATGTTTCCTATGGTCCTGATACCCGGAATGTGCTGGATGCTTATATCGTGGACCTCGGAGGCCGTCCTTCGCCGGTACTCATATTTTTCCATGGAGGCGGGTATGTGGGAGGCGGCAAAGCGGAAATTCTCTCCAATAGCTTAATGCAGGAGTGCCTGGAAGCCGGCATTTCCGTTGTGACATGCAATTACCGTTTCATTACTCAAGATCCGTTTCCAGCCCCTATGGAAGATGGAACCCGTGCGATCCAGTTCGTTCGCGGCATGGCGGACTCCTGGGGACTGGATCCAGGCAGAGTCGCTTCATCCGGTTCATCGGCCGGCGGGCACATCGCCCTGTGGAATGCGCTCAAAGGGAATCTGGCCAAGCCGGATAGCTCCGACCCGATAGAGCGGATCTCTTCCGAGGTTTGCGGATTCATCGGGTTCGGAACCCAGGCCTCGAAGGATCAGCGGTTTTACGAAGGCATTTATGAAGGACCGCATATTCAACCCAATCTTGCCCTGTTTTACGGCATCCCTTCTCTGGACGACCTGTACCGTCCGGAAATCCTGAAGCTCGCCGAAGAGGCGTCCGCGATCAATCACATGTCTCCGGCGGCCCCTCCTGCTTTTATGGTGTACCACTACGAATTGGATATGGATAAGCCTCACATCCCGGCAGACGCTCCCGTAGGCGAGGTCATTCATCATCCTATGCATGGTTACGTACTAAAACAGAAGTACGACGCGCTCGGCAAACCGTTCATTCTACGACACGTGGGAGACCCGGTTCGTCCCGGCGAAATGGTCGAGTTCTTGTTAGATTGCTTCAAAGCGGTCCGGTAATTCATGTAACAGCGTAAGATCCTCTGGAGTCGGCCCCTCCAGAGGTTCTTATTAGTTCAAGCGGAATCCGGCTTGATGCCGACCGACAATCTCCCCTCTGCTGTTGCGGATTTCTTCGGGGCAGAGCTCCAGCAAGCGGCCGATCGTATTCTCATCGGGATAGCCGATTTGTAGCAGGATCGAGGCAACCAAGTAAGGCCATTTCTCTTCGCTTCCGTCTAAAACCTTGAAGGCAAAAGCGAGCCCCTCCCGCTTAAGCGCGAAGCAGTAAATGCCTTTGGCTCCCCCTTTGGCGACAATGTTGGAATCCATCAGCAACGCCGGACAAATGAGCCGGGTACCGGACACCCACTCCGGCCGGCCGTTCATCGCGGCCGTCAAATCGCGGACCGCCTCAGAGGTTGCAGGGTCTCCGATCAATTCGGGACGTGCCAGCTTCAAGAACGCTTGAGCGGTATTGTACAGAGGCATGGCGAACACCGGAAGGCCGCAGCCGTCGATCCCGAGCTGAATGTGTTCCTGAGGCAGGCCCGCCATTTCACTTACGGCAGCGAGGACTTCCCGTTGAAGCGGATGATCGACTTGCTCATATCCTTCCAGAGCATACCCTTCGGCAAGACAGACCGCCAGCAGGCCAAGATGCTTCCCCGAGCAGTTATGGTACAATCTCCGCTCCTCCCTGCATTCATGACACAGCTGATAGTGGCTGGGCGCATGCAGCGGGTAGGTCGCGCCGCATACTAACTGGTCCTCATTCAAGTTGAGCTTGCGGAGTAGAGATTCGAGAGCCTCCACATGAAACGGCTGCCCCCGGTGGGATGCCGTGAGGACGGCCTGTTCCTCCATGGTTAAACCGTATCGCTTATGCAGCTGTCTTCGGAAAAAGGGAAGCGCTTGAAACGGTTTTGCCGCCGAACGCAAATAAGTTACGTAGTACGGATCCCCCGCCTGATATCGAATCGCGCCCTGACTGTCGACTCCAACCAGGTGACCCCAAAATTCGGTTTCGGCGATAGTTCCCCGCCATTCCTCAAGCAGTAATGCTGCTTTGTTCAATTGGACCTCGCCTTCCTTTTCTGCTCGGTTTGATGAATGATGTCGGCCGCTTGCCTTACTTTCTCTTTGTCGATCCCGCCGCTTGCCCGATGTCCGAAGCGTACTCCGGTACCCAAATGCACTTCCGTCAACTGCGTCTCGGCCAGAAACGAATCCAAATTGTCCGGCTGCAGCCCTTTCCCTGCAATCAGACGAAGCGGTGTCCCGGCTTGCAGCTCACACAGCGTCGTCCGCGCATTCCAAGCGCTTTCGGGGTGGCCTCCCGAGGTCAACACCCGGTCTATGACCGGAATCGTCTCCAGCACCTGCAGCGTCTCATACAAATCCGGAGTATCATCGAACGCTCGATGGAATGTCACGGGCAGCCCGGCCGCTGCCTCGCATAAACGTTGAACAGCCGGCACCGAGACCCGGCCGTCGGCATTTAATGCCCCGAACACCAAGCCGGAAGCGCCCAATCGCTTCGCCATTCGGATGTCCGCCAGCATCGTTTCGAGCTCATCGACGGTATACACGAAATCTCTGCTATGCGGCCGGATCATCACGCGAACCGGGATGGAGACGGATGCAAGTGTCCGTTCTATTAGTCCGTAGCTGGGGGTTAGCCCTCCTTCTTGAAGCGCGCAGATGAGCTCAATTCTCCCAGCTCCTGCTTGCTCGGCCGCCACCGCGTCTTCTACGCTCGTCGCGATAATTTCCAAGATCAATTTGGTTCCACCACCTTGATGCGAAATATAATTCTCCATTGGTCGTAGCGTTCAGTTAGGCGCGTGGGGAGGGCAGGCAGAGGGGTTCCGATCGCTGTTGAAATCTTGTACTTTGAATTGTTATTGGTATAGGTGAGCACAGGATTTCAAAGGCGAACGCTTCGCTTCTACACTCCCTCTGCCCGCCCTCTTTCCCTCACTTACTGATAAAGGCCGCCAAAGTGGCAGCCTTATATGAAAGTTATTCCTTTCTTCTTATCGGGACCCATACCTCACAAATGGATTCGGTGTGACTGTCATTCGCCCAATAGTATTTCTCCATACACGGTCCTTCCACCTGTTCAAAATTTGAAGATGGGAACCACTCGGTATATATTCGTTTCCAGACGTTTTGGATTTCTAACCCGATCTCAACGTCATCCGGAATCGATTCTCTACTATCGAACACTGCATAGCTTTGATCAGGGACATGAAGGATGGTCAACTCTTCCGGGGCGACCGTTCCTTCCAGCAGATCGGTACCCATCAAATAACGCCTAGTACCATCCTCGCTAAAATCAAAGTAATATCCGTTTAACAATGAGCCCGCTGGTCTGCCGACAACTTCGTTAATCCGGTCATGCGTGCCGTTCTTCCAAATCTCCTCCACGAATCCGGGTATTTCAGTGAACGCATCTTTCTTGATAATAACATCCTTGCCGACTACTGTTGAAGCATTTTCCTCCACAATGCGATAATTCATTTCGGTTTCCCCTTTAATCTGGATTTGAAAGGAGATTCGAGGAAAAGCTTTGAGCTTCACATTCTTTTTCTTTGCGGCAAGCGGCGTTACGCCATGCATCCGTTGAAATGCTTTGGCGAATGCTTCGGGACTCTCATAACCATACTTCAGCGCAATATCGATGACCTTACTTCCCGTCCCGGCCAACTCTTCCGCCGCAAGCGTAAGTCGACGGTTGCGTATATATTCGGCTACCGTAAAACCCGTCAAAGCATGGAACATCCGCTGAAAATGATACTTCGATGACATAGCAGCCCTAGCGATATCGTCGATCTCGATGTCCGTATGCAGATGTTCTTCCACGTAATCAATCGCTTGCCGAAGCAATCGGAGCCCCTCCACTGGTTCTCTCATCTCCTTTCTCTTCCAGTTTAGAAGAGTTGCTGTGTACCTTCCTGTTCGAGCGTGCTTCGTATTGTCACGGATGGGCTTGATCCACGCTATCAATCCCAGCAAAACTCAATACTCGACGACTCCAGGAGCTCCGCGAACGACCGAAACTGATCGTTGTATCGCTCAATGATTTGTGACGCCGTTTGGTCCCTTTGGCTATACGTACTATGACCGTCTTGAACCACCGTGACTTGATACCCTAATTCGGTGGCTCGACGGCATGTGGCATCGATACAGAAGTCCGTTTGAAGACCTGCCAAGACGACTTTTTGAATCCCGAGTGCTTCCAATTCCAATTGGAGATTCGTCTCGTGGAAGGAGTCAGGCTTCTGCTTCTGAATGATGATTTCCCCGCGGGCGGGAGCGATCTTGGGGTGTATGTGCCAGCCCTCACTATGGGTTTCGAGCGGTTCCCCCTCCCCTTCATTATGCTGGACATAGATAACGGGAACATCAGATGCTCTAGCTTTTTGGATCAGTCCGCTGATTCTCTCTAGCAAACCATCACCATCATAGACAGGATAGGATTCCAGAAACATGCCGTTTTGCACATCAATGACCAGAAGGGCTGTATTCTTATTCATGATGAAGCTCTCCTCTCGTTTCACACGGTACGTCTGATTAAACGACTGTGAAATTCACTCCATAAAAGGACAAGCCCAACTTGCTCGCTACCCTCTGGGAAGCTAGGTTCTCCCACGAAGTACTGTATAACGGGAGACCTCCTCCCTTCCGCACCTCCATGGCCCAATCGGCTACAACGGCGGCGGCATATCCCTTGCCACGATATTCGACCAAGGTCTCGAGCCCAGCTTCGTGTGCTTGGGATGTAACGCGAACGCTGCGGCAAATCGATACAGCCCGGTTAGCGTGTAAGAAAGCTATACAAGGCTGTACGTAGTCTATTTCTTCAGCCAGCCATTCGAACCCATCGAGCCCTACTTCCGAGATATTGTCCCGGGTAAGCCGGACGACCTGCCTAGTCGACGCGGCTTCACGAGGGACAAGGAAGCAGGGTCCCATCGTAAACTTGTCCGCCTGGAGGTAGTTCAGGTAAGCGTCGAAATGTTTCGGTTTACTCTGGAAGTCACTGACCGCCGGTTCGTCGGCACACAATTCCTCCAAAGGCTCGATTAGCCGCTCCGGGATATCATACCGAAATCGACAGATCGCCGTTCCCTCTATAGTACGCCCCAAGAAAAAACGAGGGGCCAAAGCCTCACCGGGCCAGGGCTCGTTGATCGTCCGAATGCGCCTGTTCAGGTCATGTGTGAACATCGCTTCGACATGCCTCTCCATCAGTTCATGGACGGTTGGTTTGCTTTCTTCACGTTCGCTCATGCTTCCCTCCCTCTAGCTTCTCAACTCATTCACCGTTACGAAGCGGTACCCTTGCTGGGTCAAGTGTTCCAATATACCCTCGATCGTCTGTAATTGTTGTCCCGTCTTATCATACATGGGATGCAGTAAAAGGATGGAGCCCGGCTTTACTTCTTTTCTCACAGCCTCTACTTTGTCTGCCACGGAAGTATAGTAGGTATCGGGTTCGAGATTCCACATAATCGTCGGCATGCCTTGATCGTGCAAATAATGCGGTAAGCTGAACAGCTTCTTCCCATAGGGTGGACGGAACACAATCTCCCCTTTGTAGCCCGCCTCCCGGATCAAGTCGTTCGTTTGTTCGATTTCACGCTGCACGTAGGATCGGCTTTTGAAGAGGATCCGTTCATGGGAGTACGAGTGGTTGGCCAGTTGATGCCCAGCATCCACGATCCGTCGGGCCTCTTCCATGTGGCTCTTCAACTCGTTGCCGATCACGAAGAAGGTTGCCTTCGCTTGGTACTTGCTCAAGACCGGCAAGATTTGCTCTACGTTCCCAGTCGGCCCATCATCGAAGGTTAGAGCCACGACTTTCTCGCTCGTCTCCACATGATCCGTAATGCCTCCGAATAACTGAAAGCTCCGCGAGTTCATCAGCCTCTGCATCCCGTATAATAGCAGCACGATCACTAATAAGATCAGGCCAGCTATACTTATTTTTCTCCACACGGCTACTCCCTCCTTCCCTATAATCCAAGTCTACTACATTGCCCGGAAATTGAAATAAAAAATGCATGGTCATGTGCGTAGCGCTAAGGTCTCCAGCCTCACCCAGAATGTAGGCGACAGCCAGGGTACTCATGCCTTCATTTATTCTATTGAGGCTGTCCGCTTCATTGCATATAATGAAGGTACCGCCCTTCGGGGAGATCGTTAAGGGAGGCCGCGATGAACGAGACCGCATTTGACGAACCATTATTTGCAAGCTTGAAGCCGGGCTTAACCTCGTTCTGTTACCGCATGCTAGGCTCCATGGACGATGCGGATGATGCCGTTCAGGAGACGAGTATTCGGATCTGGCAGAGCTGGAGCACGTTCAGACAGGATTCCTCGTTCAAAACTTGGGTCTATCGGATTGCCTCCAACCTGTGCTTGGACAAGCTGAGACAATCCAAACGCCGCGCGCTTCCCGTTGACCTGTTCGATCCGGCCGTCGCCATCGTCGAGCCGCGCGACACGCTGCCGGACTCTGCCTGGATCTGGCCGTCTCCCGACTTTGGGGGCAATCCGGAGGATCGGCTCGTCCGCAGAGATACCCTTCAACTGTGCTTCATCGCTCTCCTGCAGACCTTGCCTCCGCGGCAGCGCGCGGTACTCATTTTGAAGGATGTATTTGAATGGTCCTCCAAGCAGATCGCGGAAACGTTGGCGATGTCGCCGGCAGCGGTGAACAGCGCCTTGCAAAGAGCCCGAGAGACGATGGACCGGGCGCAGCTTCGCTCGGATGAGCTCAGCAGCATGGACGTTCAACCGGAGCAGCAGCTGCTGTCCCGGTATGTGGAGGCCTTCGAGCAATTCGATATTGCTGCGCTCGTCGCGTTGTTCCACGAGGAAGGCTGCATGTCGATGCCGCCCTTCGAGATGTGGATCCGCGGCAAGGAAGATTTGTCCGCCTTCTATTCGCTTACTCGCTGGCATTGCGAAGGTTCGCGATTGGTGCCCATTACGGTGAATGGCGGTTATCCGGCGTTGGCCCAGTATATGCCGGGCAAAGAGGGCTCTGGCCTGGTACCCTGGGGCATCCATGTCATCGAAACCAAAGAAAATCAAATCCTGCACGTTCAAAACTTCATTCATACGCCATTATTTTCGCGATTTGGGCTGCCTGAGCGAATTGACCAATGAATTTCGTCATCGGCTTACGTCTATTTCATTGAGAATAACCAAACGACGAATATCATGAGAAAGCTCCAATCCCATACCGAACAAAACTAATCATCGCGAAGAAGACGCCGGGGAAGATGCCCGGCGTCTTTCTTTTTGAACCCTAGTACGAGCGTGCTCTCCGTTAGCCTTAACCTTGTGCCGCATCCATGTTCATGTAGTTAATGGCCCACAGATGGCCGTCCAAGTCCACGAAGCCCCAATGATACATGAACCCATGATCTTCAGGGTCAGCGTGCAATTTCCCGCCCAAGGAGACCGCGGTATTCACGATTTCATCGACCTTTTCCCGGCTCTCGAAGGCCAATGCGATCGTCATCTGCGCATACTTGCTCGTATCGACGGATTCCTTCTCCGTGAGCGTATTAAAGAATGCTTGATTGATCAGCATGACCTGCAGGTTGTCGCCGATCACGATGGCTACCGAATTCTCGTTATCGGGGAATTGCGGGTTGAGCTCGAATCCGAGTCCGGTGAAGAACGCTTTCGATTGTTCTACGTTTTTTACAGGCAGGTTGAAGCTCGTGAATGCGGACGTTAATGCCATTTTCAAAACACCTCTTCGTCAAATTAGTTGTGTTCATTTATGCCTTCGTTTATATAGACGACAGCCGATCCGGGAATTCATCGGTCTCATGGATTCGGAAGCGTAAATTTTGAAAATTAACTTGGTATTGAGTTCGGATACCCGCCATTCACCTTAAGGTTGCTTATTCTTATTGGGCAGGGATAAAGATTGAACCTCTATAAAAAGGAATTCGTCATCCATCAAGACGTTACGGTTTCCACTCCAGCAAGCTCCGCTCGCATCCGCTCCAACAAGACGACACCGGCTTCTTCGCTTGTCTGGGCCAGCTGGAGCAATCGGATGGCCTCTGCCGCATTCGCCGGGTCGTTCGGCTCTCCGCCATGCGGGTGCGGGAACAGCTGCTGGAAGTCGAGCAGCGCTTCGGCTACCTTCTCATAATGGACGGCCGCTTCCTCAGCCAACTCCCGAACCCGTTGATCCGGCTCCGAATTCCCCGGCCACTTGGCCGGCAGGGACCGTAAGAACTGCGTCGCATATTCCCTGGCATCCCCGACAACCTCCGCGTTGTAGGCATTGCCGAAGGGATTCACCGTACGGTTACGGAACGCTTGGATCCAGGCCTCGTAACCGGCCAGACCATGCCTGAATTCTTTAGACAAGGTCGGGGCTTGCTCACGGGCAAAGGGTACGATGCGGTCGAGTGCCCTTTTCCACGCTTGTTTCGGGTCAACCGGAATCGATTCCCGGACGCGCACCATACAGACGAAGTTAAGTGGCAACTCGTTCAATTTCGCATAAGGCAGCGGGCCTTCGTGGGACGGGTCCTTGCAGTAGAGCTCCTGTTTCTCATCATCGTATCCATAAATCACGCCAAATTCGGGAATAAACAAGCTCCAGCCGATGGCCGGGATGCCCCGGTCAATCGTTTCCTGTGCGAATTTGACCGCCTGCTCCAGCTTCTCCGGCGGGGCCGGCGTACGAAACCCATGCAGGTGTTCGCAGGTGAAGCCGAGAATATGGAGACCCTTCTCCAAAAGCTCCGTCGGCGAGAACATCGTCGGTCCCGCCGGGCTGACATCGCCCGGATGGATGTTGATGCGGAATGCATGATCCGTCAGCCCCATCACGTCGACCAGCGTGTACATATCTTTCTTATCGGTGTACTGCAGGACGGCATAAATCGATTGCGCTGCGGCTGTAAAGGTCTTTTCCCAAGAACGTTCTCTCATAATACAGTCATCTCCTCACATGGGGATCGGCGGCGCAAGCACTCGGCGAGTCGTAGAGCCGGCTCGCTTCTTCTCCTGCGCATATCCATGAAAATAGACACGAATTCGTTCCCTCTGCACCTTCGTACGCGATCGGGAAATGGAAGTGTACACAGAGCCTATCGTAACGCCAAGGGCATCCGCAATTTCACCAGGCGACAGCTGTTGGAACACATGTGCCTCGAAGATGGAGCGTTCTCTCGGCGTCAAACATCGCAACAGCTCGTACAAGCCGACATAGAGCTCCTTTCGCATCAGCCGCACTTGCGGATCTTGACGATCGAAGCGCTCTTCGTCCAACCGGCTGGTCATCCTGAACAGCAAGCGGTCCAGGAGGGACACTTCACCTAGCTGTGCCGGCCTATCCGCGTTTCGGGCGTCCAGAGCGGAAAAGGAGCTCTCTTTTCCATTCGGACCTCCCCTGCGAAGTTTCATCATCGCTTGATTGCGGACGATCCGCTGCAGCCAATATTGGAACCGTCCAGGCTCCATCAGCGTTTCGATATGCAAAAAAGCCGAGAGAAGCGCCTCCTGCACAACGTCCTCCGCCAGATGGCCGTCCTGCGTGATCGAGGATGCCCACCCTAACGCTCTTTCCCGATGCCGCCGCACCAATTCGCCGAACGCCTCCCGATTGCCGGTGCGTGCAAACTCGACAAGCTGCGCGTCCGGAAGCGACGCTACCGGCTCGGAAGCCTCTTGCTCAGACGCAACATGAGGTTGCATCAGCTCTTGCGTATACACAGCTTCACCCCTGAAAGCCATCGTGGTCTTGATTCGTGTCATGTAATCTTAGATGCCGCATGTCGGAGAAACCTTACAACCTATACGAAAATTGTTCGAATCATAATTCGTATGTTGTACAATGCTCATCCCTCCGAGCAAGACCTTTGACCGCAGGAAGGACAGATTGTACAGCCGGCGTCGATGGGCACCGGGTACTCGCTCAGACAGGTGTAGCATTGGATGATCTTGAACTTCTCTTGCTGATCGGCGGGTTGTTGCATACAAGAACCTCCTAGGAATGTACGTTCATATCCTCATTATAACGAACGTATGTTCCTATTTCAATATCCCACCTACAACTTCACTCCTAACTTTCCCTATGAAATGAACCTGCAACATATAAAAAGCTCTTAGTGGTTGTCCATTCCTATTATCTACCTGATCATATAATATTGTATACAAAACGGTTGAGGTGTTTAGATGACAACTGAAAAGGAAGCCTTCGGTAATTGCAACGGACATTAGGCACTTGTCGGGCTCCTAAAAGGTGAAAGGAGTGAGGTAGAACGAAATGAGATTCCGTACACCATGGTTTATTTACGCCGGAATGATGTGGACCGCGCTTTTTGCCTTCATGAGTTTTTACTGGGCGGCCGGCGGGATGATCGGAGTTGAATCGTTGGGCGGGAGCATCTACGAAATGGCGCTGACCCGTCCTCCGGGGTTTATCGCCTTCGTTTGGGTCACCGGGATTGTCAAATTAGCAGGTGTGGTTCTTTTATTCGGTTTGCTTAGAAGCAGCAATGCCCGTACAAAGTTAAGGAGACCGTTATCTATTGTTTGCCTTATAGCCGGAATCTTTATGATTCTGTATGGTGTCGGTAATTTCATTACCATTTCCCTATCCGCGATGAACGTATTGCATTTTGATTTGACCCCATATGCGTTTAGATGGAGACTCCTCTTCTGGGAGCCCTACTGGATCTGTGGCGGACTTTTGTATGTACTGGCTGGTTATAAACTAAAATGAACCGAAGCTGCCGATAAACCGGCAGCTTCAATAAAGTTAGATCTGCAGCACCATACCGTCATAGGCGACCGTGATCTCGTGCGGACCGAAGATGGCCAGCAAATCCTCATGAAGAAGGTGGGCATTGTGGGAAAAATGGGTGACCACCACTTGGCCGCCTAGCTGCAGCATGTTCCACTCCACAAACCGCTCTTTGGTCCGCACAGTTGATTCGATATTCATGTGAGTAGAGGCGTCGAGCCAACCGCTCGTGCACTCAAGAATGGCCAGATCCAGCTTTTTATCACGCAGCCACTCCCACGTCTCGTCCGGAAACCACCCGCTGTCATGGCCGTATAAAATCGCTTTTCCGTTTTTTTCAATATAGTAGATGAGGCAAGTCTCCTTCTGGTCATGATAGGCCGGCAAGGGTACAATAGACGCGGTCTGCAATTCCGTACGCCGGAATGGAACGACTCTACGTAAGTCGAACTTATCTTTTCCCGTTCCAAGCACCTCCCTGCATTTGAGGATCGAAAGGTCATTCCCGTAGACCCCTATCTTGTGTTCCGAAGAACGCGCGTAGCCCGGATACCTCGCGAGCAAATCCTCGGCATACAAATGATCGGAATGCGAGTGGGTGAGAACCAGATCCCGAATCGTCTCCAGATCGAGCTGGTCCCGCAGCATGTGCAGATATGTATCCGGAGGAAAATCAACCTTCAACTCATCGTCTATCATGACCGATGTCCGTGTCCGGATATTTTTGCCGCCGAGCTGCTTCGCTTTCTGACACAGGTCGCATCGGCAAAACATAGAAGGGATGCCTTCGAACGCAGCCGTTCCCAAAAAGTGAACCTTCATTACTTTCTCCTCCTAGCAGCGATTTTTCATGAGAAGGATGATTCAAGACCACTATTGCATGATCCTGCCAATACGTCAACAAGGGGGTCGAGTGTCTGAGTGGATAAAAAAAAGAACACCATGCGGCATGGTGTCCTTCTCCTATTCTGTAAGGCCTCACTCGTCGGCGCTGGGACCGTAAATACCAGGTACCGGAACATCCAGCAACCGAAGATACACCGTCAACTGTCCCCGATGGTGGTACCAATGATTGAGAAGTAACGTGCGGACCTGCTCGATTCGCGGCGACTCGATGACGACGGCGCCCTGCACGGTCAGTCTGAACGTGTCGCGAAGACCTTCGTCTCCCCATGAACGAAGGATTTCCTCCGCCGTGGCTACCTGTTCCTCGAGCACCGAGAGAATCTCCGAGACGGATCCCGCTTCCGGGAGTGGCACAATCGGCATTTCACGGACAGGGACATTCAGCAGCTCGGCGAGCCCTCCAGGCAATCCTGCCGTATGCAAGCCCAATTGCCCAAGCGACATCGATTTGGCATGCGGCTTCCAACTCAGGCTAGCTTCCGGAATACGCTCCAGAACACGGCGAGTAGACAGCGCCTCCCGACGCAGTTCTTCCAACAACTCCTGTACAGTACTCATATGAATCTCCTCCTTTGTCGGCTATCTCAATTATAAGGTAAACCCAGGGAGCGCGTTTCTTATGAATTGCTAAGTTATTGTTCATTGTCGCTTGTCGGATTCAATTTGCTCTGGATGAGCTTCACCTGTTTTTTGACCGTCTCTACGGACTTGTACAGCTTCTGCGCGATTTGCACCCTGCTGAATCCTTGATTTTTCAATTCGTAGACTTCGCGCTCCGTTGGCGTCAATCTTTTAAGCTTTCGCTCCTTGCGCAACTCGGCCGTTAGGACGCCGGACACGTCGGAGTGCAGGCTAACTTTTCCGTCTCTCGCATCCCGCACCGCTCTGGGGATGTCTTTATAGGACGATTTCATAATATAATTGATCGCTCCCCGGTCGAACGCTTCCAGTATAATGTCCGGTTCGTCCCGCGAGGTGAGCATAATCATTTTGTCCACGCCGAGTTCCGCCAAGCGGCTCGCGACCCCGAGACCGCATAATTCCCCGCCGTCTTCGGATAGCTGCAAATCGATCAAGACGACGTCGACCTCGGGCGGGGTTATACCGGTCGCTTCTTCCTTGGATAACGCTTGCTTCACGACGACGATATCGCCTTCTTTTTCGATATACTCGGTCAAGCCTTTCATCCATACCGGATCGTCTTCGACGATCATCAGTTTAATTTTGTCCATATGCCGCCTTCCCTAGATGGATTGGACGATCGGACGGAGGGGAATGTGGAAACGCAGGCCACTCGTTTCATCGGAAACGACAGCGTGAACGTGGTCCCCTGACCGGGCCGGCTTTTGACCGAAATCGATCCGCCGTGCTTTTGCATCACGTTATAACAGTATGTCAGGCCTAGTCCGTAATTCCCTGTCCTTCCTTTCGTCGAATAGAACGGATCGAACACGAGGGCGCGCTTCGCTTTTTCGATCCCCTTTCCCGTGTCCGTAATGTCGAGATAAGCGGTTCTGCGCGTACGGTAAGCTTTTAATAAAACGGTTCCGCCAGCGTCCAGCGCCTCGAGCGCGTTTTTGACGATGTTCGCAATCGTCTCTCGTATATGTACGGAATCCCCGACCATCTTCAAATCTACGTCAAACTGCTTGATGATGCCTGCTCCTTTCGATTCGATAAGGGGCTTCAGCAGCTCGACAGCTTGCTCGGCGCACTCCGAAAGCCAGAATTCAGACGGCTCGAGATCCAAAATGTCGAGCTTTTGCTGGATGCGGGCGGACAGCTCCAATACGTGCCTCGTCGAACGTAAAACCAGATCGATGTCTTCACGCGGCTTCGCGTAATGCGCCGGAACGTTGTCCTTCAACCCGGTAGCCAAAAGATCGATCTTGGCGATTTCGTTTTTGATCGCATGGTTCAGCAGCAGCGTTCCCGAAGCGACGGCTTTCATCGTCGAATCGCGGCGCTGCTTCTCCACCCGCACCTGGACGCCCAGGAAGCCATACCGAATCGCTATGTAGACGAAAAGCAAAAACTGCGCCCCGATAATCCAAGGGTTGTAGTTCCACACCCCAACGATGCCGACTGCTTCGAGCCATATATTCGTTATGAGCGCGAACGAAGTCATCGGCACGACTACGATGGTCGTAAGCAGCTTCTGACTTTTGATAGCCGGCCGTTTTTCCCGCCACGTAGAGACGATCATGATCAGATTGGACCCGATAATATACGGCGTAACCCAAAGGGATAGCACTTTGTAGTCGGCTTGGAGCTCCGGATAAACGGGATACATCAGATACATAGCAACAACGGGAGCGAAGAACAACAGCTTGCTCAACCGCTTTTTCAGCGGCGATTTCGGCACATCCGCGAACACGAGGCCGAAGATGAGGATCGAGTAGGGTGTACCGTAATGTCCGATCGACGACAGCCATCCGTCGAGAAGCAGTATCCAAGGAGGACGATCTATTTCATGGCCGAGCATTACGGTTAACCCTCCGCACCCTCCGCAGAAAGCGACGATGCACGTCCATCGTATTTTTTCGTTTTTGGGGTCTGCGAAAATAAGGATAACGCAGATCAGCCACAGTGCAGCCCAAAGTACAACCATGCTTCACACCTTTATGCCTTCGCTCAAGTCTTTAAAAAGGGTATTCGATTCCGAGCCGAAAGTCACGGCTCTAAGTAATCATTTTTTCGACAAATTCGATAAGCCGATCGTCGCAATAAAAATTATCTATAATAGCATGTTAAGCGAATTGTGGGAAGGGGTATTTTTTCGGCCCTCCCCATAACGCGCCGAACGTTTTACCATTTATTTGTCGCTAGACAGCTTGAAATTCGATCATCGCGAGGAGGAACGGAAATGAAGAACAAAAGAATCAGATACGGTTTGCTGGGCTTATTGGCGGTCGCGCTTTTATGGCTGCCGCTCCAATCGGCGACGAACCCGCTGCAAGTTTTCGCCGAGTCGGCGGTCGCGGCGGATAACGGCGGAAGCGACCTGCAAAAGCAGGCGAGCTTGAATCACGTAGTCAAAATTTATGTGCCTTCGACGGTGAATGGAACAATACCGATCGCGGATGAAGCTCACGATCGATTCGTCGACCAGGCGCTAACGAAATTTTCGAACTTGTTCGGCGGGGCGACCGCCATCGACGGAATCGGAGGTTGGATCGACGGCGACAAGAAGCTGATCAAAGAAAAGGTTACGATCGTCTACAGCTTCGCGGACAAACTCGACAATCAATCGTTGAACGAAGTCGTGGCTTACGCGAAGCAGCTCAAAAAAGATTTGACGCAATCGTCCGTTTCCCTCGAAGTGGACGGCAAAATGTATTTCATTGAATAAAACGGAGCGTTTAATCGGTTTACGGCTAAAGCCGGGGTCGACATAACGACCGTCCAACGTTGGGTATGGGGTGTTGTCTCCATAACACTCAGGACGATCCCATTAGAAAGCGGCGAAGCTGCCCATCATGCCGGCAGCTTCGCCTTCGTTGCGTCTTACAAAAAACTATATACTTTATACTCCCCATTCCCGGACGAGAATCTCAAAATATTGCCATCCTCTGGGATCCCCTCACGAACGAAAAAAGACGTCAGGGGGAGCGAGACATAGTGGCAGGAAGAACCAAACCTGCACCGAATGATGGAAAGCGCGGATTATCCATATACTCGACACTTCGGTTCGGGAACTTTAATAGAGGATTCAGGAATAGCCGCCGTGCTGTTACTCCATGAATTATTACCGTTTAAAAATATCAAACACCAAAGCACTCTCATCGGCAAGCACCGTCGCACGGATGGTCTCCACGATATCCCGGTGCGTGATGATGCTCGTCCTCCCTTCGATCCGGCGGATGAAATCTTGAGTAAGGTTTGTATCCGGATCGGGCAGCAGTTCCGCTTTCGCGAACGGTTTGTCGCGGGTGATTTGGAAATAAAGCTCCCCGACTTCCACGGCGGGGTCGCCGCTTAAGCGCAGCTCAGCGCATCCTTCCGTGCCGGTAATGAAGAGTCGGCAATCACCCCACGTCCAGCTCGGATCGGGCGTATGCCAATCCGCATACAGTTGAGCCAGCGTCCCGTCGCTCATCATCACTTGTGCGGAAGCCGTATCGAAGAAGGTCGGATGCTCGGGAGCGATATGCTTGGCCATTTGGCTCTGGATCGCGGTAATTTCCTGGCCGGTAAGGAAACGCAGCAGGTCGAAATCGTGAATGAACAAGTCGATCAGCAAGCCGCCGTTCTCTTCCTTGGAGAAATGCCAGGCGTGGCGGGAAGCCGGAGAGAGCCGGTGAGGCTTGCGCATCGTAATACTGACGATTCGGCCAAGCTGGCCGGCATCGATCGATTGCTTCAGCGTAAAGATCGAACGGCGAAACCGCTCGGTCAGCAATACGCCTACTTGAATCGTCCCCCGGTCGAATACCGCTTCAAGCCGTTCCAACTGCTTGCGGTTCGTAACGACAGGTTTATCCAGCATCACATGTTTACCGTGACGCTCGCACCACTCCACAACATCGATCTTCCTGTTATTGATCGCCGACGATCCGATGATGCTTACCCGATCTTCGATGAAGACGTCGGGGTTATCTACGAGCGGAATTCCGTGGCGATCCGATATTTGTTGCGCCAAGCCAGGGGAATCAGGCTCGTAAATACCTGAACACGTTCCTCCTAAAGCCAGCATTTGATCGATAAAGGAGAGGATATGACCGTGCTGGCAGCCGTATATTCCGAATCGATAAGACATGGATGAGCCCCCTTTGGACGGATAAATTACCCTGGAACAGTCAGGCGAGGTTAGTTTCCTGCCTTGAAGAAGTTCCAGCCGCCCATCTTTTCCGGATTGCCCGGATCGCCCGGAAGCAGCTCCTCGTACTGCAGCGCCGCTTTGCGGAATGCCGCGGCATATTGATCGATGATCTCTGGCCGGTAATGTTTGAACCAGGGAAGGGAATACGTTCTCGCTGCAACGCTTTCTGAGACGGGCAAGCTACCTTTTGGCTGCCGCAAGTCACGGGATGCGTTGGCGATGATGGTTGGTTTGCCATGACCGTATACGTCCGCCTCGTGCTGCAGGGCATGTAGATGTAGAGGCAGGTTGCAGCCGGGGTTGATCCCTACACCCTCCGCGCGGACCGCTTCGCAATAACGGGTCAACGACAGCCCGCCAAGCTCCTCCGGCACGTAATGTCCGTGCGTGGCATACCAGCCGCCCATCGTACTGCCCGTACCGGGCTCCGGGCGATGCGGTTTAAGTCCCGGCACGCCTTCAAGCTGCTCCCAGAAGTAATTCATCGCTTTGTCGATTTCGTTAATCCGCTCGTCATAATATTTTAACTGCACGCGTCCGACAGCGGAGCTGATTTGATGCATGCGAAATTTATAGCCGCCGAGCGGCAGTCCCGCATAAGGCTGCAAATAAGGCGTGCGAACATCCGAATTGTACCGCTCGTAATGCCCGAATGCGACGGCCCTCTCGTAAATTTCCCGGTCGTTCGTAACGAAAATGCCGCCCTCGCCGATCGCAAACGATTTGCTTGCCATAAGCGACATCGCGCCAACGTCGCCGATCGTGCCGACCCGGCATCCCTTATAGTAGCCCCCTTGGGCATGGGAGACATCTTCAATTACTTTCAGATTATGTTTTCTGGCTATCGCCATGATCGGGTCCATGTCCGCCGGATGTCCAAGGTAATGTACGACCACGATCGCCTTCGTTTTGCCGGTAATGCGATGTTCGATATCTCCGGGGTCCAGACAAAGCGACACCGGATCGATTTCCGCAAATACGACGGAAGCTCCGAGACAGTAGGCAGGCAGGGCGGAGGCCCAATACGTAATGCTCGGGCAGATGACCTCGTCGCCTATGCCGATTCCGCAGCCGTAAAAAGCGCCGAGCAGCGAGTTCGTTCCGTTATTGAAAGCAAGCGCGTAGTCCATGTTCAGCCACTCCGCGAATTCTTTCTCGAATTTCTGAGTGATGTCAATGCCGGACATCGAGCCGTCCCGCAAGACCTGCAAAGCGGCCGCTTCGTCTTCCTCGGTAATAATCGGCCATTTGAACATGTCACCAACCGGCAGATGGAGAGCTTTCGGTCCTCCGAATAGGGCAAGCTTTTCGTTACTGCTCATTTTCTTCCACTCCTTGTCCGATTTCTTTTCTGTAATAGTGCGTTAGCTTCGACTTCTAGCCGATCGATCATAGCCGCATACGTATCGGCGTAGTTCCGTCCTATATCCGTATAAGGGCGGCCAGCTTTTCGCGGATCGCAGGCTCAGCCGCTTCCGTAAAGGGAGAGCAGAGACCGAAGTACTTGCAGGAGCCGACCGGCTCGTATCCGCCTTCACCGAGCTGCCTGGCGGTAGACACGTAACCGATCATTCCGTTGCAATAAGCGACCGGCAGTACGCCTCGGCCGGACATCTCTTTGACAAACAGCCCGTATTCCACCACCATCTCTGCGTTCATGGCGAGAAGCGACAACCCTTCGGATAGATCCATTCGCACCATATCGAACTCTGCGGCCGGCCGAACCAGTTCCGGATGGTCCAGCAGCAGCTTCGCCCATTCGTGTACTCCGGCATCAGCCGACTGGCTATATTCAGCAAGCTCCTCCAAGGACGGGACGGAAGCGAACGACAACGGAAGTTTGATGTGCGCCCCTCCCGGCGAGCAGGGCTGCAGCGTCTGCATCGGGCGGACGAGCACTTCCCGGGCCGATTCGTAGAAACGCGCTCCAAGCCGCCGCACATCTTCATCGTGTCCGCTGTAAAACTTGCCGTCGCGGTGCAGCGAAGGACGCACATCGCCGCAGCATCCTTGCAAGAACAAAGCGACACAGCGGTTATCCGCTTCTTGTTCCAACCGTTCCATCGCTATACCGCAAAATTCCGAGGATACAAAATTGTCGCTGGTCGTTGTAGGATGGCACGTATAATGGACGATCAACGCTTTCGCTTCTCCGGTTCGGTTGACGAAACGGATTACCGTTACCTCAGGATCGGCCGGTCCTTGCTCGTTCGGCGATCCGACGATTTTGCCGTCCGCCAGTTTTCTGCGGTTAATGCCAATATCGCATGTACCGGACCCCCGCTGGATTACGACCGGCTCGAGATTAGCCTCGGCCTGCTCGACTCCGGCGAGCAGCTTTCGCTCGACCTCCTGCAAATACGTTTCGTCCGCCGCTCCGAGAGACGGCATAAGCAGGGACGTTTGTGGGCCGGAATGGCTGTGGGAGGCGCTCAAGACGATGTCTTCCGCGCCCATGCCCCAGCGCAACGCAAGCTCCCGACGCAGCTTCTCTGTAAGCTCCGTTCCCCACCAGATGAGGTCGGCGGCGACGAGAAGGCGGTTGCGCGCCTTTCCCTTTTCTTCGTCCCACTGTCGGAACAGCAATACTTTTGCGTAGATGGGGTGATGCACGCCTTCAAAGACGCCTTGGCGACTGCTGTACCCGGCCAGCGGCACGGGAGGGTCGGGAGTAATGTCGATCTTGTTTGTGCCCAGCAAAAATTCCATTTCCGTTTTCAGCTCCATCGTCTTGAAGTTTACATAACATAGATTCGGAGCAGCCGGGGACAGCTCCGGCTTGCATTTCCATCCTTCCGCGAGAGAAGAGGCAGCATCCCCCCTGTTTTGATATTGCTTGACTCCCCTTATCTGTAATGCAACTTCATGATAAACTGAGAATAGTTGCAAAGTGTGCCATTCTATCGTTTCGTTGTGCCATATTTTCTGTCAGGCGGTGGGGTTGGATGAAGACATATCCGGTATATCATGATGCGGTTGCTTATTCAAAGATGGCCAAAGGACAATTTCCTTTTTACATCTCCATAAACCAGTTTGAAAACACCTCCCTCCATTATCATGACTTTGCCGAATTTTCATTTGTGATCGACGGGCACGGAACTGAGACGATAAACGGGGTTCCGCATGCATTTCGACCTGGCACGGCTACGCTGCTGTTGCCGCACCACTATCACGAGATTCACTCCAATCCCGGTTCTTCGATCTACAAATATTGCTGCATGTTCAGCATCGGCATCTTATCCGATCTGTCTCTAGACTCCTCCGTGTACCATCTATTGTGGAAAACGGGCTCGTCCCATCCGTCATTCGCCTATTTCGAGCAGGAAAGCCTAAGGCGGATGCTGGTCATAATGGCCGACTTGAACAGCGAATACGACGACGACCAGATCGGCAGAATCGGCTTGATCCGAATGAAGCTGGCAGAGGCGCTGCTTATGTTTGTCCGTTCCCGGCAGCAGACACAGCCTGACTTGTCGAGACAAGGCCGATCAGAGACCGCGCCGGTCATCTGGGAGATCATCTCTTATCTCCATCTGAATTATATGGACCATCATCTGACCTTGAATGGCATAGCCGAAAAATTCAATCTCAGTCCGTCGTACATCAGCCATGCAACGAAGAAATATACCGGTCAATATTTCCACGATTATATCCATGCCTTAAAAATTCGTAGTGCAACTAGTCTGCTGTTGTCGTCTGAACTGACGATTACGGAAATTGCCGCTGAAGTCGGGTTTAATTCATCCCGCACGTTTTACCGGGTGTTCAAAAAGATTAAAGGAGTAACGCCTGATAAATACCGATCGACGTAACAGATTTGCGTGACAATGCTGCGCGAGAGGCGGAAGGGTAAGGGGGCATGTATGATCCGAGGCGTCATCCCAATCTGACTAAATCCCGTGCAAATCAGGCATTGACGCTTGAGCCATAATGAACGCTAAGCTGGCCATACATATCGCCCCGGAAAGCATTTTGCCCCTCGGCCTGTCCCCATTGCTCCTCGATAGCTGTTCTCTCTGTTCCAAGCAGGAACGATTTCTCCCCCCCTCGGCTCTGGAGCTGGAGATCCTCTAAGCTGACTGGCTGCACAACTAAATCCGTCAGCTTATCAGCCGAATGGTGTATCCCCCACGCATAAAATATCCCATTAGCAGGTCGCTTTTTTTAGGCGGTGCCCCCTCGTCTATTTGGCTTTTCCGTCCCCACCACCGTCGCTCTTCTCGCCCAAACCGTTCAAAATCGATTTCCGGTTTAAAGGCAAGGTATAGTCGAAGCCAACTTGGCTGGCGATCTCGCTTACCATTGCTTTCGACATGACGACAAGACCAACTCCATAACCGAATGCCCCTGTCTTCCGTACGCCTTTATTGTAGAAAAACGTGCACGCAGTCACACACTGAGAAGCAAAGCCAATATGACAATAAAAGCAGACGATATGTGCTGTTTCCGCACCGTACAGCAAGAGATAATTAAATAGGCTGGGCACCCGCCATGCAATACAAAAAAAGTGTCATGTTAGCTTCAATCGCATCTTGCTGGCTGTGGAACGGCTTGCACCAACAAGAAGGAGGTCGACCGAAATGCCTTACAGTCATCGCAGGCGAATAAACCGCATCCAGTTAAATTAATGGTTGTTACTCCGGGATCGACGAATCTGGAGTAAAAACCATAAAAATTCAAACATTGAGGTGTTTATAGGCATGTTATACCCGTTAAGTAACAAATTCGGAGCAATTTCAATTGATTCCGTTGCAGGAACATGGTCAATGACTGCAGATCAACGCTTGGTCATGGAATCCTTTTCGCTCGTATGGGAAGTAGATGGCTCCCAGATCCGCTGTCTGGAGAAAACCAATTCGGTCGAAATGAATCAAGGCAAAGACTTGCATGGACGATACTCGGAACTTGTTGCCGATTGCGGCGCCTCAGGTACGGGGAAGAAGTTTGCGGTTTCGTTCCGGTTATATGAAGAAGAATGCTTCTTGACCATAAAAGCCCGGGTCAAAAATGTTGGAAAAACAGCCATAAAGCTCGGGAAATGCCATTTATTGCACAAGAGCGGCAGTATTGATCTTGGCGAGGGAGCCGAGGAAACGGTGGCGCTTTGTCAAACGGCCTGGGTTACCGATAATTATGTGAAAAAGCTTTATTCTGAAAACAACTGTCACCGGAGCAAAACGGTCGGTTTGCTGTATAATCGGTCCCATAAACTTGCATTCAACTGCAGCTTTATGACCTTTGACCGAATAAATACGGAGATTGCATACAGCACGTCCCACAACAAGATTCATGTTGATGGTTACTGCGACTTTGATGATTATGAGCTTCAGCCGGATCAGGAAATCGAGTCCGAAACGATCGGGTGCGATTGGTCATACGATCCATTCGCGTCTTTGGAAAATTGGGCAGCGAAGGTGAGCCATTATTACAAGCCCCGGATAGCCCCGAAACCGTCCGTCGGCTGGCTCGGAGGATGGACATGGAGGGACGGTTTTACCCAACAAACGTACGAAGAACTTGTGCTGGAGAATTCCGCCGCCATCCAAACGAGACTCGAAGGGTTTGATGTCACGAATTTCTGGGTAAGCATCGGCAATTTAAAGCATATGCTGCCGGGAAACTGGACAGCATTTAACAAAACGTCGTTCCCCCACGATATCGAATGGCTTGTTTCCAAATTGGCGAAAAACGGACAACGTCTTGGCTTTTGGGTCGCTCCCTTCTGGATACCGGACAAGTTGAGTCCGCTGTTTGAAGAACACAAGCACCACCTGTTAAAAAGGCAAGGAGAGTTCGTCAAAAGCAATTCCAGGTGGAGGTTCGGGAAGTCCGGGGATTTGCCGCCTGACGAACGGGTTGGCTTCTATTGCCTGGATGGAAGTCATCCCGATACGGTTGACTTTTTGAAGCGAACCTTTGAATTTTATCAGAAGCTGGGGATCAGGTACTATATGATCGATTTTCTTTATACGGGATCGGGCTCGACCCCGGGACACTTCCTCTATGATGAATATTTTGACCGCTCCAAGGTGAAAGGTCCCGAAGTATACAGAGAGGCTTTGAAAACGATCCGGGAAGCTGCAGGCGAGGATGCGTATATTTTGTCTTCGACCGGAACAACATTCCAAAACATCGGTTGTGTCGATGCTGTAAGGGTTGCCCCCGATTGCGGTGAAGGACGTCCGCTTATAAAAGGGATGAATGAATACCCTGCCATGTATACGATCAATACGTGGAATTTGATTCGAACCGTATCGACCACAATGGCCAACACTTATTTTACAGATCGGAAGTTGTATTATAACGACGCTTTCAATGTGATGACCATCGATAAGCCTGTTCCTTTGAACGAAGCGATTATCACAGTCAGCATGTTTGCTTTGTCAGGCGGTCCCGTGATGCTCGGGGACGACATTTCGACCATTGGCGAAGAACGGCTTGCGCTTATCAAGAAGTCGCTTCCGCCATACAACAAGATGGCCAAACCGGCAGATTTGTTTGACGCCGTATATCCGGATTGGCCCAAAATATTCAATTTGAAGGTCGAGAAGGATTGGGACGAATGGAACGTTATCGGCGTCTTGAACACCGAACCTGCGACCATAAAAATGGAGCTCTCGCTGGACAAACTTGAGTTGGAACACGGCCCTACCTACACCGTGTTTGATTTTTGGAACGAAATGTATTTGGGCGAAATAAAAGACCGTCTCGAGGTCGAGGTGCCGCCCCATCATATTCGGGTATTTCGAATAGCAAGGTCGAGGCCACATCCTTGGCTGATTGGGACCGATATGCATGTAACCCAAGGAGGGGTCGAAATCGAACAGCTTGAGTGGAATCCGAACAAACGCTATTTGAGCGGCGTATGCATCCGGCCAAAAGAGGAAGCAGGGAATTTGTTCTTGAAGCTTCCGAAAGGGTGGAAGCCCGTTCAATATGAAGGGCTTCAAACCGCAAAAGTCCCCATGGATAAAAGCTTAATCGTCCTCAAACCTTTGGCGTTTCGAACAGAGACACTCACTTGGCGCATCGATTTCGAACCGGAAGACGAAGCGGAACTTCACAACTTGCTGCATGTCGGGGAAGAGAGAGTCATTTTGGAATAAGAAAAACCGTCCGGGTCCCGGACGGTTTTTCTTGGCCTAGGCATTCAGTTGGCCCATGGGGAGAGCAGGCGGAGGGGCTCCGACCGCTGCCCAAAATCTAAACTTAATACTTATATTTAAAAAAAGCCCCGAAGGGCTTCATCTTAAGTAACCACCATAGGAAGCCAGTTTGCACCATTGTCTGCTGTATTAATCCAACCGATGCGAGTTGCATTAGGGTCAGACGCTTTAAATATAGTTCCTGCTGGCAATTTGGTGCTGTTAGTTGGAGCGGCAGTAGCTTTATAACTGTAAGCAACCTCAATTGAACCATACAGCGGGGTCGTTATTCTTGAGTTATTATCCAAAGTTAACGTCGCTTGACCGGCAGAATAATATTGTCTAGCCCCATTGTCTGATGTAATTTTTGCATTTGTAAAGGCTACATTTGCTTTATAGAACAATACACCTTTATTACTAATATTAATCGCAGGTCCTAAGTAAAACTCTACATTTTCCACAGTGAAGTCAACACTAGATAGTTGGTTTGGAATTCCAAATGAAATCCCCCCATTACCAGAAAACACAATTCTACTTGTTCCATCTGCATGGCCAATTAAGCGAACTCTACCAATACCACGGGTTTTTGAATTACACAAAAAAACGGTTCCGTTTATTTCGTAATCTCCTGACGGTAATCGAATAATGACATCATGAACTAACTCAGTATCGTAAGCTAATCTTGTTAAATTTACTAAATTAGTCGTGTTTGTTGTGGCATTACCTGTGTTTGTTAAAGTGTTATCCTGTGTCTTTTTAGAAAAGTCATTCAATATGAATCTGATAGGATTTTCAAATCGCCAATTAGATGAATAAGTCACTTCTGTAGCAAAAATACTCTGATCAAGAATGGTGACGCTTTCAGCAGAGAATAAATTCCCCAGCGATAATACATAAGTCGCACCCAACTTATTATGATTCCATAACCCTGAGATTGTGGTAGAAGAACCACCGTCAATTCGTATTAAGTGGTCTGGCGGAGTTGTGGCGTTGCCGATTGATAAGGTCATAAATCCATTAATATTCAACCCTTGTGCAACACGGACTTTCATAATGCGAGTAGAACCTTCAGCACCGCAACCATTAAGGGCTACACCTCGAGCAATATCAATATAGTACGGATAAGCTACTACACCATTACCTGTGTTATTAATGATGTGATCTGCTGCACATGAGTTGAACGTCATATAGGTTGACTCACCGAACCAGTAACCGAACTCTGTATGTTCTAAAGCATAACAACTATTTAATGTCACGGAAGTACATACACCTGAATTATTAATCCCGGGCCCTGCGATAACAATTCCGCGTGGAGAATAAGCCGTTTGAAGTTGCTCAAGCAATGTCACAAAGGTTGCTAGACGAACACAGTCTTTATTTGCAACATAGAATTGGCATTGGCGAATAGCCATATTCGGGTAATAGGTGTCTGAACCTTTTAGAACATAATTACAGTTTGGAGTTGTTTTGGTTGCCCCACCCCATACCGATAAGTTTTCAAATTTCTTATACAGACCACCGCCTTTCAATAGAATTGCGGCTTCGATGGTAACACCTGTGCCTAAATCCACTTTAATAGACGTTAAGTTAGCCGTACCCCGAATAGAGATAGGATCTAAGTAAATGCTTCGTGTTGGCGCAGGAATAACTAAACATGCGGAGTCAGTGGCATCATAGGATTTCCAGCGGTACTCTACTATAGGCTTTGGAACAACTAACTCACCGCCGCCACGCCCGTGCAGGTAGTTAATCGCAGCTTGGAATGAAGGTCGATCATCGTAGACACCATCACCTTTTGAGCCGAACATCTCTACTGTAACTTCAGAGCAATCTAAGCGAATCCATCGACCAGTAGCCATTCCAGAAACTTGAAAAACTGTACCGTTATTTGCTGTAGATGTACTAGTAGCATCCCAAATAAAGTTACCACCACCCTTATATGGATTAAGTTCGATAAAAATGTCGGGTGAATGATAACCTTTTACAGCAACACGCATACCGTTTTGCGGTGAAATGATGGCCAGCATGTCGGAGATGGAATCAACACAGCGATTACAATCATTAACCTGCTGCTGTGATACCCCGCTTGAATCCAAAATCGCACTCGCTGGGTGCGCCCCAGCCATATCACGACCTGCCAGCTCGTTATGGGTGATAAGCTCAAGCTTCTTCGCTATTCCTGGGGGAATTTCACTCTTGTCGTTAGACCCTCCGTATACGGAATCGGCAACCGATAAACCCTCTTTCCCGTAAGCCGTTAACGATCCCCGGAGTATGCTGCCCGCGGCTAAGGCCGCACCGGCCATGCCGAAGGCCGTTAGCAGCTTTCTGCGGCTTACATGGGTGACGGGCTCCTCCGGCCATTCCTGCTCCAAACCTTTCCCCGCTTGCCACTCCACCATTTCTGTTTGTAAAATAAGATTTGTATCAGCAGCATTTGCCAGTGCGATAGTGATACGTACGGTCATATTGATGCCAGTTGACTGCTTCGGTAGTGGTTTTTGCTGTGCAGGGTCAACATGCCCGATTGCAATCATTGCACCTGATCTGTCAAAAACAGCAATCTCTCGAATGGTAAAGCCGCCAACATCTGGTGGAATAGCTGACTCAAACATCAATGTATTTGGTGCCTGCGTATCATGAATTGGAGTAGAAGCAGTACCACGCCAAACTTCGTTAGCCAATGCCACCATATTTTCAGTCAAAACAGGATATGAGCCATTGCCATCACCAACGGCGACATGTGTAATCTCAAGCTGATTTTCAGAGGTTGCACTGGCTAATTTCGTTTTTCCGATTGCTGTTAAAATTGCGCCTGTCATTATTTAACCTCCTCCATCTAAATCAATGTTGTTGTTCATTGAGTCGTAACGATCGAGCGCATCCAGTATCGCATAACACACGATGTAACCCTCAGGTCCGTCGACCCACGTTCCAGCAACCCGCATAGCCTGTTCCACGACAAGCGGAGTCACTTGAAACTCCGTTTGTGGAAATCGAAGTGGTTTTGATTGGAGTTTGATGAGAGGGAAGTCATACCGCGAAGCCACAGCCATTCACGGTATCACCGACGATATGGTTGCCGGGATCGGACGGTTCCGGTTTATTAACAATTTTCCCGGCATAATCCCAAATGTTCACCGGAGT
Organism: Paenibacillus sp. HJGM_3; assembly: GCF_045062745.1. Taxonomy (NCBI): domain Bacteria; kingdom Bacillati; phylum Bacillota; class Bacilli; order Caryophanales; family Paenibacillaceae; genus Paenibacillus; species Paenibacillus sp. HJGM_3. Next base: position 291,995 of record NZ_JBJGED010000001.1, read on the forward strand.
GCACTTTGTTTTTCCAATCCAAGTTCCCGGGTCCTGGCCCCAATATACCGTCTCCAATACGGAAACGTCTCTGCCCATCGTATCTCCTGTAGAAACCCCGGTAATTACGCAGCACCTGCCAAGCTCATCGTCACAAGCAGTTTTCTGCGGGACAACGTTTTGCTCGGTCCCGTTGTTTCCTTCAAGCAGCACCCCCCTGTTTTGATAAAGCTTGACTCCCCTTATCTGTAATGCAACTTCATGATAAACTGAAAAATAGTTGCAAAGTGTGTCATTCTATCGTTTCGTTGTGCCATATTTTCTGTCAGGCGGTGGGGTTGGATAAAAGGCGTATCCGGTATATCAAGATGCGGTTTTGTTGCCGAGCTGGTCCCACAGCGCGGCCGGGTCGTACACCATATGTCCGCGTCCACAAATCGAGGCTATGGATATAGCCGAAGCCGGGGCACGTCCCGACGATGAGCTTCTCGTCGTTCCAAATTGTACAGCGCCCAACCGCCGCTGTCGCCCGGCATGAGGATCGACTCCCCGGCGCCGGTCTCGAAGTCGATCAGGATAATGTCGCCCGTCGCGTGTGCGGCGAAGTTGGCCAAGACGAGCTTCTCCCGCCCGTCGAGCGGATCGCGAAGCGTCGTCTTTCCCAGGATGCAAAAGTTACGACACGGTTGGGCCACCGCCTCGGGCTGCAATAATGCGTTCACATTCATGGTTGGAGCACCTCCGAAACATTTTTTCCGAAAAAAAAGGACCTCCTCGGTCCCCTTTTATCGCTTGCTTGTCTATATACGGTTACCCTTTCACCGCTCCGACGAATTGGCCGTGAATGAAATATTTTTGCAGGAACGGATAAATGCAGATGATCGGCAGCGTCGTTAACATCAGCGCCGCCATCTTCAGATTATCGGGATGGATGACCTGCACGCCCGGCGGATTGATAGTCGTGTCCTCTAAACGGGCAAAAGACAAGATGCCTCTCAGCTGAAATTGCAAGGTCCACATCGAACTGTCTTTAATGTAAAGCAAGACACTGAACCATTCGTTCCAGTACGCCACCGCGCTGAAAATGACGAACGCCATCGTCATCGGGAGCACGAGCGGCAAGACGATCTTGAAGAGCATGGAGAACTCCCCGGCCCCGTCGATCTCGGCGGATTCCAAAACTTCCTTGGGCATCTGATCCATGACGTTTTTATACACGATGATGTAGAAGGGGCTGACCAGCCCGGGCAAAATAATGGCCCAATACGTATTGTTGATCCCCAAATTATTCACGAGCAAGTACGAAGGAATCAAACCACCACTGAAAAACATCGTGATCAGGATATACGTCATCGCCACTTTTTTGCCTTTGAAATACTTGTGGGACATCGCATAAGCGGCGCTTAAGGAGACGATAACGCTGAGCACCGTTTGTACGATCGTGAGCCCAACCGTATTCGCCGCGGACCTCAGGAACGTATAGTTGCCCGCCAGCTTAATGTAGGAATCCAATTGGAACTCTACCGGCCACAAGCTCACTTTGTTCTCAGTCAACGCGGCATAGCTGCTGAACGAGATGGCAAGTGCGTTGATGAACGGTACCAGAATCGAGATTGAGAAGATGATAAAAAGCGCATAGTTAAAAGTCTGAAAGACCATTCGTCCAGGACTTCTGTAATTCATCATGGTTTCACGCCACCTCCTTTGTCATTGGCTGTTTAGTACATGCCCAGGCCCATCCATTTTTTGGACACCCAGTTCGATGACACGAGGAGGATATAGCCGAGCACGCTCTGCGCGAAGCTGATGGCCGTAGTGAAGCTGTACTGGGAGGATTCAATCCCGGTCCGGTACACATAGGTACTGATAACGTCCGACACTTCGTAGACGAGCGGGTTCTGCATCAGGAACACGCGTTCGAAGCCGATGCCAAAGATGTGCGCGATCTTCAGCAGGAAGAGCAGCACGATCATCGGCATCATATGAGGTATCGTGATATACAGGGTCTGTTTCCAACGGTTGGCGCCATCGATCCAGGCTGCTTCGTACAAGGAACTGTCAATGCCCGCAATCACAGCGAAATATAGGATGGCCGACCATCCTACACTTTTCCAAATGTCCGCGAATACCAGTATCCCCCGGAATATGCTAGGGTCGGTCATGAAATAATGGGGCTCGAATCCGAACCACCCGATGAAGATATTGAAAATACCGGTTGTCGGCGACAGCACTTGGTTGAAAATACCGGCGACGACGATCCAAGATAAAAAGTGGGGCAAATAGGACACGGTCTGCATAACGCGCTTAAACGTTTTTTGATACAATTCATTGGCCAGCAAGGCAAAAATAATAGGAGCCGTAAACCCGAAAAGAATGTCATAAAAATTGATGAGCAGGGTGTTCTTCATGATGGACCAGAATTTGTCGTCGTGCAGGAAATAAGAGTAATGCTGGAATCCCACCCAATCGCTATGCAGAATGCCTTTGTAAATCGAATAGTTCTGGAAGGAGATAATGATGCCGTACATGGGAATGTAGTTGAATACGAACAGCAGGATAGCTGTTGGAGCAAATAAGAGGTAAAGCGACAGGAGCGACCGAGGTCGCATCCTGCCTCTCTTTGGCTTTACCACACTCTCCTGAACCGCGACAGTTTCTCGCAAGCGTGGTCACCTCCAAATAGTTGAGTGTTCCGGTATAGTTAGCAGCTCCTTACCAGCCTGCTTTCTTGTAGCCCTTCTTAATCAGGTCGTCTTTGTTCGCATCCAGGAACTTTTGCAGCGGATCGTACTTCAACGAACGGTATTTTTTCTCCCAATCGACGATCGCGGCATTGAATTCTTGCTCCGAAATCCGGCTCATGATGTATTCCGACGTGAATTTGTTGATCGCTTGCATGATTTCTGCGTTTTTCTTCAGGACTTCATCCGGCTCCGCGTAGCCTATGATGCCAGCCAGCCCGATGGCTTCAGCTTCTTTTTGCATGACCTTCATCCCGTTTTGGATGTTCGTGAAGATCTCTTTGCCCAGTTGCGCTTCGAAGTTGGCATTTTGTGCGTCCTGACCGTCCGTGTAGCCGAACAAGAAGGCGAATTGACGTTTCCAAGCGTGATCTTCAGCGCTCATCTTAGCCGGGTCAGCCACACGCTTACCGTCCTTAATGGTGTAAGTATTGCCTTCATCGCCCCAGAAAATCTTATCCTTCAATTGCTCCTGCGCGAAGCCCTCGATTACCTTGAAGGTGCGATCCGGATTTTTGTTGCTCGTCGGAATATACAAGCCGTGGGTCGTAATCGGCAATCCGACGCCGCCCATTGCATACTTTCTGTCCTTCAGGACGGCCGGATTAGTTGTCAGCGGAGGAGCAACTCCCCAAATCTGCGATTTCTGATTGCCTGTAGCCGTAGGCAGCGTCAGGGTTACTTGATAAGGAAGAATTTGGTCCATTGAGTTCCATTGCCAGAGGACGTTTTTCTCAGCTAGCTTTTGGTAGTATTTGGTGCTGTCCGTCGTGGCGAACTCTTTGTCCAAAAGACCTTCCGTATACAGGTCGCGCATGACTTTTGACGCCTCTTTGAATTCCGCCGTCATTACGTTCGGGATCACCTTGCCGCCTTCGATCCGCCAGTCGTAAGGAGACGCGCCGTACAGACCGTAGATCGTGCCGCCGCCGTAGGCAAACATATTGTCTCCGATGATCCGGAACGTCATCGGGATGGAATCCGGCTCCGCTTTCTTGATCTTCCTCATCAACTCGATCCACTCTGGTACGGAGGTCGGCCATTTCCCGGAGTTGTATTTTTGAATAAGGTCGTAACGGGCGAGGATACCTGCGCCTTGCGGCCCTTTGTCATAGGCCATCGGGATTCGGAAATATTTGCCGCTGACCGGATCCTTGCCCAATTCCATCATGGCAGGAGTAACGACCTTTTGCAGCATTGGCGAATTGTCATAATATTTTTTCAAATCGATGAAGGCGCCATCACGAGCGGCTTTAAAAGTCTCGTCAGGAATAGTAGAATGGAAAATGTCAGGTAGTTTGCCGGAAGAGAGCACCAGGTTATGCTTAGTGGTGTACTCCACATAAGGCGGAATGTCGAACTCCAGGTCGACGTTCGCATAATCCTCTACGATCTTAACGAGCGGATTATTGCTGCGGTCAAATCCCGGAGGGGTTTTGATACCGGCTTCGTTGTAGAACATCGTCATCTTGATGCGTTCTTCGCTGGCCTTGTTCGTACCGCCGCTTGGGCTTGGGGAATCGGAGCCTTTAGAGCAGCCGGAGATAACAATTCCCGCAACCAGAACAGAAGCGGTTATTGCGGGGACCCACTTTGATCTTGTTTTTACCATCCTGATTTGACCTCCTAATGTTTTTGAAAGACGTTGGATGACTGTACGTGCTGCCTAGTGTGAAGCGCTTACATTCGAATCAGGGAGTGCAAATGACGATATTACCACATTCATGAAGTTTGTAAAGGACAAAAACAAAGTTTGATCAGCCAAAAACCCGTTGTTTCCTTCAAGCAGCATCCCCCCTGTTTTGATATTGCTTGACTCCCCTTATCTGTAATGCAACTTCATGATAAACTGAAAATAGTTGCAAAGTGTGTCATTCTATCGTTTCGTTGTGCCATATTTTCTGTCAGGCGGTGGGGTTGGATGAAAGGCATATCCGGTATATCAGGATGCGGTTGCTTATTCAATATGGCCAAAGGACAATTTCCTTTTTACATCTCCATAAACCGGTTTGAAAACAGCTCCATCCATTATCATGACTTTGCCGAATTTTCATTTGTGATCGACGGGCACGGAACTGAGACGATAAACGGGGTTCCGCATGCATTTCGACCGGGCACGGCTACGCTGCTGTTGCCGCACCACATCACGAGATTCGCTCCAATCCCGGTTCTTCGATTTACAAATATTGCATCATCTGACCTTGAATGGCATAGCCGAAAAATTCAATCTCAGTCCGTCGTACGTCAGCCATGCAACGAAGAAAAGATTTGTTTCAGCAGCATTTGCCAGTGCGATCATGATACGTACGGTCATATGGATGCCAGTTGACTGCTTCGGTAGTGGTTTTTGCTGTGCAGGGTCAACATGCCCGATTGCAATCATTGCACCTGATCTGTCAAAAACAGCAATCTCTCGAATGGTAAAGCCGCCAACATCTGGTGGAATAGCGGACTCAAACATCAATGTATTTGGTGCCTGTGTATCATGAATTGGTGTAGAAGCAGTACCACGCCAAACTTCGTTAGCCAATGCTACCATATTTTCAGTCAAAACAGGATATGAGCCATTGCCATCACCAACGGCGACATGTGTAATCTCAAGCTGATTTTCAGAGGTTGCACTGGCTAATTTTGCTTTGCCAATAGCTGTTAAAATTCGCCTGTCATTATTTATCCTCCCCCATCTAAAAAACGACACCTGGGTCAAATCTCCAAATCAAAATCATTTGATTTGGGGACTATTCGTTACTTTTTCATCTGAATCGCTTCGGCGATCTTCTTGGTCGCTTGCTCTTCGGCGGTCCGCAGAGCCGAGTTCAGATCGGTTTCTCCGGCGATGACGGATAGGATGGCGTTATTCATCGCGCCTGTCGCGTTCGAATCAAACACGCCGGCGCGGGCTGGCGCAGCAGGCTTTAGTGCAGCGATTGCGCTAACGTTTTTCCCTTTCCACTGCGCTACGTTGCGGCCGAAAGCTTCTTTCACCGCCTGGCTCTTCAGCGGCGTAATCGCGGCAAAGTCGGAGGTGATCGCCGTTTGCACTTCATCGGTCAAAAGCTGGGCGATGCTTTGGAACGCTTCATCCCGATGCTGGCTCGTCGGAGCTACCGTAATAATGACCGGGTATGGCTGCGAGCCGACGCCCGGCAAGCTTTTCAACTCTGGCAGGCTGACCGCGTCCCAGTTCATATTTTCCTCAGGCTTCGGAGCGTCAGAGTTCATCGCCAGGAACATGGCGCTTGTCTTCTCTTTGACGAAGACGTTCCGCGCATCGTTCAGAAGCTTGGCGTCATAGCCCGGCGCTTTATACAACGGCAGCAGCGTGTTAATCCACGATTTCCACTGGTCAGTCTGCAATACGGCTTTCTCGCCCTTCTCGTCGGTATACGGAATTGAAAGCGGATTAGAGACAAGCAACGGGTTCGGGTGGGCAATAAATCCGCGGTACTGCACGTCGCCATCGATTCGCGTCAGCTTCGTCGCAACCTCCGCCACTTCTTCCCAAGTCATATGATTTTTCAAATAAGGAACGCCGAATTTATCGAAAATATCTTTATTGTAATACAGCGTCAGCCGCAAATCGTACAAGGGCAAGCCGTTCTGGTTTTTCCCGTCCACCTTCGCCGCTTCTACATATGAAGGCTCGAGACGGTTGAGATCGAACTTGTGCTTCGCGATCAGATCCGAGATATCGCCGCCGTACAGCTCGAGCAGGCTGGAACGGTAGTTGTTGACGGAGGAAATAATCAGGTCGACCTTGCGCTGCTCTGTAATGAGTGCTTGCACATTGTTTCCGACGCTCTCCACCACTTCAAACTCATAATGGGGATACTTTTTCTGAATCTGACTGCCGTATCGGGTCATAAACCATTCCATGTTGCCGCCCGTTGGCGTGATGACGAGCAGCTTGACCGGCTTCGCTGGTTCCACAGACGTATTGCCGCCCGATGTGGCCGTCCCTTCCGTTTTCGCGCCGCTTTCATTCCCGCCACCGCATCCAGCAATCAGCAAAACGATGGCCATCGCAAGGGCTAATGCTGCACCTTTCCATTTTTTCATATAGACCCACCCCATTGAATAAATTGGATTGCTTGAAACATGGTCTTGCAACTTTGTAACAATGAAGTAACCGATTAAGATGACAGCGCTTACATCAAGAAAAAACAAATCCTTGACATGTTCTCGCCGTATAACGCCCCCTTCACCCAGTAGCTTGCGAATCACTTCCTACTTGCTCGATTTCAGCTTCGTACGACGATATCCACTTTGTCTTTTGACCGAACAAAAGCCGAATCACGCGCCTACAAAATCTTTCCACCTCCCAAAACTACCGATCTTCACTTTGTTTGTCACCCATCGTTGCCCATTTGGCTTATCGCCCACTCAAGCGCTCATGTGTTGCAAAGCCATTATCACACACGGACCTTCGGACAAAAAGCACGGATCGTGCAGTCGAGTACACATATCCTCTTCACTTTCGAAACACCTGCAAGATTCGTTTTGACTGCGACCCAATGATGGGATAAAGTTCTTGTCATTCAATTTTGACAAGAACTTTATCCCATAACGCAAAAAGCCGCGATCTACGCGGCCTTTAATGAGATAATGTTCTTGTCATCCGACATTTCTTTCTCGTCGAAAGTGGAATTACAACCCAAAGATCCTATGTATTGCGCGAAACCGAACAGACGCTTGCAGACAGCAACTTCATGAAGTCAGAAGAGTTCGCTAATATCCTCTCGTTTTATGCTCTGCGAAATCTTAAAATATACAGATATTCTCCGGAAGGATGTACCCCGCACCGTTCAAAACCGCATTTCTCATACAGGCGCTGCGCTTGGAAATTGGTCTGTGCAGTTGTCAGCAGCAATCCGCCGTATTCTCGGTTTTTAAGATAATCCGTTATATATTGTATCAATAAGGTACCGATACCTCTGCCGTGCATACCGTCCCGCACGGCTATACCGAACCACGGCACACTTATGTCTATGTCCCGAATAAACATAACTCCAACACAGCGGTTGTTTTCCACAGCAAGAAAGAATTTTAATCCCTTTACCGTGGAATCAAAATAGCCCATCATTCTCTTTTCATTTCCGTGATTGACATTAAAAAATAAAGCACTCTCCTCCCCCATAACATCAAAAAGGTCCTGCAAAATTGCTTTATCTTCCAATTGCATTTCACGGATATTTATTTCACTCATGCAGCTTCCGCCTTAATAATTTATTTTTATAGATGTAGTCGAAACCCGGGCATCTGCCTACGATCAGCTTCTCGTCGTTCCAATTGTACAACGCCCAAGCCCCGCTGTCCCCCGGAATGAGGATCGATTCCCCGGCGCCCGTCTCGACGTCGATCAGGATGATGTCTCTGGTAGCATGAGCCGCGAAGTTCACGAGCATTCAAGGTCAATTCGTAGGAGCGGTAAAAGGGTAAGGTTGGACGATCAAGTTACTTTTGCATCCTGGGGAAAACCAGGCTGATCATTCCGCTGGATGGCAAAGAGAAGCTCGTTGCGCCAGACGGACTAGGCGATGTCGACGACGAACCGGAGTCCAGGAACACCCGGCAACAACTACGCCTGTAACTAATACAGAGGCAAGTAAAGCAGGGACCCACTTTCTACTTGTTTTTACCATCCTGATTTAACCTCCTAATATTTATTCGGTTCGTTTGGATGACTGTACATGCTGCCGAACTAAAGTTAAAGCTCTTACATTCCAACCAGGGAGTTAATTAGCTTCTGACTTGAGATGTGGGAATGACAGCGCCACCCACCAGAACAAAACTACCGACTTCACTTTGTTTGTCACCCTTCGTTGCCCATTTGGCTTATCGCTCACTCAAGCGCTCATGTGTTGCAAAGCCATTATCACACATGGACCTTCGGACAAAAAGCACGGATTGTGCAATCGAGTACACATATCCTCTGCACTTTCGAAACGCCTGCAAGATTCGTATTGACTGCGACCCAATACCCCCTATAATGGTAGCATGACACCGCGTAGTACAGCCTCTTTTCGGGGTATCAGGTGAATATCGGTAAGGAAGGGACTCGTATGCAACGTTCGCCAGATGCTTTCCGCCTCGTTCATTTGCTCAGGACACTGAGGCTGTCCGATTTCGAATGTGGGACTTCCACGCTAGGCATGTATCACGGCAAAAGCTACTTCACTTCCATTCGCGTCCAGCCGTGGGCGCTGCTGACTCAGATTACCGACGGGCTTGTACAAATTACATTGGAGCATGAAACGTTTATCGTGAATCCGGGGCAAGCGCTGTATATACCGGCCAATCAGCCCTACACGTTGCAACTGATCGACCGCGACATCGTCTCGCACTGGCTTAATTTCAATTTCACTGTATTTGAACATTTTCCGCTGCTAGAACTGTTCGATGTTCCTTATGTATCCCCTGTATCCATTGGAAACGAGGTAAGGAGGCTGCAAACGCAAATTAACGAGCTCGTTCATGCTGAGCGGTCTGATCCCGGCGAGCTTTTACGTGCATCCAGCCTTGTGAAGCAGCTTATGTACGTCGTGCTGGAGCTGATCATGTCATTTTCTCGCTACAAATCCGGGGGCATTGAGAAAATCAGTAAACTTCAGCGTTTCCAACCGGTACTCGATTATATCGAAAGCCATCTGAATGAGAAAATAATCATATCTCAGTTAGCCGGCCTAATGTTCATCTCTACATCGCATTTCCATAAAGAGTTCCAAGAGGCGTTCGGCATTTCTCCGTTGCAATATATTCAATCGCAGCGATATAAGAAAGCGCAGTCGTTGCTGGCTACTTCCGATTTGACGATCCATGAAATCGCAAATCGGGTCGGCTATGAACAGCCGTTTCCATTTATCCGCTTTTTCAAATCGCTGTACGGCGCAAGTCCCGGCCATTACAGGAGAATGATGATCGAGCGGTTTAACTAAGATGTTTCGCTATTGGACTGTTCCATTGGGCAGCGTATCTGGCAAAAAAGTGAGACCTTAAAGACTGATAGGGAGCGACCAAACGAATGCGAGAATATCCGCTCCCCCTAGATCCCTTCAAAAACCTCACTCAATTCCATCTTGTAAAGTAAACCTTACTATTAAGCCTACTCCCCTAACAAGTTTTGACCTGTTTTTGCCGAATTGAGCTGTATTGTTAACCTAACCTTCGTTAATAGTAGATGGTGCACGTTTCATCTCCGCCCCTGGAAGATATATACATAAAAGATGGTATCATTAATCCAACCAACTAGAAACAAGACCTAGAACCACAAGGGAGAATTTCCCCCTCGAGATTGAAGTGAAATTTAGGGCACCCAAACGGGTACCCGATGTGATGGCGGTTCAGCGAGTCGAACTGTTACTAAACCCAGACAATTAGTAATGACTATTGATTTTTGTAACTTTTGACTCGATATATGCTGCAAAGCCTAGCGAGATTCCCCAACCAAGGAACAGTGCGTACCATACATATCCCCATGCTGCCATAGGACTTGCATCTTGTGACGCAAAAGCGGGAGCGGACACAACGCGTCCGATCGCAAATTGAAACTCCAAAACAAAGAAGCTAAAGCCCCATATGGATAATCCAACACACCCGACCCATGCGGGAATGACCTTCAGCCATCTAGGTAGTTTCTCACCCCATGGATAAACGAATGATAATCCGAACAGGGAAACAAACACGGCCAACGCCCCCATGATCCAATAGCCAATGATTCGTGACTCTGCTTCGTCTGGTGCCGTTGCATAATCTCCCGGGAAACCAACCGAAACGCCTAAGCCCCACCAAAAGTGCGGAACAGCATATAACAACCCGCATACGAACGCTGCATACCCTGCCCAATTTTTTTTCTTAACGTTCATTCCTTATCACCTCATAATTATCGAACTGACTATCCAAGGCTCGTCGTCGATCGTGCAGCACTAGCAGAAGGATCATCCCCATTATCACGCTTAGGACGACACCGGCCTCCGTGGTCAGCACCCGCAGCAGCGTGTACTCCGGGGAAAACTGCGAATCCTCGCGAATGGCGGAAAAGAGATTGTAAGAGAACAGCATTCCCGACGAGATCCAGGCCGACGCCATCGGGGGCAGGAAACTTCGCGACCCGTTGCGGGAAGTTAGCACCAGCAGTCCCCACGCCCCCGCTAAGGACCATGCTCCGATACTCAACGTCAGCAGATGCCACCACACATCGCGTTCGTCCAGCCTCGCCGGGTCAATGCCGAGCGTGCCGCCCGCCGCCCAGAACACCTTGATGATACCCAGCAGGATACAGCCGGCTCCAACGAGCCTGGCCAAGGTTTGCTGCAACTGCCAGGTATTTCCCTTCAACTCCCTATAGTCGAGGGAACCGCCGAACGCCTCCGGCCACCGTGCCTTTGCGTACCCGGCTAGGGCGATCGGCAGACAAATGCCGACTCCAACCAGCGAAACCATGACGAACAATTGCTCGTAGACCCAGACGTCGGCGGCGCCCGCCCCCTTATCCCGAGTCATGGCTGCCGGGCCGAGAACCGGTGCCAAGATCAGCATGGGAACGAGCAGGCCGGTGCCCACCCACACGGGGAAGGCAACCAGCCATGCGGGTAAACGCGTACCCCACGGCCGGCTGAAAGCCAGCGCCAGCAGGATGCCGATAATTGCGATCACTGCGGTAGCTGCGTTGATCGCGCGCCAGCTAGTGTCGCCCATTTGCTCGGTCGGTATGAAGAGACCGAAAGTCCAGGCCATTTTAATCAATAGATACGGAGTCACCGCTATGGCAGCGCTGTAGCCGTAAATTCTACTCATCTTCATCCAATGCGGAGCCTGCGGCTGTGCCGAAACTGTCATGTTGTCAGACTGCATGTTTACTTACCTCCTTAGATAATTCTATCTGCTAGTGGCGGGATCACATCCTATCCCATTCTACCTCCCTTATCGAAAAGTAAAGTGACCTTAAGTTTAAGTTTAGGTTAAATTCTTCCGACGGAAGGCTTTAGGAGCTCTAATAGATTGGGCAAATAAAAAAGAAGCTGCATGCAATCATCTAAGATGACTCACACTGCAGCTTCTTTTCCTTCCATATATAAAATTGGCTTCCGTTTGCGTTGGATTTCAATTTCCAGTTCATGCCCATCTCCTTGGCCATCATCGACACGATGGACAACCCGATCCCAGCTCCTTTCTCAGGTGACTCACCCGAGGTGCCAGGACCTTTGTCTTTCACCACTAGCATCCGCTGCCCGTCGACAACAACGATTTGAATGCCGATGTACCGGCCCGAACCAGCATGACGAACTACGTTCTGAAACACATTGTCAAGAATACGGTTTAACCATAGCGGGTCGGCAACCCATGTTAACGGAAGCTCAGGTAGCTCGACATGTACATCAAAGCCCTTGTCCTCGAATACCGGATACCAGTCGGCAACCCGGTTCCTGACTTCTTCAACGATATCGATGGTTTGCAAGCGAAGCAAATACTTCCCCGCCGAAAGCAGTGTGTATGACAGAAGGTTGTCCATCAGCTCGCCTACTTCATCCAGCTTATGCTCGATGACGGAAAGTGAAGCCTGTCCCTGGGAAGAAGCCGGGTCTTTGCGAACGGTATGAGCATGCTGCCGGATCACAGTCAACGGCGTCCGGAGATCGTGAGATATATTGGAGATGAATTGCTTGCGCAGCTCTTCCTCCTCCCGCTCCCGATTGCGGCTGTCCTTGAGCTGCCGGACCATCCGATTAAACGCTCCTTCGAGCTCTCCGATCTCGTCATCCTTGCTAATGACTACTTCATCTGGAATCTGTCTAGTATCGTTTACCGTCATCGCTGATTGAAGCATGACCAGTCTTCTGCGAAGACGAACGAAGAAAAGCCACGACAGCATGAAGAAGGTCAGACAGATTATGAAAAACAGAAGGACCAGCAGCTTGTTTCCCGAAAGCGACATTTCCGCAGAAAGAATATGGGATTCGGGGAGCCGCATCACCATAAACCCTTGCTTCGGATCGTCTCCGATAAGGGAGGTTATGGCAAACTTCCCATGTACATAGTCTTGCGTCCGGAAGGCGAGAGCATCCATATATGTCCACCGTTCGGGTATATCTTCCGGGCGGTTCGCGACAGCATTCGTTGTCCCCGTCTGGTCCACCCAGAACATCTCAGCATCCGGATACTCTGCGTTCAACTCACTTAGTCTCTCCTGAATCCTATCCCTTCCGGCACCGTCCAGCTTGACTGCCTCCTGCCGCCACATACGGGTGATCTCCTCCGGACGATGCAGCGGATGATCCCTGAGTATATAGCCCGGTAAATAAAACATTGCCGGGATGACGGGCCACAGCAGTAAGGCCGTCAAAATAAGGATCAGGTATTTGCTCATCAACGAGCCTCGGATCCTCATGATCGCACCCTGTATCCGACACCACGGATTGTCTCGATAATTTGGGGGAACCCGGAATCCCGCTCGATCTTCTCACGCAGATGCCTAATATGCACGGTCAACGTTTTATCTCCGCTCAAATGCGGCTCGCCCCAAACAGCTTCATAAATTTGTTTCTGGGTTAAGACCTGATTCAGATGGTCCAAGAAGTACATGAATATATGGAACTGCTTACCTGTAAGAACAATCTCTTCCCCGGTTTCGGAATTCCATAAACCGTGTCCTTTCCGGTCGATCGTTAAATGCCGGATCTGAAGTTGTTCCGGTGCAGCAACGTCGGTACGCCTGAGGAGGACTTGTATTCGGGCAACCAACTCATCCGGATGAAACGGCTTCGTCATGTAATCGTCGGCAAAGGCCAAGCCTGTCAGCTTATCCTCGATCGCGGTTCTGGCCGTAAGCAACAGGATGGGAATGGCGGGATTGATCCGTTTTAGCCTTTGACCAACCGTGAATCCGTCCAGACCCGGAAGCATAATGTCCACAATGACCAGATCGCATCGCTCTAATACTTCCTCCGCGCCGTGGCCAGATGTTTTCCAGATCACCTCATAACCTTGCCCGATCAAAAAGTCTCTAGACCAGGAACCAATTTCCTGATCGTCTTCAATATACATGATGGTGAATGTCTTCATCTTCTTATGGGCCCCTAACAAGTGTTATACGAGTAGTCTAGCACATTAAGACGATGAGGAGATCCTAGTCTTTGCGACAAAAAACCGGCCCTTCGGCCGGCCAGTCGATCTCACAGATCAGGACTCAAGACATTTTCTGCAATTGCGCTTCGAGCCGGTCCAGATTTTCCTCGTTGGCTGGAACGGCGATTTTTTTGATGGCGTTGAATATAGCTGCGTCTTCGAAAAGCTGGCGCCAAGTCAGTCTGGTTTTGCCGCCAAGATCCTCAAAGATTGCCGTTAGCTGAAAATGGGGGGCGGACAGATGCCGCAGCACGATCCGTTCAGGCCCAATTTCGACAAATTCGCTTTTATTGGGATAATCGACTCCGTTCGGTCCATGCATCACAAACTCCCATAACCCTCCCGGCCGTAAATCAAATTCGTGAAACGTGTTCGTAAACCCGTTCGGACCCCACCACTGTGCCAAATGCTCCGGATTTGTCCAGGCTTCGTAAACGAGTGCAGGGGATGCATTCATCACCCGCGATGCTACAAATTCGTTTTCTTCCGCAGCGCTGATTTCGTTGTTTGCCGTACGGTTCTCCGTCATACCGCTTCCTCCTCTGCATGATTAACGTAGGTTAGCCGATCTCCAGCAGCACACCCAGCTTGTCCAGCATTTCGTTGGTACCGTGCTCGCGCTGAGCCGGGGTATCATGGCCGTCCAGGAAGACGCCTTGCTCGGTAAAAATCAGCCTTGTGCCTTCGCCCTCCGGCTTGAATTCGACGGTTGTTGCGGAAACGGAAATCCGCGTATCGTCCATATCCAAAGTATAGGTGTAAACGATGCGTCTCTCAGGCACTATATCTTGGTACCGGGCATCGAAGGCAAATACCGGTCCGCCGGGAGGCCCTCCTTGACTGCTTTCTCCACCGCCGACGCGGAAGTCAAAGGCATCCGCTTTCGAAAACCATTGCTCTTTCAGGCGAGGGTCCGCCCAGTAGGCAAAAGCCTTTGCAGGCGAGGCTTTATACAGCCGTTCGACAACGAAAGTGTTATGAAAGGCAGATCGTTCGGTCATGATATTCAGCTCCCTTGTTTCGAATCGATTTTGTAAACGCTCCTTTTGATGTGCATCTGTTTGCCGCTAACTCTACTATAAAACATGACGTCGCGTCACGTGCAAGTGTTACTTCGGCGGAACAAGCGGAAGTGCAAGCCAGGCCAGGCCGATGTCCCGGTTCATATGGCTTGCGCTGGTGCCGCCCGGAGCATCGTATACCATCGCCAGCCGATCGCCCACCTGCAGCACCGTGGCCAGACCAATACAAACCTTCGACCAGCTGCAGTTGCGTCCGTCGAGCACGACGGCTTTATGAGCCGGATTCCACACAGTCGGATCCGAACTCCAATATACCCAGATCGCATCGGTATACTCGCCTCCCTGCTCGTCCAGGCCGATGTGATTCGTGAACAGAAACCATGTTTCGTTCGCGGGTTCATAATAAACGGAGCTGTTCTCAATCTGTTCCTCCAGAGGTACAATCGGTTCCGGATCGATCGACCAGGCGCCGTTCAGGTCCTGGGTACGGGCGAGACCGATGGATCTCCGGACACGGTTCCCCTCGATGACCTGCGCACTGAAAAACTGCAAATACTCCCCTCCGTACCGGATAATGTGACCCGGACTTGCCGTATCCGAGTAATGCGTTCCAGGCTTCGTCCGGAAGGGTACGACACCCGGCTGCTTCATCCAGGGACCGGCAAGCGAGGTTGCACAGGCTTTCATCGTTAAATAAGGCATCATGGGGATGCGATCCGGCGGCGGCGTGGCAAGCGGCGATCCGACATAGAACATATGCCACGTAGCTCCTTCCTTGTAGACCCAAGGAGACGTTGCCGTCGCATGATCCATCTCTCCAGGCAAGCCGTAGTCAAGTATCGGCCCGTGCTTCTTCCAGTGCTTCAGGTCCGTACTGGTCGCGAGACAGGCTAACCAGCCGTCCGATCCGCACCCATCGTAGAACAGATGATAGACGCCCTCCTCCTCAAACAATACCGCTTCCCGCGCTCCATTCTCATCGCACCGGTCAGGCCCGTCTCCGTGATGAAGAATGACCCCATCATCGACGGCCTCCATTCGATAGTCGGCCACCGGCCTCTGGTCGAGATACATCATCCCGCCTCCTCTCCTTACCATACATTTCGTTGCTCCAACTAGTTTACCTGCGCCGGCAAACGCCGAGAAATTATTTTAATATTCCTTGACAGGAATATTCCGTATGATGTATATTCTAATCAAGGAAGATAACCACGTGATGAAGGAGATGAGATTATATCAACCATCACTTAATGAGGTGAGCGACATGTCAGGGAATAAGAATCCGGGCATGGACATGACGAAGCTGAGCGCATTAGCCGAACCGAATCGCATGGATATCGTGGAGCTTTTGCGCGACGGTCCTCTGAGCGTAGGGGAAATCGCCTACCGGCTGGGGCTTCGCCAGCCCCAAGCTTCGAAGCATTTGAAGGTGCTGATCGACAGTGGAATATTGGAAGTGAAGGCCGACGCCAACCGCCGGATCTACAGGCTCCGACCCGAGCCATTCACGGCGCTGGACGCATGGGTGAAGTCCTTCCGGCGCGCCATGGAGGACCGATTCGACAATCTGGAAGACTACTTGCGCGAATTGCAAAAGAGCCAAAAATCGTAAGTCCATTGGGAGCTTGAACAACAATAACGATAAAAAAGGACGTGAGTATTCATGAAAAAACTCAACATCATGTACTGGATTTTTACAGGGCTGCTTGTATTGCTATTGGGTGGCGGCGCTATTCCGGATGTCATGTCTGTCCCGAGCGCGGTAGAATTATTCGAGCATTTGGGGTATCCCGCCTACCTTCTTCCCTTTCTCGGCATTGCCAAACTATTAGGACTTGTGGCCATCCTAATTCCAGGTTTCCCGCGCGTGAAGGAATGGGCTTATGCCGGTCTCTTCTTCGACTTGTTGGGAGCGATGTATTCCAGCATCGCCGTGGGCGATCCTGCCAGCGGGTGGTTGATGTTCCCGATCGGATTTGGCATCATCGCCGGCTCTTACGTGTGCTATCACAAAAAACAAAGAGCGGCTGCATCGAAACAACCCTTGAGTGCAGTGGCCTAACAGATGCTGGCGAGCATAAATGGGTCATCCCTGAATCGGGATGACCCATTTATTGTTACTGGCTTTGCCAGATTGCCATAAGCCGCTCTACATGGGCGATCAACATCGTTCTGGCGGTTTCGCTGATCGAGCCCTGCAGAGCCGGGTTGTTCAAGTGCTTCTGGAAATCCTCAAGGCTTTTCACCGCTTGTGCGGCCTGCCCCTTTTGTTGATGATCCACAGCTTGCGTTAGATTATTGTTCAGTTGGGCGAGCAGCGGCATCTTGAGATCGCCCGATGTCTCATAGGCACTCAACAGCTCCTGAAGCCGGTTCACCGCAATCGTTTTCGACAGCTTGACCGTCATCCCGGCAACCTGCTCCCGCCATTCCCGGTACGCGCCTGCACTTTTGGTATAGGTTCTCTCATTGGTGGCTATAGCCCCGGCATGAAGCAGGTCGCGAGCCTCAGCAAGAACATCGCTCGATTCTCCGCTAGCTTCCGCGTGATCGATACGGACCTGCAGCTCCTCTAAAAGATTGTAATCCTCCATGCCGTCGCGGAAGTTGTGCAGCCGCTGCGAAGCAAGCGGGCCATCCGGTCCCGGGTAATACAGCGAGCCGTCTCCGTCGGCATTCGGGAATGTACGCGGATCCCAATTGCTTAAGATACCGTCGCTCATTGGAGTCCGGCCGATCCAACGGTTGATGTTGTAGTACAGGAATCCGTCGAACTGGAACTTGTGCGACAGCGGTCCCAAGAGAACACGCGTGTCACTCGGCAGGTAGCCGTTAAACCAGTTCGGATTCGGCGATCTTACGCTCACATGCAAATACCAGTAGACTTGATCGCCCCGCTGCTGAGCGGCCGCCTTCGCGCTTTGGTTGATGGCTTGCACGCCGGGCACCCATATATCGATCAAGCCTTCCAATCCCGACTGCACACCGAGGGTTCCATCGAGATAGGTGCTCATCACCGGCACATTCGGGAAACGCGCCTTAACCTGTCTCAGAATCTCTTTGACAAGCTTGTTGTATTCGGCACGAGTTTCATCAAACCCGTAAATGTAAGCTTTATCGGCCAAACCGGCCAACTCGTATTCCGCCATCGCGTCCCCGATCGTATTCAGCAAATAATCGATCCGAGTTTGCCATGTTTCCGGTTTGTTCAAGTCGAAGCCTACCCGAGGATCAATATAAAGGACATTGAACTGGCGCAGGCCCCATTTGCTTTCGATTTTTTTCAATTCCTCGACCGTCGGCGGCGTGTTCCGGTAGATCAGGTCCGGTTCGATTTTGAACGTCTCCAGGAAGTCTAAGTATCGGTCCCTCATCCGCTCCTGCTCTTCCGGATCGGTGATTCCGTAAGTCAAATAAAAGCTCTGCGGATTCGTGGTCATGGACGTGGCCAGCTTCGGGCGGTCGGCAATCTCAAATGGCCAAACCTTGACTTGGATGTCCATCGTCTGAACCGGCGTATTGGCCGCCTGAAAAGCGACCTTCACCCGGTAGGTTCCAGGTTTGATGAGCGCGCCCGCATGCATTTCGATCCAGTAGGGCTGCATGGTCCCGGCGGGGACATCGACACTGGACAAATCCGAGCGGACCGGATCCGGAGTCCAGCCGTAATAATTCCCTGGGCTGTTGGCCGTGGCCGGGATGGAGTAGGAGCTGGTCGGCTTGACGTTCACGGAGCCTAACGGCGATACGGCCACATGAAGCATTGATTCCGGAACGGCTTCGCCATCAGGTCCTATAACGCCGGCGACCTGTGCGGTTACAGCCGTCAAAGCTTCACCGTATGGCATCACAACGGCCTGGATATTCTCATATTCGCCCTGGGCCAGCGACACAGTGGCAGGATCCGTGGTGCATAGGCACGGCAAGTCGAGCGGATAGACGAGCTCCATCGAATCGGCGGTGGCCATGCCGAAGCTTCCGCCAGGCTGAGCGAGGCGCACTTCAGCGAAATTCGTAAAGCGCTTGATATCCCAAACCAGCTTACCGGCTTCGTTAACGAGGGCGATCGCACCCGCATAATCGACATCCGGCTGCCGGCCGCGATCGCGGAGCGACTGGATCGTCCCCGCAAGCTCCGCCGATTTCGCATGTAAATAGCGATCGGCGGCCGCATCACCCGGCAGCAGCTTCGCATTGGCCGCATCGAGCAGATTTTGAGCGCTGTCCAGGTCGTCATTCAACCGCTGGAGCTTCTCCTTGATCACGTTCAGGAACAACGTCACCCGCAGCGGCAGCAAGTCGGATCCGGCCGAATCCGGATTCTTCCCGGCACCGGCCAGCTTCAGGATGTGAGTCCCCACCGAGAGAGACTTGGACCAAGCCAGCCTGGTCCTTCCGCCGTCCTGTCCGTAGTAATCCATCTTGCCGATCAACTCACCATCCAGCAGGACATCCGCCTGACCGCCGGCAGCGGAAGTCAAGCCCTCCAGCGAGATGTCGTAGATGCCGGTTCCGGCTACTGGGAGCTCATATTCGGCGAATTGTCCGGGCTGAACATTTTTAAGCAGCACAGCCTCTCCTACTGTACCGGACTCAAGGCCCGGCGAGCGGGACCGTTCCTTTAGCCCTGTGAATGACAGCGTCGTCGGCTCGATCGTCAACGAGGCGGCGTCATAATACGCCACCCCTTTATTCGATGCGTTCTGATACATCAATACGGTTGCGGTAACCGCATTGGAGGGTGCCGCCAGCTCGGCCTCCATCCGCGTCCAGGCTGCAGGAACCGATTGACCGGTCGTTTTCACACCTACCCGAGTGTTATTCCGGTCCCAGAATTCCAGATAAAGCTGGGAACCGCCGCTTTCGTTATACGAATAGACGGAAGCTTTATAGACAATTCCGGGGGATATGTCGATTTTCGCGCTGCGCACACCGTTCCCAACCAAATTGTTCGTCAGTTTGACGCTGTAGGACCCGCTGTACACCATATTGGTCACAGATTGATAGGTCGATGTGTTGAACATGACCCAATTGACCGGTTTTCCCCCGGATACTTGCTCGAAGCCCGGGTTGGCCAGCAGATTGCCCAATCCAGGATCTGGGACTACCGCCGAAGCGGCAGCACTTTGTTGAGAGTCGGCCGCCTGGGCAAAACTCACAGGAAACGCATTGAAAACCAAACTGCCAATTAAAGCTGTCCAAATCAAAGAACGAACATAGTGCTTCAGGAATAATACAGGCTCCTTTCGAAAGTTGATCCGTTTACCATACATCATCTTCACTCCCTTCAAAATTACCAGTTGTATCCTACTTGTATGCGCTATCATAGTAACACTAGCATTCTTAATTTTCAATATATATATTATTTTTTTAATATACCTCCCCAAAAAAAGCCCTTTCGGCCTCCTTGTCAGGAAGCGAAAGGGCGCACAAGCTAGGACCACAGTCTGATTAGTTCCCCGATTTGACTCTTCAAGAGTAGAACGGCCTGTTCACGGCCCTTCTCGATCCCGCTCAAATGCTTCAGGGCATCCTCCAGATGCTTGACGGCTTGATTGGAGTCGTGCACCTGCCATTGATGGACGGCTTGTTGAACGGCATTCTCCACTTGCATGCGGAGCGGGTGGGACAGTTCCCCCTTGTCCTCCAACTGGCTGATCCATGCGAGAATGCTGTCCGGGCTCACATCCACTAGAACTGTTACAGTTTGTGAGGCGGTATGGCCGGCCGCATCGATTGCTTGCACGTGGATCAGATGCGCTCCGGGCTCCGCGGACCAGTCTACTGTTGTTCCGGAAGCCGTTTCTCTGCCGTCGACGAGAAGCTGCTGGTACACAACTCCCGAAACGGTGTCTTGTGCGGAAGCAGCGATCATCAGAGTACCGGGATACGCATTCAGCCTCATCTCGTTCTCGAGTGCTGCTCCGTTTGCTTCTATCCGAATCGAAGGAGCCGTTTTGTCCAATTGCACTGAAATTTCCTGTACCGCTTCAACATGGCCTACAGTGTCGGTTGACCTGAATTTGATCGCAGTCTTCCCTTCCTTGGACCATAGGAGAGGCTGATCGTAGACGTTCCACGTGGTCCCTCCGTCGGTACTGTAAACCGTTTCTTTAACTCCAGCCGCATCATCGTTCGCTTCCAGCGCGACACGGACGTCACCCGTGTACCATCCGTTCTGCTGCGGTCCATCGAGAACGGCCTTCGTAACCGGCGGCGCCGTGTCCTGAACGAGCGCCGTCAGAGAGACATCGTCATAATAGGCGGTCGTCATCCACAGCTGAGAACAGAACAGAACTACTCTAGCCGTACTCGCTCCTGCAGGTGCCGCCATCTTCATTTCGAAGGACTGCCACTTGCCCGCTCCCGATGTGATTTGAACCGATTTGTTCCCAACCTCCTTGCCCTGGCTATTGTAGAAATATAAAACGGCGAGGGTTCGCCCTTCCTTCAGGAATACGTTCACGCGGGCTTTGTAGTCAACCCCAGGCGTTACCGCCACCGGATTGGAGCCAACCGCTACGGTTTCCGTCGTCGATCGGTCGGTGAGCTTCAAGCTGTATGCGCCAGATAACCGCTGCTCGGCGCTCCGTTCGAACGAGACGTTCGGAGTTGCCGCGAACAAGGACGGCCACCCGGGAATGGATCCATTGCTGCCGGTTTCCTCGAAGCCCGGATTGGCCAGGGGCAAATTCTTTTCTATCGGAATTGGTGTGATCCCGTCTTTGACCGCAATCTTCATCAGGCTGGTCCCATAGGAATAATAAATATTGCCGTCGTCTCCAAGCGTCATGAGGGTGGTATCGGCCAGCTCAAACGATGTCAAAGTATCCGGATCGATCACAGTAAGCTTGGAATACAACGTCGTATACAGAAGTCCGTCTTGGCCCAGGCGAATATACACCGGGCGCCAGCGTCCGTAATTCGACACGCCGGTGTACACCGTCTTGCTCTTCACGACTTCCAGGGTGTCGGGATTCATCGCGAATATCGTGCCGTCGGCCGCCCCCCACAACAGACCGTCCGGGCCGAAGGTCAATCCGCTGATCATCGTCGGTTTCGCGGCACCGGGGATGACCGGCGTCACTTCCTTTACTTTCGTCCCTGTCGCGATATCCCATGTGAAGATTTTAGCCTCGGTCTCGACGGGATCGATCCCCAAGCCTCCGTGTATGCTAGTAGATCCGTACAGCTTGCCGTTCCGTACCGCGATCCCCACGATACTCTGATTGTTCACGACATTCGGATAAACGGTAGGCGCGCCGCCATTCACAGGGTCATACATGGTAAGCGATCCGCCCAAATGTCCGTATTCCGGAATCGTACCGATCCACAGCTTATTCTCGGCGGAGGTGATCACAAAAGGCCGGTCTTGCTCCGGAATCGAGAAGATTTCTCTGGGATTCGTATTGGCTGCGAACGGCTGAGCCGGATCCAGCTCCTGGATGTGGGCACCGGGATAAATGCCGAAATACAGCTTGTTCCCGAACGAGCCCATTCCTTCCGCTTGCCCCAGGGCGAACGATTCCGTCGATCCGGTTGACGGATTGAATCGGGCTGCCTTCCCTCCCGGGTATCCGCTCATATAAAGTTTGCCGTCCGGTCCTTTCTCCAGCGCTTGGATGGGAATCGGATTGCCTTGGACCGGGTACTCGATCGACTTGGTGATCTTCGTCTCCAGATTCATATATGTGACTGCGCCGCCGAAAGTAACCGTCGCGAGAGACAAGCCCGGCAGCTCCGGGTCGCCGGGAATCGATACCCAAGCGGTCCCCCGCAGCACGGTACCGATCGTTACGCCGGTGTCGGTGGCGGCGAGGGAGGTCATGTCGACTTCCATCAGATGCGAGTTTTGGACAAAGTAAACCTTGTTGCTCCCGGGTTGACCATAGGCGAGGTGGATCCCTTTGTTATTCACATGATAGGATGAGCTCCATTGGTTCGTATCCAGATCATAGAATAACAAGACGCTGCTCGCATTGTACAAACCGGCTACCAGATAATGTCCGGCGACCTCCATCTGGTAGACGAATCCGGTCGAATCCGTCACCACAGGAATGTTCGGAAGCGGTACCGGTTGTTTCTCCCCTGTCGCCACATTTAACCGTACAATACTTCCAGTCGCACCGATGCCGGCGTACAGATAGCCGTTGTGGTAAGCGGTGCTTCGCACATACTTTTGTCCTTCCTCCATGACACCGTAATCGGTGAACTTCCGTGTAGTCGGATTGAACGACACCACTTTGCCGTTCGGATAGGTGCCTGCATAGAGCCGCCCCTGTTCATCTATGGAGAGACCGTAGAGGACCGTCTCGCCCGGAACGCCTCCGAGCTCCTCCACCTGCTTGGTCGCCGGCAAGTACCGGTAAAGCTTGCCGTTCCCGCCTATATAGACGGTTCCGTCCGGAGCGGTCAAATGAGTCCAAGAACTGTCCGTGCCGGGCAGCGTAAACGCGCGAAGCACCTGGCGGGATACCAAGTCGACGACCTGGAACCGCGCAGGACTCCCGCTGGATGTCGTATAGAGCACATCCCGGCCGTCTTCTTTGCCGTACGCCCCGTCATAGATGGCAACACTGTTAATCGGGCTTCCGAGATCCTCCGGTTGCCCGAATATCCGGTTCACAGCGGCGGCTTCCGTCCGGTTCCCCGGCAAGGCTACCGCACCGACCGTGATCATGACCGCCAACATCCACACCAACCACTTCCTCCAACTTTTCACAGCCATCCATTCCACATCCTTTCCTTCGGTAAAGTACACATTGATTGCGCTTTCATTTACTGGTTTTTAAATCGTCTATGTAGTGTCCTGCTTCACCTCCATAAATGTAGTTTTATTTACATATAAATCTTATCAAATGAAAAGTTTGGCAGTCAACTGGTTTATTTGTGGTTCATAAATAAAACCTCTGGAGCAGATCACTCCAGAGGTCCTTGGGCGTAGCATTCAGTTAGGAGACCACTATTCGCCAGAGCCATCGTGAGGAACGGTTACGGTTGCGGAAGCGGTTGTTTCATTCCCTGCTTGGTCGATAGCTGCATAAAGGATTGTATAAACCCGTCCAACCCCTTTACCCGATCTCTCCGCACGCACACTGAACGATGTATCGTCAGTACCGTATACAGCGTCTTGAATATCATTCGGCTGATCCCCGTCCCCAATGCCATTATCAGGTTCATTACTGGTAATCGATCGTAACTCAATGGAGTGAATACCAGAAAGCCCATCGCTATAATCCAATGTTGCATGAATGGGAACTAACTTATGATTCGGCGCTTTAATGCTAGGGACATCTAACGTTAACGATAATATTGGGGCTGTCTTGTCCACTCGGATTGTCGTTTCTTTCACGTCCTCCACATTCCCGGCACTGTCCATACTGCGATACTCTACCCTATTCATGCCATCAGCTGTCAGGGTGAACGCTCGGTCGTATGTAGACCATCCCCCTCCGTTGATCCGGTATTCCGTTCTGATTCCCCCCGGAACGTTATCGTAGGTAGCAAGAGTTACCGTCACGTCTCTGGAGTACCACCCGCCAGAGCCGTTCGGTTCGACAGGACTGAGGGCGGCCATAGTACTTGGTGGCGTAAAATCTGCCCATTGCTCACCCCCGACCGCTCCTGCTATAGGCAATCCGGCTTCCGTGTCCTGAATCATCAAGTTGTCGATATAGACGTCGGTTCCTGTTCCTGCGGTACTCCCGGAAGCAATATTGAAATGCGTGATTAGATTGCCATCCAAATAATTTTCTACAGTCCCTTTAAAGGCGCCGTCCACCCAAACGCCGATTTGCTTGGCCGCCACATCGAATTGGAGTTCAATATCATGCCAGGTTCCGGTTGTAAGATCGGTCTGTACCGGAAGCTCCACACGATTCCCCGCACGATTGTACACTCTCAAGGAACCGTCCGTTTCCAGCATGAACTGAAATACCGTTCCCGGCGCATTATGAACATAAGAGTACGGCTCTCGCAGGGAAAAGCTAAACAAATTACTTAAATTAGACGCATATAAGCTGAATTTGACCGTCCCTTTTCGGATCCCGGGAAACAATCGGCTGCCGGCGGTCAGATTGGTTGTATTATTGTCTAGCAGTCTTAATGCGCTGGCTCCGCTCTTGGACTGTTGGGTACTGGTTGAAATCGAACCTCCTAATTCCCACCAATAGTCATTTTTCAAATCCGAGTATTCAAAATCGTCAGAAACGCCATGCGATCGATACAAGTAGCGGTTCAAGTCTTCGACTAACAGGGTGGTTGCCGTTGACCAATTCGAGCCCCACCAGCCGAACAAATATGTATCCGGATCCACCTCAACTAAAGACGGTTGGGTCGCCACTTGCTTGGCAGGGTTAACCCCGGATTGAGACAAACGCGTTCTTCCCAACAAATCCCGCATAGCCCTCCAAGAGTTGGTTTCATCTTGGCTGTAAGCGAGCGTCAGCGGATTACGCAAATAGCTGGTTCCCCCGAAAGCGTTGTTCCCCGGCCACAGCAGCAAAATATCGTGATTGCTATGGCGCTTCAGGACCGACATCGTATTGGATGAGAATACGGGAGCATCCGTCGGAACCGACCACGTTCTGCCGTTATCCGTTGATGTACTTTGCGCCAGCTTGACCTTGCTTGCGATCTGCTGACGCATATACATTCTTAGCGATCCATCTGCCAGCTGCACGATCGACGGTTCCGACAGTCCCGCTTCGCTTCCGCTTGAACTTACGTCCAGCTGGCTCACGCTTTTGGTCCATGTGGTGCCTTTATCCGTTGAAATCAGCACGCTTACCGCCAAAGAACCATCCGGAGCCTTCACGTAGACGAAAGGAAAAATCCAGTCTCCGTTTACAAGTTCAATCGGATTCGTATATGTGACATTGTAATTGATTGGATATGTGGCTCCATTGTACTCAAGCGTTCCTGTGTTTATTTTCACCGGTTGCGCAAATGTGCGTCCATGATCCGTCGATACGGTATAGTATAAATCGTTGCGGCATGCGTTTCCTGCGGTCAAGCAATTGGTGGTTGTGTAGCCATAATACGAGTAGAAGAATAAGAATACTTTCCCGGTCGCCGGGTCGACGAACAAGCTTGCCGGCTCATCCCGGCCTGCATCGTTCAAGTTCACGATTTGGGTTGGGGCTGTCCACGTACGTCCGCCGTCCGAGGAATATTTGGCATAAATGCCGCTGGTTGTTGAGCTTACCCGGTTGGCGACCATCAGGATGTCCCCGTTGGCCAACTTCTCGGGTTTTACATTATCCCTAAACTCCGGAGTGGAATGCTCCACCAAAGTTTTATTCCCATACTCCACTTGAAGACCTTCCTGCCCGGCACCGACAAATTCCGCAGATGGATTGCCGTAATAAAAGTAAACCGTGGAAAGGCCTGGTGCCAGCGTCGGGAGGTTGACATAAAAGCCGTTATCGTCCATGTAATAAGCCAGCTCATGGTTCGCTTCATCGGCAAACCGAACGTCCCTGAAGTCCCGTTGCAGCTTACCGGCAGCCTGTAAGGAAGCTGTGCCCAAGGCGGATTTGGCGATATACACCGATCGGTCTAACATCGGGGACGTACCGGCGTTCGATACCTGAACGGATTTTTTATACAGCCACGTCCCTCCGCCAGACGCCGTCCATTCCCCTGCCGGCCGGTTCGATACGTAGATCATGTTTTGCAAATTCGTATTGGAAAAGGTAAACGAAGTATCGTCAAAATGGTTATGAACTTTGATATAACGTCCTGTCGCGTTTATGTTATATAGGATGATCCGGTTATTGAGCTTGAGAAAATTCCAATCCGAGACTTTCGTGTAGGTTTGGTTGTCATGGCTTACATAAATAGATAAATCTGTTTTTTCTACACGTGAAGGTCCTTGAGTCTCCACCAATTCAATCGTATTGAAAGGTTGGGAGGAGCCAAGATCGATCCCCAGGCTTCGATAATTATAATCCAATGCTGCCGCAACAACGGTTCCCCAGTTGCCTATCGGCATAGCTGAGGGGTTGAGGTCTTGATTGACATAACCGATCGTCCCCGGAATGGAGGAGGATCGCGGCACGACTTGACGTACTTCAAGCATGTGCTGCAGATTGGACTGAGTCAGCCAAGTTCCCGAAGATCCCGCATCGGTAAAATGGGAGTGGACTTTAACATAGCGCGCACTCACTGAGAAACCCTGAAGGATGATTGCTTGGCCCGCTTTCAAAAAGCTCCATCCGCTTAATTGGGTGTAACTCAAGTTGTCGTTGCTTATGTAGACGGAAAGATTAGCGCTAGAATTGACACGGTTGGTGCTATTCTCGTCAAGGAGTCTAATCTCGTTGAATGTACGGGACACCCCAAGGTCGATCCCGACACTCCGGTTGAAGTAATCAAAGTACGCACCGCCCGAATAGCCAAAATTGGCCAACGGACCGCTTTGAGGAGCGCTGTCATTGTTTAGATATCCCACGCTCCCCGCCCACTCGTCCGCATGGGCAGTCGATCCGCCAGGCGAGAAGGGCATAAGCCCTGCCAAAAGAAAGAAAATCAGCAAAAGATAACTTTTCCTCATAGTTCCATCCCTTCCTGAGACCCTAGTTTGATCATCCACCATTCCATTTCTTCATGTTTGCAAACAACCGTGTTGGACTTTTCATTGTTACTTAGAACTCTCCACCCCCCTCTGCTCCAGCAGCTGTGAAGCCATTTGGAAGCGTTGTCATTTTCGTTTAATGGTGATCTTAACCATCGGAAGGCTCTAACGAATGAACGGTGGCGGCACGCCTCCACTGAAAGGTGTATAATGGTTAGACCATATTATCCAAGCAATTCTAACTTAGCAATCAAGCGATTCGTTGTCAACCCTTATTCTCCGCCACGTTGGATATGCAAAAAAAGCCCAGCCGATCACAATCAGCCGGACTTCCTATCTCCTCTATCGGTCACCGGGAAGAAAGCAATTCCGTTCCGCCAGATAGCTGCTTATTAAATAGACGCATGAGCCCCTCTTCATCGACCAGCTCCGAAAAGTACTGTTCCAGGCATTCCCCGAATACATGCAGCTCCCGCGTGGACAGCTGCAGCCGCTCATGGGTCGCATAATTCGGAATCATCTCCCGGTGAAGCTCGAGCCGCGAAGGCTTGTTCGGCAGTTCGGGGGACACGGTCTCCGTCACGCGTTTGTTGGACGGCAGACTGAACGAATGGCGACGTATGAGGGTGTGGACTTGCTCGGACAGCAGAAAATCCGCAAAGCAGGCTGCCGCTTCCTTATTCGGGGACATCGCTCCGACGGCTATGCCGGTAGACAAGAGCAGCGTCTCCCTTGATTTGGATTGGGGCACCTGGGCGATATCGAATGGGAAATCCGCATCGGCAAGCTGGTTCAGCCGGAAATAGGTCGTCAGAATGACCGATACTTTCTGTTGCTTGAACAGCTGCTCCGCATTATGCTCCCCGAACGACATGACGAGCGGGAACAAGCCGTCTTCATGAATCAGATCGCGAATGTAGCGCAGCGTACTCAGCATCCCCGGATCGGCCGGCGAGAAGAATCCTTCTTCATCGCGTTCGAACCTCACGCCGTTCTGCAATAAAAAGATAGGCCAGCGATTGGTCAATTGAAAGAAAAGCCCGAAGCGGTTAGGCGCCTTCAGCTTGCGAAGCGCTTCGTGCAGATCCCGCCAATCCCAGCTGCTGTCGGGTTCGAACAGCCTCTGCTGCCGGAAATGCTCCTTGTTGTAACAGAGGACAACCGGTGAGAAGATAAACGGCCTTACGGCGACTTTTCCCTCTGCCGTGGCGAACATGTCGTTCAAGAAGGGATACGTTTCTGGATCGGGGGGAACGCCCTCCAGCAGATGGAGGCTGTCTTTTTCCCGGAAATGCAAATAATCGTTGAAATTCAACGTCATCACGTCGAGAATCCCGTGCTCGACCCACAGCTTGATGCTGTCCGCGCGAGTATATGGCAGCTCCAGCGGCTTGACGCTTATATGCGGATACCGCTCTTCGAACAGCTCGATGAGACGGCTAATATCGGTCTCCTCATATAGGGAGGGATAAAAGCCGAATCGCAACACTGTTCGCTGCGGGCGCGGAGCGACCTGGGTGCCGACCCTGGGAAGCTTGACGATTAAGCCTTCCTCGAGCAGCTTATCCAGCGCAATCCGGACGGAATTTTTGCTCAGATGGAACTGCTCCGCCAATGCCGTCTCCGCAGGCAGAAAATCCCCGGGCTGGTACGTTCCCCGATGGATCGCCTGCCGCAGGGTCATCATCAGCTCGTTCAACCGGTTCTGGAATGTATTGCGGTCTGGTTTCGCCATCTTACTTACTCCTTAACAACAAACCTTTGTTCATTGTGGGTTATATATAGTATACAAAACCATGGGAATGAATGCTATATTTCATTTTATCTGAACTAGGATCCGAATTTATTTCTATCGTCGAAAATTGTTACTGATGTACTTTCCGATAATCTCCGGGCGTGACCCCGACCGTTTTCTTGAACGTCCGGATGAAGGACATCGGATGCAGGTACCCGACCTTCCCCGAGATTTCGTAGATAGGCAGATCGCTGTTACGCAGCATGTCTTTCGCATGCTCCATCCTCACGTGGGAGAGATAGACGACGAATTTCTCGCCGAATTCTTCCTTGAAGAGCGTGCTTAAGCTGGAAGTATTCATGTTGAACTGCTCCCCGAGCAGCGACAAGGAAAGGTCCGGATTGTCGAAATGCTGCTCGATATAGTCCCTGACTCGGCGAACGACAGCATGGTTTCCTTTTTCCTCGCGCATAAGCTTCATCGCTCTGGAGCAGGAAGTCAGTCGGTCCGAATAAAACGATTCCAGATCATCCAGCGTTTCCAGCGTTTCCATTCGCTCGTCCCACTGGGCGCGGAACTCGCTATTCCACAGCTCCTGGTACTCCGGAGGAAGTTCCATCATTTCCCGTTGAAAGAAATAATTCATATAGTTTAGGACCCCGTCAATTTCCTCCTTAGGCAGCAGCAGGCTTCTTAGTCCGTCGAACAACAGGTTCAACTGCTCCCGCCAAGCTTCGTTGCCGACACGGAAGGCCTGAGCGATCGTACGCACATACTGCAAATACACGAACAAGTCGTCCCGTGATAAAACTTCGGTTTCCCAATGTCCGATCACCCGGTTGCTGCCGAGCGCGGATTTATAGCTGAGAGCTGTCGTTGCGGTTTCATAGGACTGCGAGATGGCACTCGCCTCGGTTACGGGCGTACCAAGGCCGAATGTCACCGTGAGCTCCAAATGGTCCTGCAGCCACGCACGAACCTGCTCCGATTGGACCAGAATGCGGCTGCCCGCTTGAAGCCGTTGTTCCTCATTGAAGTCAAAATAGATCACACATAACCGGTGATTCGTAACCCACTCTTGCCAGATGCGGAGCGACTCCGCTTTGGCGGTTTCCTCAACGACCTTGGTTAAGATGTACTTGAACAAGCCTTGGTCCTTGTGGGAATACTGCGAGATAAACGCGGAATATTTGTCGATCTCGATCACGCTTACGGAAGCGCCGGCAAAGACATCGATCTCCAATCCGCGAAGCTCCTCGCTCCACTCCGCTTGGTTGATCTGCCCTCCGCCTTCGACCAATTCCTGAAATAAGCGCAACCGGCGATACCGCCGATTCTCGCGATGGCGATGCTCATAGTCCTGCGTAGTCTCGATCATATTACCGAGCGTGTAGTCGATGTAGCTCAGTTCATCCACGGAAGGCTCTTGAATCAAGAGATTCGGATGCTGTTGATTATATTTTCGGATGCGGGACATCATCGTTTCAATCGGCTTGTAGTTTTTGCGGGAAATATAGATCACCCACCAGACGCCTATGAGGAGTCCAATGTAGCCGAATAACATCCAACCGTTGGTGAAGTTCCTGTAGATATTCCCCAGCAATTCGACCTTCAATCCGCTCTGATACGTCCATCCGGTATAGCTCGAAGTCACAACGATATGATCCGACGGCGAAGTCCGGCTCGGTTGTCGGAACAGTTCATCTCCTCTGCGGTCGGAGATCGAGATATAGCTTACTGCGGATTGGCCGAAGTTCTCGAAATACTCCCGTATCTTGTCAACGCTTACGTTCAACACCAGAAGGGCGATCCCTTTCCCGCTGAGCGGAATGCCCTTCGCCATGGAGACCACCGTTTCTTTATCGTCCCCGTCTTTGAATGTGCGATAGGCGCGGGGATCGCTCCAGCCAGTCGGCCGTGCTGACAAGCTGGCTTCCGCATAGGAACGGTCGGCGAATTGATCGATTGTCAGCTTCGTCTTGTCGCTGACGATCGTCCCGTCTCCGACACGATACACATAGATGGAGTCGATCAGGGCGCTCGTGTTGACCATGCTTTGGAGAAGCTGAGACAAGTCGATGATGAAGTCGGGCGAGCTCTCCATACCGGCGAAATAGGTCAGTTTCGGATTCCGGGCGATCATCTCGATCATCATCATTTCAACTGAACGCAGCGACGTGTCGATATTGTTCTGGAGATTCTGAGCATAGACGCGGCTGGATTTCACCGCTTCCTTCCGGGAAAGCTCACTCAGTTGGATGATCCCGATGAACACGAACAGGCATACGATCAAGAGCAGGACGGGCAAATACGATAGAAGCAAGCGATGAAACCAGTTTCTGCGCATACGGGATACTCTCCTTCGGACCATAGCCCCCTCAGTTTATCACAACGGGAAACTAGACCGGAATAAAAGAGAAGGCGAGCCTCGGTACCCGCCTTCCAGGATGCTTATTTTTTCAGATAATTATAGAAATCCTTGGTATAAATAATGCCATTGTTCTTGTAATCGGCATAAGCTTTTGCGTGGAAGTCGTCAATTTTTTTGCCGCCCGCCTTCTCCCAAGCGTCCTTCGCTTCATTCATCGCTTGATCAACCGATGAGCCCCTGCCGCCTGTAATCGCCTTGGTGATCAAATTCGTGATCGTCGTCGAGACCGTGTTGTTGATGACCACCAGGTCGTCGGGCAGCGTCACAGGAAGCGTCAAATCGTAGTAGAGCGGTCGGTCCGGCGTAATATAGGCCGCTCTGCCTTGGCTGATCAGCTCCGCATACTTCTTGTCCAAGGGCTTGCTCTGATCCAGCGAAGTAATGACAAATTGGTCGCATTTGCTAAACTTATACACTTGGCTCATCATCAGGAAATCGGCGTTCCAGGTCAGCTCCTTCTTGTTCTTCTCCGTATCGATCGGTTTCGGACAGCCGGTAGCCGCATCCATCTTGTAATGAACGCCCTCAAAACCGTATTTCAAGGTGGTCATCGTCTCGTCGCTCATCAGCCAGTCGATGTACTTCATCACCGCCTCCACATTTTTGGAAGTCGCGTTAATGCCCGCGGTGAATTGGAACGGTGTGGCGCCGGCCGGCGCGAATTGCCCAAATTCGGTTTTGGGAAGCGGTATAATGGCGACATCCGCATTTGGATTATTTTTCATAAACGTTTCATAGGTACTGTATCCCTTAACCGCTTCCAGATTGTCGCCGACGTACATGCCAAGCTTGCCGTTCACCCAGTCCTGTCTCGCCATCTCGCCGGTTTTATCCGCGAAAATATCTTTGTCCACCGTTCCCGCGTCATAGAGACGCTTCTTCAATTCCGTGGAGGCCCGGAGCCGGTCCCACGAACGCACATATTGATCGTTCTGCAGATGGTACATCCAAGCGGGAGAGCTCGGTTCGAAGCCAAAGAACATGTCGATGTCACCAAAGGTCGTGCCGCGCGTGTCCTTCGTGCCATTGCCGTCCGGATCTTGCTCGGTAAACGCCTTCGCGACCTGAAAGAATTCTTCCGTCGTCTTCGGCGCCGACAGCTTCAGTTTATCGAGCCAATCTTTGCGGATCATGAGATAATGATTCGTAGCCATATCCGCAAACATGCGTCCAAGGAAGAACGTCTTGCCATTGTACGTAGTCAGAGTTTTAATGATCGGGTTTTCCTTCAGCATTTTCTTGTACGTCGTCGAATACTTCTCAATGGCGTCATCCAGCGGAATGATTTGCTCTTTGGCCGCCAGATCCTTCATGTAGGCATTGGAGTACTCGAAAATTAAATCAGGCGCTTCGCCGGAAGCGAACAAGACGTTCCACTTCTGCGCGGAGTTCGTTCGCGGCACCGGGATAAACTCGACTTGAACCGGCGCGTTCTCGTTGATCCATTTGGTCCAGCGGTTATCGGTAATTTTCCCTTCGCCCTCGGGCACATTGTTGCGATCATAGATCGAAACGGTAATTTTTGGTTTCGGCCCTTTCGGCGTCGTTGCTGCCGTATTGCCCGTCGTGCTGGCAGGGCCAGGATCAGGCTCATTGCTGCTGCAAGCGGCTAATATAAGGCTCCCGGTCAGCAATACCGCTAACGACGCGGTAACGGTTTTCTTCATGGTTGGATTATTCATAGCGACGGTACTCCCCTTCTTCATATTGTCCCATACTACTTTCGACTTTTGCAAACTGATCGATGAAGCTGTTCCGCGTCACCTCCCTTGATCAATCCCTCGGTTTACCCCTTGAGCGCTCCGATTAACACGCCTTTCACAAAATAACGCTGCAAGAAAGGATAAACGGCTAGCATCGGAAGCGTCATCGTGATGACTCCAGCGGCTTTAACTCCTTCCGGCGTAAGCGTAAGGGCCAGATCGGGCTGAACGTTCGTCACTTCCTGCATTAAGCTCTGACTCTGAATCATCTGCTGAATGAGCACCGATAAGTTATGCTTGCTGGAATCGTTAATGAAGATCAGCACATTCATGAACGAATTCCAATGGCCTACGGCGTAGAATAAAGAAAGCGCAGCTAGGACGGGCATCGAAAGCGGAAGAACGATCTGCATAATAAGTCTCCACTCCGAGCAGCCGTCGATGCGGGAAGCCTCGTCCAATTCATCCGGCAGCCCCTCGAAGAAGCTTCTTAAGACCATCATGTTCCAGACGCTGACTAGTCCAGGCAGCCATAGCGCCCCGTAAGAATTAATGAGTCCCAGGCTTTTCAAGAGCAAGTAGCCCGGAATGATGCCGGCGCCGAACAGCATGGTGAAGATGGTGGCGAAGGAGAATACTTTGCGTCCGATAAAATAGCGTTTGGATAACGGATAAGCGGCAAGCACGGTAGCAACCATATTGAGTGCCGTTCCGACCACCGTAATGAGGACACTGTTGCGGAAGGCCTGCACGACCGGAGTTTCTTTCAGCAGCACTTTGTAGGCGCCCCATTCGAGATGGACCGGCCAGAACGACACCGATCCGGAAGCAATCGCATGTTTGTCGCTGAGTGAAAGCGCCGCTATATGGACGAGCGGAAGAAGACAGCTGAGACCGATCAAGGCTAGTACGATATAATTGAGGAAATAAAACAGTTTCTCTCCCGTTGAATGCTTCATATGTTCCCCTTCCCTACCACATGCCCTGACCGAAGCGTCTGGCGATCAGATTGGCCATGAGCACCAAGACAAGCCCGACGAGCGATTCGAACAACCCCATTGCGGTGGCGAGACTGAATTGCGCTTGCTGAATCCCCATCTTGTACATAAAGGTGCTGATGACTTCCGAGATTTCGGCGACCGTGCTATTTTGCAAAACATACACCTGATCGAAGCCCACCTCCATCAGATGACCGATCTTCAATATCAGCATGATGATCGCGGTTGGCATAATGCCGGGCAGCGTAATTTGTGTCGTCTGCTGCCATTTGTTCGCTCCGTCGATGCTCGCCGCCTCGTACAGGCTCTGATCGATCGAGGAAAGAGCGGCCAAATAAATGATCGCGCCGAACCCCGCTTCCTTCCAGATCCCGGCGGACAAGAAAATCGCCACCCAGGAGGATTCGTTGTATAAAAAGGGGTAGGTGATGCCGAACAGGCTGTCCAGCACATGATTGACTACGCCTGTCCTTTGCGAGAAAACCGTCACCACAATACCCCCAACGATGACCCAATTCAAAAAATGCGGCAAATACACGAACGTCTGAACGGTGCGTTTGAACCACATCTTGCGAACCTCATTGAGCAGCAGCGCCAGCACGATCGGCACCGGGAAGCCGACAAGGAGACTGAGTCCGCTAAGCCGCAATGTGTTCCAGATGATGCTTACCATCTGTTTCGTGCTGAAGATGAGCTCGAAATTGCTGAGTCCCGCCCACGGACTGCCCCAGATGCCTTTGATGAAGCTATACTTTTTAAAGGCGATCACAAGCCCGGTCATGGGATAGTACTTGAAGACGATAAAATAAACGAGAATCGGCAAGAACATGATGTACAGCGGGATATTCTGTCTCAATATCCGTTTCGAGTATTTATTCACCAGCCAGCCAGTCTTGGCGATTGGCGGCGGATTGATAGACGTGCTTAATGAAGAAACGGATTCTTCTATATGCTTCACGCCGCGGTCACTTCCTCTCTTCCGAATTGAGCCCATCGTATAGCAGGTCTGCCCGCCCGTTCAATATACATGATTTTGCGCAGTTAACAGGTTGCGAATGGAACTCCGTATACAAGTTTTCATTGAATTAACATGACGAAAGGCTGCTTCTGTCAGTCCCGATTTATAAAGCAAAAAACCCGCAATTTAGCGGGTTCGAACGAATGTATGGGCTTCTAAATACGAGGCGTAGGCAAGGGCCGGATATACACGGGAACGTGCCGGGGCTTGTTGCGGATTAATAACTGATACATCTTTAACCGCCCGTATCGGCTGTTGCTGTGAATGATAATGGTTTTCGGATATAGCTTCTTCTCGACCATATATTTAACCACTTGATCCCCTTTAGGTTGATTCCGGCCAAGGTTATAGTCGAGAGAAAGCACGGCGATCCTTCCTTCTCGGAGTACTTTCTTACACTGCTTGGCGGAGGTTACCAATCGATAGCCCTCGGGCGCCGGTCGCTTGTCGTCCAAAAATACTTTCCTCATCTCCCTCATCCTTCTTGTAAATGGACTGGTCAACCATGTAAAAAGGCCGTCGAATTCTACAAACGCCATTAATATGCTGTAGGGAATTGTGCGCAAGACAACCCTCACGAAGGCGAGTGTGGATTACGGATGAAAGCTATGATTGGCATTGTCGGAGGGATGGGCTCGCATGCAGCGGTATCGTTTTTCCAGCAATTAATCGATCGCTCCCCCGCCCGGACGGATCAGGACTATATGGAAATTCTCCTTCATAATAATGCGCGCATCCCCGATCGGACCGAAAACATCTTATACGGCGGAGAGGACCCGCTTCCGGAACTAGTAAGATCCGTCCGAATCCTCGAGAACGGCGGAGCCACAATCATCGTGCTCGCTTGCGTCACGGCGCATCATTATTACAACCGGCTGGAAGCGTCGTTGACTCAAGCGAAGCTGTTCCACATCGTGAGAGAAACGGCCGATTCGGCTTGCAGGATGTATCCTAATTTGAAACAAGTAGGCATTCTGGCTACCGAAGGTACAATCCAAACACGGCTGTGGCAAGAAGAGTTTCATCGACGGCAGATCAGGGCGTTAGTACTCGCCGATGCCGATCAGGAGGAGTATTTTAACAAGGTGGTGTATGGGCCAAATGGGATAAAGGCGGGTTATCGCGACGCCGTGCTGAAAAATAAGCTGCTCGCCGGCTGTCAGCAATTAATCGCGATGGGAGCGGAAGCCATCATTGGGGCGTGCTCGGAGCTCCCCTTAGTCCTTTCCAAAGAGGAAGTACCCGTACCCTATATCGACTCCATCCAAGTCACTGTTGCCCAATTAATCGATGTGTACTATAACCGTACTCATGAAAATGAGCGGACTCATCCCTCGGATTAGACGGAGACATGAGTCGGCTTTTTTTCGTCACTGGCGGCAGCCTACCTGGCGTATCTACTTCGATTGTAGCGCCTCAATTTTTTGATCCTATTCTTCATACGTGGGTTGCCGAGCTTGACGAATGGCGTAACGGCCGGGTCGGTGTTGACCTCCAGCACCCAGGGCTTCCGGTCTTGGCTTACCGCAATATCAACCCCAAGCTGCCAGCATCCGGGGTACTCGGTCTGGAACTGCTGCCCGATGCTCCGGCTTAACTGGAATAAGGAGGCCAGATACGCTCTTAACCTGGATTTGTTCATGTAGGGGCGCAACAATATTGCTGCACGCATGCATTTCCCGCCTTGGCTTCGGTTCGTCACGATCCGCCTCGGGGGTGCGACCCGTCCTACGATCCCGGTGACCTCCCATTCGCGCTTCTCGTTTTTCTGGACCATAATGCGAAAATCAAACGGACGACCGCGATACCGAAGCATCCGAACCCCTTTCTGGATTAAATACGGTTTACTCCGGATCCGTCGGCGAACGGACTGGAATAAAGCTCTGAAATCCTTGAAACCCACAGCCGATGTGCCGTATCGGAGCTCATATTTCCCTTCCTTCCATTCCGCTCTCATCACCCCTCTTCCTTTGAGGCCGTCTACGGGTTTGAGATAGACCATCCGATATAAATCCAACATCTGTTTCAGCGTGCTCCCGCTAAACCGTCTTGTGGACGGTATATAGGGAATCAGCCGCTCGTTTCGCGCCAGGACCCTCGTTTTTTCGAGCTTGCTGCTGACCAACCGCTTATCGGTTCCCTTCAAGCATGATCACTTCCCTTTTTCAACATGGGATCTCCGGGATCTCCGGTGCTTGTGCCCCATTCTTTTGCGCCGGGGAAGGCGTGCTACAGTATATGAACAGACTTGGTAGACGTGCCATTCCGTCCCATTCGGCGGCGAAACCTTTCTGTATTCCTGGAAGTATAAGACATGTAGGAGGTGATCCGAGGTGAGAAAACTGCCGTTATGGCTCGTCTTGTTGTTTGTGGTCCTATCGGGGTGCAGCACGGGCTCCGAACCAGACAATACGAAAATTCGTTCGGTTAGTACCGAGTTAACCAACCAACAGAGTTTAGAGCATTGGAAATTAGTGATGCTGCCGAAGACCAATGGGCTGGGGGAACAGGCGTATGACATGGAGTTTCAATATACCGGAGATACTTCGGTGAAAAGTGTGACGGTTTACTATAGAATCGACACCAAGGAGAAGTTATCGGCTCCCACCGTAAAAGCCGATTCCAAAACGGTGATTTCCAAATTAGACCCCAACGAAAAAATAACGTTATCCGAGTTGATTTTGCCGATCGACGTGCCGATTTCGGTCGAGGTAGATTGGCTGGAGGGCAATCATATAAGCCGGGGAACGGGTGTTTTCAAGATTACCGAACTTAAGTAGGAGGGGACATCCAGGCTATCGAAATTTCTTCGGTAGCCTGTCAGTTTCGTCCTTCACATGCATTCTAAAGCTTCAGCTCCATACGCCTTATCTTCTCTTTCATTCCGATTGACTCATAAAGTCGGACAGCTTCTTGGTTACTTGCAAACACATCTAATTCAACGGCATCTACATTCATTTTCTTGGCGTAATCAAGGATATACTGAAACATCTGGCGACCAATGCCTTTTTTTCTAAACTCTTCTCGGACACATAAGTCGTTTATATAAATCATTGTTCTTTGTCTAAATATTGTCCTGGCGCCAGTTCTCTCCGTATTCAGAATAGCGTAAGCGATTATTTCATCTGTCTGGGGGATTACACCTACAACTACTCTGGATTTTTCAGCTTCAAAGAAGGCTTTTACCGTTTGTTCATTATAGAGGTGCGCACTTACAAACTGTTCGGGCCTCAATTCAGCATGAAAATCGTCCAATTGCCTTTTGGATAATGTCAAGAATATCCGAATCATTCGCATCGCGTATTTTGATTTCCAGAAAAAGCACTCCTTTCTAAACAAGAACGCCCAAAACCTTATACTCCTTAAACGTCATAGAGACATTCATATGGAAATGAAGATCAAGGCCTCCGTCGTTGAATTGGATTGTATAATTTACACAATACGGCGTTTCAATATATAACAGGGTCAACTTCAACGTCGAAGTATCGATCCATGAAACGTATGTGACCGCTTCTTGTAAGTGGTTCGCCAAATCTTTCACAAACACGTCTCGAATATGGATCGGAGCACGAAAGTCAAAAACGAGAACACGCTGCTCGCGGTCATCGTACAAAAGATGGATCTCCAACTGTTGCCCGGATTGAACGAAACCAAGTCTGCGCAGTTTCTCCGGATTATCTCCCAGCGTGTACCAGAGACCATCGATACTCGGTATATGGTCAGGGATCGGTTGGGGTGCAGGGACTGGATACACCATTCCGGCAAGACGCCGACGAAGATCCACACTCTCAGCGTTAAGCGGGAGAACAGTGCGGCTTGCATTTAACTCGTCGATGATATCCTCGTAGATCAGATCGAGCAAGGTCTGACTCTGCCTCTTGCTCAGCGCCGCCGTGGCCGCGATCACGAGACGTTGGTCCGGCGCCACAAAGCAAAGCTGGCCAAATGCACCTCCTCCCCTGAAGCAACCCCTGCGCCCTAAATGAAATTGGTATCCGTAGCCCTGGGCAGAATCGATCTCGGTTGCTCCAAGGCGATTATCGCTTTGTTCCCGGGTAGCCATGGCCACGTAAGCCTCGGATACAACGGTCTTGCCATCCACCTTGCCCTTGTCCAGTAGCATTTGACCAAACTTGGCCACTTGCCCGGTGGTCAAACTGAGTCCCATGCCGCCAGCGGCAATGCCCATGGGACATGTTTCCCATATCGGCCGCTCAATGCCCAGTGGCTCGAACAATCGGGGCATCAGGAAGTCCATCAAATGTTGATCGGTCGCTTTCTGAAGAATGGCCGACAACATATAAGTGGCGGGCGTATTATACGAATAATGACTCCCCGGCTCGCATTCCACTCCTAACGACAAGAAGGACCGGACCCAGTCCTTTTCTCCCGTTACAGCACTGTAAATATTGGTGCGATGCCCCGTATTCATCGACAAAAGATGGTGGATGGTCATCCTCGCCAAGTTGTTCGAAACCGACTTAGGACACTGTTCTGGAAAAAAAGAAATAACCGGATCATCCATTGAAGGTATCCTTGATCTGCCGCTATGCCAACCGCAATCGAAATGACGCTCTTGCTAAGCGAATATAGCATATGCGGGCAATCCGGCCGATAAGGGGCACGCCACATGCTCGCCGTTACCTTACCGTCTTGAAGCAGCATAAAGCTGTTCACCTGTAAATCATTCTGTTCGATTCTATGAAAAAAGCGGGACAGCGCCTTGGAAGAAAGGCCATGATGTTCGGGGTAATCGATTGTTAACTCACCCATCTTATACCTCCAAATCGGGATCGCGAAAGCTACGATGCTTTTGCTTGAATCATATAGTAAAACCCGGTGGTTTTGATTCCTTTTTCACTAGCATGCTTTTCGAATTGGGCAGCGATTCCCGAATAACAGGTTGCTCTAGCAAACTCTGAAAATCGATCGCTCTGACCGAAACACACCATCGCCAAAATATCCTGGGGGGTTGGAATCCATACGGTTTCTTTTAACATCCACAATTGAATGTCTGTGAACCCGCTAGTTTCCAATCTCTCCTGAATTTTATCCAGAATTGGGGTCCCTACGGTAGGCGGACCGAATAGCCCTGGAAAGTAAAATCCCATTTCCCCGCCTTCCCCATTGCCGTCGCCTGGATGAAATAATAGAACGTCTCCGCCGGGGCGAACGATCCGGTTCCCTTCTCGATACCAGCTTGTTGGGCCCTTCTTGGTGTAGGCGATATCGAAATAATTGTCCGGAAAAGGAAGCCCGTCTTGAGTTCGCCCCACTACATACCGGACATTCGGTTGGCGATTTTGGTTTGCGGTAAGAATAAACCCCTCCGTCATGTCATATCCCACCACTTCTTCGGCAAAGGTGGCCCACCGATCGGCATACTCTCCGTGACCGCATCCGACATCCAGAACCTTCCCCCGTACGATAGAGGAAAGTTTTTCCGTTAAAATATCTTCGGCCGCAATCCCCTCGCAAATACCGTTCCAAGGATACACGTACTTGCCCGTATTAGCTGCCAACTGGTTGCACCAAGCTAAGGACTGTGCGCTTAAGTAATCCGGATGCTGCGTCAGATCAGGAAACATCGAATTTACCATCCCTTCGCCATGAGATTGCCGATCCTCACTGATTAACATACAGAATATTTTTCCAACTGTATAGACGCATTGAAAACGAACAACCCTCGCCGTCCCATGGGATAGCGAAGGTTGTTTGTAAGTTATGGATTGATAAATCCCAAAGCCTGCAGCATACGCTTCAACATGACCGCACTTTGGGCACGGGATGCATGTTCCCGGGGGCCGAACTTCGTATCGGTTATCCCTTGAATGATAGAAGTTTGAGTCAACTGTTCTACCGCTGCGGCAGCCCAATTCGCGATGTCCGCTTCGTCGGCGAATATTGTCCTCGGTGATGCATGCGCAACCAGCGAATATCCGGCGTATTTCATCGCCCTGGCGATCATCACGGCCATCTGTTCGCGGGTAATGTGCTCCAACGGTCGGAACGTCCCATCTTCAAACCCGTCAATCAATCCAGCTTGATGCGCGGCTCTTACCGCTCCTGCATACCAAGTTCCTGCTGCATCATCCCGGAACGGGATGGGGTCATCTTCTTCGGTAAGACCAAGGGCACGCACAAGCAGGGTGGCAAATTCGGCGCGTGTGATGTTATCGTCCGGCCAAAACCCGTCTTGCGTTCTTCCTTCTACAAGGAGCTTGTTCGCCATCAAGACTATGTCTGCCTGCGCCCAATGCCCACTCAAATCTGCAAACGATCGATCCAATTGGATGATCGTATATACGCCATCGTAAGGCGAACGAATCGTTACCTTCGGCGATGGATCGCTAGAGAACACGGATGGTGCAAAATGCAAACGCTCGCTCTCATCCACCCGCACGGCCGTCGCCTTGTCCGAATCGGCCGGGTTAGGCAGTTTCACGGTCCGGGTTGCGGAATTGCCGCCCCAATCTATTATGCGCTCGCCGGTTGTATGAAGCGAGTAAACAACCGGATTCGCGAGGAGCGGTGTTCCCCCTCTCTTAATGATTGCATCATTCACAGCTGCGCTGTCGGAATCCGATCCCAACGCAATCGTGGCGGTAAGGGCCGCATCCTCCGGGACGTCCTTAAGGACGCTAAGCGGGATTCGAATGCCGTTCCCGTTTACGAACAGCTCCGCCCAGGCATCCGGCTGTCGTTTCCATGCATTCAGCAACAGTGCTGCAGGAAGATCGGCCGTGACCGCTTGACCGATGTCTTGGGCTTCGATCAGGATGCTATCCGGCTTGGACCTAAATGCTTCGGCCAATTGCTCCGAAGTCAGTCGAACCCGGGTCACGCGTTGTCCGTTTGTCGTCTCGTACGACGCATTGACCAGCTTGATTACGCCGTTGATTTTGATCTTGACTTGGTCGATGTTGGAAGTACCCGGACTGCTCGGGTTTTCAGCAGTTTCGGAATTCCCTGTTTCTCCAGAGCTCTCGGAGATAACCTTGACGACCCGAATCACGTCGTCGGCCCACACGCCGGCCGGATTTTGAACCTTGTAGCGCAGCGTATAGTCGCCTGGCGTGTGGGTATAGACCGAGCCGGTTACCGTAATTGAGGCGGTCAGGTCTCCGTAATTGTCGTCCTGCGCTGTCGCGCCGGGGTCTGTGAAGGCACTGCCGACAGGAACGATGAGCGGATTGGCTCCGATTAGGGAAATGACAGGCTTAGGGATCGACGCTTTCGTCAGAGTGAAAGTGACGGCTGCACTCGCAATGCGCGGTGATTCGTTGCCGGTGGCATCGGTCGCAGTAATGACGTAACGGTACACGCCGGGAGGCAGATCGCCCAGATCGGCGGCGGACAAGGAACCGTCAGCGCCACTGGCCCCGAGCGCAATCGCTGTAGAAGACAGTTCGCCCGCCTCGATCGTACTGTTGGCATTGGTGTCGTTCCAGGCGTACGCGCGTACGTTCGCTCCGGGTTCGTCGACGGCGCCCGCCGATCCAATTAATTGATCTGGCGTGCCGGTGTAGTTGTCAATGGCTGAAAACTTCGTTGCATCCACAGTGGGAGCACTGGTGTCCGGTGCCGGCTCGTCTTCCAGAATCGTGACGGCCGAGCTTGCCTGTGCCCCTAACGTCACTCCATTCGTAGGTGAGGAGAGCGTCACGGTGAAGGCTCTGTCACCGGAGTAGACCGCATTGTTTACGGTCGGGATATCAAAGGTTTTGAAGCTCACTCCCGCCGGAAATGAAATCGTAGTCGTGACAGCTGTATAGTCGGTACCTGAAACAGCGGTTCCGTCCGTCGTCGTCAGTCGAACGGTCGTCGGGCCATAAGAGTCGCTTCGTACGATCTTGACTCGAGCAGACGCAGGTACAGCATTCTCGGGAACGGAATAGGAAGATGCATCAAACGCGATCGTTCCTTCGGACTTGCTGTTCATGATATCGATGTGGGTACTCCTGCCGAATACCAAATCCGAAATCCCGTCTCCATTGAAATCTCCGGCCTTGATCGGATTGGCCCCAGCCGGCGAATATTGGAGATCCGGTTGTTGGAAGGTGCCGTCGGCGTTGCCAAGAAAGATGGAGTAGTACCCCACCGATTGATTCATGACGACCAGATCGGATTCTCCATCGCCGTTAAAGTCGCCGGCCGAGATGTAAAGCGGGTACGTCGGGGATACCGTTGAGCCGGTTAGATATGGAACCGGAGCTCGAAACGAGCCGTCGCCGTTGCCGATCAGTACCATCGCTCCGTGATCTCCGTTCGCATCGACTGCGAGGTCTGTCACCGCGTCATGATTCCAATCTCCTGCGACGATTATAAAGGGCGAATTTCCCGCGGGATAATCTTGTCTACCGAAAACGCCGTGACCGTTTCCAAGCAAGACGCTGATCGAATGGGAGCCGTCATTGGTGCAGATCAAATCGATGTGCCCGTCTCTGTTGAAGTCACCCGAGACGATTTTGCGCGGAGCAGATCCCACGTTATGAGTTACTCTCGCCCCGAAGGTTCCGTCGCCATTTCCATACAGAATGGAGATTTGCCCGGCCGAGTCGTTCGTTACGGCAAGATCCAAGTTTCCATCCTCGTTCAGGTCGGCGGTGACCACATCCAACGATCCGGGGCCGGACAGAAAGGAGACGGCTGCCTGATAAGTACCATCCGCATTCCCGAGCAGGATCGAAACATCGGAACCATTATAATTGCCGACGGCAATATCGTTAATACCGTCACGGTTGAAGTCTCCTACGGTTGCCGACCTTGGATTGCTTCCAACGCCAAGGAGTTGAGGGGCCATGAAGGTGCCGTCGCCGTTCCCTCGCAAAATCGCGACCCGATTGTTCGTGTTCTCCAATGCGATCATATCCAGATTTCCATCACCGTCGATATCGGAGAACTCCATATCATAAATACTTCCTGCTCCAATGCTATAAACGGTAGAAGTACTCTGATAGTGCGGCGGGTCGGCCGCAAACGAATGAAGCGGGGCGACCGCTAACAGTGCTGCAAGCATGACTGGAGCAAGCTTGATCAGTTTGATACTGAACTTCAAATTCACAGTTATAAATTCCCTCCTCTGAAAAGGCGTAATTGAGATGACAGCTCTGAAAGTAATGCCCATTTTATCCCAGCATTTAATTATTGTTTTCGCCTTTGCGTATCGTCAATGATTCCATGGTCCCATTGCAACTAGGGAAATCGTCGCAAATACCTCCGATTGCCGGTACGCGATAAGCTTCTATCGAAGCATTTTCGGGGTAGTGGGTTCGTCCTTGGCGTTGGCGTTCAGTTGGACGGGCGGTG
The DNA here is from genome assembly GCF_045062745.1 of Paenibacillus sp. HJGM_3. Lineage (NCBI taxonomy): Bacteria > Bacillati > Bacillota > Bacilli > Caryophanales > Paenibacillaceae > Paenibacillus > Paenibacillus sp. HJGM_3. Next base: position 336,629 of record NZ_JBJGED010000001.1, read on the forward strand.
AGGGCATGGGGATGGGTTCGCGACCGCTATTGAAATCGTAGTGAAGGGCTACGTGATTCCGCTATTCTCCCAAAAACTAGAGAAATGAACCCATTGCGGGAACGAGGTTCCTTTATTTAGGGGCAAATTGGGCTAGAGCCGTGCTTTGGAAAGGAATAGCGGAATGTCGTTCTCGTTTCTTTACGAATAAATGCCATTCAGCCCAAATTGCGGAACGACGTTCTTATTCATTCGCTATTTCCCTTTTTCGCCTCTGTTCTTAGCTCAGGGCCTGCCAGGTTCGCCAAAGCCACCCGAAAATTATTAATTCTAGTACGCGCAAAAAACAGGACCCTGATCGCTCGATCCGATCAAGGTCCTGCATATGCTCGGCTCCCTTATGCCGACTGTCCCTCCTGGACGTCATTGCCGCTGTCTTGCTGCAAGTACTCGATTTCATCCAACAGCAGTTCGGCGAAGGCCGAATCGATTTTCTTGCCGGATTGGGCCCGAATTTCGTTAGCAAGTGCCTTCAGGTGATTCCCCGCTTTGTCGGGATCCCCGGACTGCGCCGCTTTCACCTTTTGCAGCAGGCTGCCCAGGATGCCGGGATTCGTGATCTTGCCGGCGTCCCCGCCCGCTTGGATCAGCTCGTCGAGGTGGTTCAGGTCCGTGGCGATCTCAAGAATGAACTGGATTTCGCTTCGATTGCCCGCCTGGTCCCATGCAATAGCTTGAACTGTGTGATTCCCGTGTCCCAAGGCGAAGGGTTCCAACTGGAGCGGGTTACCCACCGGAGCGCCATCCAGCGTTAATTGGATTTCCTTCACACCGCTGAGGTTGTCGGTAGCAAGCACAGGAAGCGACACCGCCTCATACGGGAAGACGGTGATTCGTCCAGGGGACTGGATCACCGGCCCCGTACGGTCGATCGCAATGACCAGCGTCCGGGACGCTTCGGTATTGCCGGCCTTATCGACCGACCGGTATTCCACCGTGTTGCTCCCTTCCGCACTTACGGTGAATTGGCCTTCGTCAGCTTTCTTCCAATCGCCCCCATTGATGCGGTACTGCGATTCTTTCACGCCGATCCCGGTGCCGTCCGTTGCCGTTAAGGTCACGTTCACGTTGTTCCGGTTATAGCGGCCCTCCCCGCTCACACCGTCCGTCGCCGCTTGCGTCACCGGCGCTTCAATATCGGTAGTGATGCGGCCATCGGCTACATAATGGATCGGTGCGGTAAGGCTCTTGACGAAATGAACGGTCCCTTCGATATCTTCCGGCCCTTGGACGACATTGCGGCCGTATTGGCTGATCCGCTTGTATTTATCGGTCGTCTGATTGTACATGAAATTGTTTACCGTAAGCGAATAAATGGCGGTCGGGTTAATTTTCTCCCCATTGTCGAGCATCAGATTGACGATTCGGTTCGTCGTCTTATCCCACGAATAACGGGCTCCCGCGATGAACGAGTCCGGTCCATATTGTGGGCTGATCATCGCGTTAAGAATTTCCTCGAATTGGGCCCCGGTGATGTCCACCTTGACCAGCGTATTGGCGAACGGCTGAATATTGAACAGCTCTCCCCATGTAACCGGACCGACATCCAGGTTGTCCCGGACACCCCCGCCGTTCATGAGAGCGAAGTCGCTCTTCATTTCGTATTTCATCCCGTCCGCAATCAGATTGCCAAGCGCGTTGTCGCCCAAAATGTCCTTGGTCGGATACCCCTTCGTGAGAGGAAGCTCATTCGTGCCTACAACCGCATTGACTTTGGGCGCCACCATGTCCTGATACTTTTGCAAAATCGCCCCGACTTCCGGATCCGGCGTGATGCCCGATTGGATGACATCGACGATCTCCGCGGATTTGCGGACGACGTCGTGGGTGACAGGGTCGATATCCAGGTCGATATCCACGATCGCATCGCCATATTCCCACGCTTGAACGATCAGCTTGTTGTCTACCGTCCCATTTAGCTTCACATGATTATGCGCGGCATAAATCACGTCTACAGCATCGTTCACGCGGTTCGCCATGTCGGCGATTTCGCCCGTCACGACGGTTCCGTTCTGGTCGCCCGGCACGTGAGCGAGGACGACAATCGCTTCTACGCCCTGTGCTTGCAGCTCAGGCACATATTTGTTCACCGCTGCGGCTTCGTCGGTGAAGCGGACGTTCGTGATGCCGCTTGGCATTACGATGCTCGGGGTAGCGGTCGTGACGACGCCAATGAAGCCGATTTTTTGCCCGCCTACCTCTTGAATGCTATAAGGAGGGAGCACCAGCTTGCCCGTATCTTTGTACTCCACATTCGCTGCTGCCACAGGGAACTTCATCCCTTGGTAGTTCTTCGTGCCGTTCGGGTGGTCGCCGCCTTCGATCAGCCGCAGCATCTCGTCGACGCCTTCGTCGAACTCATGATTACCGAGTGTACCGACGTCGAAGCCGAGTGCGTTCATGATCTCGACGGTAGGCTCATCCTGTAGTAAGGCCGACACCGGCGAGCTGCCGCCGACCATGTCGCCGGAATGCATCAGCAGCGTGTTCGGGTTCGTCGCTTCGCGCTGGCGCAAGTACGCGGCGAAATAATCCGCGCGGCCGAATGTCATCCCCGGACGCTTCGGGTCCGTGGCGGTCACATCGATTTTGCCGTGCAGGTCGTTCATCCCCAGCAGCTGCACCTTCACATTCCCCTGCGGTTCGGTTCCTAGGGGCGTGTAGCCGTTAGCTTTCGCCTCTTCCTCCGAGGCAAAGAAGACGCGGGCCTCTACGGGAACATCCGCCCACTTGTCCGGAGCGACGAACGTTTTCGTATAGAAATCTCCTACATACCGAAGGAGACCCTTGCCCTGCTCCCGCGCCCGGAAGACGAACGGCAGCTCCTGCAGCGGATTCGTCTCGCTCCAGATGCCGCGCTTCGCGTCATGGGCTTCCTTGACCGCCCGCGAATAAGTCTCGTAATCGTTGCCGATCGGCCATATGAAGTAAGATACGGCATAGCCTTGCTTGACCATCTCCACATTGACGTTCATGCCGTCGGAGCGGCGGATCACTTGCGCCAGCAGGCGGCCGTAATCATCGGTCGCTTCCTCGCCTACTCGAAGCGTAATCTCGTCGCCGGCCTTCAGCAGCGTGTTGATATAAGCTTTGGCCGCTAGACCGTGGTCCATCTGGTTCTGGTCGGCCTCCGTTACGACCTTATGGTACGTCTCCGGCGTGTCGATGTTGACGAACCGCACGGTGTCGGCCCCCAGTACCGGCACGGTCAGGTGAATCGTATCCCCGTCCACGACACTGGCGACCGTGGAGGCATAATCCCCGGCAGCCTGCGGAGCCGGAGGCTGAGGATTCGACAAGACGAGATCGGCGGATTTCCTCGGAAGCAGCTGGTAGCTGTTATATTGGCTGAGCACGCCCGTAATGTCATACCACTTGCCCGTTTGAAGCTGGCTGACGTCCAGCGCCTCTTCCATGACGCGCAGAGTGATTCCATGGAACGCTGCATCAATCAGTGAAATATTATAACCACCGCCTGCCGGAGTCGCCGGAATGTCCTTGATGTAGCCGCTTAGCTTCACCAGTTGGCCTTCTAGCAATTCCGCCTGATAGGTGTCCCCCGTCACCGTAGCGATCGTGGTCGCTTTGGGGGCCGGCAACGGTTGGCCGGAAGCCAGCTTCACGATGCCGTTCGCCGCAGGAGCGATCTCCGCCAGTCCCCGGTAATCCTGGATCACGCCGGTTACTTTGACTTGGTCGCCTTCCCGAAGATCCGTCGGTACGGTGTCGAACAAGTTGATCCCGCCGGTCGCATCCTGGATATACGTGGACAGCTTGCCGCCTCCGATGGCGGCATTATCCGCCGTCACGACGCCGGTTACGATAACCGTCTGTCCCAGCTTCTTTTTGGCTTCCGCAATAGACAGTTCCGTCGGCGTCGGATTCGGATTCCCCGAGCCGTCCTTCACGATCGCCGTCGGGCTTTTGAGCCCCGGTGCCGTGAAGTAGGCCGTAAGCGTACCGGTTACGCGGATTTTGGCGCCGATCAAGCTGGGGTTCGTCTTCAAGCCGAACGCAGCTTGATAAGCCGGTGTAATCTGCACCGGCAGGATCTTGGACGGCGACCTCTCTAGCGGGTCGTCCGCCAGAGCCAAGTTCGTATCGCCCGAGAACGGCGCGTTAAAGTTGTACGATTTGTTGCCCACCGTGTGCCCAACGATATAGCCTTCTACTGTTGCTGTACCCGTATTGTTCGCAATGGCCTCGGCTACCGTTATGGTTCCGGATTCCGCGCTCGCAACGTGTGCAAACACGGGAACAACCGATGTTACCATTAGGATCGACAGCATCAACAATAAGGCAAATCTACTAAAATTCGTCTTCATATTCCCTCCCCTAAAATGTGGCTTCAAAATTATAATAGGGGGCATTTGTTAAATGACCCCCTACTCTATGTTAAGTTTCTATTACAAATTGATTGCGTTCATAGAATAGAGGCCGCCGATTCAATCGGCAGCCTCTGGCTTACGTATACGCTTATTTAATCGCGGCTTCGTCCAGATATTGCAGCCACTGCTTTTTATACTCGGCCTGGATTTTGTCTAACCCGGCCGCCTTGGCTTTCTCCATGAACAGCTTCAAGCCGCCTTCCACATCGTCTACGAGACCCATTTCCAGCGGTGCGAGATACTGCTTGGCCACTTGCTCCAGAGCGGCTCTCTCCGCCTGATACGCCGTATAGTCTTCGGCGAAGCCGGAATAAATATCGGGCTTGGCGATCTTGTCGAGCTGCGCGAAAATTTCCTTGACGCCGTCATAGCCTTTGTCGAACAGCATATACTCGGGATTTCTCCACGACCAGCCGTTCATCGCTTCGCGCGGGAACCCGTTCGATTTGCTGTCCCCGATCATCTGGTAATAGCCGTTGTCGACCTTGTAGTTGACCCCTTCGATGCCGTATTCGGTGAGCTGATTGTACTGCTTGTCGGTCACCAGCTTCTCGTAGAAGGCCAGGGCCCGCTCCGGATTCTCGCTGCTCTTCGGAATGGCGAATCCGTTGCCGATCGGAGAGACCGGGGTCGCGTAACCCTTGATGAACGGGAACGGCGAGTAGGCCAGCTTCCAGTCCGGATGCGCCGCTTGCGTCTTCGTGTTCATATCGTTGAACATCGACGGATTATGCGAGAACAGCGCCGCGGACTTGCCGTTGATGACCAGATTGTTGCCCAACTCTTTTTCATTGAGCACGTTTTTGGACCAGAAGCCTTTATCCGCCCAGCTCTTCGCTACTTTCAATCCTTCCAGATGGGCCGGAGATCCCCAATATGCGGTCATCTCGCGAGGCTTGCTGTAGGAGGCGGTCATCCCGTACGGGAACGATCCGGCGGGATCGACGGTCAACTCCATATAGTTGCGCATATTGAAGCCCGATGCGAGCGGGAATAAGTCGGGAACGTTTTTCTTGATACCGTCCAAATACGTCTCGAAGGTCGCGATCGATACGGGCTTAGGCAGATTGAACTTCTGCCTGAGATCTTCCCGGTAAATAAATCCTCCGGTCGTATATTCTTTGTACGTCGAAGGCACCGTATAGATTTTACCGTCGATCTTGGCCGAACTCCACATATCCTTCGGCACGAAGCTGTTCAGCTTCGGCGCCACCTTGGGCAGCAGCTCGTCCAGCGGCAGGAACGCCCCCTTCTTCGCATACTGCTGGTAGCCGAACCAATTCGCCGTGTAGATCAGATCGATAGGCTGGCCGGAAGTCAGCAGCAGCTTATACTTGGTCGTGTTGTCGGTCCACGCTATATAATTGAATTTCACGGTGGCGTTCAAATCTTTCAATGTAAGCTCGTTGATTTTCGCTTCGATGACCGACAAATCTTTGGGCGGGTCCCCCAGCATATAAAACTGCAATTCTACCTTTTTGGAAATGTCCAGGCCTGGGGGCGAGCTTGCGGTACTCGTGTTGCTTGCCGTGTCCTTCGTCTTGCCGGCACATCCGGCGATCATAACGACAACCAGCGCCATGACGACCGATCGCGACAACATACGGATGGTCTTGCTTCTCATGTGAATCGAATCCTCCCTTTGCTCTCCTAAAGTTTATCATACTATGTTAACCGGCGGGCTGCGGAACACATGTACCGCGCCAGGTTTAACCTTTGACCGCGCCAATCGTCAAGCCTTTGACGAAATACCGCTGCACGAACGGATAGAGGAACAGGATCGGCCCCGTTACGATAAGCGACATGGACAGCTTCGTCGACTCCATCGGGATATCGCCCGACAGCGTGACCCCGGAGCTCACCCCAAGATCGGCCAGGAAGGACATCGTGTTAATAATGTTGTACAGATAAAACTGCAGCTCGTATTTGTCGGGATCATTGATGAACAGCGATGACAAAAACCAGCCGTTCCAATACCCGAGCGCCATGAACAGGCCGACCGTGGCGAGGCCCGACGTAGCTAGGGGAAGCACGATACGGTAGTAAATTTTAAAATCGTTCGCTCCGTCGATTTTGGCGGATTCGATGACCTCGTCGGGAATCGTCGCCTTGATGAAGCTTCTCATCAAGATGATCAGGAACGGCGAAGCCAAGCCTGGAAGGATGAGCGCCGCGTACGTGTCGGTCAGTTTCAGGTAAGAGGTCATCAGAATGTACCACGGTACGAGTCCCCCGCTGAACAGCGTCGTGAAGTAAATGTAAAACATGAATTTGTTGCGGTATTTGAAATCCCGCCGCTGCAGGACGTACCCGGCCATCGTCGTCATGAACAGCCCGATCGACGTGCCGACCGCCGTCACGAACGTTGTAACGCCATACGCCTTCAGGATCGGCTCGGACGAAGCGAATATCGTTTTATAGCCGGCGAGCGAGAATTGGGTGGGGATCAGCCGATAGCCGTCCCGGACGATGGATTCGTTCAGCGTCAAGGACCCCGACAGAATGAGCAAAAACGGAAACAGACACACTAGCGCGGCGAGCGTGACGACGGTGTAGGCGAACACGCTAAAGGCGACGGATTTCTCGGCAGCTTTCACATTCATAATCAAACCTCCTGAGCCGGTTAAAACAAGGCGTAATCTTCATTGATTTTCTTGATCGCATAGTTGACGGTCACGATCAGCACGAAGCCGAAGATGGACTGGTACAGTCCCGCCGCGGTCGCCATGCCGATATCGAACGTTTCCTTAAGCGACCGGAACACATACGTATCGATGATGTCGGTGCTCCCGAACAGCAAGCCGTTGTTCCCGATGAGCTGGTAGAACAAATCGAATTGGCCTTTCATGATGCTGCCGAGGGAGAACAGAAGCAGCAGCACGAACGTCGGCTTCAGCATCGGGACCGTAATGTACCAAATTCTCTGAAACAGACGGGCTCCGTCGATACGGGCGGCTTCGTAATACTCGTCGCTGATGCCGGTAATGGAAGCGAGATAAATAATCATGCTGTAGCCGATGTGCTTCCACAGGTAGAACACGACGAGCAGGATGACCCAGACCCAGGGCGTGTTGTAAAAGTTGAACGGCTCCAGGCCGAGCGACTTCAAAAACGTATTCACAAAGCCGGTTTCGTAATTGAACATGTTGTACGAGATGGCGCTCAGCAGGACGAACGACACGAAATAGGGCAAAAACAAAACGGATTGCGCTATTTTTTTGAAAAGCTTCCCGTGGATCTCGCTAAGCAGGATCGCCAAGACGATCGCGAGCACATTCTTAAAAAAGATAAAGGCCACGTTGTAGCCGATCGTATTGAGCGTGAGCTCCACGAGCTTGCCGGATTTCCACAAAAAGGCGAAGTTGTCCAGCCCGACAAAAGGGCTTCCGAACAGCCCCCCGCGAAAATCGAAGCGCGTAAACGCAAAATAAATCCCGACCATCGGCACGTAAGAATTGATGAGAAAAAACAAAAGGGTCGGCAATAACATCAGAAACATAAGCTTGTTTTTGTTCAGTTCATTCCAAAATCCTCGTCTAGGCACGTATTCCGTTCCTCCCTGGCTGCAAACTGGGTAGTCGGCTGGTCCGACCTACCTGCCACCCGCTCCCTATCGTAGGGGAAGTCGAGTTGCAAATAAACTCCACATTGCATCACAAAGATGAAGGATTCGCCGTATGTGCACTTGCACCGAGAGTGAACAATTCGTACTCGAATGCTGTTTTTCTACTTTTTCACGGCCCCTATGGCATCGCGGCGGCGGGTAAGCTATACTTTGTGGAAATGACCGCCGGCGAAAGGATGAGCAGGGAGTGAACCCGAGCGAGAACAGGAAGTTATACAAAAACATTTTGATCAGCCTAGCCGTCAGTATCGCGCTTACTCTGCTGATCTCTTCCGCGCTGCTCATTATGAATTTCGAAAGCATCGCCATCCGGCAAGTGTCCCGGTCCGATCTGAACTCTCTGAAGCAAGCAAGCCAGGAAGCGGCCAAAATGACGGATACGGCCAAGACGCTGTCGTTTCAAATTTACGGGGACTTGACGATCTCCAAGCTGGTCTTTTTCCCGAACCCCGACATCTACGACGTCACGCTCGCCATGCAGCAATTGAACAACTACCGTCTGTCGATGCCGTTTATCGAATCGATCTACGTGTACAATGCGAGCTCCGGGATGTACTACATCAGCTCGAACACGTTCCGCAACGGGAGCCAGACGGAGAAGGAATTGGACGACCGGGGGATTGTGGACATCCTCCATAACCTCAAGGAATATCGCCCGTATTATCCGATCCCAAGGACGTATACGATCGGAGACGGGAAACAAGTGAGCAGCTATTCCTACCTGTCCTACGACATGCTCGAGAAGAAGACGAGCGCGGCCGTCGTAGTCAATATAGCCGAATCCTGGGTCAATCAGGACTATGGCGGCTTAAGTCGAGCCGGCTCCGGCGCCAAGACGTTCATTATGAACGAACAAGGCATCCTGCATTCCCGCAGCGGGAGCGATCCGATGCTGACCGACTACTCGGGCAAAGGTTATATCCGCAACATACTCGAAAACGGTGCCGACTCCGACTATTTCGTGGACACGGTGGACGGCGTCAAGTCGCTCGTCTCTTACACGGCTCCGGATGCGCTGGGCTGGAGGTATGTGCGGACAACGCCATATGGGGAGATTACCCGCGAGATCACCAGGATGAGGACGAAGACGATCACCTTCAGCTTAGCGGTGCTGCTGTTCGGATTGCTGCTGTCCGTGGCCGCTACCCGCAAGCTGTACGGTCCGATCGATAAAGTACTGAACCGATTGAAAGCGCTTGAGACCGAACGAAGGAATAACCAGCACATCGTGAAGCAGCATTTTCTAAGCAACATCTTGCTGCGCAGGGAAGTGTACAGCCCGGAGGCGCTGCAGCACAAATTGATCCAATTCGGCTCGCCCATCCGAGTGGATCATCATGCCCGGTTGATCTTGTTCAAAATGGACCGTTTCGCGGAGTGCGCCGAGCAGTACCGGGACCACATCAAGCTGGTCAAATACGCGATCATGAACATTTGCACCGAGATCAGCGCCTCTGCGTTTCACGCGGAAGGCGTCGACATTGGGGATGACCGGGTGCTGCTCTTGCTCGCCAGCGACGATCCGCGGCGTATTTCCGATCCCGAGGCTCTGGAACGCATGCTTCATTCGATACAGGAAGCGGTACGGGATCATCTCCGTATCTCGCTTTCCGTGACCGTAAGCCCGGTCCGACCTTCTGTCGACCAAATTATCCTGCTGTACAACCAGGTCAAGGAGGCTTCGCTGCACCGGCTGTTCTATGGGCACGGCTGCCTCTTGTGGTCCGACGAGATCATGAAGCTGAAGCAGAAGGACTATGCCTTCCCGGTTCATCGGGAGAAGCAGCTGGTCGATTGCTTGATGACGGGGAAAAGCGAGGAAGCCAAAAGCATTTACTCGGAGATGGTGCGGGCTACAGCGGAATACCCGTACAGCGTCGTACAGTTGACCATCTCCCATCTGACCTTCACCGTGATCAACGTCGTCAATACGATCCGGAAGAATAACGCCGTTGCCGTCGAAGCCGATTTCGATTCCGCCCTATCCTCGCTGAACCAAGTGGAAGTGATAGAGGAAATCACGGGGCAATTTTTCGGGATTTTCGATCGGCTGAGCAAGCAGCTGGAGGAGAAGCGAAGCTCGAAGCAAGAGGATTTGATCAAACGAATTAATGAGATTATCGAGCGGGAATACGCCAACCCGAACCTCTGTCTGAACTCGATCGCGGACGAGCTCGACATGTCGCCGATCTACATTAGCCGGCTCTACAAGCAGCTGACTTTCTTCGCGCTGACGGACGTGATTCAAGAGGTGCGCATGAACAAATCGAAGCAGCTGCTCCTGGAATCCGATTATTCCGTAGCGGATATCGCCAGGCTGATCGGATTCACGAACAGCTCGTACTTTTACCGCATGTTCAAAAAGAGCAACGGCGTCACCCCGAACGATTACCGCAAGCAAGCCCCGCGTACGGAGACGAGCTGATCATGAGGAAACATAACGAAGAGGGTCTTTCGCTTGAGCCAAGCAAAAGACCCTCTTCAAGTACTCTTACTATAGAATCAGACAAACCTTACTTGCGTTCTCTGACGGAGCAGCTCCACGATCCCTTTGGCGATTTTTTGAACCCCTCTCTCAATTAGCTCCTCTTCTACTTGGGAGATACTGAGACGAATGACGTTTTCTTTCACGAATTCAGAGAGATACATACGCCGTGCATCGTCCGCGAACACACGGTCCTCCCGGAGGTGGTGCAGCAGCTGCTTCGCTTTGAGCGGTGCCGGCAGCTCGATCGTGGAGTAGAACCCGGACAGCGAACCCGAATAAGAGACGGAAGCAGGCAACAACGCCTCGTACGCCTGCTGCAGCAAGGCAGCCTTCCGGCTGTACAGCTGCCTCATCCGGTCGATATGCGCACTGAACATCCCGCTCTGGAGGTAAATCTCCAGCGCACCTTGCGTGAGCATGGGCGAATGAACGTCCGCCGCGAATTTGGCCTGCAGGAAGGTGTCCCTCAACTCATCGGGAAGCACCGCCAGACCTAGTCGCAAGCCGGGCAGCATAACCTTCGAGAAGCTTTTCACATAAATGACTCTTCCGGACGGATCGTAGGCAAACATAGGGTCCGCTTTCCGGTTCGAATCGAGGTCGCCCATGTAGTCGTCTTCGATGATATAGACATCGTATTGCTGAGCCAGCTCTACGATCCGCCGCTTCTCCTCGTTCGAATAGCTGTACCCCGTCGGATTGTGAAACCGGGACACCGTGTAGAACAGCTTGATGTCGTGATGCCGGAACAGCTCCTCCAATCGCTTCAGATCGATGCCGTCTCGCCTGACTTCGATTCCGTACGCCGTCATCTGATGCTGCCGAACGGATTCGATAAATCCGGCATGCGTGGGCTGTTCGAGGCAAATGTTGCGTTTCCCGTTCGGAAAAGGCAGAGACACGAGCAGATGCAGCGCTTGCTGCGAGCCGGTGACGACATAGATTCGCTCCGGGATCGTGAACACCTGCAGCTCTTGCAGATGCCGGGCCAGCTGAACCCGCAGCGAAGGCAGGCCTTCAATGTCCGAATATGTGAACATGTCTTGCTTATATCGTTCTATCGCCTGATTGATACAATGCTGGAAGTCGCGGTACGGCATTGCGTGCCTATCGGGGCCTGCCGACAGGAAATCGATATCGGCCGCAGCTTCTTCCGCGTGATCCCGAGCCCGGTAACCGTCCACGACATAGTAGCCGCTCTGGGGCACCGAATAAATCAAATGCTTCTTCTCCAGTTCGTCGTACGCTTTAATAACCGTGTTCTTGCTGCAAGCGAAGTCTTGGGATAACGTCCGGATGGAAGGAAGCTTGTCCCCCGGCTTCAGTACGCCGGTCTCGATGCGCTGTACCATCTCTCCCACAATTTCTTCGTATAGCATTCTCTTCTCCCCTTCCTGTGAACTGTACGGGTACAATCCGGTAAAAACGCCATTTAGCATTGGACGGCCGCCCCGTATACTCAACATGACGAAACGCACTTCGTGGGGAAGTCTGTTTAGTCATTATGCTAATCTTCGAGGAGGAATGCAAAATGAAGAGAATGAAGAGAATGAAGAATGTCGCCCTGCTGTTCTTGGCCTTGATGCTGACGGTCTCCCTCGGGAGCATCGCAAACGCCAAATCCGAGACGAAAGAGCTTCATGTCGAGGACCTCTTCCATGGAGTTCCCGGCACGACCGTAATCAAGAACCTGAAGACGGATAAAGTGTACACGTACAACCTCGAGAGGAGCAACACGCGGTACACCCCGGAATCGTCATTCAAAGTACCGAACGCGCTAATCGGGTTGGAAGAACATGCCGTCCAGGACGAATACGAAGTGAAGCGTTGGGACGGAGTGGTACGGCAGTTCGACGTCTGGAACCGGGATCACACGCTCGCTTCCGCCATGAGGCATTCCGCGATCTGGTATTATCAAGCAATGGCGCGGGATATCGGCCCTGAGCGGATGCAGACGAACCTGGACCGGATCGAGTATGGCAATCGTGATATCAGCGGCGGCATCGATACGTTTTGGTTGAACAGCAGCCTGACCATCTCGGCCCAGGAACAGGCTCATTTCATGGAGGAGCTGGTGGAGGAGACGCTGCCCTTCGGCGAGCAGACGATGAAGACGGTCAAGCGGATTATGATCGATAACGAACAGGACGACTATACGATTCATGGCAAAACGGGAACGAGGTTGTCCGATATGGGACTGGGCTGGTATGTCGGCTATGTGGAGACGGACCGCGGGACGTGGGTGTTCGCCACCAATGTCGACAGCAGCGGTACGACGGCCAAAACCATTACGCTGGAGTGTTTGGAGGAATTGAATATTTTTTGAGTTTCCTCCAAAGCCTTGAATTTCAACGGGATGTTGAGATTCAAGGCTTTTTGCGAGGGGATCATCGATTATGGAGGCAAAATAATAGGCGTTAATTGGGGTATTTCGGAATTTGCCCCTTCAAGCGGTCCTTTTCATCGTAGATTACCACGCTCATATGTTTGAATGTTTTCCTTAGTTCGAATAACTGTTTTAATGCTTCCTCCTTTGTCATCGGTTCCCCAATTCTCTTTCCCTTATGAGCTATATAGTACTTGTACACTCTCCATCCCTATTGATTGATTCATTTTGTATCATTATCATTTCGAAAATATCCAATTATTTCAACCCTTTTATTTTCAATGAAGAATATAAGAAAAAGAGCCGCAAAATAGCGACTCTTGTAGGTTCACTATAGGCAAACTAATCTTTCATGCTTAAGAAATGGGCCTGATTATGATTTTATCCCATGCAGCTCCAGCCGATGCGACACATTGCCCTCCCCCGGCTCTGCATGAAACCCCAACGATCGGTAGAAACGGTCGGCCTCGGGGGATTCGGTAAAGAGCGTCAGTAGCGTGTAATGCTGCTTCGCCTCCTCGATGATGGCGGCCATCAACCGATGCCCTACGCGGTTTCGGCGATAGCCGGGGCGGACATATACGCGGCGCACTCGTCCGACCCGCGGATTGTGCGAGTAAGGGTCCCGATTCAGCCCGCACACGCCCACGATTTTGCCACCAAGCACAGCGCCAAGCAATATTTCTCCGGGTCTATCGAACCGATTCGTTCCGGTGCCATAATCGTCGATCAACCGCCGGATATGCCGGTGGCCCTCTCGTACACTATCCTCGGCCAATTCGGACAAGTTGTCTCCGATTTCATGCAAAGGAACAATCATGAGGTCATCCATCCGCTTTTTCCTCCCTACTCAAGTCACATTATTATTGCGACCCACCATATAAGACTTAGGACTAACACCTGCCTCGCGACCGGGTTCCGGCTCCGACCAAGGTCGGGCCCCGAACTATCCCTCGGTTCGTTCCGTACGGCCTTCCACTCCCGATATACTGGAGCTATACAAAACACCGTGAGGACTTTACAGGCCACTTTTTTTACGGAGGAATCGTTCCCATGACGCACCATAAGTATATCTATATCGTGCTGACCGATACGGGCACTCTGCTCAACCGGTTGATCCGGCTCTACACGGGAGACTTACTGAATCACGCTTCCCTCTCTCTGGATGCGGGCTTGCAGCACGTCTACAGCTTCGGGCGAAAAGATCAACGCAACCCGTGGCTCGGAGGCTTCGTCCGGGAGAACATGCGCGGCGACCTGATGCGGCGCGCCCAATGCGCCGTCTATCAGATTCGGGTGACGGCCCGACAATATGACCACTTGAAATCTATCATCCGTGCGTTCGAGCAGAACGAACACCAGTACTCCTTCAACCTGCTGGGGTTGATCGGCGTCGCCTGCGGCATCCCCCTGAAACGGAAGCATAAGTTTTTCTGCTCGGAGTTCGTCGCCCATGTCTTGTCCCGCGCGGGCATCGAGGCGGTCGACAAGCCTACCGGCCTCGTGCGCCCGTGCGATTTCGCCAAGTCGCCGGCCTTGAAGCCGGTGTACGAGGGGCCGGTCCTCGACTACCTGGAGTCCGGCCGATCCGTAGAGTGCGTCTCGTAAAGAGACGGCGGTTGCATCGATGGGCTTACGTGCCGGTACCGCGCGGTTAGTACAGCTCCGGCGGCTTGACCGGCTTGGAGCCGATCCGTCGGACGACGTCCTCCAGCGACTCGGGAGCGAGGAGCTCGACCGGCGAGAAGCCTTTCTCGAAGCGGAACGCATCCCCCTCCAGCAGCAGCACATACCTCCCGCCAACTTGGGCGATGTGAAGCGTATCGCCGAAATCCGCCAGCTTCGCTTTCACGAGGACATCGTCCAGCTTGAACTTCAGCTCCAGCTCCGGCTTTTCCTCGATCAAGCGTTGGGACGCCTCGATGACCTGCTCCGTGCTCCATTTCTCCTGCAGATTTCGCTTGTCGCTCGCCGCCCACAGCTCCAGCTCTTTCGCCTCTCGAGCTTGCTCGGCGGAAGCGTGGACCGGTAAGCGAATCGGACTCTCGGCGTAATCTTCGGATGCCGTTTCACCATGGATCGCCTGATAAGGGTCGCCGTCACGGAAGCTTCCGGGTTCAGGCTCATGGGCGCCTGCTGTCCAGTTAGTGTCAACGGTTCCAGCATCCATCGTCGACCCCATCGGCTCCTCATCTGCGGCTCCCCGCTCTCCGTCTGTGGAATTGCCGACACTTGGTCCAGCATCCCATCCTTCATACGCCGCGGCGTTTTGCATTCCTTCGGAGCCTCGGCCGCCTCCAGCGCTCCAGCCGTTCCCATCCGAGGCGCCATACCCCTGACGAGAGCTGCGTCCGCCTTGCCACTTGTTGTCCATGTACTCCTGCACCATGTCGAACACTTGGTGGCTGATGATTTCAGGCATCGATTTTTCATACGAAATGTACTTGAGGAAGTCCTCGAAGTAGCGCGCATGCGACGCCTGATGCACCTTCAGCTCCCACTCGTCCAGCATCCCTTCCTCTTGCATATGGGGATACTGGATCGACTTCATATTCTTCGCGTTGATCGCCATCTCCACATGCGTAATGAGAGAATGCTCGTCCGAGATACGCGCGATCTTCGGCTCGAAATCGCATTTCATCACGAACACGAACGGCTCGCTCGACACCCGCTCCGCCCGCGCCCGGGCAATGATCAGCGCTCCGCCTCGCATGGCGCTCGCATTCATATAGGTGCGCACCAGCTCATCCGCGCAGCCGAAGAAGTAATCCTTCGTCGGCTCCGCCCGCAGACGGTGGAACAAGCTGTAGTTCGGGTTGCTCGCCAGGTCGTACCCCGGCTCTATGAGGAAGCGCCCGATCTTCGTCGGCGGCTGCTCGGAGTTCGGATGCTTCTCGACCTTGCGCTTGATGATGCGGGTAAACTCCCCGTCCAGAAATTCCTTCAGCTCGCTCCCAGCGTAAGCCTCGCGGTCAAGTGTCTTGTAATGCTTGAAATGCCGGTCCGACCCCTCGGTCTGGATGACGAAAAACGATAAGTATTCTACTGTGAAATCCATCCTGCCGCTCCCTTTGCCGAATCAAAATAGTCCATTGTCTACTTTAGCGGAAAATGCGGGAGCCGACAACCGCAAAGCGAGTTTTCAGTTCGGCTTCAAGCCGTCATCTCCCTTCTGCGGACTATTATTTCGGAAGACTTTTTTCCTATCGAATTTGTCCGTTGACGCTGTTCGGGGAATCCTATAAAGTACATACGTATAACCGCTTATCCGCATGAAACGGAGGCCCCTCATGAAAGCAAGGAAAGCGATCAATATCCCGCTCAGCGAGTACGTGAAGCTGCTGTACGGCTACTTGAAGCCGCAATGGAAGAGCATGCTGTTCCTGATGGTGCTGCTCCTGGCGGCGCTAGGCATGCAGCTGATCAATCCGCAGATCATCCGCTATTTTCTAGATACCGCGCATACCGAGTCCAGCATTCGCCCGCTCCTCTGGGCCGCGGTGCTGTTCATCGGCGTATCGCTCGTACTGCAAGTCGTAACCGTGATCGCCGCCTACATAGGCGAGAACGTGGGCTGGATCGCCACCAACCGGCTTCGCGGAGACGTCGCCGCCCACTGTATGAGCCTGGATCTGTCGTTCCACAAATCGCATACGGCCGGGGCCATCATCGAACGGGTCGACGGAGACATTAATGCGCTTGCGAATTTCTTCTCGAACTTCGTCATTACGCTGATGTCGAACGTTCTTCTGGTCGCCGGCATTCTCGTGCTGCTGTTCCGCGAAGGATGGGTGATCGGGGCGGCGATGAGCGTCTTCGTGGTGCTAGCCATCTATGCGATCAACTATGTGCGTAAGTTCGCGGTTCCTTATTGGGGCAAAATGCGGCAAATGAGTGCGGAATTCTACGGGTTCCTGGGCGAGCACTTGGAAGGCACCGAGGATACGCGCGCAAACGGCGCAACCCCGTACGTCATGCACAAGTTTCACTCGCTGCTCCGCCGCTGGCTGCCGATTCGCCAACGGGCGTTCTACGGCTGGGCGTCGATGTGGATCACGACGTTGATCGTTTTCGCGATCGGCAACGCCATCGCCTTCGCCGTGAGCGCTTATATGTGGGAAGCGGGAGCGATCTCACTCGGTACGGTGTACATGATCTTCTACTATACCGAGCTGATGGCCAAGCCGATCGAGAAAATTCGGACCCAGATGGAAGATTTGCAAAAAGCGGACGCCAGCATCATGCGGGTACGCGAGCTGATGGAGACGAAGTCCGCCATCCCGGACGACGGACCGGGCACCCCGCTGCCGGACGGACCGCTCGGCGTGCGGTTTGATCGGGTCAGCTTCGGTTATGAGGAAGGTGTCACGAACTTGAAGGAGCTGCAGTTCCGGGTAGAGCCCGGCCAGGTGGTCGGCGTGCTGGGCCGGACCGGCAGCGGCAAATCGACGCTCGCCCGCTTGCTTCTTCGGTTCTACGATGTGCGCGAGGGTTCGATCAAGCTGGGCGGCGTGCCGATTCGCGATGCTAGGCTCAAAGATTTGCGGCAGCGTGTGGCGCTCGTGACGCAGAACATTGAGATTTTCCAAGGCACGGTCCGCGACAACCTCACCTTTTTCGACGACTCGATCCCGGATGCGCGCATCGTCGAGGTGCTGACGGAGCTCGGGCTGGACGGCTGGCTGAGCTCCATGCCACATGGGCTCGACACCCAGCTCGAATCGGGCGGCGGCGGCTTGTCCGCGGGCGAAGCCCAGCTGCTCGCGTTCGCGCGCGTCTTCTTGTCCGAGCCGGGCCTCGTCATCCTCGACGAAGCTTCGTCGAGGCTCGATCCGGCGACGGAGCAGAAGATGGAGGCCGCGATCGGGAAGCTGCTGCGCGACCGCACATGCCTCATCATCGCGCATCGGCTCGCGACGATTCAGCGCGCCGACGCGATTCTCATTCTCGAGGAAGGCCGCATCGTCGAGTTCGGCAGCCGCGTGCGGCTGGCCGCCGATTCCGGTTCCCGATATAGCCGGATCCTCTCGGCCGGATTGGAGGAGATGCTCGTATGACGACGTTCCAATTCTTATGGCGGCTCGTGCGTTACCGGCCCGGGATGTACTTCGCGAATGCGGCCGCCTGGTCGCTGATCTACCTGGCTCCGGTGCTGCCGGGTATGGTTACGAAGCTCTTCTTCGATGAGCTGTCCGGCGAATCGGCCTACGAATTCGGCATCTGGATGCTGGTCGTCTTCCTGCTGGCGGCTGCCGTAGCTCGTTCGATCCTGATCATCTTCGGGTTTATCACCGACGTACAGTTCCGGGCCCGCATCGGCGGTCTGCTGCGACGCAACATGCTGAGCCACATCCTGAAGGAGCCGGGTGCCAAAGCGATCCCCGTATCCCCGGGCGAAGCGATCAGCAACTTCCGTGACGACGTCGAGCAGTCCGAGGAGATGGTCAGCTGGTCGGTCGATGCGTTCGGCATGACGACGTTCGCCGTCGTCAGCTTCTTCATCTTGATGAGCATCGACGTGAAGATGACGCTGCTGGTCTTCGTCCCGCTCGTGCTCGTCGTCACGGCGGCGCAGGCGTCTACCGCGATGCTCCAGAAGTACCGGGCCGCTAGCCGCGAAGCGACGAGCCAGGTGACCGGCGCGATCGCGGAGATGTTCGGCGCGGTGCAGGCGATCCAGGTCGCCGGCGCCGAGGACCGCGTCATCGGCCGGTTCCGCCGGCTGAACGACCAGCGCCGCAGCGCGATGCTGAAGGATAAGCTGATGAACCAGGTGCTCGAATCGGTGTTCTCGAACTCCGTCAACATCGGCACCGGGCTCATCCTGCTGCTCGGCGCGCAGGCGATGCGCAGCGGCAGCTTCACGGTCGGCGACTTCGCGCTGTTCGTCTACTACCTGACGTTCGTGACGCAGTTCATCCAGAACTTCGGCAAGTTCCTGACCTACTACAAGCAGAGCGAAGTGTCGAAAGCCCGCATGATCGAGCTGCTGCAGCACGCCCCGGCTTCGAAGCTGACGGAGCCGCACCCGCTCTACCTGCGCGGCGAGCTCCCGCCTCTGGTCGCGCCGGTGCGCACCGAGCAAGACCGGCTGCAGCAGTTGACGGTACGCGGGCTGACGTACCGCTACCCGGAGACGGGTCGAGGGATCGATGACATCGACCTGCACTTGCCGCGTCACTCGTTCACCGTCGTGACAGGTAGGATCGGGTCCGGCAAGACGACGCTCGTCCGGACGCTGCTCGGTCTGCTCCCCCGGGACCGGGGAGCTGTGTTGTGGAACGGCGTCCAGGTGGACGACGCCGGCAGCTTTTTCGTGCCGCCGCGCAGTGCGTATACGCCGCAGGTGCCGCGGCTGTACAGCGACACCTGGCAGCGCAACGTGCTGCTCGGGGCCGACGCGACGCCGGCCCAGCTCGAGGCGGCGATCCGCTCCGCGGTGATGGAGGACGACATCGCGGCTCTCCCAGGCGGGCTGGACACCGTCATCGGCCCGCGCGGGGTGAAGCTGTCGGGCGGCCAGGCGCAGCGCACGGCGGCGGCCCGGATGTTCGTCCGCGGCGCGGAGCTGCTCGTCTTCGACGACCTGTCGAGCGCCCTCGACGTCGAGACGGAGCGCAAGCTGTGGGAGCGCCTCTTCGAGCGGCGGGAGGCGACGTGTCTCGTCGTCTCTCACCGCAAGGCCGCCCTCGCTTACGCCGACCGCATCCTCGTCCTGAAGGACGGGCGCGTGGAGGCCGAGGGCACGCTGGAGGAGCTGCTCGCTACGAGCGAGGAGATGCGCAGGCTCTGGAACGGCGAGGCGGAGTGACCAAATGTAAAAAACGGGAGAAGAAGGAGCGGTGACCGACACTCACCGCTGCTTCTTCTCCCGTTTCTATTCGATCGACTTGTCCGGATCCCGATCGTAGGTCCCTTCACTCCGCACCCCGACGTTCCCGCTCCAATCCTCTTACCCTTCCGTAATATCCGCCCTAAGTTCGCTCGCCACTTCCATCATTTTGGGAATCACCGCTTCATTAGAGCCCGCTACATACAGGTCGCCTTGATAGTGCCGGAACGGGATTTGAGTGTCGCCATACCGCCACATGAAAAAATCCCCTTCAATCGACATCGTGCTGGTCGGCCCTTTTACGGTATACACCCGGGAGTAGTCAAAATCCGGCTTGGCGCCGAAATACTGTAGGCATTCTTCGAGAGAGATGGCGGGATCTGCAATTTCTTGAAACGATCTCGTGATGCGATAACGCTGACTCATGGAATGACCTCCGCTTGGGATTTTCTTGAACTATCAAAATTTGCATTGTTTAAGCCTCTTGCAATTCTAGTTTGCCCACTTGCAGCACGGATGAGAGGGCAACACCGCGTTCATTCCGATTTTGGCACCTAAAACGCGCCTTTGCTTAATGGCAGGGAGTCGGAAACTGTCCGGAGGCGTCGTAGTTCGATTTTTCCGAATTGCAGGGAATCGGAATCGCTGTTTCTGATGAGTAGTTCGATTTCGCCTAATTAGAGCGTACTCGTAGAGCAGACGTGCTGTGAACCAGACCTGCAAGTAGGCGAAATCGAACTGCGTGCGCCTATTTGGGACCACGGCGCCTTGCAATTTCACGAAATCGAATTACATGGGGAACCTAGTGTAATAGCGTCCTCCCTATGTAACTTTTTGCCAAAAGGAGCGTCTATTCTAGAGAAAGGAGTGGAGGCTAGGTTGAAAAAGTTAGGGATCGGATTTGTCGCTGCCGTTTTATTAGGGATTTGTTTATGGGCATTACCCGAACGCAGCCAGGCAGCGGAGCGGAGCGTGAGGGTCACCTTACCGGACTTTAGCGTGAACCTGAACGGAAATCCAGTGGACAACGCATACCGTGAATACCCGCTGCTCGTTTATCAGGACATCACCTATATCCCCATGACTTGGTACGATGCCAGATTGCTCGGCCTTACCGCGAGCTGGTCGCCGGAGGGCGGCTTGAACATCCAACAAAGCCCGGTGACTTCCGTTTACAAGCCCAACTTGACAGAGCGGCGCAACACCGGCGCCTATACGGCCGTAGTTCCCGCTACCGCCGTAACGGTCAACGGGATCACGATCGATAACTCGAAAGAGGAGTACCCTTTATTATCCTTTCGGGATGTGACGTATTTTCCGTTAACCTGGCGGTTCGCCCACGATGCCTTCGGCTGGGATTACCGCTGGGACACTGCTGAGGGGCTCCGCATTACGTCTCAGAACCAGCATCTGCAAACAGTCGGTCTTCCGGCTTACGCCGGGGAAAACGATGTCGCCCTCTTCCATGGCTATTATTATTTCGTGGAGACGACGGCAGACTCCGTGAATCACATTTTCCGAACCCCAGTTCAGCAGCCGTCCAACAAAGAAGAGCTTTATTCGTATGCAGCCAACACATACGTCGGCATGCAAAAGCAAGTTACCTTTCAAGTCCGGGATGGCGCGCTTTGGTTCCGCTATCACTTAGGCGGCGCTACAATGGGAAGCGACTATTTTGTAAAAATCGGCGGCGACGGGAAAGCCGAATTGATTCATAACGGCTACTTGGATTTCCGGGCTACGCGTTTTGGAACGTTGCTCATCCAGCTCGGCACCGCGGCTTTCCGGGGCGGAAATATGTTCTTGCAGCCAGACGGTCAGGACGTCGCTTCTCGCAAACCGGCAGGTGACCCCGAGCTGCACTATGACCTGAGAGTTAGTGAGTTCGGAACAGGCGTAGGAGGCACTTCCACCGCTACGGTGCACGGAGACAATGTGTATATGATCGCTTCGCGAGATAACACTGACGCCAATCACTTGTACCGCATCCGCCTGAAGAACAACGAAACCCAGAAAATCCTGGCTGCCAACGTCGCATCGTTTACGATTCGAGACGATCAACTGCTCTACGTGAAAACGGACACCCGCTCGTTATATGCCGCCTCCCTGGACGGAGTCGGCGAGTTCCAATTGTCCGACCCGGACCGTCCGATATCCTGGTTCGACAGCGTAGGGGGCAACGTTTTTTATACGACGCAGCTGGAAGACAACCGATTCGCACTGTACTGGGCCAATCCGTACGGGGATGATGTGCTCGTCTGGGCCACACCGGTTGCTGAGGTGAAGGCTGCGGGCGATCGGCTCATCTGCCGGCTCCCCGAAGGGGGCGTTGCGGTCCTGGACCCAACGGGCCGTTTGCTGCTGGAGGTCGCGAACCCGGTCTCGCGTATTCTGACTTCTGACGATGGCCTCTTGCTCCAATCCGGCACGGATTCCTCGATCTGGCTCGTTCAGTGAATAAAAAAAGGAGGACCGACGGGTCGTCCCTTCGGTCCCCCTTCCCACATAGCGCCGCTACTCATACCCCGTAGCGTCCGCCGCCGCCAGCTCCAGCTGCAGCTCGCGGTGAATGCGGCCGTTCGTCGCCAGCACATGGCGCACCGGCAGCGAATACGGGCGACCGAGCGTGTCGGTCACCTCGCCGCCCGCTTCGCGCACGAGCAGCGCCCCCGCCGCGATGTCCCAGCTATTCAGGCCGATCTCCCAGAAGCCGCTCAGCCGTCCCGCCGCCACATACGCGAGATGAAGCGCCGCCGAGCCGATAACGCGGGTGTTGCGCACCTTCGGCGCGAGCGCTTGCAAGCCCTTCATATTCACAGGCAGCGTGCTCGTCGTCCCGGCCGGGAAACCGGTGGCGATCAAGCTGTCGCTCAGCTTGGCATCGCCCGAGACCTGCATCCGCTTCCCCTTCAAATAAGCGCCCTTTCCTTTCTCCGCCACGAACAGCTCGTCATGGAACGGGTCGTAGATGACGCCTACGATGACTTCCCCTTTATGCGCTAAGGCAATGGAGACCGAGAAGAACGGGAACCCGTGCACGAAGTTCGTCGTCCCGTCGATCGGATCCACGATCCACAAATATTCCGCACCGCTTACTTCCTTCAGCGCCTGGACCGATGCGTTCGCCCCCGCGCCGACGCCCTCTTCCCCAAGAAAAGCATGCGTCGGGAAGTGCGTCCGGATCAAGTTGCGGATGAGCGACTCCGAGCCCCGGTCGACCTCCGTCACCAGATCCTGCGCCGAGCTCTTCACGTCGAGCATGGCATGCGCGCCCAACTTCAGCTTGATCCACTCCCCGGCCTTCGCCGCCGTGTTGATGGCGACCGCCGTGAAGCTCTTGCTCCCTACTGTATAAACTTCCATATCATCTTTACTCAAGGTCACTCACTCTTTCTATGAATACATGATTGCATGTATGCGATACTCTCACTATATAATATTTTCCCCGCAAAATCCTCAGAGTTTCACCCAAAAACGTTTGTGTTAAGCCACAAAAGGCATAACCCCGCAGCACAGTCAAACACAGCCCGTCAGCCGAGCCCGGACCAGATCAGCTTGATCGCGAGTGCGACCAGCGTAAGCCGCAGCAGCCACAGCAGCCCGTTGCCGCTAATACGCCGCACGATGCGGGCCCCCAGCCAACCGCCGAGCCAAGCGCCCGGAGCCAAAGCCAATACGAGCCAGCCCCCGACATCCCCATGTGCCATGTGGGTGGCGCTGCCCAGGATCGAGGAGAGGAAAATGACGAACATCGACGTCGCGGTCGCCACGTGAGCGGGGTACCGGAACAGCAGCACCATTGCCGGCACGAACAGCGAGCCGCCGCCGATGCCGAACAAGCCGGAGATAAGACCCACCCCGAAGCCGACCGCAAGCGCCGCCGGAATGTTGTAGCCATACTGCGACGTGACGCCCTGCGCATCCGTGAATGTTCGCTGAATCGGCCAGACGACCCGGCTCGGCTTGAGCTTGTTCCGGAAGATGAGCAGCCCCGAGAGGCACAGCATGAACAGGCCGAACACGAGCTGGAACAGCTTCGGCTCGAACAGGTCGGTCAAGGAGGCGCCCAGAATCGCGGCCGGTCCGCTCGTGATGAAATACAGCCAGGCACTCTTGAAATCGACCTTTTTGTCTTTCATGAATGTGAGTGTCGACGAAGCGGCGGTGAAAATCAATACGGTGAGCGAGGTGCCGACCGCCAGCGTCGTCGAGATGTCTTGATCGAGCAGCTGCGGCCCCAGATAAATGAGCGCCGGGACAATGATGATGC
Source organism: Paenibacillus sp. HJGM_3 (assembly GCF_045062745.1). Classification (NCBI taxonomy): domain Bacteria; kingdom Bacillati; phylum Bacillota; class Bacilli; order Caryophanales; family Paenibacillaceae; genus Paenibacillus; species Paenibacillus sp. HJGM_3. The sequence continues at coordinate 360,657 of NZ_JBJGED010000001.1, forward strand.
CCCCGCCCAGGCCTACGATACTGCCGAATGTCGCCGAAACGACGCCGAGCAGGAGCAGGATGACAAAAGCTGTTGCGGACAAAGGGAGAACCGCTCCTTTCATAAGGATTTCGTTCCGTACACGCGCGAACCAGCTGAAAGCAGAGCATCCGCCCGACAGCTCGTCAGGCGGATGCGCGTAATCCGGTTGCCTTATACTCCTACAATATGATAGCCGTTGTCGACGTAAATCACTTCGCCCGTAATCCCGCGCGACAGGTTGCTCATCAGGAACATGGCCGTGTCGCCGACTTCGGCCGTTTCCGTAGTACGGCGAAGCGGAGCCTTCTCTTCCACCTGTCGGAGGATCGAATTGAAGTCCTTGATGCCCTTCGCGGCAAGCGTCCGGATCGGCCCGGCGGAGATGCCGTTCACGCGGATATTGAACTGGCCGAGGTCGCCCGCCAAGTAGCGGATGCTCGCTTCCAGCGCGGCCTTGGCTACACCCATGACGTTGTAGTTCTTCATCGCGCGCTCGGCGCCGAGGTAGGTCATCGCCATTATGCTGCCGCCTTCCGTCATAAGCGGGTAGACGCGCTGCGCCACCGCTACGAGGGAATAAGCGCTGATGTCGTGGGCCAGGGCGAAGCCGTCGCGGGACGTATCGACGTACAGCCCTTCGAGCTCTTCGCCTTTCGCGAAGGCGATACTATGTACGAAGCCGTGCAGGACGCCGAAATGCTCCTTCAAAGCGCCCGCCAGCGACTCGATCTCGGAGTCGACGGCGACATTGCAAGGCAGCACCAGCGGGGAATTCGGCAAAGTGTCGGTCAGCTTGCGAACCCGCTCCTCCACGCGCTCGTTCTCATACGTGAACGCGAGTCTCGCTCCATGAGCCGAGAGCGCTTGCGCAATCGCCCAGGCGATGCTGCGGTCGTTCGCGACGCCCATGACCAATATATTTTTACCTTCCAGCAGTTGAGTCATTTGTCCCGTTCCCCTCTCCACCACGTAAAAGTCGGCTTGCCGCCGGCGAGACGGATCCTGTTCGCCGGAGCGGCCGAGCCCTACTTTACAACGTACCCCATTTTTCTCCTTAGATCAAGAGGAACTCCCAATTTCTACAATCCGCTAAGAAACCCCACAAAGTGACGTGAGCCTTCGAAGCCTATTCCGGGGCAGAGCCCCTTTGCGGGGACCCCGGGACTTATACTTTCTATATGTTTTAAATGAGCTCCACGGTGGCCGCATCCCGCACCCGAATGCCGCTCGCCTCCTTCAGCTCGTCCATGAGCCGGAATAGCGCGCCATCCTTGCGCTTCGCCTCCAGCATGACGTCCAGCTCGGGGGTGAACAGCCGGATTGAGCGGAGAAACGCCAAAAGATCTTCCGCCCTCACATCGTCCGCATGACCCCGGGGGTCCTTCTCGCTCTTCGGACTGGACATGTGGATTTTGGGCGGGACCCGCTGCCCGACCCACGTATACGCGATGCGCTCCCAGAGCGGCTGGTCCAGCTCCATCCCTCCGCTGTTGACGGCATGATGGTGAAGGTCCAGCACCATAGGCACTCCGATGCGTTCGCACACGTCCAACGTTTCGGCGACCGTGAACGTCTTATCGTCGTTTTCCAGGGTCAGCCTTTCCTTGATTCTCGGGTCCAGTCGTTCGAAGTTGGCGATGAACCGCTTGGCCGCCGCTTCCTTGTCCCCATAAGCACCTCCGACATGGATGTTACACTTCGCGCGCTCGTCGAGCCCCATCGCTTCGAACATCCGCACATGCCGGTCGAGATCGGCTATTGAATGGCGCAGCACCTCGTCCCTGGGCGTACTCAGCACCGTAAAATGATCCGGGTGGAAGCTGACGCGCATGTCATGCTCGACCACATATTCTCCGATGGCGCGGAAGGCCGGTTCCAGCCTGGGGAACGGGTCCCAGCCTTCGCGCTCCAGGTCCTCGTGGCCGATCAGCGGAATCAGCTTCGAGGAGAACCGGTACAGATGGATATCGTGCGCACGATTATGGCGCAGCAGCCGGAGCGTGTTGTGCAGGTTCTCCTCGGCGATCCGTTCCAGCTTGAGGATAGCAGCCTCCCGGTCGGCCAGCTTGCTGAATGTCGTATACGTCATCGTCCTGGACGGCGAAGCGTTCTCTACTACCGTGGACATGGCCACGTATCCCAATCGGACGATCATCGCTCGCCCTCCTTGCGGTTCCGTCAAGTTTAACCTCTCCGCTTACTTTCTCCCAACTCCCCGATTTTCATTTACTTGGCGCTTCTTAATGCTGCTAGATGCTACCTGATGCGCTCAAGCCCGCCCATGTACGGGCGAAGCGCAGCCGGGATGTACACCGTGCCGTCCGCCTGCTGATGATTTTCGAGCAGCGGAATGAGGATGCGCGGCGTCGCGACCGCGGTATTGTTCAGCGTATGCGCGTACTGCAGGCGGCCCTCCCGGTCCCGGTAGCGGATGTTCGCGCGCCGCGCCTGGAAGTCCAGCAAATTCGACGCCGAATGGGTCTCTCCGTAGGCTTGCCGGCTCGGCATCCACGTTTCGATGTCGTACTGCTTGTGCGTCTTCTGCGACATGTCGCCCGTGCATACGGCGACGACGCGATACGGCAGCTCCAGCAGCTCCAGAATATGCTCCGCGTTGGCCGTGATCTCCTGCAGCATCCGCTCCGATACGGCCGCGTCCGCTTCGCACAGCACGACCTGCTCCACCTTGGCGAACTGGTGGACGCGGTAGAGACCCCGCACGTCGCGGCCTGCCGAGCCGATCTCGCGGCGGAAGCAGGCCGTTGCCGCCGACAAGCGCAGCGGCTCGGCCCCCAAGTCCAGCACTTCGCCGCTGCAGTAAGCGACGAGCGGCGCTTCCGACGTGCCGACGAGCCACTTGTCCTCGTCCCGCAGCTCGTACGTCTGCTCCCGGCCGAGCGGGAAGAACCCCGTGCTCGTCAGCGCCTCCTCCCGCACCATAAGCGGCACCTCGAGCAGCGTGAAGCCGCGCTCCGCCAGCACGTCGATCGCCAGCTGCTGGACGGCGCGGTGGAGCTGGGCGCCGGCGCCGCGCAAGTAATAGCTGCGGCTGCCGCCGGCCTTCACCCCGCGCGGGATGTCCAGCAGCCCGAGCCGCTCGCCGAGCTCGACGTGATCGCTCGGCGCGAAGTCGAACTCCGGCGGGCGTCCCACCCGCCGCACTTCCACATTGTCGGCGTCGCTTGCGCCTAGCGGCGTGTCCGCCGACGGAACATTCGGCACCTGCAGCAGCAGCTGGCGGTGCCGGGCGTTCACGAGCTCGAGCTGCGCCTCGAGCTCGCCGAGCACGCGGTTGCCTTCGCGCACCGCGGCCTGCAGGCGCTCGCGCTCGGGCGCGTTGCCCTCGCGCGTCAGCTCCGCAATGCGCTTCGAGTGCGCATTGCGCTCGTGGCGCAGCCGCTCCGTCTCCTGCAGGAGGCGGCGCCGCTCGTCATCGCCGTCCAGCAGCGCTTGGATCGAGACGGCGAGCCCTTTCTGGTCCGCTGCGCGCTGCACCTCCTCGGCATGCTCCCGAATCCATTTGATGTCCAACATGATCGTTCCCTCTTTCCTTGACCCCACAAAGTGAAGTTGGCCTTCGAAGCTGATTCCGATTACTTTGCGGGGACCCCGAGATTTTGTAAGTTTGAACCTAAAAACACAAAAAGCGCCCTCATCCGTTGGGACGAGGGGCGCTTCTACGCTCGCGGTGCCACCCAATTTGACCAACTGCACAGCATGCAGCCGATCCGCTTGGTTATGCCGTAACGGGGCATAGTCCGGCTTACTTAGGGGGTTCCATCTTCGGACATGCAGCTAGGGTAAGCTGAGCCGATTCGCAGGAATCCTGGTCGCAAACGCCTCCGAGTTGGATGCTCTTCATAGGCGGTTTGATCGTGTTCGATTGTTGACGCTTATTATACCTGATAGGCCGGGACTGTTGCAAGGGGCTACTGCTCTCCGAAAAACATCTCGTGCGCAAGCGCCGTCTGCACCTGCGCTTCCTCCTCCGTCAGCCGGCGGACGAGCTCCATCTCCACCTGGGTCACTTCTTCGCCTTGGAAGTTGATCTCCGCGATTGAGGCGACGATTTTCACGATGGCAATCGCCTTGTTCGTCGGCGTGTAGGCGATAACCTTCTGTCCGGTCGGGAAGACGCGGAAGCCGCTTTTCATCATTTTGCCTCGGCCGTATTCCAGCAATTCGTAGAGCTCCTGGTCCGATTTGAATTTGCACACCGAATTGAATTCGGTTTGAAAACCCATGGCTGCACCTCCTAAAAGGAATATAATTGCCTCAAAAGCGACTCAGTCAAACGAATACCGGAGCTGCTGCTTCGCCGCATACCGCTCCAGCGCGAGCCGGATCAAGTCGTCCAACAGCTCGCGGTACGGCTTGCCCGTCTCCTTCCAGAGCAGCGGATACATGCTGAACGGCGTGAAGCCCGGCATCGTATTGATCTCATTAATCAGAATGGCCTGATCCGCCTTGCGAAGGAAGAAGTCCACTCGGGACAAGCCGGAGCCGTCGATCGCCTGGAACGCCCGGATCGCCATCGAGCGAATCTGCTCGCTCAGCTCCTCGGGCAGCTCCGCCGGGATCATCATCGCCGACTTGCCGTCGAGGTACTTGGCCTTGTAGTCATAAAATTCATTGGACGAGACGATCTCGCCGGCCACCGATGCGATCGGGTCGTCGTTGCCCAACACCGCCACCTCGATCTCGCGGGCTTCCACGAACTCCTCGACGATCGCCTTGCGGTCATATTGGAATGCCTCCGCCAACGCCGCGATGAGCTCGTCCCGGTTTCTCGCTTTGGAGATGCCTACGCTGGAGCCGAGGTTGGCCGGCTTGACGAAACACGGATACCCGATCGCAATCTCGATCTCCATGAGGAAGAACGCCTGATCCTTTTCCCACTGGGCTCGAGTAAAGCTGCGGTACACGCACTGAGGCAGCCCTTCCTGCGCGAACATCCGCTTCATCATCGCTTTGTCCATCCCCACGGCCGAAGCGAGCACGCCCGCTCCCACGTAAGGGACGTTTGCCATCTCTAGCATGCCCTGGATCGTGCCGTCCTCGCCGAACGTGCCGTGCAGGAGCGGGAAGATCACATCCAGCTGTCCGCCGGTCGCTTCTCCCGCACTCGCCGCGAGCACGCCGGAGTTGAAAATCGACTGTACCCCCGTTCCCGCTCCAGCCGCCGTCTCCGCCACGGCTCCCGCAATCGCAGGTACGCCGTCCGGCTCGAACTGCAGCAATTCCTTGCGCTCCACCGCTCCGGTCAGCCGGGGTCCGGCTCTCCATTCGCCTTGCTTCGTAATATAGAAGGGATGAATTTCGTATTTCGTATGATCGAATGCCTGCACGACCGCCATAGCGGTCTGTAAGCTCACCTCGTGTTCGCCGGACTTTCCTCCGTAGATCAGACCGACGCGAATTCGTTTGCTCATAGTTACCTCCGCCCATGAATATTGTTCCAGCCGCTGCCTTGCCCCAAGAAGACTAGAACGAATCGAGAATGTGGCAGAAACGGTATCTCGTATTCGGAGTCCAAGCATAAGAATCCTTGTAATCCCAATAACGGTGCTTGCTGTTCACGGTATGCGCATTGACGAGCGGCATTCCGGCCGCATCGATCGCCGTTACGATCGTATTGTGCTGGAACCTGCCGTTGCCGTCCCAGTCGTAGCAGATGACGTCGCCGATCGTTAGCGCGGACGCCTGATCCTTGATTTCGGCTCTCAGCCCCGTTCGGCTAGTCGTCAAATGCGAACATAGACTATGAGCCACCGCCCAGCTGAAGCTCCACAGCTCGCGGTCCTTCGCCGCGCCTTGGTACCACCAGCCCGTTTCCCTCCTACCAGTATAGTTCATCGGCGCTCCCCCTGCAAAGAGGCACTGGGAGACGAAGTTCGTGCAATCCACTTCGAATGCGAGATATTTCGGATTGGCGCCGTTCCACCAAGTGTTGGCATACTCCTGAACTTTGAGCCGATTATAAGGGGTGGCCCGGAACGAGACGTCCAAGCCTTTGGCCGTAATGAGCTGCGGGTTGAGAAAAGGCTGAGATCGCCGCATCGCTTCATAGCGCAGCTGCTCCTCTTCCTGGGCGCGCACGAGCGCTTCCGACGGCGGAGAACCGGGGGACATCCGTTCCGGCACACCTGCGTCTACTTGAGTGATGAGCCACCGATGGCCGAGCTTGGAGACGATGAGACGCTCGTGCTCCCGGCGCTGCTCGGTATGCTTCATTCCCCGCAGCTCATACTCCAGCGTGCGGCGCAGCTCGACGTTGACCTCGACTTGGGCGTCCTTCTCTTTTTCATCCACGGTCCGGAGCACCAGCCCCGTTTCGTTGCGGGTGGGCCGGACTTGCCGCTCGCGATGGCCCATCCTCAGTCGTTTCAAGCGCAGCTCTTGCTTGTGCAAGTAGCGGTCGTCCCGGACAGTGGACACGATCGCGTCTACATCATACCCGACCTCGAGCTGGTTGCGGTTGTGAATGTACTCGTAGATCGTTTTTTTCCAAGTATCCATCTAAGGGACCCCCTACCCGGTATAACAGACATTATTTCATCTATATGTGCCGCATCGGGCAAAGATGATTTCCCGATTACTTTCCATCCCCCGCGGGCATATTAGTGACGATTGTCCGCAGGCTGCAGACGGACGGGCGCCGAAGTGCGATTAGCTTGCAAATCCAGGCGCGGCAACGGTAAAAAAAACTTTACGCCATTCTTAGAAGAAGGTATACTAAAGACATGGAATTATGAAATCACGTTTCATCTAGTGAAACTGATTCTGTTCTAGATATACCGAAGGAGGCACACGCACATGTCTAACAAAGACCATTTCTCCGTACGGTCTCAGCTGACGGTTGGCGGCAAGACGTTCAACTACTACAGCCTGAAATCGCTGGAGAGCCGATTCAGCGGCATTAGCAAGCTGCCATTCTCCATTAAAGTGCTGCTCGAAGCAGCCGTTCGCCAATTCGACGGACGCGCCATCACGAACGAACACGTGAAGCAAATCGCCGGCTGGGCGGAAGGCCGCGACGAGAACAAGGAAATTCCGTTCATTCCGGCCCGTATCGTCCTGCAGGACTTCACCGGCGTACCGGTCGTCGTCGACCTCGCCGCTATGCGCGATACGATGAAGCGCGCCGGCGGGGACCCGAAGCGGATCAATCCGCTCGTACCTGTCGATCTCGTCATCGACCACTCCGTCATGGTCGACGCTTTCGGTTCCCCGCAAGCGCTCGAGTACAACATGAAGGTCGAATTCGAACGGAACGAAGAGCGTTACCGCTTCCTTCGTTGGGCACAAACCGCGTTCGACAACTTCCGTGCCGTTCCTCCGGCTACCGGGATCGTGCACCAGGTGAACCTGGAGTACCTGGCTTCCGTAGCCGCTACGAAGACGGTTGACGGCGAAACGACCGTTTATCCGGACTCGCTCGTCGGGACCGACTCTCACACCACTATGATCAACGGTCTTGGCGTAGTAGGCTGGGGCGTCGGCGGGATCGAAGCCGAAGCCGGCATGCTCGGACAGCCGCTCTACTTCGTTACCCCTGAGGTTATCGGCTTCAAGCTGACCGGCAGCCTGGCCGAAGGCGCTACGGCGACCGACCTGGCGCTGACGGTTACCCAGATTCTGCGGAAGAAGGGCGTTGTCGGCAAGTTCGTAGAGTTCTTCGGCCCCGGCCTGAGCAACATCAGCTTGGCGGACCGCGCTACTGTGGCGAACATGGCGCCTGAGTACGGCGCTACGATCGGGTTCTTCCCGGTCGACAGCGAAGCCCTGAACTACCTGAGAGGCACCGGCCGTCAGGAAGAGCAAGTGCAGCTCGTGGAAGCTTACTACAAAGAGCAAGGCATGTTCCGCACCGACGAGACGCCGGACCCGGTGTTCAGCGATGTGATCGAGCTTGACTTGTCCACGATCGTGCCTAGCTTGGCCGGTCCTAAGCGTCCTCAAGACCGCGTAGAGCTGACCAATATGAAGGAATCGTTCAACGCCATCATCCGGACCCCGATCGAGAAGGGCGGCTATGGCCTGTCCGATGAGAAGATAGAGCAAGCCGTCCCGGTCTCCCATCCGAACGGCAAGGAATCGACGCTCCGTACGGGTGCGGTCGTCATCGCGGCGATCACGAGCTGTACGAATACGTCCAACCCTAGCGTTATGCTGGGCGCCGGTCTCGTGGCGAAGAAAGCCGTCGAGCGCGGCCTCACCGTCCCTGGCTATGTGAAGACCAGCTTGACTCCGGGCTCCCTTGTGGTGCAAGAATACCTGGAGAAGGCCGGCCTGATCTCGCCGCTCGAAGCGCTGGGCTTCCACATCGCGGGTTACGGCTGCGCGACTTGTATCGGGAACAGCGGTCCGCTGCCGGACGAAGTGAGCAAGGCGATCGCCGACAACGATATGACGGTAGCGGCTGTGCTGTCCGGGAACCGGAACTTCGAAGGCCGCGTCCATGCGCAAGTGAAAGCCAACTACCTGGCTTCGCCTCCGCTCGTCGTCGCCTACGCCCTGGCCGGCAACGTCAACATCGACTTGGCTAATGAGCCGATCGGGTATGACAAGAACAACCAGCCGGTGTACCTGAAGGACATCTGGCCGACGAACGACGAGATCAAGGCTGCGGTTGGTTCGGCTCTGAGCCCGGACATGTTCCGCGCCAAGTACGAGCACGTGTTCACGCAAAACGAGCGTTGGAACCAAATCCCGGTACCGAAGGGCGAGCTGTACGAGTGGGACGAGAACTCCACGTATATCGCGGAGCCTCCGTTCTTCAAAGGCTTGAGCCAAGAGTTGGACGATATCTCCGAAGTTCACGGCGCGAAGGCGATGGCTCTCCTCGGCGACTCGGTCACAACCGACCATATCTCGCCGGCGGGCAACATCAAGACCGACAGCCCGGCAGGCCGGTACCTGCTCGAGCATGGCGTGAAGAAGGAAGACTTCAACTCCTACGGCTCCCGTCGGGGTCATCATGAAGTGATGATGCGCGGTACGTTCGCGAACATCCGGATCCGGAACCAAGTGGCTCCCGGCACCGAGGGCGGCGTAACGACGTACTTGCCGACCGGCGAAGTGATGTCGATCTACGACGCATCGATGAAGTACCAATCGGCCGATACCCCGCTCGTCGTGATTGCCGGCAAAGAATACGGAACCGGCAGCTCCCGCGACTGGGCGGCGAAAGGTACGTTCCTGCTCGGCGTGAAGGCGGTCATCGCCGAGAGCTTCGAGCGGATTCACCGCAGCAACCTCGTCGGCATGGGCGTTCTGCCGCTGCAGTTCCCGGAAGGGCTCGGCTGGAAGACGCTCGGGATCACCGGCACGGAGACGTTCGACATCAGTGGTCTCGACAACGGCGTTCAACCGGGTCAGACGGTCCGCGTTCAAGCGACGCGCGAAGACGGCACGACCTTCGAGTTCGACGCGATCGTGCGTCTGGACAGCATGGTCGACGTCGACTACTTCCGCAACGGCGGCATCCTGCAAACGGTACTGCGCCAAATCATCGCGGAAAGCAAATAATAAAAAACAGGAGCGAGCACGTTTCAACGTGGCTCGCTCCTTTTTTGGTTAAGGCTGGCTTTACTCGTCCGATTGCTTGAATCTCGCCAGTTCGCCGAACAGCTCGTCCAGCTTCACGGCCATACAGGGGAATCGGTCGGATAACAGCAAGCCCTGATCGTCGTATGTGGCCGCCAGCGTGTATTCGGTGCGTCCTTCTGTAAGAAGGAACTGATCTACCGTCTGATGCACCGGATCGACGATCCAATATTCCGGGATACCGTATCTCGCGTACAGCTCCTTCTTCTTCACCTTGTCGCGTGATCCGGTGCTAGGCGACAAGATTTCGACGAGCAGGTCCGGTGCGCCCATAATTTTTTCGTTCCGGATGATGTTCATATTGTCATTCGTAATGTAGATCAGATCCGGCTGCACGATATTGTCCTCACTTAGGTGCACGTCCATAGGAGCGATTAAAATGACACCGTTGGCACTGCAAGACAATTTGAGAAAAGAATACAGTTGCCCCACGATAGCCTGGTGCGTGATCTTGGGAGAGGACGGGAAATCGTCACGTACTCCATCAATGATCTCATAACGCTCGGGGACATCATAAAAGCCTTGTTGTTCCTTGACTGCCGGTACCGGTTGATTAGGTTTGCGTTCCGCCATCGCTTCAACCTCCATCGTCGTGTCCTAGCTTTCCTTAAGTATAGCACAGGCACACGGACATGGATGTTTCAGCGGCACTCAAATTGGGGAATTCTACTTATAGGAGGCGATCCGCCATGTACAATAAAATTCTCGTGCCTACCGACGGCTCCCCGCATGCCGATCGAGCCCTCATTCACGCACGGAAGTTAGCAAAGCGGATGGGCACGGACACTCTTCTGACAATCCTGCATGTGAAAACCCTTATCCCGATTATCGAGCCGCTCTCCGGGGTGGAAGTATTCAGGCTGCAGGAGGATGAAGCCCAGCAGATCATCCAGCCTGCGGCCAATGCGCTGCGGGAGGACGGCATTCGCCACGATTGGCTGAGCATTCCGGGCGATCCGGCGCAGACGATCTGCTCCGTCGCGCGGGAGAGCGGCTATGAGCTCATCGTTATGGGCAGCCGGGGCCTGGGCCGCTTCTCCGAAGTGATCCTGGGGAGCGTCAGCCACAAGGTCATCCAGCATGCTCCTTGTCCGGTGCTGATTGTGAAGTAGGTCGCGGACTAATACAATAACCCGGCTCATTCCTAGTTGGTAGGAGGAGTCGGGTTATTTGATAAGATGATCATGTGAATGAAGGCCGATTGCATTGTTGTCTTCCAACTCACTTATGATGCCCCCGCGGCTTCTTCCCGCTCCACCGTTCGTCCACCGGCTCGCTCGCCGCCTGATATCTCGCGTCCACGCTAAGCCGGTATTGGTTCGTCGTGTTCTCGAGCGAGCAGTGCAGCAGGAACATCCCGAAGATCAGCGCGTCCCCCGCCTGGAACGACGTCGTAGCCCACTGTCCGCCGAACTTCTCGGTAATAAGCAGCGGGTCGTTCGTATAATGGCCGATTCCATCCCGGTCCGAGTCCTTGCTCCCATAGGAACGCTTCAACTCCTCAAAGCGATGCGAGCCCAGGCACAGCGCCAAACCTCCCATCTCGTAGGATACGTCCCCGAGCGGCGACCAGACTGTGTACAGATTGTGCGTCCCCCGGCCCATATAGACGATGTCGTAATGCGCCCCCGTGAAGTCCCCCTTGCCAACCGCGCGAAGCCACTTGTAGTGATAAGTCAGGGAAGGCTCCCCGAACAGCCGGTCGAAAAACCCCAGCACCCGCTCCCCGTTCAGCACGTCCAAGAGCGCCGGCAAATCTTCATTCGTCCCGCCCATAAAAATGCTCCGGCTGCCGTCCGCCATCACGCCTTCCTCCAGCAATGTATCCCGATCCAGCTTGCCCATGCGGTCCATCTTCTCCAGAATGCTGCGGCGCGCCTGCAGCACCTGCATCCGGTCATGAAACCCGCGTATGAGCAAATAGCCGTCTTCCTCCATCCGCTCGCGCAAGGCCTGGACATCGTGCAACAGATCGTTCGAATCTCTCAGCTCCGTCAGATGCGGGCCGCCCATCTCGAGCTCCCGGCTTCCCACCTTCATCAGCATTTGTAATCCACTCCCCCACCAAGTTTATTCTACATGCTTCAGTGTAAAAGAAGCGCCGGCGGCCTTCCATGGACGGACGTTCCGCTTCCATGTAGAATCATACGACAATACACCAATATTAGGCCGATCTCGCCGGAATAGATGTATAATAGAACTACGGCCATAGCAAGTCGACGAACTTTGCGGAAAGGACGTTATGGATGACTTACGTGAATATTCCGTACAGACTGGGCGAGAGATCGGCGGCTCCCTTGTGCAGGTTCAACACCATCTGGAAGGTGGAGGCGAACCATACTTACCACTCGAAACAATCAAAAGGCTTCCATTGCCCCGGGCTGTTCCTGACGTATGAAGGTGAGGGACGCTTCACCCAAGTCCAGTCCGGCGAGTCCTACAGGCTTACCCCCGGGACCTACTTCCTTGTACAAGAAAAGACCCCCTGCACATATACGTGCCAGGAGGACGATTGGAAGTTCTATTATGTGGATTTCAGCTCGCTCGATATGGTGCATTCGCTCCGGCTTCCAATCTGCGAGGTCATCGAGACCGGCGAGCTGGAGGAAGCCGTCCTCCGGTGCGAGCAGTTGATCGACAATCTGATCGTTCAGCCGACCGGCTGCGCCTACACGGCCAATATCCTGCTCCAGGAGCTGCTGCTCCTCTTCGCTCGTGAGCGGCCTACTCCCGAGCCGTTCCGCCGCCGCTCCGAGATCGACAAGGCGCTCTATGCGATGCACCGCAATATCGGCGCACCGCTGGACTTGGGGGAGCTGGTGCGGAATAGCGGAATGTCGCGTACGACGTTCTTCACGCATTTCCGGGCGATGACCGGACTCTCCCCGAACGCCTACATGCTCCAGCTCAAGCTGGAATCGGCCAAAGCGTCGCTCGACACGACCAGCCTGTCGGTGAAGGAAATCGCCGCGGCGCTGCACTTCTACGATGAATTCCACTTCTCGAAGCTGTTCAAAAGCCGGTACGGGATGTCCCCTAGTGCCTATCGCCGGAGGTAGCTACCGGACCATCTTGCCCATACGCGCCGCATATTCCATGATGATCGCGGCGTGCTCCCGCATGCGCTCGAGCGTGAACCGGTTCGACGGCCCCGACACGGCGAGCGCCGCCACGAGCTTGCGCGAGCGGCTGAAGATCGGCGCCGACACCGCCGCCGCACCCGGCTCGCGCTCCTCGACGCTCGTCGCGTAGCCGAGCCGGCGAATCTCGCCGAGCTGCCGCACGAAGACGTCGCGCTCGCCGGCATCGGCCCAGCTCAGCTCCGCGAGCAGCGCCTCTTGGTCCGCCGGCTCGGCGAAGGCGATCAGCACCTTGCTCGACGCGCCGACGCTGAGCGGCAGCCGGGCGCCGATCGGTGCGACGCGGCGGATCGCCTGGTTGCTCTGCACCGCCTGAATGCGGATCCGCTCGATCCCGTCGCGCACGTACAGGCTGACCGTTTCGCCCTCCTGGTCGCGCAGCCGCTCCATCTCGGGCAGGAGGATCGTCGCCGGGTCGTCCCCGGATTCCATATTCGCGGCCAGCTCCCAGATGCGGAAGCCGAGCCGGTATTTGTCCGTGTCTTCATTGCGAATGACGAACCCGCGGCCTTCCAGGGACGCGAGCAGCCGGTGTACCGTGCTCTTATGCAGCTCGACCTTGGCCGCAATTTCCGTAAGCGTCAGCTCGGCGGAATCCGTGAAACAGAGCATAACGTCGAGGGCGCGTTCGACCGCGCGTACGGTTAGTTTCTGATCGTCCATTCTAGCTTCACCGCCGCAATAGTTTCATTATATGAAACTTGGTTTTACGTACAGTATACCTCATCGGGCGCCGTGTAGTAAAGACACGCGGGCATAGGCCAACCTGCCGAAGGAATACGTTGGTGTAGAAGGGGCATGCCGCTCTTCCCTATTATCGTCCCTATTGTCCGGAGGAATTCCTCGGTTCCGATAAAGGAGGTTTACGCCGTTATGCTCTTTGTGTACGGAGCCTGGATGCCGCTGCGCGTGCTGGAGGAGATTCGCTTCTGGAAAATGCAAGAGAAGGAGCACACGGTGGTCATCCGGGAGCTCGTCCCGCAGTTGGAAGGGCAGTATACAGACAAGCTGAAGCAATGGGAAGCCGCGTTCGCGCAAACGGAAATGCAAGCCCAACGGTGGATCGAGACGGTCATCCGTTACGGGGGGTATGCCACTCCGGCCCAATGGGAGCAAATCCGCACGCTCATGCAGAACGCCGTCGCGGAGTCCAAAGCCTTCATCCAGCTGCTGTTCTACATGCTGAGCGAGAGTCAGGCGGTGAAGCAGGTGCCTGCCGCTCCCATCGTACTCATGCACATCATCCGCGAATCCGAATACTTCCTCGGGGTGATGCAGGCGATTCTCACCCTGCCGCCCGGCACGCAGCAGCAGCTTGCCTCTCCCCCGACTGCCGCACCGCAGCCCTATACACCCGGCGTCCCGTTAACACCTGCGCCCCCACCCGCACCAGCAGCATCCCAGACGGCTCACACGCGCCCGATTCCACCCAGCCTGACCAGCACCGGAGAAGGCGTCTGGTCAGGGGGCACCGTGACCGACTCGCGGGGCGTGCCGATCGGCGGACATACCCTCCCTCCGCTCCCCTACAACTATCAGGCGCTCGAGCCCTACATCGACGAGAAAACGATGCGCATCCACCACGACATTCATCACAAATCCTACGTGGACGGCTTGAACCAGGCGGAGCGCAAGCTGGCGGAATCCCGCGACACGGGCAATTTCGACCTGATCAAGCATTGGGAAAGAGAGCTCGCTTTCAATGGGGCGGGGCATTACTTGCACACCCTGTTCTGGAGCGTGATGAGCCCGAAGGGCGGCAAGGAGCCGAAGGGGGATCTCGCTCACCAGCTGGAGGGCGACTTCGGCAGCTTCGAAGCGTTCAAGAAGATGTTCTCCGCGGCTGCGGAGAAGGTCGAGGGCGGCGGCTGGGCCATCCTCGTCTGGTCGCCGCGCAGCGGCCGGCTGGAGATTTTACAGGCGGAGAAGCATCAAAATGGGTCACAGTGGGATGTCATCCCCTTGCTGCCGCTTGACGTCTGGGAGCACGCCTATTACCTTAAATACCAGAACAAGCGGCCGGAGTACGTGCAGGCCTGGTGGAACGTCGTGCACTGGCCTTACGTCGGCGAGCGGTTCCAGGCCGCCCGTCAATTGAAATGGCAGCCTTATTGAACATAAGGCTGCCATTCTTCCTACTCACACAATTACCGAACCAGCTTGCGCAGCAAACTCAGGGCGTAGACGAACAGCGACGCGGCGAGCAGCCAGGCGGCGAGCTTAATGCTGCCGGAGACGCGCACGGACGCCCCGATCGCGATGAACGCCCAGACGAAGACGGCGATGTACGCCGGGTCTACATAGCGGCCGCCGACGAGCACCGCCAGTAAAGTCGCCGCCACCAGCATAATAAGCGTCCAGATTTCGGGGGACAAGCCCCAGCCGGACCAGTCGTTGGCATAGAGCACCACCGCCACGTTCACGAGCGTCGCCACGGTCATCCAACCCAGATACAAGCTGAAGGGAAGCTGGACGAACCATTGCGCCGGTGCCCCGCCCGAGGAGGAACGCGTGCTGATATAGACGACGAACAAGGTGGTGAGCAAGCCGAACATGATGAACACGCTGGATTCGATGAACAAATAATGCCACAGCACGATCCAGACCGCATTAAACGCGCAGCTGACGATGAACCAAGGTCCTGTCGCATCGGGTCTAGGCTCCTTGTTCTTCGCCGGCATCAGCTGATAAATAACAAAGCATCCGAGCAAAGCGTAGATTAGTCCCCAAATCGCATTCGCGTAAGGCGCGGGCATGATGAGCACCGGGAACATCGCGGAGATCTCCCCGGTAGACCGTCCTCCCAAGGGCAGCGAATCCGCCAGCCATCCTACCGCCAGCACCATAGCCAGCGCGCCTGCATTCCACCAACGAAGCTGCATGCGTCCATCCCTCCTTCATATCGTTAGAATCGGTACGAATGACGTACCTGCTTATCCTAACTATATGCAGGGGATGTCCCGAATTAGTATTAAGCTTTGCGCACGACGGCCGGCCGCCAGTCCTCATCGAGCCCCAGTCCCCGAAGATCGGCTACCGTATGGTTCTCCTCCGCCTCGTACAGACGCCAGATCACCCGCAAGCCCTGCAGGCTGGTCGGACCGTCCGTGAGCGGCACCGTGCCGTTCCGGATGCAATCCAGGAAGTGCTGGATTTCGTAATGCGTGTTTTTGCCGTCCAGAGGCACCTCCATGAGCAGCTCGGTCTTCGAGTTGGTGTCCATGTTCGCTTTCTCCGGCAGCAGACCCGTATGCGCGTAGAGCTTGCCTGCGCTGATGTTCGCCTCCAGCATCCCGCCGGTGCAATGAGCGTGGAAGCTGTAGCCGAGCCGAGTCCCTCGAGCGCCCCAAGTGCCGAAATGATAGCCGAGCGAACCGTTCTCGAATTCGATCGTCACATTGCTCGTGCCTTCCTTCTCCATCCACGGCGTGCCCCGATTCGTGCCCATATGCGTTCCCCGCACCGGACGGCCCATCATCCACAGCATGATGTCCACATAGTGGCAGCCATGGCTGAAGAATTGCCCGCCGCCCAGCCGCTCGGCGGAAAGCGCCCAATGTCCGTCGTAGTAGCGGGTGAATTGCTCCGTCCAGATGGACAACTGGAAGATGTCGCCGTAAGCTTTCGTATCGATCAGGTCCTTCATCTTCAGGATCATGGGCCAGAACCGGACCGGATAGGCGGTCATGAGAATTTTCCCGGACTCCTCCGACTGCCGGATCAGGTCGAGCACTTCCGCCTCCGAGTTCGCCATCGGCTTCTCCATGAGGACGTGCTTGCCCGCCTTCAGGCACGTCATCCCTACTTCGTAATGAAGGTCGTGGGGAAGGACAACGAGCACCGCATCCACATCATCCAGCAGCTCACGGTAATCCGTCACCGCCCGCGCCCCCAAGAGCTCGGCTGCCTGCTGGGCCCGCTCCGGCACGATATCACATACCGCCGTTACCGTCATTTGCTCCATCAACTCGCCATAGCCGCGGAAGTGCGAACCCGCCATCCCGCCGCAGCCGATTATCCCCATTCTAATTTTGTCCATTGTGCTTTCCCTCTCCTTTTAGAAAATGTCAATGCATCAGCGTCGATCGGTTATCGCGAAATCCCGAAATGCCGCACCGGCACCCGGCTCCAATCCTCCTCCAGCCCCAGGCCGCGCAAATCCGCCACACACCGCTCGGCCTCGGCTTCATACAGTCTCCAGATGACCCGCAGCCCTTGCAGGCTGCCGGCCGCACCGGCGTCGGGTTCCTTCCCTAGCTCGATACAGTCGAGGAAATGACGGAGCGCATCATGCAGGAGCCGCTTGTCTTCCTGTACTTCCATCAACAGCTCGCATTGCGGCGCCGACGGCTTGCCGTCATCGCTGGCCGGACGCCCTCTCGTATGCGCATACAATCGGCGCCGGGTCAGATCGAGCTCGAGCAGCCCTTCCGTGCAGTGCGCGTGGATCGAGAAGCCGAGCCGCGTTCCTCTCGCGCCCGCCGTCCCGAAGTGCATCCCGATCGCGCCGCTCTCGAATCGGATCGAGACGTTGCTCGTCCCCTCGCGTTCCATCCAGGGCGTCCCAAGGCGTGTTCCCATGTGCGTGCCGCATACAGGCTTGCCTAGCAGCGTGAGCAGGAGGTCGATGTACGGGAGGCCTTGGCCGAACAACAGCCCTCCTCCCAGCCCTTCCGAAGGCCGGCCGGTCCATTGACCTAGACCCTGGCCGATGTGGTGCTCGGCAAAGCTCGAGATTTGGAATACGTCGCCGTATGCCGTCTCTTCGAGCAATGCCTTCAACCTGACCAGAAGCGGATCGAATCGGATCGGATTAGCGGTCATGAGCACCGCGCCCCGGCTCCGTGAAGCATACAGCAGATCGAGGCATTGCTGCTCCGTGACGGCGAGCGGCTGCTCCATCAGGACGTGCTTGCCGGCCTCCAGGAACGTCATTGCGGCCGGATAATGAAGGTCGTGAGGCAGTGCGACCATCACGGCGTCTACATGGTCTAGCAAGCTCCGGTAGTCGGTGTCCGCATAGCCGGCGCCAAGCCGCCGCGCCGCTCCGGCCGCCTGATCCGCATCCGGATCACAGACGGCCGTCACGCTCATACGCGCGCTCAGCTCTTCCCAGCGTGCCGCGTGCGGGCCTGCCCAGCCGCCGCAGCCGAGGATGCCTATCCGGAGCTTGCTCAATTCGGTCCTCCCCTTTCTGCAATCTGTGATAATATTAGAATAAAAAAAGCGGACGCAAATGTATTTGCTCTATCGGTTCTTTAATTTGTCGGATCGGTGCGGAAAGGGGCGGGGATCATGGAGTATGTACGGTTGGAGCTGCGGGATGAGCTGGTCGTTCGCCGGTTGATCTCTTTCTCGTATAAGGAGCTGTCGAACGATTATTCCCACCAGGGGGAGAGCCACGACTTCTGGGAATTCGCCTATCTCGACAAAGGGGAAGTCTGGATCACGACCGAGACCGGCGAGCATGCGCTAAACCAAGGGGACCTCGTCTTCTATCGGCCCAACGAATTCCATAGCTTGCGCACGAATCGCGTGACCGCTCCGAACTTGTTCATCGTCGCGTTTGATTGTTATTCGCCTGTGATGGACCTATTCGGGGGCCGGGTGTTCGCTCTCGGCGAAGAGGAACGGCGGCTCATCGCTCTCCTGATCGAGGAGGGGAGCCGGGTATTCGACCGGCCCATACAGGCTCCGCGTGTCGAGGCGCTTCGCCGGGCCGAGCATGTGCCGTTCGGCGCGGAGCAGCTCCTTCGGCTGTATCTGGAGACGCTCTTGATCTTGCTCGCGCGCAAGAGCTCCAGCCGGGAGATCGCCGCCCCGGCGAAGCTGCCCTCCCTGCTGCAGCATAACAAGGACAGCGAGCTGTCGGAGCGCGTGACCGCCTACATGCAGGCGCACCTCGCGGACGAGCTCACGATCGATCTCCTGTGCGCCGAGTTCTCGGTCGGCAAATCTCAGCTCAAGAAAGCATTCAAATCGTCGCACGGTGCCGGCGTCATGGAGACGTTCGCCGAGATGAAGATGTGGGCGGCCAAGACGATGATTCGGGAGACGTCCTTCAACTTGACGGAGATCGGGGAGCGGCTGGGGTACAACAGCATTCACTCGTTCTCCAAAGCGTTCAAGAAAGCAACGGGTATGACCCCCTCCGAATATACTCGCAGCGCGAAGGCGCTAGCCCGAACCCCGGCCCGAAGCAGGCTGGACGCCGAGCCGCCGGAGCCGTTCGAGAGCGATTATTGTTAGGTGCCAAAAGAGTCCGGACGTTCGCGCGTGCGCGAATCCGGACTCTTCTTAAGTTTGATTATGATTTGATCAGAGCCATGAATTCCGACCGGAGCGCGGAATCCTTGCGGAACTGCCCGCGTACGCCCGACGTGACCGTCTTGCTCCCCGGCTTCTTCACCCCGCGGGAGCACATGCACAGATGCTCGCCCTCCACAACGACCATGACGCCCTGCGGCTTCAGCACGCGGTCGAGGATGTCGGCGATCTCCGAGGTGATGCGCTCCTGCACCTGCAGCTTGCGCGTCACCGCTTCCACCAGGCGGGCGAACTTGCTGAGCCCGGCGATTTTGCCGCTCGGCAAGTAGCCGACATGGATTTTGCCGAAGAACGGCGCCATATGGTGCTCGCACTGGCTGTAGTACACGATATCCTTGATGATCACGAGCTCCTCGTGCCGTTCGTCGAACGTCACGCCTAACGCGTCTTCGGGATTCACACTATAGCCCGCGAAGATTTCCTCATACATGCGGGTAACCCGAGCCGGCGTGTCCTGCAAGCCTTCCCGATCCACGTCTTCTCCAATTAGCCGGAGGATTTCTCTGATGTGGTGTTCAATCTGTTCGCGGTTCTCTCCTACCTGGCGGTTTGTATACTCTTTTAACCCTGCCATGTCCGCTCCTTTTCACTTCCACTTTTGGTTTTTCATCATATTCTGAACTTTGTTCATTTGTTGCTTATTCAAGTTATAGCCCATCTTCTTGGCCATCTGCTGCAGCATCTCCGGGTTGCTCTGCATTTGCTCCATCTGGCGGCGCAGGTAGAACACTCCGAAGAAGAAGCCTCCTACTAGCCCTACTATCAAGGTCAAGATAGGGATAATCCAGCTCCACATATGATCCGGTCACCTCATCAAGTTTACAATATTTGAAAGCCACTCCCACATCATAGCATTTCCGCTTCCGGCATTCAACGCGACGCGGGACGGGGGACTCTAGGCCAGGACCGTCTCTACGAAGACCGTCGTCTCCTTGGCCATGTCGATCTCCTTCACGATCATCTCATTGTTCGCATCCGGCTGCACGACGCGGACGATCGGACGGCCCGGCAGCCCGCGATGCTGGCCGACGACGACGCCCGTCTCCCGCGTAGACAGGCGGACGGACGACCCGGTCGGATAGATCGAGACGGTCCGCATGAATTGCACGAGCACCTCGCGGTCGAGTACGGTGCCGGACATCGCCATCATACGCTCGCACGCTTCGTGCGGCAGCAGCTGCTTCGTCTTCATGACGTCGAACAGCAGGTTGTCGTACATGTTCGCCACCGCGACGATCTGGGCGTACAGATGGATCTGATCGCCCACGAGCTTGCGCGGGAAGCCTTGCCCGTCCGGCTGCTCGTGATGCTGCAGCGCCACGTGGGCGATGAGCAGGTTCAGCTCCTGCTTCTGCTTCAGCAGCTCGAAGCCGCGCCACGTATGGTGACGCTTCGGATCATCGCTCTCGTCGTCCGTGATGCGCTCCACCTTCCCGATATCGTGGAGCATGGCGCCGATCGACAGCTCCTTCAGCTGAATCTGGTTCAGTCCCATGTTCATGCCGATCATGGTGGCGATGAGGCAGACGTTCATCGAATGCACGTACAGATGGTTGTCCTTCGTCCGGATGTCCGACAGCTGGAGCAGCATCTCTTTGCTGCGGACGACGTCCTCGAGGATGCTCTCGACGCTCACGCTTACGGCCCGGGTGTCGAAATTTTTGCCGGAGCGGATCGCGTCCATGCTCTCGGTCATTTTGCGCAGCACGAGCCGCTTCGTCTCGTCCGACAGCACCTCCGGGATGTCCACGTCCTCGAAGCTCGGATCTTTGATGTAGACCATCGTCGCCCCGATCCGTTTCAGCGTGTTGATCATATAAACCGTAAGTTGTACTCCGGCAGACAGCAGGATCGTCCCGTTGCTGGAAAAGATCGTTTTCCCCAAAACTTGGCCCGGTTCCACTTGCTCAATGTTCGTATTCCTCACAAAAACTCTTCCCCCAGAAGTAATCCCGATAATCTTCTATTGTGCCTGCAAAGCGGCTTGGGCGTGATCCAGCTCCTCCCGGACCTGCGGATGCTGCTCCGTGAGGAGCGCTTCCTCGACGGCGTCGGACGCCTCCGCGCCGCCGATCCGGCCGAGCGCCCACGCGGCTGCGCCGCGAATCTCCGGGCGCTCGTCCTGTTGCAGCCGTTCCGCGAGGTGCGGCACCGCGGAACGGTCCTTGAATGTGCCCAGCGCGAAGATTGCGTTGCGCTGGATGGGCTTGCGGCCGCGCCATGAGGCGGCCATCGACCCGTACTGCGCCTTGAACTGCTTGTTCGTCAAGGTGAGAAGGGGGGGCAGGAGCGGCTTCACCCGCTCCGGATCCGGCTGCAGCTCCGGCTGGTGCGTCCAGTTCTTGCCCTTGTTCACCGGGCAGACGACCTGGCACGTGTCGCAGCCGTACAGCCGGTTGCCCATCTTGAGCTTCAGCTCGTCTTCGACGAAGCCCTTCGTCTGCGTCACGAACGAGATGCACCGGCTCGAGTTCAGCTCGCCGGGACCGACCAGTGCGCCCGTCGGGCAGGCGTCGATGCACTTCGTGCAGGAGCCGCATTGGTCGGTAATCGGCGTGTCCGGCGGGAACGGGATGTTCGTAATCATCTCGCCGAGGTAGATCCACGATCCCCACTCGGGCGAGATGATCGAGCAGTTCTTCCCGCTCCAGCCGATGCCGGCCCGCTCCGCGACGGCCCGGTCGACGAGCGCGCCCGTGTCGACCATACTCTCTATCCGCGCTTCGGGCACACGCTCGCGGATGAACGCTTCGAGCCGCGACAGCCGGTCGCGCAGCACCGCGTGGTAATCGTCGCCCCACGATGAGCGCGAGATGATGCCCCGGTACGCGCCGGGTTCGGACTTAGGCGGATTGTGCAGCTTGGAGGGGTAAGCGATGGCAATGGCGATAATCGACTGCGGCTCGGCCAGGCTCAGGGCCGGGTCGACGCGCTTGTCGAGATCGGGCTCCTCGAAGCCCGATTCGTAGCCTTGTTCGCGGTGACGCAACAGCACGTGCTTCAGCTCGGTGAACGGCTCCGCCGAGGCGAAGCCGATCTGATCGATGCCCAGCCCGCCCGCCGCCGCGCGGATATCCTGCTTCAGCCTCTCCCATCGTGTGCTCGCTATAGTTGTCCGGGCTGTTGCCATGGCTTGTCCTCCCCTCCTCGCTTCAGTAGAAAGTAACTTTTTTACTTTACAGACGCGCCTTCGGTCTCTTTCCCCGCTCTAAAGCAACTTTTTTACTTTACAGACGCACTTTCGGTCCCTTTCCCCACTTTAAAGCAACTTTTTTACTTTACAGCCGCGCTTTCGGACCCTTTCCACGCTCTAAAGCAACTTTTTTACTTTACAGCCGGGTCTTCGGTCCCTTTCCCCGCTCTAAAGTAATTTTTTTACTTTAAAGACGCGTCTTCGGTCTCTTCCCTGCTCTAAAGTAACTTTTTTACTTTACAGCCGCGCCTTCGGTCTCTTTCCCCGCTCTAAAGATACGCTTTTACTTTACAGACGTGTCTTCGATCCCTTTTCCCCGCTTTAAAGCAACTTTTTTACTTTACAGCCGTGCCTCGGGTTCTTTCACAACCGCCAAAGGCGACCTATTGCCATACACACACTTTATCTTTCCAGCACGCCCCTACAGCGTCCCCAGTTGGCCGAACGGCCACAAAATCAAGTCCGCCCGGCCCTGGATCATCCCCGCTTCGACGGAGCCGAAGATGCGGCTGTCCTTGCTCGCGCCTTGGTGACGGTTGTCCCCCATGACGAAGTAGCGGCCGGCCTCCACCACGAATGGTCCCCGGTCCCCGTCCTCGATCCGGATATCCGTATACGGCTCGGGAACCGTTTCTCCGTTCACATAAAGCTTGCCCGCGCGAATCTCGACCCGGTCCCCGGACAGCGCCACGACGCGCTTCACGAGGAATTGCCGCTCGGCGCCGACCATGTCCGGATCCTTCAGGATGACGACATCCCCTCGCTTCGGACTCCCGACGACATACACCAGCTTGTTTACGAAGAGCCATTCCTTCTCCTTCAAAGTCGGTTCCATGGAATGGCCCTTCACCGTGGACAGATTGAAGACGTACAAATTGAGTACGATGACCACAAGGAGCGCAATCGAGATGGACTTGATCCAATCCCACAGCTCCGAGGTCAGACGGTACGAACGTTCCGGCTTCGGCTCGGCTCCCGTCTTGTCCGGCTCCCCGTGCAACGAGGCGTCTCCGCGTTCCTGGCTCTGATAATAGCTCATGCTACACCTCAGGTTCTACATGTTTCCACATCTGATAGTAAGCGAGCACCTGCTCGTCATCGAACGGAGCTTCGTTCCCCCGGAGGCGCTGCAGCAGCCGATTCATCCCGCCCTTCACTTTGCGGTCCACGATGTCCGAATAGTGATAATTCGCTTTGTGGAGGGCATACTCTTCTTGATCCACAATTTGCACATCTCCGTCTGTCGTTCGGATCACGTCCAGGTCGTAATCGATATAGGTGATGACTTGACCGCCAACGTAAGGGGGAGAGGCAATGTTGCAGTAGTAGCGGACGCCCTGCTCCTCGATCAGCGAGACGACATTGTACCACTGGCCGGGGATGAAGAACGCGACCGAAGGGATGCGGCTGACCCATTCCTTGCCATCGCCTTCGCGGATGCGCGTCTGGCTGTTCACGAGTACCAGCATCGACTCCGCCGCATGCTCCGGGAAAAGGCGGCCGGCCGGGATGAGCCAATTTTGCAGCCACATTCGGTGAAGGTGTCCGTCATGCTTAAAGCTTTTGATGATGAATGGCGATAGATGTTCCATAGCAGGCCCTTTCTGTCTGTACCTACGTACTATTATACATGATGCAGCGGATTTGATGAAAATAAAAACATATCCATCCACCGACACTCGGCTTCAAGATATGCTCATCGATAAGGCATAGTATGAATGGAGCTTGATTAGTTCCCCGACACGATGCGGAGATGACGATAGGAGCGAGAGAAATTGGAGGCTTCGTACCCGACCGCTTCGTACAAAGGCAGGATCGGTTCGTTGTGCACGTCCACGGTGATCATGATCTTGCTCACCTTGCGTTGCAGGAAACGCTGCTTCAGCGCCTGGATAAGCGTCTTGCCGATTCCGCGGCGTTGATGCTGAGTCGAGACGGCGATGCGGTAGTAGTACCCTTGGTTCTTCTGATCGATCGTACCAATGATGACTCCGGCAATTTCTTCATTCACGACAGCGACGAGGATCAAGGCTGAATCGAGCGACAATTGCTTGGCAAACGCGTCCATCGTTTCTTCGGCGCAAGCTTCGGAAAGAACTTCCTCCAGCAAGCTCGTTATCGCAGCATGATCCGAGAGTTGAAAGGGCCGAACAAACATGAAGGTCTCTCCTCGTGTCCTAGAGTAGTTTCTCTCTCTGTATGAACTAGATTATACGACAAATTGCGAGGAAATCATCTATTAATTTTAAAAAAACGTAAAAAAAGCGCTGAAAACGCTTAATTCGAAGCGTATTCAGTGACAGGTTAGGAAATGTAAGCAATTTCTATTAATTTCGGCCCGTTACGAATCTTCTTGATCGATTCACTTCCTCAGAGGTTGCGTCTCTCTATCAGTCGGAGTTTGCCCTCCGTAGCGGGTCGCCTCGTACATCCGGATCAAATTGAGTTCCGTCTGCAGCACCTCCCTCCGCTCCGACACCGTCTCCCCACCTCTC
Source organism: Paenibacillus sp. HJGM_3 (assembly GCF_045062745.1). NCBI lineage: Bacteria > Bacillati > Bacillota > Bacilli > Caryophanales > Paenibacillaceae > Paenibacillus > Paenibacillus sp. HJGM_3. Next base: position 385,442 of record NZ_JBJGED010000001.1, read on the forward strand.
TCGGGGTTTGGGACGGATGGATCCTCGCTTCCTCCCTGGATAACCGGCTCATCCAATACCGGAACGCATGTCGAACCCTTTCGCCATTGGTAGCTAAGTTTGTCCAGTCCTGTGCCGGCTGCCAATGCAATGTCCCATCCCCCTTTGACACCCTGCCATTTCCGTATCGGCAGGAAACTCCGTGGGGGCGGGCGAATGCTTATTGTATGATTCCGCAAGAGGACTAGGAGGAAGACTCGATGATGCAATTAGGATACGGAGAACAGATCGTCACCCCCCCGGTCGGGACATGGCTGGGCGGCTTCTCGAGCCGGACCGAGCCGTCCGTCGGGGTGCGCGACGATCTCCGCGCCCAGGTCGCTTGGCTGCGCGGCGCAGGGGACGGCGGGCAAGGCCAAGACGAGCATGAGGTTGTGCTCGTCGTGCTCGATCAGGTGGGGATTACGCGGGAATGGACCGACGCGCTGCAGGCGCGGCTGCGGGAGCGGTGGGACCTCCGGGACGATCAGGTGCTCGTCCACTGGACGCACACCCACTGCGCCCCGCTGTACCGCGAGCCGACGCCAGGCTTCGAGCAGGCGACGTACCCCGCGGCCTACTTCGCGGGTCTGGTCGACTCCGTCGTCGAGGCGTGCGCGGCGGCGAGAGCCGACCTGCAGCCGGTGACGTTCGCCTACGGGACCGGCGAGAGCGACCTCGCCGTGTCCCGCCGGCTCATCGTCGACGGCCAGAACTTGTTCGCGGCGAACCCGTACGGGGTCGTCGACCGCGAAGTGCCCGTGCTGGCCGCGTACCGGGAGGACGGGAGCTGCAAGCTCGTCCTGTTCAGCTATGCGGCCCATCCCACGATGACGAACGGCCTGTACATCTCGGCCGAGTATCCCGGCGTCACCCGGCGCGTCATCGAGTCCAGGCTGGAGGGCGGCGCGCGCGCCATGTTCCTGCAAGGCTGTGCGGCCGACGCGATCGTCGGCGTGCACCGCAGCGAGAAGGAGCGCTACATGCTGCCCGATCAGTGGGAGGACATCGAGGCGGCGGGCCGCAGCCTCGCGTGGAAGGTGCTGCTCGTGATGGCTCACAAGCTGGAGCCGGTGACCGGCGACACGCTCGCGAGCTATACGCAGAGCTGCTACCCCGGCTTCGAGCGGTTCCCGTCTCGAAGCGAATTGGAGGCGCGCGCGGAGGGCGACCACCCGGGCGACGCGCGCTGGGCGCGCTATCAGCTCGCGCGCACCGCAGGCGAGCCGGCGTGGCCGACGCAGATCGAAGCGCAGCTGCATGGGCTGCGCCTCGGCGACGTCTACGTCATGGGTCACCCGGGCGAAGTCGTCGCTGCTTACGGGCTGCGCCTGAAGGAGCGGCACGCCCGCCTGCGGCTCGTCACGCTGGCGTACTGCCACGCGCAGGTCGGCTACATCCCGCGCCGCGCGATGTACGACGAGGGCGGCTACGAGGTCGACGCCTGGCGGACGTGGGGCTACCCGTCGCGCTGGGACCGCGGTATCGAGCAGCTTTTCGAGGCAACGGCCGAGGATGTGCTCGCCCGGCTTCAGCGAGGATGATTAAGCCGAGGCCGAGGCAGGAGTAACCATCCGGACCTGAACGGTGTGCTGCTGTGAGCAATCTTTGAACCGAGTAAGCTTCAGTTTCTTCGATCCCGAGGGGCGGGAAATCGGCTTTCTCGAGGATACATACGATTAATTTCCATTGGAGGGAATTACTATGAACCGTGTCATTGCATTTGAAATCAGCAGTCAGAATGCCGAGAAACAATCGAAGTTTTACGCAGACGTGTTCGGGTGGGAGTTGGGGCAGCCCAATTGGGGCTATTACCCAGCGAAGACGGGACCCTCTACGGAGCCGGGCATCGACGGCGGTATCGCGCAGGGTCCGTCTCATTTTCCGGTGGGTGTGCGTCTGCAGATTCAAGTGGATTCCATCGAGGCCTCTATCGCCAAGGCGGTCGAACATGGGGCCACGGTCGTACAGGAGAAAATGGATTTCGGCGACTTTGCGCTTGCTTACATCGTCGATCCGCTTGGCGTTCACTACGGCCTGATCGAAAATAAGAAGTAACAGCAAGGAAATGCCATCCTGATCCCTACTATCTCCTCCCAATGTAGCGCACACATAAAAGGCTGCAGCCCGCTGCAGCCTTTTCGTCGCGTAGAACGCCCGTTTTAATACGTCATATCCTCCGGCCAGCTCGTCTCGATCCCCTGCCGGTGCAGCAGTTCGCGGTACGCGGCGAGATGCTCCTTCTCCTCGCGTACTTGATGCGGAGTGACGCCGTGCTGAATCGCATAGGCCGCCAAATACCCGGCCGACTCGCCGATGTTCCATTCGGTCGGATGCAGGCGGTAGCAGCCGTTCGTAATTTGCGTCGTCCCGATGTTCTTGCAGGCCGGCAGCAAGTTCTTCATCCGGACCGGGAGCAGGGCGCCCAGCGGAATTTCGAAAGGAACGCTCGGAATATAGAACCACCGGTTCGATCGCGTCGTCATGTGCAGATCCAGCGGATAGCTGCCTACGCCTACGCTGTCCTCGTAGCGGCGAATGCCTTGGCCGCCCCGGAGCTCCAAGCTCACATCGTGTTCCGTAATCGTGTAGAGCGCTCGGATGCGGCGGGATTCGCGGATGTACGGATGCTTGGCGAGCCCGTCCTCCGTGCCGAGTACGTCCTTGCGCAGTCTGAGCCCGGGATAGCCGAATCCGCCGTCAGGGCGCGGGGCTTCGGTCTGCAGCCAATAAATGAGCGAGAAGCTGAGCTGGCGCGCGCCCTCCAAATGCTGCTGCCGCTCTTCTTCCGATACCTCATAGATCGACCCCAGGAAGTAATCGTTGTGACTCCAATTGATCAAGGAAATGTCGCTCTGAAACAGATCGCCCTCGAACTGCGAGCGGTCGATCACTCTCCGGTAGGTCCAGAACGGCAAAGGGTCGGTTCCATTCGGGAAAAAGGTGATCTCTTTGATTTTCGTTCTGTCGTGAGGGTCCTCGATCTTCCAGCTCAGCAAAGGAAATCTGGAATGGCTCGGAATAAAGCTGCGCCAAAATTCGTACTGCTCCGGCTTCTCAATGGTGAAATCGCCGCCCTCGACGTAGTCAAGCGCGAACACATAAGTGAACGACTGAATATCCAGCGGATCCGCCGTCTCCAGCGCATGCGGCTCGCCGGTCTCGCTCCGGGCTTCCGCCCCCGTAACGTACTCCGCCCCGGCAAGCGGCAGCACATCTCCGCATTCGGTCGCATCCAAGTAATACGTGCCGGTCAGCTCCAGCCATTCTCCGGTCGCAGCATTGTGGACGGTCACCGACTCAACCCGGTCCTCCTTCGTCGAGACGGACTCCGGCCGGAATCCGCACAACACAGAGATCCGCCCGCTGCTCGTATACGGAGCCAGCATGTCCTCCAGCACGCGAAGCGCGACCTTCGGCTCGTGGCACAACCGGCTGACCCACCCTCTGCCCGGATTCAGCCGGTCATTGTTCCTAGCCTCTTCGGTCATGGGATAGTTGTCCCTGTAATACTGGCGTACGCGTTCGCGAAATTCCCGATATGTACGTGTGCAGCCGAAGCTCTCGATCCATCGGTGTTCGTCCGGGGGGACCGCCTGACTCGTCAGCTGGCCGCCGATCCAGTCCGTTTCTTCCGTCATGATGACGGACAAGCCCGTTTTGGCCGCCGCCAGTGCCGCCGTACATCCGCCCAATCCTCCGCCGAGTACGATGACGTCGGCCTTCTTCTGTTCTCTCATAGTATGCGTCTCGCTTTCCCGATGTCAGTTGCCGGTCGTGGTAGTCCAGCACAGTTTCAATATAAGGCTATAGCTCGTCCGTTTGTCAATCCCGAATCGGGGAAAAGCAATTCCGGTTAACTTTGCGCTACTTTAGGCTAAATACATCGCTAGTGTTTTCGATTACGGTGATGAGTGAGAAACGATTTTTTAGGCGGAGGGGAACTGGTATCCAATCCTTTAACGGTTTAGGTATGAATCTAGGTACGTTATCCAGGCTGTCGAAAGCGAAAACCCGCTCAATCAGCGCGGAGAACTTCGACGGCGGCAAAGGCCGCGGCGGTATGGCTACGGATGGGACAGGCCAGCAAGCGGCACGGGAGCTGGGACTGGGATGGAAAGTATCGCCTTCGGTGAAAATCGCCGCGAAGTCGACGTTCGAACTTGCCGCCATCGAGGAACCGGGCGCTATCCAGCACATTTGGTGCACCAGCTTCCCTGCGACTTGGCGGACGCTGATTCTACGCATGTATTGGGATGGCGAAACGGAGCCGTCCGTGGAAGTACCGCTCGGGGATTTTTTCTGCAACGGGTGGTGCGAGCGCAGCAACGTGCAGTCGCTTCCGGTGGCGGTCAATCCGGCGGGAGGGCTGAACAGCTACTGGGAGATGCCGTTCCGGCAGTCCGCGCGGATCACGATCGAGAACACCAGCGAGGTGGAAGCGGTGCTCTACTACCAGATCGATTACACCCTGACCGAGGTTCCGGATGATGCGGCGTATTTCCATGCGCAGTGGAGACGGAGCAACCCGGTGCCTTATCAGGACGTCCATACATTGCTCGACGGTGTGCGCGGGCATGGACATTACGTGGGCACGTACTTGGCTTGGCAATCGAACAACGGCGGCTGGTTCGGGGAAGGGGAAATCAAGTTTTATCTGGATGGCGACCGGGACTTCCCGACGATCTGCGGGACCGGCACGGAGGATTATTTCGGAGGCGCCTGGAACTGGGAGCATCCGAAAGGGAGCTACGGCACATACTCGACCCCGTTCCTCGGCATGCACCAGGTCATTCAGCCGGACGGGCTCTATCGGAGTCAGCAGCGCTTCGGCATGTACCGCTGGCACGTAATGGATCCGATTCGCTTCGAGGAGGAGCTGAAGGTGACGATCCAGGCGTTGGGCTGGCGGTCCGGAGGGCGGTATTTGCCCCTGCAGGACGATATCGCTTCGACGGTGTTCTGGTACCAGGCCGAGCCGCACGCCTCGTTCCCGCCGCTGCCCGACAACAACGCTAGAGAAGTGATCTGACGGAGAACTGTAGGAGGCCGGGGACCTTGGGCCCATTGGACTAAGGGATACAGACCGAACTAGAGGGAACCCGGAAAAGGCGCACTCAACGCAAACGTTGAGTGCGCCTTTCCCATTCGCGTCAGCTGTAGCTGTACTCCGCCGCCAGCACTTCCCGCAGGAAGCGTCCGGTCAGCGACCGCTCCGACCGAGCGATCTGTTCCGGCGTGCCGGTGGCGACGACGAGCCCGCCGTTCTTGCCGCCCTCCGGGCCCATATCGATAATATGGTCCGCCACCTTGATCATATCGAGATGATGCTCGATAACGATGACGGTATGACCGGCATCGACGAGCCGGTCCACGCAGGCGATCAGCTTCTGAATGTCCTGCAGATGCAGGCCGGTCGTAGGCTCGTCGAGGATGTACAGGTTGTGCGAGCCCCGCTTGATTTTGCCCAGCTCGGTGGCGAGCTTGATGCGCTGGGCTTCTCCGCCCGAGAGCGTCGTCGACGACTGGCCGAGCCGCACATACCCGAGTCCCAGCTCGTTCAGGACGTTCAGCTTATGCTGAATGTACGGCTGGTCGTCGAAGAACAACACCGCCTCCTCGATCGACATGTCCAGCACTTCGGCGAGGTTCTTCTGCTTGATCCGCACGTCCAGCACTTCTTCGTTGAAGCGCGCGCCCTTGCAGACGGGACAGACGGATTCGACGTCCGGCATGAACTGCAGCTGCGTCGTGACGGTCCCTTCGCCCTGACAGTTCTCGCAGCGCCCGCCGTTCTTCTGGTTGAAGCTGAAATCATGCTTGCTCAGCCCTTTGCCCGCAGCCGCAGCCGCTTCCGCGTACAGCTCCCGGATCCGGTCGAAGAAGCCTACGTACGTGGCCGGGTTCGACCGGCTACTGCGGCCGATAGGCGATTGGTCGATGTTGATGACCGCGCTCAGATGCTCATGCCCCTCCAGCGAGTCGTGCGCGCCCGGCACGATTCGTGCATCCTGGAACAACGAGATCAGCTGCTTGTACAGCACTTCATTGATCAGCGTGCTCTTGCCCGAGCCGGAGACGCCGGTGATGCACACCATGACGCCCAGCGGGATGTCTACGTCGACACTTCGCAGATTGTTCGCCCGCGCGCCTCGAATCGATAGCATGAGCCCAGCCGGATGCCGTCGCCGAGAAGGCACCTCGATGCTCCGAGCCCCGGAGATAAACGATCCGGTCACGGAGTCCGGGTTCGCCTTCAGCTGCTCCGCCGTGCCTTGCGCGATAACGTGTCCACCGCGTACCCCCGGGCCAGGCCCGATCTCGATGATATGGTCCGCGCTGCAGATCGTGTCGAGATCATGCTCGACGACGATAATTGTATTGCCGATGTCCCGCAGCTTCTTCAGCGTCTCGACGATTCGGAGGCTGTCTCGGGCGTGCAGCCCGATGCTCGGCTCGTCCAGCACGTACAGCATGCCCATGAGGCCCGAGCTGATTTGGGTGGACAGCCGTATGCGCTGGGCTTCGCCCCCCGAGATCGTATCCGAGCGCCGCCCCAGGCTAAGGTAGTCCAGCCCGATGTCGAGCAGGAGCGACAGCCTGGACCGGATCTCTCCAGTGATTTGCCCGGCCACGACGGCTTTATCCTCCGAAAATTTGAGCTCGACCAGGAACTGCTGCAGCTCCTGGAGCGGCATCGTGCTGAGCTCATGAATGTCGGCTCCCCCAACCTTGACGCAGAACCGCTGCTGCTTGAGCTTTCGCCCCTCGCAGTCCGGACACGTATGCTCGACCATCACGCGCTTGAAGAACTCATCCTCCGCCCCGGTCAGCACCTTCCGCTTCTGATACTGCTTATACCAGCGGTTGATCATGCCCACCAGCCCGCCGAAGCTGATTTTCCTCCCCGCATGCCGGGCTTGCGTCTTCGGAGCATCCTCAGGCGGATCGAAGGTGAACTTCTCCCCTTTGGTGCCATGGAACAAAATCTCGGTCACCCATTCCGGCTGATCCTTCAGAGGCAAGTCGACATCGAAGCCGTAATGCTTCGCAAGGCTCGTCATCGTCGTATAGCGCCATGTATTCGTATTCACGCCGAGCACCTTCGGGTCGAGCGCCCCCTTCATGATGCTTTTGTCCGCATTTTTGATCAGGAACCGGGCTTCTGTCCGCATAAAAGTCCCGATCCCCCCACACGTCCGGCAGGCGCTGTCCGCATCGTTGAAGGAGAAGTACGTCGGCTGCAGCTCGCCCATCGTCAGATGGTGCTCCGGGCAGGCGAACCCTTGGTAGAACGCGTCCCTGTCGACCTTGTGCCCCTTCGGCACGCTGACGATGTCGAAGCGGATGAACCCTTCCCCGACCAAGTTCAAGCTGTTCTCGATCGTCTTCGTCAGCACCTTGAAAATATCCCGCTGGACGATCACCTTGTCGACGACGACTTCCATCTGATAGTCCATCTCTTCATCGAGCTCATGCGGGTCGCCCAGGCTGTGAGGCGTCCCGTCGATCTTGATCGTGCGGAAGCCCTTGGTCCGAATCTCGTCGAACAACGTCTCGTAGTCTTCCCCGTACAGCTTGTAGACCGGCGCCAGCACCTCCAGCTCCGTCCCGTCCGGGAGCGACTGGATATGGTCGATCATCTGCCCTGCCGTGCGGATCGGGACCGGATGCGCGCAGAACGAACAGCTCGCCTCGCCGGAGGAAGCGAACAGCAGCCGCAGGAAATCGGCGATATCCGTCATCGTGCCTACCGTCGATCTTGGGTTGACGATGCCTTTCTTCTGCTCGATCGCGATGACCGGCGACAGACCGAAGACGAAGTCGACGTTCGGCTTCTTCAGCTGGTTCATCCGGCTCTTGGCGAACGTCGAGAGCGATTCCAGGAACCGGCGCTGGCCCTCCCCGTAGATGACCTCGAACGCCAGCGAGGATTTGCCGGAACCGCTTACACCTGTGATAACCGTAAGCTTGTCCCGCGGGATGTTGACGTCGATATTTTGCAAATTGTTCTGGCGCGCGCCCCGTACCTCGATAAATTGTCTCATCTGTCCTCACATCTCCCAATCCGATTCTTCCATGTCTTCGTACAAGTAGGCAGGTTCGTTCAAGGCTACCCGGCTCTTGGGCGTGGCGAGCGTGTCCGCCTCCAGCTTGGCCACGAGCCCCTGCTCGGCCAGCCAGTCGCAAGCGCTCGTCATCGAGCCCGCATCCAGGTGCACGACGGCGCCCAGCCGCTCAACCAGCTCCGTAACCGTGCGCACATCCGCTTCTTCCTTCAGGAAGGCTAGAATCGGTTGGTACATCATCTCCGTCCGTTCGACCAAATACGTCTGAATCCTCTGCAGGACGGCTCTTACCCGGGCCTCGTCCACGGGACCCTCGATCATCTCCGTATAAACCGCCCGGAAGAAGTCCGGGTTCAGCCGAAGCGCCTGCTGGATCGATTCCCGCATCGGCACATCCTTATGCAGCACCACCTCGATTTGCGCAAGCAAATCCGTCATGCGGATGATCCAGAAGGCGCTGTAGGTCGGATCGCCCTTCACGTACAGCCATTTCTCCGCCTTCGCCAGCAGCCCGAGCATGTGGCAGCCAAGACGGAGCAGGTGCAGCTGGCGGTCCCGTTCCCCGACATAGCGGATCTCCTCGAAGTACTCCTCGATCGAAGGATCCTTCGTGAACAACAGGGTGCTCCGCACTAGCATCGATTGCTCGATCGAGCTCTGCACGGCCCGCTCCAGCCACCGCTTGAACTCATTGCGCGTCTGGATGCTCGCGTTGATCGGGATATCGTTCTCCACGAAGCACATGTACCCCCGCTTCAGCTTCTGCTCATGTACGATCAGCTTCAGGTCGATGTCGGACTTCTCCCACACTTGATCGTAGGACAAGCTGCCCAGGAGGACGCAGGCGATCACCTGATCGTCCCGCTTAATCTTGTCCACGAAGGCGGCCAGCGCTTCCCGGAACTTCGCCGTCGCCGCTTCGAACGACTGTATCTGCTCCACTGTTCATTCCTCCCCTAATAACAGATGCCGCATCTCGTCAAAATCTATCAGGATGGATAAACATTCCAGTAATTCTTTCATAATAGCACACATATGTTCGTATTTGTAGCCAAACTTCGATCTGCGCACACAAAAACCCGACCTCGATCGGGCCGGGTCTGTCTTCATGATTCACTCTCCTCGTCGTTAGATGAGTGTCTCGAAGCACCTTATACTTTCACTTCATAGAGAGTCATATTGACGCCGGTCGTGGTGGACTGCCAATCCGTGGACGGGACTACCGTTCCGTGCTCGGTGATCCATTGCGTTAGTTCCGAATTGCCATCGCGGCCGCCTCCCATGCCGCCACCGAATCCGCCAATCAAAAAATATTTCACTTCGCCTCGGGCCACCATGGCTTCCAGCTTGTCCGCGGTATAGACCGGGTCCGAGCCGTTGAACCCTTGCAGGATCACGACCGAGGCTCTCGCGTCGATCATATAGGGAGCCGCCGTATTATAATTCATCGCGGCGAACAAATACTTTTCTCCCGTATTGTTCGCTTCTAGATAGGCTAACAGCTGTTCGTTGACGCCGGCTTGGATCTCGTCCATGCGGGCTCCATCGTTCGGACGCGCACCTTGGTTCATGCCGCCAGGAGAGCCGCCAGGAATCATGCCCCCAAAGCCTCTGTCGGTGCCCGGACCCGCTATCGGCGTCATGCTGCTTACCCCGTATGTGATCGGCGTCGCCGCCCAGTACAGCGGCCCGATCAGCAGCACCAGGAGTCCTGCTATCGCCGCCGTACTAGAGATCCTCAGATCCGTTAGCTTGATCTTCAACAACACAAGCGCAATCGTTGCGATCACACCCGCTGCGGCGATCCCGATGGACCATCCACGGCCGATCGTGCTGTCATAAGGGTGGATGATATACCATTGCAGAGCGGTCGTGAGCGCCACTGCCGCCGGCAGCAGCCAGGACTGCCACCCCGACCGGTCGCGATAGCTATTCCATAGCCCGGTCCAACCCGCGCCGACAAGCGCGGCGATCGGAGGAGCCAGCATAATCAGGTAATACTGATGGAAGAATCCAGCTATACTAAAGAAAACCATCCCCGGAACAAGCCATGCGAGCCAGAATAACGTTTCCTGATGCTTCCGGGTCAGGTTCCTTCTGCGCAAGCCGGCCAGCAATACGACCGTGCCAACGGCAGCGAATGGAAGGAGCCAGCTGGCTTGGCCGGACAAACCGGATTGGAACAAACGGAGCGGACCTTTCTCCCCTGTGCCGAACGAACCGCCGTTCCCACCCGGACCGAAATTCCCGCCGTTCCCACCCGGACCGAAATTCCCGCCATTCGCGCCGTCTACGCCTTGCCCGGGATTTCGAGCTTGTCCGCGGTCGCCTCCCGGCCGATCCGGTTGATATTGACCGTCGCCGGCTTCATTGACGTATACGCCAGGGCCGCCATTCCCAGCTACACCAGCCGGACCGTCACCGCTTCGATTCGTCATCCCTCCGGTCTGGCCAGGCGCTCCGCCGGGCCCCCCGCCCGGACCCCGTTCGCCCGTTAAGCGGGAAATTCCGTTATAGCCGAGCGCAAGCTCCAAGACCGAGTTGTTCGTACTGCCCCCGATGTAGGGACGTTTATCCGCCGGAATGGAATCCACGACGATGGCCCAGGACAACGAGATGCCCACCATGATCGCGGTAGCGCCGGCCAGAACGCCAATTTTCTTTTTCCACCCCATCCTGACGCCCAGGAGATAGAGGAGATACAAGGCCGGCAGCACCATGTACGCTTGCATCATTTTCATATTGAATGCGAATCCGACCACGGCAAAAGCCCCAAACAAGCTCCAAATGCTGCTGCGCTGGATGCCTCTGAATAAAAGAGAAGTTGCGACCAACAGCGTGAACACCAGCATGCTGTCGATATTGTTCGTTCGGCTGACCGCCGTCACAACAGGGGTACATGCCATTGCGAGCGCGCTGATTCTGGCTGCGGCGATACCGAAGGTCGGCTTCACCAGCCGATACAGGAGCAGCACGGACCCTACACCCGCCAAAGCTTGAGGCAAGATCACGCTCCAGCCATGGAGGCCGAAAATATAGGCGCTGATCGTCTGGATCCAAAACGTGAGCGGCGGCTTATCCACTGTGACGGAACCCGCAGAATCCAGCGAAGCGAAGAAGAAATTATGGAAGTTTTCCAGCATGCTCGCCACCGCGGTTGTGTAATACGTATTGACATACTTATCGGTCCAGATGTTGTACCCGTTCAAAAAAGCGGCGAGAAGGACGATCAGGATCAATGGAACATCCGCCCGGTATTTGGAAACTATCTTCATTTCGTGAATCTCTCCTTGCACTTTGGATAGTTCCCATTGTGACTTACGTTGCTTAACGGAATATGAGCGCCCACTGAATGTTTCCTGAACGTCAATCCAACAAAAAAACGGCTCCTTTCGCCGGATTGGCGAAAAAGCCGTAATTGCGCTTCCGCGAGGAGTCGCTCCGATGACCCGCAGCATTATAACTTTTTGAATAAACCGCAACCGTATGTTATGCTAGAAAGCCGGCGATCGAGCCGCCCATTATTCGAACGAACGGACTGATGCACCAAGTGTTTGACTTTTATTTGATACCGATTACGAGAGCCTTCTTATCGTTCCCCGTGGCAGCCCTGCTGTTCACGATCCCTTTCCTGATCGTCCAATATCGGCGGCATGGCTATGTCAACAAGCTGCGCGGCTTGCTGCTGTATTTATTCCTGTTGTACTTGTTGAACGCGGTTTATCTCATCATCTTGCCATTCCCCGCTTCGAGGCATAATGCGCCGCCGGACGTGACTTCCTACATCCAGTGGATTCCTCTGACGTTCATTCAGGACATCCTGCGCGAGACTCGAGTCGTGCTCGACCAGCCTACGACTTATCCGAGACTGTTGACGGAGCGCGCCTTCCTGCAGGTGCTGTTCAATGTATGCATCACGATTCCGTTCGGCATGTTCATGCGCTATTATTTTCGGACCCGATGGCTTGTCTGTCTGACAGCCTCATTCGCCCTGTCCCTCTTCTTCGAGATTACGCAGGTGACCGGCATTTACGGATATTTCGATTACCCCTACCGGCTGTTCGACGTAGACGACCTGATTACCAATACGTTTGGGGGAATGCTGGGATTCATTACGGCGGAGTGGCTCACGGTTCGGCTGCCACGGATTGACCAACTGGACGCTAACCTGGATCTTGCGCAAAAGAGGGTCAGCTATACCCGGCGCGCACTGGCCTTGCTGCTGGATGGGATGCTGTTCCTCCCGATGTGGGCGGTGTTCAGGGTGCTGCGACCAATGGCCGGACCTTCGGGAAATACATCGTTCGCATCCGCATCAAAGGGGAGAGCGACCGGATCCGGCTCAAGGAACTGATCGTACGAAACGGGTTGCTGTACGGAGTGTTGGGAGGCTTCCACGTGCTATACATCTATATGGCCGCTTATTCGTTCCCGGGCTTTTATCGGATGATGGCTACTCTGGCTCTGATCGCGCTCGACGGCTGGCTGTTCTTCCATGTGCTGATCCGGCTGTTCAGCCGCAACAGGAAGCTGGTGCACGAAGCGGCCAGCCGTACGACGCATGCGATTACTTAGGATATTCAAGCTTCTTGCCACAATCGGCGCAAATTGTCCATCGCAATCCTGGAGGCCGCTTTGCATTCTTCCAAGCCTTCGAATTCGACCGTGATGTAGCCGTCATACCCGGATTGCTTGATCAGCTTGACGATTTTGCGGATCGGGATGTCTCCGTGCCCCACAATCGCGCCTCGCAGGAAGTTGCCGTGCGTGGTCGTGAACCACACTCCGTCGCCGGGGGGTTCGTCGTAGGGACGGAAATAAAAATCTTTGAAGTGGATCAAGGAAGCGTAGGGCAAGTTGTTCATCACCCCGATGATCGGGTTTTCATCCACGCACATGAAGTTGCCGATATCGAGCGTAGTCTTGAAGTTCGAGCGGTCTACCGCCTGCAGGACACGTTGGACGCGGTCGCTCGCCTGCACGCTGAAGCCATGATTCTCGATCGTCGTGGTGATTCCCAGCTGCGCCGCGTAGTCGGCAATCATCCGGCTTCCCTTGACGATGAGCGGCAAGCTTGCCTCGAACCACGCGATCGTCGTCTTCTCTATCGGCAATGTAAAGGCCGTAACATCATGGCGCATATGCTTGACACCCATCCGATGCACGACATCGACATGTCGTTTCACGCGGGTCACTTCCTCTTCGAAGGCGGACTCCGTGTCCTGTACGAAGTTGGCGGGCATCGAATAGTTGGACAAGGCGATGCCCACCGATTGAGCCTTCTCGCGGATGGCGTCCGCCAGCTCATGATTGTCCTCTACCGAATACCCGTAGGGGACCATTTCCATATGCTCGCCGCCGTTGTCCGCAATCCATTGGACGACATCCAGAACCGTCATTTCCCCTGATTTCAATGCATTTAACAAGCTGTAAGTGCTAAGTCCCACTTTCATGATTCCCACCCGCTTTCCGCGCCCTCTGACGCCATGATTTTTATCAGCCGATCAAGCGAAAGGCATGCACGATAGGCGCCTTTCCAGAATGCTCCGTGTCCGGCGAGATGACGGATAACCCGGCATCATTGCTATGAAACTCAAGAGCTTGGTCGGCGCCAACCCATTCGATCCGATCCACCTTGCCGGGATAAGGTATGGTCAGCGGCCCCTGAACAGGGTCATCCTCTTCCTTATAGAGCCGAAAGGCATACGTGATAGTCGCTTTTCGCGTAAACGCCCATTCCCCGGTGAAGTACGGATCGCAAATTCGAGTGCCGTATATTCCCTCGCCGTACACCTTCAACCAGGCACCAAGCTCCTTCATAGCACGGATCGCGCCTTCCGGGAGGCGTCCGTCCGGCTGGGGCCCGACGTTAAGCGCTAAATTCCCGCCTTTGGCCACCACCTCCAGGAGGATATGAACCAGCTGTCTGGCCGTTTTATACCGGTCCTCGTATCGGAAGGAAAAGGAAGTCCCCATCGTAATGCAGCTTTCCCATGGAATATTCATCGGACGTTCCGGGATGGTCTGCTCCGGCGTCACAATATTCTCGTAAGGGCCGCCCACCGTGCGATCCGCGCAAAGCAGCCATGGCTGCAGCCGGCGAGCCTTCTCGACGACCTCGCCCAGGCGGATGTCCTGTCCTCTTCGGCCCTCGCGAACCCAACCGGCATCGAGCCACAAGCAGTCGATCCGGCCGTACTGGGTCATCAATTCCATAATCTGCTCATGGGTGAAGGCGACGAATTTCTCCCACAGCCACGGATATTCATACGGATCATAGGACGGCCCCCTCCACATATGCCGGCCGCGCTCCATGCCGGGCGCCCAGTAATAGGGCGTATGCCAGTCGGCCTTGGAGAAATAGGCGGAGACGGCCAGACCTCGGGCCCGGAAAGCGTCAAAGAGCCGTTTGCAAATATCGGCGTTCGGATGCGCGTGGAACGGGGTGTCCGGTCCTGTGATCCGATAAGGGGTCGTACGGGTATTCCACATGCAGAAGCCGTCATGATGCTTCGTGGTGAATAGCAAATATTTGAACCCGTTGTCGGCCGCCAGCTCCGCCCATACGTCTGGTTGAAACCGAATCGGATTGAACGTTTTGTTCAGATCGAAGTATTGGCGTTTGAACTCCTCCATGTCGCGGACCCAATCGACGTCGTGACGGGACCAGTCCCCATCCTCATCGCTAAGGGCCCATGATTCCACCAAACCAAGCTGGGAATATGGTCCCCAGTGCATCATGAACCCGAGCTTCTGGTCTTTGAACCATTCCAATCGTTCTAGCAGCAGCGGATCTTCCGGTTTGACCCACTCTTCCTCTTTGCTGAAATTGTGCACGCCGGTTTCCACGACTTGCTCCTCCTGCTCCACCAGGTGAGCTGTGTGTTCACTCATCATAACCCCTCCCATCCGAATTCACGAAAACAGTCCGCCACCGGTGCGAACCCGATGGCGGAACATGCGCTTGCCCGATTATTTCTTGCCTAAAGCTTTTTGATAAATTTCGATATACTTGCCGGCCTGCAGGCCGTTAAAGCCTTTTACATAATTGTCCCATTCCTTCTCGATGTCTTTGCTTCCCGTAATGAACTGGGCCATGTTGGATTTGACGTAATCGCGGATCGTCGTTTTCAACTGGGCGGCCACTTCCGCATCCTCGAGCGCGATGAACACGCTGGGCGGGTAGATCATCTTCGACTGGAACGGCTCATATTTCGCCGACTCGCGCTTCAGCCGAACTTCATAGGCGCCTTCGGCCAATGGGTCCTGCAGCGCAGCGAACGAATCGCGGTATTGGAACGTTCGGAGCGACGGTCCGATCTGCTCCCAACCGTCGTTGTGCGTCGGTTTCTTCTCGGTCTGCGGGATTATCGCGAATTTCGCCGGCTTGCCGTTCATATCGAGCTCGCCGTCCTTCGCTTTGCGCCATCCTTTGCCTTCCGGACCGTGCTCCTGAAGCAAGATCGCTTCTTCCGTGTACAAATAGTCGGCCAACCGGATCGCCGCGATTTGCTGATCTTTGGTTGCTTTGTTCGTAATCGCCATCTGCGATCGGCTTATCCCCGCGAAATAACCCGCTTGCTGCACGCCGCCCGGCCCTTTGAGCGGAGGAACGGTAACATATTCTTTGTGGCGCGGAGTTTTGTCGTCCGTCGAGAACGCATAGCTGATCAGGGCGGTGGTAAGGCCGCCCAGGACGTTCGCGTCCTGACGGTTGCCGAGCTGCTGGACGGCGTCCGCGTTTTGCGTGAACGAAGCGGGATCGATCAGCCCTTCCTTGTACAGCTTGTTCAAGTACAGCAAGCCTTGCTTCCATTCCGGCTTGTTGGCGGCCAAATCCACTTTGCCGTCCTTCACCATAAGGAATGTGCCGCTGTCCTTATCTACCTGATCGTCGATAATAAAGGCGTTCATCAAGAAGGAAGCGATGTTGCCGGCCCACATATCGTCGGAGCCCGTAAGCGGAATTTCGTCTTTTTTGCCGTTGCCGTTCGGGTCTTTTTCTTTGAACGCTTTCAGCACTTCATAGAATTCATCCGTAGTTGTCGGCATTTTCAGCCCCAGCTTATCGAGCCAGGCCTTGTTAATCCACAGCTTCTGGGCGTAGTTGCAATGATAGCACTCGTTAATTTGCGGGAGCGCATAGATGTTGCCGTCCGGCGCCGTAATGGAGCTCTTCACGTAAGGCAAATCGTTCATGATTTTCTTGAAATTCGGAGCATACTTGTCAATCAAATCATTCAGCGGGATAAAGACGCCCTGTTTCCCGTATTTCATTTGCTCGTCCTTGGTGAGTGCCCCATTCAAGATCACTTCCGGATAATCGCCGCTGGCCAGCATCAGCTGTTTGCGGTCGTTCAGCGCTTTGTCCGGCACGAGCTCCCATTTGATTTGAATGTTCGTCTTGTCCTGAAGCGTCTTTGTAAATGTATTCGTCTCCATATTTTCGATGCTCGCGAGTTGGGGGGCAAACATTTTTAAGGTCATCGGCTTGGTTACGATCGGATATTGTCCGACTGGCGTGAACAAATCGGTCGATGCAGGAGCGCTGGCGGATGGCGTACTGCTTGCCGAAGGCTTATCGGACTCCGAACAAGCGCTCAAAACTAGCGACAAGCTCAGTACGACTCCCAATGTTATCGATCCCGCTTTTTTCCCATTTTTCATTTCGACGGCTCCTCCCTTTTATTCAACCATGCATTTTGAACGTTCAGACAGCCGGTTCGGCTGCATTGCTGCCGCATCACCTCCTCTCCAGGCATCGTTCCGCCAGCGTCTACCCTTTCAGAGAGCCGATCATAACTCCTTTGACAAAATGCTTCTGTACGAAAGGATAGATGATCAGCACAGGAGCGCTCGCCACGACGATGAGCGAATACTTGAGCAAATCCTTCAACCCTTGCTGCGCCATCAACTGATCGACTTTGGCCATCATGGTCGGATCGATCGTGTTCAAAATGAGAATGTTGCGCAGCACAATCTGCAGCGGGAATAAATCCGGCGATTTCAGGAAAATTAACGCGTCGAAGTAAGCGTTCCAATGGCCGACCGCATACATCAGCGTCAGCACCGCCAAGATCGGCTTGGAGAGCGGGATCACGATGCTCGTAATGAATCGGAAGTCGCTGCAGCCGTCGATTTCGGCCGCTTCCGCCAGTTCATCCGGAATTGTCGTTTGGAAAAAAGTGCGGGCGATAATGACCTGGAACACCGCCATCGCTCCAGGCACGATCATCGCCCAGCGCGTATCCAGCAAATGCAGCTTTTTCACGACCAGATAGAAGGGAATGAGCCCTCCGTCGAACATCATCGTGATCACCAGCAGCACCATGATGAATTGACGGCCGTAGAAGGTTTTCCGGGCTAGCGGATAAGCCAGCATGACGGTAAGCGAGACGTTAACCAGCGTGCCGACTATCGCGTAATAGAGCGAATTCGTGTAACCGGTTACGATCTGCGGATTGCGGAACACCGCTTTATAGCCTTCCAGCGTGAAATCGACCGGAAACAGCCACACTTTGCCGGATACGACCGCTTGCGGCGAACTGAATGAGGAGCTGACAATGAAGATCAGCGGGAACAGAACGATTACTAGTACAGCCGTCAAAAAAACGTAGATGAAAAGCAGAAACAACCGATCGCCTTGCGATTCCTTGATCGTGGACAATTGTAGCACGCAAAATCCTCCTTCCCGTGGACCGTTACCACAAGCTCGTATTCGACAGCTTCCTGGCCAAGTAGTTGACGCTCACGAGCAAAATCAGATTGACGACCGAGTTGAAAAACCCGATGGCCGCCGAGAAGCTGAAGCTGGAATTGAGCAAACCCACCTTGTACACATAGGTCGAGATGACTTCCGACGTGCTGATGTTGAGCGAATTTTGCATCAAATATATTTTTTCGAACCCCAGCTTCATAATGTTGCCCAAATTCAAGATGAGCAGGATAACGGATACCGGAATTAAGCTCGGGATATCGATATTCGCTATTTTTTGCAGCCTGGAGGCGCCGTCCACCTTGGCCGCTTCATACAGCTCGGTATTCACGCCCGAGAGGGCCGCGAGATAAATAATGGCGCCATATCCCGCATGCTGCCACACGTCCGACCAAACATAAATCGTTTTGAATAAGCCCGGGATGCCCATGAAGTTCGTGTTGTCCATGCCGAGCATTTGCAGAAATTTGCTGACGATCCCAACGTTGGGCGACAAGGTTACGATCAGAATGGACACCATGATCACGGTGGAGATGAAGTAGGGGGCGTAAGTGACCATCTGCACCGATTTTTTGAATATCCCGTTGCGAATTTCATTCAGCGCCAGGGCGAGCAGGATCGGGGCCGGAAAACCGACCAGCAAACCGTACAAGCTGATGCCGAGCGTGTTTTTGATGTACATCCAGAAGTTGGGCGACTCGAAAAACTGATTAAAGTATTTCAATCCGACCCAATCGCTTCCCCAAATGCCCTTGATGACGTTGTAGTCTTTGAAGGCAATAACGACACCGGCCATGGGAATGTACTTGAAAATGATCAAGTAGACCATCGGCAGCAGCACTACTAAATAAAGCTGCCAGTGACGCTTCATTCTTTTAGCTGCCGAATGGATGGCGGACGGGCGGCTTGGCACCGCCTTTTGTTGGCTTAACATCGAAGCTGCCTCCTTTCGTTCTCGCTGCATGCGCTTTCATAACGCCATACTACAGACGAAACCCGGGAGCCGCAAGAAACAAGAATCGTGTCCCCCAACCGTTTTCGCATCGCCAAGCAACCCCACAAAGTGACGTATGCCCTCGGAGCTCGGCGAAGCCCCCTATTACTTTGCGGGGACCCCGTCAAGAAAGCGCGAAGCCCCAGTTAAGCAACCGGGACTTCGGGCAGTCGGGAGGATGGAACCTTCCTATTGGACGAGCATGGCCAACATTTTTCTACTTGCCTAACCGTTTTCACCCGCTCTGTCTGCGTGCCGCCTCCTCGCGGAATTCGCTCGGAGAGCAGCCGACCACTTTCTTGAACACACGGCCGAATGAGATGGCGCTCGTATAGCCGACCTGCTCGGCCACCTCCTGCACCGAAGCTTGTGTCTCCGTCAGCAGCCGCTGGGCATGCTGCAGGCGGACGTCGATCAGGAAGTCGACGAACTTCTGTCCGGTCTCTTCCTTGAACAGCTTACTTACATATTTGGCGTTGATGTTGAACTGTCCGCTCAAATATTCGAGGGAAACGTTAGGGTTCGCAAACTGTTCCTCGATAAATTTCCGCATCTCGCGAATAGTGCCGGAATGGAGACGACTGTCCTGCGCTTCCTGCAAAACGCCGGCCAAGCTCTCCAGGACGTGCAAGGTCTTCTCCCGCATTTCACTTAGGGAATGGCAGTTCTCGATCGTCTCGGTCAACTTCGGCAAGCCCTCCCTCTGCCAGATGTCCAGAAGCTCTTTCGGCATGCCCGCCATTTCCCGCCCCATGTAATAGATGAAATAATTCATCAGATTCATAATTTCGTCCTTTGTGAGCAAGCTCAGCTTCATTTCGCCGAACAGCTCGTCAAACTTGGACGTCCATTCGTCATCGAGCATTTTGAACGACTGCACGATGGAGCGGATCGCATTCAGGTGCGAGAACACTTCCACTTGCCCGTGACTCGCGATGTGCTCACTTGTAATGAGCCGGTTTTCCCCAAGCGCGATTTTATGCTTCAGCGCATTAAGCGCCGCTTTGTACGATTCCCCAATGTCGGATAGATGCGCGACTTGCTTGCCGATGCCGATCGTAACCGTGAACTTCAGATGGTCCTGCGTCCACGCGCGCACATGATCGAACAACTCGAGCATCACGGCGGGATGACGGCTCTCGCTCTCCTCGCCCGCCTCTCCCAGGCCTACAATGACGCTGAGCTGAAACGCGGACGTCCATTCCGCCCACAGCTTCAGCTCGTGCTCCGGACCCAGCTCCTGAATGACGCTGCGGAGGGAAAATTTCAGCAAGTTTTGGTCCCGGGCTGAATATTGGCGGCTGAAATCGTTGTATTTATCCATTTCCACCACTAGCATCACGAGTTCGCCGGGGGCGCCTGAGAACAGAACGTCGCTCGATTCTTCCATCCATTCCTCCGGCGCCAAGTCGACAGTGCCTTCAATGAGCTGGTGAAACAAATACCTCGTCCGCAGATGCATGTCTTCTTTATGTTTTTGCTGATACAGATTGGATTGTTCAATAATCGTTTCAAGCGCGGATTCCAGGAACGAGAACTCATCGCCCCCTTCCTTGGCCGCTCGGCCGGGAAGCGCGGGATGGTTGCCGTGAAGGCGCGCCACCAATTGCTCGAAAGGCCGCGAATGACGTCTGGTCACGAAGACGAGCCATATGAATCCAAGCCCAATCATCGCAATCCCGATCATAAACCAAACGTTGTTCAGCACGGTGACGGCTTGAAAAACTTCGCCTTTGATCAGGCCGCTATGATACGACCATCCCGTATATTCCGATATGGAATTGGAGAACACCCTTGCTTGCGCGTTGGATCCCGAATCGTTAAACAGGGCGTTGCCCGAAGCGTCGAGGATCCGGATGAAGCTGGCTTGCGGGTTGTACAAGTCGGCGATCGTTCTCCGCAAGTAATCGGTCGATACATTGACGACGATCAGCCCTTTCTCGCCCGTGATGAACGGCATCCCCCTCACGAGACTGACCACCGGCTTGCTCCCTTTTACGGAAAACTGCTCGAAGCTCCGCACCCCCGACCACTTCCTGGACCCTTGCGATTCCATGGCTTGCCGAATGAACGGCGCGTCCTTGTAGTTGCCCAGGTGATCGTTCGTCGCATTGCTTAGCACGAAATTGTCTTCGAATCGCACCAAATAAATGGAATCGATGATCGGATAGGCGGAAATCATATCATTCAACTGATTGACCGCACTAATATTTAGGTAGACGTCCTGTTTCGATTCGTTGTTGAAAAAATCAATGAGCCCTTTGTTGTTGATCGTCTCGGTCATCACCCTGTTATCGATGGCTTTCAGCGACGTATCGATCAGGCGCATCGCTTGCTGAGACAGCATTTTATTGGCGCCCAGCGTCTCTTTGCGGATTTGCTCGCTGAGCAGCTGAAAGAACACAAAAAACGTAAACGTGACGACAATAAAAAAGATAGGCATGTAGGAGAGCAGCAGCCGGTTAAACATCGTTTTTCTCATAATCAGCCTCCATGGCGCGAATGACTGGCGAGATGAAAAAGAGACATATTTCGGACAGGCTGCTTCTAGCATATCACAGACTGTTGGGAGATGGGTGTTCTCAGACGCAGCAAAAAAGCCCATCCAAGCCGCTAGGATACGACCTGAATGAGCTGGATGGAGTCGAGCTAGGCAAGCTTGCGGCCTATTGCGCGAAGCCCATCGCCGAGGAGATGCGGTCCGCGGTCTCGACCACGGACGAGGCGAACTCGGGGACCCGCGTCGCCGGGAGCTCGCGGTGCATGGCAATGACGCTGATGGAGGCGACGACCGTCCCGGTATGATCCCGGACCGGGGCGCCGATGCAGCGCACGCCGAGCACCTCCTCCTCGTCGTCGAGTGAGAAGCCGAGCTGCTGGACGGTCTGCAGTGCGGCCTTGAATTCCGCAGGCGAGGCCGCCGCCTTCTCCGTACCGCCGCCCAGGCCGCGGGCGGCGATGATCCGATCGACGTCCGGCTCCGGCAGGAACGCTGCGATCGCTTTGCCCACCGCGGTGAGGTGGACCGGCGCACGCTTGCCGATATACGTATCGAAGCGGACGAAGCCCGTCCCTTCGACCTTTTCCAGATAGATGACATCCGGTCCGTCCAGCTTCGCCAGGTGAACCGGGAAGCCGGTCCGGTCGCGCAGGGCAACCATATGCGGCAGCGCGATCGAACGGATATCGAGCTCGTTCAACACTTGGCAGCCGAGCTGGAACAGCCGGAGCGTGGCCCGGTACCGGCCGTCGGGATTTTTCTCGATGAAGCCGAGCGACTCGAGGTTGTCCAGCAGGACGAAAGCGCTGCTCTTCGCGAGCAACAACTCGGTGCACACATCGCCGAACCGCAGCCCTTGGGGCGTCGCGCTCAGCAGCTCCAATATTTTAAAGGCCCGGTCCACGTTCGGAATCATGCGGGACTTCGTTTCCCTCTTGGTCATGGCACCACCTTCACTCCTGGCACATCATATTTTGGACCGCCGCAACCGTAACCGCAGTCCCGGACGCGGATTATGCATTGTATGAAACGACCGTGGATGCTAAAATGAAACATGTAAAATGTTCTGAATACCAGTTCCGTATACGGAACTATCATCGAGACCGCCACTTATTATAGCATACTTCATCGATCGGGAGGAACTTTCTATGGCCGATCCGCTTCAAAAGCAATCGTTAGTGCAATCGTTTCAAAAGCTGGGGATCTCCCGCGGCGACCGGCTCGTCGTACATAGCGCCCTGCGCTCGCTCGGTCCGGTGGACGGCGGCGCCGATACGGTGCTCGACGCCTTGCTCGAAGTCCTCGGCGAGGAAGGGCTGCTCGTCGTCCCTACGTTCACGTACAACAGCGGGACGTTCGATACGGAACGCTCCCCTAGCCGGACCGGCATTCTGACGGAACGGCTGCGGCTGCGGGCGGGTGCCGTCCGTTCGTTCCACCCGACCCACTCGGTGGCGGCGATCGGCCGCGGGGCGGAGTCGGTGTGCGAGGGCCATCACCGGCTCCCGGGCCTCGGCAAGGATACGCCGCTGGACCGCGTCGCGAAGGCCGGAGGCCGCATCCTGCTGCTCGGCGTCGGCCATACGAGCAACTCTACGGTCCACGTGGGCGAAGCGTACGCCGGCGCGCCGTACGCCGACATCCCGTTCAATCCCGCGTGGCCTACGCGCATCCAGGTGACGGGCGCCGCCGAGCTGACCGTCGACGTCCACGAGCCGCCCGGCTGCAGCCGGGCGTTCGGCGCGATCGAAGCCCGCCTGCGGGCGCGAGGTGCGATCCGGGACATCATGATCGGCGGATCGCTCATCCAGCTGGTGCCTGGGCAGGCGGTCATCGACAGCGCGGTCGAACAGCTCCGGCATGACGCCGCTTCGCTGCTCTGCACGGACCCTGCCTGCTACCGGTGCAGTCAAGCCCGCAAGCGGATCGCCGAGAGTCAAACGTCCTAGATCACTTGGCCGGGCCCTGAGGGGCGTACGCGATCACATCGATCTCCACCAGCGCCTTGGGCAGGAAGCTGCCTACCGTCGTGCGCACCGGCTTCGGATCGGGGAAGTAGCTCTCGTACACCTGGTCGAACTGCCGGAACAGCGTCATGTCCTTCAAATGAACGGTCGATTTCACGACATCGGCCAGCGTAGCGCCGCCTTCCGCCAGGATGGCGGCGATATTCTCGATCGTACGCGCCGTCTGCGCTTCGATGCCTTCGGCCAGCTCCGTCGTCACCGGATCGCGTCCGACTTGCCCCGCCACGAAGATGAAATCCCCGACGCGAAGTCCTTGCGAATACGCGCCTACTTTCGCCGGAGCCCCATCCGTGCGCAATTCCTGCTTGCTCATTTTGACGCCCCCCTTCTTACTCCAAGTTCAATTCCTTCAAAATGTTATTGTTCAGCAGCGCTTCCATATCCGCCGCCGAGAAGCTCGGGAACGGCATCTTCTCCGCATATTCGACCACTTTGCGCAGACCGGCTACGGAATCCTCGAACGTGCAGATCGGGTAGTCGGTGCCGAAGATCAGCTTGCGCCAGACGCCGTACTCTTTGGCCAGCGTGAGGGAGTTGTACAACTGCCACGGCCGGTAGAACAGCGCGGACACGTCGGCGTACACGTTCGGATGCTTGCGGATAACGCTGATCGTCTCGCCTTCCCATGGGTGGCCCATATGCGCGATGATGATCCGCAGGTCGGGAAACGCGAGCGCTACCTCCTCCAGCTGTTCCGGATGCGCCCACTTCATCGGAGCGCGGCGCGGGAACGTCGTCCCGTGATGCGTTAGAATCGGCAACCCCTGGTCCTCGCAATAGCGGTAGATCCGCATCATCCGCTCGTCCAGCGGGTCGTAGGCTTGATAGATCGGACTCGTCTTCAGGCCGCGCATGCCGAGGTTCGTCACGCATTCCCTCAGCTCGTCCAGCGCGTTGTAGTCGTGCGGGTCGACGGACGCGAAGCCGATCAGCTTCTGCGGGTCCCGCTGGCAATACTCCGCCACATATTCGTTCGGGACGTTGAAGCCCAAGTGCCGGCTGCGAAACGCGAGCACGATGCACTTGTCGACATGCTTCATCGCCTCATAATGCTCGTCCGGCGTCGTGCGCTGCACCGGCTTGCCGCGCATTTTGAACCCTTCGGCCAAATACTCGGTGCTGTAATGGTGCGGTTCTCCTAGATGCGTATGGTAATCGATCATCGCTGAGGTCCCTCCTAGTGTGCTGCGTATAGTACATCGCCTTCCCGCGTAATGCGGTGGATCGCCCGCCCGGTCTGGAAAGGAAACGCCACCGCGTTGTACGAGGCGGTCTTGATCTCTCCGGGCGCGACTATGAGCGCCGTTCCGTTCGCGACCGCACCCGCCAAGCCCGGCTGCTCCGGATGCGGCAGGCTGCTGAACGGCTCGAGCCCGAGCGCATACGCCCGGCCGAACCACGGCGCGTTCATGTGGCCGCCGAGCTCCTGCCAGATCCACAGGTACGGCCACAGCTCGAGCGGCCAGCTCAGGCCGAAGCCGAGCCCGAGCCGGCCGTTGCACGCCGCCGCCCAGCCGTCCGCCAGCTCGGCGGCGTACAGCATGTCGCTTGCCCGCTCCTCCCGAGCGGGCAAGCGCCGCAGGTCGACCGGCCGGCCGTCGCGGCCGGGCAGCCAGGGCCACGTCCCGGTCGAATCCGGGACGAACCGCCCCGGCTGGTCGGCCCCGCCGGGGCCGCGCGAGATGCGGCACGCCGGCAGGTGCAGCTCCAGGTCGGGGCCGAGGAACGGCTCGCCGAGCGCCGGGTGCTGGCCCCACATGCAAGGCAGCGCCTGCGGGCTCAAGTTCTCCACGCTCTCCCGGATGCGGAGCGCGCCGCTGCCCTGCGCGAGCCGCAGCTCGCGCTCGAGGCGGAACGGCAGCCGCTGCGTGGTGAGCGTGAGGCGCAGGGCGACCTCCTCGGGGCGGTCCTGCAGCACCTCGTAGTCCCAGGCCATCAAGTCCGCCTCGCCGTGCGTGCCGAGCTCGGCTCCCTTGTAACCGGAGGCGCCCCCGCCCGAAGGGAACACGACCTGCCAGCCGCCGGGGTAGTGATCGATCCAGGCGCCGCGCGAGTTGGCGGAGGTAGGCACCCAGCTCCCCCAGGTGCGCATCCCCCACGGGGACCGGTACATCACGTCGACGTCGAGCGGCTTGTAGCGAAACTCGACGATGCTGCCGCCCTGGTCGAGCAGGAGGGTGACGGCCAGCAGCTCGTTCTCCAGCACGGCCACGCGGTGCCCCTTGTATGTGTAATCGCAGCTGATCCGGGCTTCACGCCCTCTCGGGTGGTACATGCTGTCCACGCCTCCTCTCGGAGTTTCCGCATCTCCGCATCGGTTAGTTAGGGAAAGTAGGGCCATTTTCACTTGAAGGAGCTCGAAAATAGTAAACATGGGCCGCTTAATTGTAAACATTGCCTTACAACGCGACAAACCGACAACGCGGACAGCCATATGGAAGGCAGAAGGAGGCGGGAATCTACCGGACCGGACCGGTAATCTACCGAACCCGGTAATGCTCCACCTTCTCCTCATCCAGCTCCACGCCAAGCCCCGGCCGCTCGAGAGGCCGTGCCGCGCCGCCCTGAATCGGCAGCGGATCGGCGAGCAGCAGGTCGGCGTAGAAGAACGGCCCTAGGATGTCGCACGGGTACTCTTCGGCGCCGATGCCGGGGGTCGCCATCGCGAGATGGATCATAGCCGCGCTCGCTACCCCGAGCTCCAGGTTGCTGCCTACAGTGCACGTGATCCCTGCGGCCTCGGCGACCGCCGCCACCTTGCGGGCCGGTCCGATGCCGCCGCCCTTGCCGACATAGATCGAGAGCACGTCGGCCGCACCGGCCCGCACGAGACCCATCGCGTCCTGCAGCGTGTACAGGCTCTCGTCCGCGATGACCGGCACCGCCACTTGGCTGCGGACGTCCGCCAGCCAAGTCATGTCGAGCGCCGGCACCGGCTGCTCGGCGAAGTAAATGTCCGATTCGGCGAGCCGGCGAATCGTCTGAATCGCTTCCCGCGTCGACGTCCAGCCGCCGTTCGCGTCGACGCCGAGCCGGATGTCGGGCCCGACGGCGTCGCGCACCGCGCGAACCCGCGCCACATCCTTGTCGGGACCGGTGCCGACCTTGACCTTCATTTTGCGGAAGCCTTGCTCCACGGCCCAAGCCCCGATCTCAGCCGCCCGCTCCGGCTCAACGCCGGTAATCGAGAACTTCGTCGGCACGAATTCCCTGACGGGACCGCCGAGCAGCCGATACACCGGAATGCCCGCCACTTTGCCGAGAATGTCCCACAGCGCCATCTCCAGCGCCGCCTTCGTGAACATGTTGTGCGCGATCCGCTTCTGCACCTTTTGCGTCAGCGTCTCGATATTCAGCGGGCTCTCGCCGATGAGGAGCGGCCCCAGGAACTGATGGATAAAGTGGGCCGCGGTCACTTGGTCCTCCCCGCTCCAGCCCGGCGTGCAGCTCACCTCGCCCAGTCCGGTTACGCCTTCATCCGTATGCACCTTCACGAGCAGGAACGGCGACACCAAGTGGCTGCCCCGTCCCGAGCGGATGGCGCGCTCCGGATGAATGGGGACCTGCACGGGGATCGTTTCGATCGATGTAATTTTCATACTCGTACCTCCATGTGGTTGCCGGGAACGGTTAGGCCCGGCCTAACAGCCTCAGTGCATTCGCCCCCAGGATTTGCCGCTTGGCCTTTACCGGAATATCCAGCGCCTCGAACTCGCGGAAGCGATAGTCGACGAACGGCTGCTCCGGCACGTGGAATAGGCCGCCGTCGGTGCCGAACAAGATCTGGTCGAGCGGTACGTTGCCCACGATTTGCTCCATCGCGAACGGCGGCGTCGCGCACATGCACAGATACACGTTGCGGTGCCGCTTCCCAGCTGCGATCGCCTCCGGCCATAGATCGTGCAGCCCTCCATGACCGAGTACGATCTTCAGATTCGGGTGACGGACAGCGAGATGTGCGATTTGCAGCGAAGAGGAATAAGGAGGCGTGCCGTCGTGGAAGAAAAGCGGAATTCCCAGGGCAGCCGCCCGCTCGCACACAGGAGCCATGAAGCTCTCCAGAGGGCTGAAGCCCTGGAGCCAGTTGTGGAATTTGACGCCCCGCATTCCATACCGGGTCACACACCGCTCGACCTCTTCGGCGGCATCGTCCTTGCGCGGGTCTACCGTGCAATAAGCGACGAGCCGGTCGGCATGCGGCGCACACCACTCGGCCAGATAATCGTTGCAGGCATGCGCGTCGTACCAGAACCCGTCGATCGTCAGCATGACGCTGATGTCGATGCCGTGCCGATCCATAAACGCAATATAATCCGCCGCGGAGTAAGGATACGTCCCCTCCCGGCTCCGGGCAGGCTGGTGTACGTGAAAATCGACCTTCATTGTCGTAAGCCTCCTTAACCGCGTCTCGCCTGCAGCAGCTTCTGCAGATTGCCGCCTAGCACGGCCGCGCGCTGTTCCTCCGTCACCTGCAGGTCGCGTACCTTGTCCACTTCCAGCCCCATTCGCGAGACCGGGTGATTGCTGGAAAAGATCATCCGATCCGTGCCGATCACTTGCGTCATGCGGCGCATGCCCCGTTCAGGGAAGTCATGGGCGGTATCACCGAACAGATTGGGAGCCGTCTCGAATGCCGGCATGGCGTCGATCCAGAAATCCGTCTTGCCGTTCTTGCCCATTATGAAAGGAACCTCCGGATACTCAAGCGCCAGCTCCGCCAGCTGCAGAGGCAGCGCATAAGCCGGCGTGCCGGTATGCATGTAGACCGGCACCTGGTAGCGCGCGGCCACCTCGATGAGCGGATGCACGAGGCTCTCCAAAATCATGAACCCTTGCAGAGGCGGATGCAGTTTCACGGCCGCAGCCCCTTCCCCTAGAGCGCGATCGAGCTCGGCTACCGCTGCGTCCCCATACCATGGATTGGCCGTCGCATAAGCAAGGTAGCGCCCTGCATATTGCCGGGTGAGCGCGAGCACCCGGTCGTTGCCTTCGCGGTTATACACCGCCATCTCACGGTCCACCGGGCTGACTAACGCCTGGTCGATGCCGCTGCGGTCCATCTGTTCGATCAATTCGCCGGGATCGACAGAATGGTAGCGTCCCTGGCCTATTTGCACATGCGCATCTATAATCATGCTCGTTCCTCCCGCTCCATCGTGATCGGAGCATCGGCCGCCATCGCATCGGCGATCGCTTGCGTCAGACGCAGGCTCGCGATCCCTTCCCGACTGCCCGGCACGGGCGTCCGCCGCTCGCGGATGCAGGCCAGAAACTTGGCCAGTTGCGCCCGGAAGCAGGACCGGATCCGGTCCTCCGACAGCTGGACCCGCTCCGTAATCGAATCCGTCACCAGAACGGCTTCGGCGTTGCTCCTATCGAGATATGCCATGCCGTTCGGCCCCAAAATCTGATACTCGCCCTTCGGAAAATGCGGCAGGAACCAGCCCACCTCCAGCTTCGCCTGATCCCCGTTGTCGAATGCGATGTTGGCCGAGTTGTAGTTCGGCGACGGAAATTCGGGACGAGTCTTGAGTCCCTGCGCGGTCACCCTTACCGGAGAAGCGCCGGTCAGAAACGCCAGGTGGTCGGCCGCGTGCGCCCCGTCATGCAGGCACGGCGGCCCGTGGCGAAGCGTGTTCAGGATGCGGCCGTAATGCTCCGGATCGCCCTCGGGGTTCCACACCTCATCGAACAGGCTGAGCCGAATCTGCAGCGGTCGGCCGAGACGTCCGGACGCGATCCAGCTCTGCAGCGCGTCCATCAGCGGTCCGTGGCGGTAGGTGAAGCCTACCTGAAGCAGCTGACCGCTCTCGCGTTCTACAGCGGCTACCTCCAGCGCTTTCTCCACCGAAGTCGCCATCGGTTTTTCGCACAGCACGTCCTTGCCTGCCCGCAGAGCCTCCATCGTCAGGGCCGGCGTCACCCAAGGCGGAGTGCAGACGAATACAGCCGCGATCTCGGGATCACTCAGAATTCTCCGATGGTCGGTCGTATAATAGTCGCACCCGCTGATGTCCGCCGCCTTGCGGGCGCGCGCCTCCTCCACATCGCATACCGCGATAAGGCGAGCCTCGCGTTCGGCGATCAATGTCGGCAGATGCTGAGTCATTACTATGTCGCCGCAGCCTAGGATCGCTACGCCGATCGGTGTTCCAGGTTGAGCCATCGGTCGGCCTCCCGTCTTATTTCGAAAGGTTACATAGGAGTTCTGTTAAATATGAGGAATAGCGAGTCCTGCTGCGCCCGGCTTGGACATTACCGCGTCCGGGTAGTACCGTCTCAGAATGTCCAGCCCAAGCGCCGCCCGGCGAACCTTCTCCCGGCATTGCGCGACCGCCATCGCTTCGATGTGTCCGCCGCTAGGGTAGACGCCAGCCGCATTACGCAGGCCGAACTTGATGTAGACCGGCGAGACGACGCGTACGATCTCCGGAATTTCGTAAATCCGGATCTGGCCGCCGAAATCATCGGGCGCTTCCACGTACAAGTCGAGCGGCATCTCCACCGCCTGCCGGATTGCCCCCAGCCGGGAGAGCGACAGCGCCGTCGGCAAGTTATATGTATTAGCGCCCATCGCCTCCATCTGGCGTACGGACGCCGGATTGGCCGCACCCATGGAGACGGATACTTTCACGACGAGGTCGGCCGGCAATTCCCCTGCTTTTTTCATTTCGTTCACCACGAGCAAAAGTCCTTCATCCGCCACCAGGACGCCCCGCACCCCGAGCCGGCAGCCGCGCTTGATATCCTCAATCGCATAGATGAGCTGGTCCATGCCTTCATGGCGAAGCGCCTGACCCTTTCCGGCCGCCGTATGGCTCGCCGCTGTGATGTCCCATGTCGTTCGAGGCCCGACGAACAAGCTCACCTCGACGCCGTTCGCTTTGGCGAGCTGCATCATTTCGCGAATCTCCGCATCGGTCAGCAGCATGATCCCGCTTCCTTGGGAGACGCGGTGAATCGGCACGCCGTATTCCTTCGCCGTCTCGAGCGTGGCCGCAAGCGCATTCGGCCCCTCGACGCTGGGAATTTCGATCCGAACTTGGGCCCCGTCCGGGAACCGCTTCGCGGAAGTAGGCAGATCGTGCGCATCGCCGGTAGGCAAACCCATGCTTTTCAAAAATTGCCGTGTCTCTTGCATCGTGATCCCTCCGAATAAAATTAATTAGTTCCGTATACGGAAATGCACTTCAAATCTTGAATAAGTCAAAGTATAATATAGAGCAAGACCACTGTAAAGGAGATTTCCACCATGACCGCGTCCGCTTCCAGGCCTAGCCGTATCCGCTTTCAAGAGCTGTCGCGCACCGAGATCGAGGAATGGGCGCCGCAGGCGACGGTAGTCGTCCCGGTCGCCGCCGTCGAGCAGCATGGCCCCCACTTGCCGGTGATGGTCGACTCGCTTATCGCGGACACCGTCTCCCTCGCCGCGGCCGAGCTCGCCAGCGTGGACATCCCGGTCCTCGTCACGCCTGTCGTTACGTTCGGCGCTTCTCATCACCATCTGATCTATCCCGGTGCGATGTCTTTGTCTACCGGAACTTTGATTCAAGTGCTGCATGAGTTGTGCGACTCCTTGGTCGCAAGCGGCTTCCGGCACATCTTCCTTCTGAACGCACACGGGGGCAACGAAGAGTGCGTCCGCCTGGCCGCCCGCGAGCTGGCGTTGCGGCATCCGGTCGTCGCCGGCGCCGCCTCCTACTGGACGATCGCTTGGGACGCGATCGTGCAGGAGGGCGAAGCGGCGCAGCTCGGCATCGTCCCCGGTCATGCAGGGGGCTTCGAGACTTCGGTCATGCTCGCCATGCGCCCGGACCTCGTGCGCACCGAGCTGCTGCCGCTGCCGAACAAGCGGCCGCTTCCCGCCGTGCCGCAGGACCCGTCGGCCGGCACGCTCATCCAGCGGCACGGCAGCTGGAGAGCGATCGACGGCTACAGCGACGACGCCGGCGCTGCCAGCGCAGAGCGCGGCCAGCAGCTGCTCGAGCTGATCACGGGCCGGGTAGCGGCGGAGCTCGTCCGGTTTCACCGCACGACGCTGCCTTAGCCTAGGATCGACAGGAATGTCGATTTTATGACAACAGGTTCCATATAGTGAACTCATGTATTCGTGCTTTATCGTGCTTTAGGAAGCAGGCTATCCCAACATTGAGAGGAGCGAACGTTTCATATGTCTACATACCATAACTTGATCGGCGGCCGCTGGACCGCCGCCCGCTCGGGCCGGGTGCGCCCGGACCTGAACCCTAGCCGTACCTCGGAGGTGCTCGCCCACTTCCCTGAGAGCGACCCGCTCGACTTGCAGGATGCCTTGGAGGCCGCCTCGTCCGCGTATCCGAAGTGGCGCAGCATGAGCCTCGTTGCGCGCGGCGACATTTTGTATCGCGCCGCCGAGCTGTTGACCGCTCGCGCCGACGCCATCGGCCGCGATCTGGCGCTCGAAGAGGGCAAGACGTTCCCCGAAGCGAAGGGCGAGACGCTACGCGCCGCCGCGATTCTGCGCTATTACGCCGGGGAAGCACGCCAAGAGACCGGCGAAGTGTATGCAGCGCAAGACCCGACCACGCTGCTCTACACGCGCCGCGAGCCTCTGGGTGTCGTAGGCGTCATCACGCCGTGGAACTTCCCGATCGCCATCCCGGCCTGGAAGATCGCGCCCGCGCTCGTCTACGGCAACGCGGTCGTCTGGAAGCCGGCGGACATTACGCCGTTGACTGCGTTCCACCTGGCGCAGGCACTCGTCGACGCCGGCTTGCCGGAAGGCGTGC
The DNA here is from genome assembly GCF_045062745.1 of Paenibacillus sp. HJGM_3. Taxonomy (NCBI): domain Bacteria; kingdom Bacillati; phylum Bacillota; class Bacilli; order Caryophanales; family Paenibacillaceae; genus Paenibacillus; species Paenibacillus sp. HJGM_3. The sequence goes on from NZ_JBJGED010000001.1 coordinate 417,533, forward strand.
TGAACGTCGTCTATGGCCGCGGCTCCGTGCTCGGGCCTGTGCTCACGGAGGACCGCGCCGTGCGCGGCATCTCGTTCACTGGCTCGAACGCCGTCGGCCGGGGCATCGGCATCGCCTGCGCGACGCGCGGGGCGAAGTACCAGCTCGAGATGGGCGGCAAGAACGCCGTCGTCGTGCTGGCCGACGCCGACCTCGAGCTCGCCGTCGAGATGACGATCCGCGGCGCGATGCGCTCCACGGGCCAGAAGTGCACGGCGACGAGCCGCGTCATCGTCGAGGCTCCGCTGCTCGACGCCTTCACCGAGGCGCTCGCCGAGCGCTGCCGCGGGCTGCAGGTCGGCGATCCGCTCGACTCCGCCACGTACATGGGCCCGCTCGCTTCCGCCGACCAGCAAAAGACCGTACTCGACTACATCCGTCTCGGCCAGGAGGAAGGCGCGCGACTCGTCACGGGCGGCGAAGCGCTGGATCCTTCCGGCTACTACGTCGCGCCTACGGTGTTCGCCGGGGTGAACCCGGGGAGCCGCCTTGCGACGGAGGAGATTTTCGGCCCGGTCGTCGCGGTCGTCCCTGCGGCGAGCATGGACGAGGCGCTGCAGCTCGTGAACGGCAGCTCCTTCGGCCTAAGCTCCTCCGTCTTCACGCGCGACCTGGGCAAAGCGCTGCGCTATGTCGAAGAGGTCGAGTGTGGCATCGTGCACGTGAACTCGGAGACGGCCGGCGCCGAGCCGCACGTCCCGTTCGGCGGGATGAAAGAGTCGAGCTCCAACTCCCGGGAGCAGGGTAAGTCGGCTCGAGAGTTTTTCACCCAAGTCAAGACGGTGTATATGGATCGGCCTGCTTCTGTGTAATAAAACGAAAAGGACCTCAAATCCCACTGCTGAGTGGGTTGAGGTCCTTTCCTTTAGCGGACTGACTCGTATAACCTGCATGGCTCTTCTATCTCTTTGTTCCACTATCCCTTCCGCTCAGGACCAGATCTCCGATTCCCCTATATGCTAACCCGTCATCCGCTTCACAGTTTCCAGTCATACTGTTGCCTTCGCTCCCTCGCCCATTCAAGTCGATTTTGCAGAATTAGAGCAGGAGTCGAACAGGTTTGGACACGTGTAATTCGATTTTGCCTGCTTAATGGAGGACAATCCGGGAGCACTACTCTTAAAACATGATCCAATTTGGCAAACTGGAACTAGAGCACGTTCCCGGCTCGCCAGTCCACTTGCAAGTTGGCAAATTCAAACTGGAGCTTTCCCTACTTCTCCCGAATCGATTCCATCAAAAAAGAAACATCGTTTGTATTCGTATGAAGGACGTACGCCGCACCCAAGCTTTTATAGATCAGCCTCGGGTGTACGGAATGGGTGATGACGTAGATCGGGTGGACCGTCCAGGCCCGGCATATCTGAATATAGCGGCAAGTCAGCGTCTGGCTCGTCTCGAACAGGAATACCCGGCCCACCGGAAACTCCGGCAGCAGCCACGTCGTTTGGTCCACGGTGTCGAGCTCGATGCACTCCGTGGCCCCCAGCTCTCGAACTTTGTTCAGCTCGACCCGGTTATTGACGATCACAGCGAACGGAATGCGCGCCCGCAGGAGCTCGCCGACGAAGGCTTCCCCCGCTTTATTCGGCGCTGCCACCACGATGCGCTCTATAGAGGGTTCCATGCTTCCTTGTCTCCTTTATATGAAATCCGGCTTTTTCCTTTTTCAACAACGGACAAAACAAATAACCGCAGAGGCCTAAGCCCTGCAGCCGACGTCGTCGATCACAAGCTTCATCATCCTCTCTCCTGACGCTTACGAGGTTAGCTGCCGGATTCGGGCGGTGAGAGTCGCCCTACCCGATGCTGTGGAGCTTGCGCTCCAACGCATCAGGATTCACCCCATGCCGTGCCTGTCGGCTCTCACACCGATGCACCGCGTATTGGTTCCCCCGCGCCTCTGCGTTCCGCAGAAGCTTCAGCGATTGTCCGATGGCAGGCAGACTGCGCATCAGGAATCTTGAATTGTATCTTACGCCTGCCGGAGCGGCCTGTAAAGATTACACGTCTATTGAAAACGGCATTGCCGGACTTTTCATTTGACCAAACCATGGCGGATCGGGCGCATGCTCTATGCTGCTCGCTATATCTTCTATTTTCATGGATATTTTCAGAAAATGCACGCCCTAGGTTTGAATGTTGCGAAATCGGGGTAATGCATAATAAAAAGCCGGCCAGCCATACTAGTAAACGGTGATTTTTGGCATCCGATACTTTCGAAACATAAATGTTGAAGATGTTGATTTATGGTCCCGAATCAGGGATAATAAGGGAGTACGAGATACATATCTATTAGGAGGGATTCACGAATGGCACATCAATTACCACCGCTTCCTTACGCCAACAACGCACTGGAGCCTCATATCGACGAGCAAACGATGATGATCCACCACGATCGTCACCACAACACTTACGTGACGAACTTGAACGCTGCATTGGAAGGCCATGCGGACCTCCAAGCGAAGAGCATCGAAGACCTGATCGCCGACCTGAACAGCGTACCGGAATCGATCCGTACCGCAGTTCGCAACAATGGCGGCGGCCACGCGAACCACAGCTTGTTCTGGGAAGTTATCGGCCCTAACGGCGGCGGCGCTCCGACAGGCGCGCTGGCGGACGCAATCAACAGCGAGCTGGGCGGCTTCGAGAAGTTCAAGGAAGATTTCGCGAAAGCCGGCACGACTCGCTTCGGCAGCGGCTGGGCTTGGTTGAGCGTGAAGGGCGGCAAGCTCGTCGTCAGCAGCACCCCGAACCAAGACAGCCCGATTATGGAAGGCGCTACGCCAATCCTCGGGATGGACGTGTGGGAGCATGCTTACTACCTGAAATACCAAAACAAGCGCCCGGACTACATCGCTGCGTTCTGGAACGTAGTGAACTGGGCCGAAGTGGGCAAGCGTTACGAAGCGGCTAAGTAAGTGGAAGTTAACGGACGTCCGGTTCCTTTGGGGGACCGGGCGTTTTTTGTGTGCCGTTCAGCACCGCGATCCGCCTCTTCCCGTGCTCCAAGGTAGATTTTCTACTCTACAGCACCGGGACTTATACGCCCGTCTGCTCCCGTCGTACTGTTTCGGCCCCGTCCTGAATATAATGCAGCGAATGCCGATCATGACGGAGGGACGAACCGCCGATGTCCAAAAACAATCGTGGGAAAGCGCTCTGGAAACTGCCCGCTCGGGCCCGAGGCACATGCCCGGTTTGCGGCTCGACACGCATCAAGCTGCTCTACACCCGGACGCAGCAAGACGGCCAGAAGCTGAAGGTGTGCAAAAAGTGCCGGACCCGAGTCAGCGCGTAGCATCCCAAAAAGGCGTTCGAGAGGAGCACGGATGTGCCGATCTCGAACGCCTTTTTGGTGTATCGTATTCGGACGGGCCTACTTCGGCTGCAGCTCGCGGATAATACGGAGGAACACATTCGGGAACGCGAACCGATCCATGTCAGAGGCGTCAATCCATTGCCAATGGGACGCCTCCGTGTCCCCGACTCTCTCGCCGCCCTCCACGAACCCCTCGAACCGGCAGCGGTACACGTCCAGCTGCCACTGGATGTGGCTGAAGGTGTGCTCCGCCGCCATCAGCCACTCGCCCGGCTCGACGCGCAGGCCGAGCCGCTCCGCCAGCTCGCCGCGCAGCAGCTCGGCGTCGCGGCGCGCGGGCGGCGCGCCCGCAGGCGCCTCCGCGCCGAGCGGCGCGAACAGCGCGAGCTCGCCGCCGCCAGCCGCGAGCGCATCCGCACCGGTGCCTGCGCCGGCGTCCGCCGCCGCCGAGCTCCGCCGGCGGCGCTTGCCCGCGCCGCCCGCGGCCGGCCCACCGGCCGCGGCCAGCGCCGCAGGCGCCTGAACTCCCGCTACGTGCGGGAGTTCCCACATGCGCGCCAGCAAGCCGTCCTGCGGCCGCTGGCGAATGAGGAACCGGCCGCTATGCGCGCCGGTGCCTTCCACGAACGCCACGAGGCGCGCTTCCGGCCGGGGCGGCTTCGCCTTCGCCTTGACCGGCAGCGCCTCGGTCATCCCTTCCAGCCGGGCGGCGCAATGCTCCATCACCGGGCAGGTCAAGCAGCTGGGCGACTTCGGCGTACACACCGTCGCCCCGAGCTCCATCAGCGCTTGATTGAAGTCGCGGGCTTCCCCTTCCGGGATCAGCGACTTGGCCAGCGCCTCGATGCGTACCCGGGTCGACGGCTTCGCGATGTCGTCCTGCAGGAGGAAGAAGCGCGACAGCACGCGCATCACGTTCCCGTCTACCGCCGGCTCGGGCCGGTTGTAGGCGATGCTCAGGATCGCCCCGGCGGTGTAAGGGCCGACACCCTTGAGCGAGGACACGGCCTCAAGCGTATCCGGCACCGTGCCGCCGTAGCCCTCCTTCACCTCCCGCACCGCCGCTTGGAGGTTGCGGGCCCGCGAATAGTAGCCGAGCCCCTCCCATTGCTTCAGCACGTCCTCCTCCGGCGCATCCGCCAGCGCCTCAAGAGTCGGGAATTTTTCCAAAAACCGGTGATAATAAGGAATGACAGTATCGACCCGGGTTTGCTGCAGCATCACTTCCGAGATCCAAATATGATAAGGGTCGCGGCTGCGCCGCCACGGCAAATCCCTTCGATGGGCTTTGTACCAGGCGAGCAGCGGCTCCGAATATATAACCAAGTTGCGATCCGCGGGCTCCATCATAACGCTTAGACTCCTCTACCTGAACAGATTTCGGACATCCTCTTATTGTGCATGGAACCCGCCCGGTTGGCAAGCCTATTGCGTCTGAAGCCCCCCGGATTCTTTACCGGCCGCCGTCCCCGACGCCCCCGCATTCGGGCGCAGCCCGGATCCGAGCAGCACCACACCGCAGCCGGCCGCGATCCAACCCAGGATCGCTCCATTGGATGCGAGAGGCTGGGCCCCGCCGTAGTAGAGCACGTTACGCAGTCCGGAAGCCGCGATCCGAAGCGGAGACCAGGAGTACAACCAGTCCTGCGTCGCCTGCGGCAGGAACTCGACCGGCATGTTCAGCACCGGCATGGAGAAGAACATGAGCAGGACGAGCAGCGCCATCGCCGGGAGGCCGATCCAGATCAGCAACGCGGATTGGAGAAGGAAGAACGCCGCCCCGATCAGCCAGAGGAACAACCAAACGGCTGCCGCATCCGCGAGCGCCACCCCGTACCAGCCCGAAGCCATCCACACGATAAATCCGGACACGAGCGCGAGCACGGCTACACCCGAGACCAACTGCGAGGCTGCGATCCCGAACCGACCCGCCCCCTGTGCAGCCGCTTGGCCGCCGGCCAGGAACAGGAAAGCCGCCGTGACCAAGCTGCCGATCCATATAATCTGCGTGAGCAGCCCAGGTGCATTGCCGCTCGCCTGATTCGCTCCGATCGGATGCACGAGCTGTACCTGCGTCTGAATGGGCGTGAGCATCGCCGTGGCCGCCACGACCGGAATCGTAGGCGAGTTGCCGCCCGCCATCGAGAGCAGCTGCTGCGAGAATCCGGTGCCTACCCCCGCCATCACTTGCTGGAGCATTTGGCTCACCGCCGTCGAAGCCGGCGTACTCATGCCTTCGTTCACGAGAATCTGCACGGTAGCCGGCTTCGGCGTGGCGGACGACAACGACAGGAGACCGGCGCTTAAGTCTGCCGGCAGCACGAGTGCGCCATAATACTTTTGCTCATCCAGCCCTTCACGCACGGCGGCTTCCGATGTTTCCACGATCCATCGAACCGGCATTTGCCCGTTCCCCAGCAGCTTTTCCTTCACCATTTCCCCAGCCGCCAGCGTCGAGCCGTTCGGCAATTTGACCGGCTGATCGAGCACTGCAATCGCGACCGGCAGCTCCTTGGGCTTCGCCCCCACAATCGAGCCCATCATTGCGAGCCCGAAAATCGACAGCACCAAAAGCACCACAACAATTCCGATCCAAAGCAGCTTTTGCTTAAACAATCCCATGTTTGCACACCCCTTATTTCAATTAACATGTTGTTGATTAATGTTCACACTGTTAATTATAATAAGAGTACCATTGCTTGCAATAATCAATCCCAGCACGCATTGTTAACTATTCCACACAAGGTTTGTCCACTGTTCATTATCTCTGAAAACTTTTGAAACCCGAGGTGAAGCCCTATGAGCGACAAGCCGGATCGCCGTCAAGCCCGCACGAAGCAAGTGCTGCTACAAGCGCTGTTGGAGTTGATCGAGGAAAAAGGGAGCGACCAGATCACGGTAACCGATATTTCCAACCGGGCCGATCTGAATCGCGGAACGTTCTACCTGCACTACCGCGACGTACCCGACATGCTGGAGCAGATCAAGGATGAAGCGTTCAACCGCATTCAAACTTTAATAAAAGCTCTTGATCCCCGGGAGCTGCTAGAGCATTTGAACCAGGGAAAGGCCTACCCGAAATCCGTCCGGCTCTTCGAGGAATTCGCGGCCCATCGGCTCTTCTATCAAGTGATATTGGGGCCGAACGGGGATATGTCGTTTCTCAACCGGGTGATGGAGTTGTTCCGGAATCATTTGTACACGAAATTCACCTACGAAATCGAGGAATCGGGCCGGCTCGTCCCCATCGATTACCTAATGGCTTACTCGATCTCGGCGAATTTGGGCGTCGTGCAGCATTGGATCCGGAACGGGATGCAGCAATCTCCCGAAGAGATCAGTCTGATTTTGTCCAGCCTGATGAATTACGGTCCGCTCGTGGCAAGCGGCTTGAAGCTGAAGGTCGCCCAGCCTTGACCGGTCTCCGGATGGCTGCACCGTTCGGCTTTTTCATTGTCAGCGTTCCCGCCCGTGGGCTATACTGGATTTAATTGTTAGTGGAAGAGAGGCCCTCTATGTTAACGCCCGGTGAAATTGCGGCTCAACTGAATCGATTCGTGTTCTCCCTGCTGCTGATCGGCCATCAGAAGACAGAGGTGTCCTGGTCGCAGCCGCTCCGAGCGATCCGCCACCACTCCTTTTGGCTCATTGTGAAAGGGCGGGGGACGTTCACCATCAACGGCACGCTCTACCCGGCGGAACCCGGCAAGCTTTTTTTCTTCTCGCCCGGCATGATCGTGGAGCGCAATACGGATCCCGAACAGCCGATCGAATACTACTTCGTCCGGTTCCATTATAAGGAGACGTACGAGGAGAAGGAGCAGTGGATCTCGCGAAGCGCGTCGGATTGTCCTTTTCCGCTGGAGGGGATGTATTCGATGCAGAACACGCCCCAGCTCATCTACTTGATGGAGCAGCTGTTCGCCTTGTGGCAGCGGCGGGGGCATATGAACGCGATGCGGCGCAAAATTTTGCTGCTCGAGTTTTTCCTGACCCTCCTGCAAGACTTCCGCGCCCAAAAGATCGCCGGCGACACGACGGCCGCCATCGAGCTCACCCAGGAGTACATGGTGCAGCATTATCAGGAGCCGCTTACTCTGGAGCAGCTCGCCCAGTTGGCGGGACTCAGCGTGAGCCACTACTCCCGGCTGTTCAAGAAGTATATCGGGTACAGTCCGATCGACTTCCTGACCCATCTGCGCATGGACCGGGCGAAGGAGCTGCTCGTGCTGTCCGATTACCGGTTGAAGTCGATTGCCAACAGTGTGGGGTACGTGGATGAGTTTTATTTCAGCCGCATTTTCAAAAAAGTGGTCGGCTTGTCCCCGCGCGAGTACGCCAAAAAGCACCGGGTCGAGCCGGCGCATTAAGTGCGAGTAGCGGCCGGGTGACGCGGCGTGCTTAAGTTGACATCATTTCGGACAAATAGTAAGCTTACGTTGGTTCGAGGTGATGATGCATGGATATTCATATGGATACAGCCAGGGCTTATACGCCCTATCTTCTTATATGGGGCGCGCAGTGGATCCTGCAAGCGCTGCTACAATATAGCGGGAACGCGGAGCCGCCAAGTCTCGCGGTGACCGTCAGTCTGTGGACAGCCGTTGCGCTTAGCGCGGTTGTTTTTGTGCTGCGCTTGGCCAGGGGACGGAAGGAGCCGGCGGCGAAGGAGTTAACGAGCTCTCCCCGTTACCGCGCCTCTTCTTTCCTCGTGCCGTTAGTGGTCGTACTCGCTTCGGCCGGTTTGCTGCTGTACGTGCAGCCGCTGTCTTACATCCTCATCGAGCTGCTGCGGCCGCTCGTTCTGGCGCTGTTGTACAGCCTGCTCGGGGTCTGGCTCCGGCGCGAGCTGATGTACCTCGGCGTTTGGCTGTGGGCGCTGACTGCCGTGCTCGCCCTCTGGTTCCTGGGCTACGCCTCTCTCGTGCTGCTGTTCTTCGGAGGACTGAGCCTGCTCGCCTGCGCCGCGATTCTGTGGATGCACCCTGTAGGGCAAGCAGAGTCAGAGACGGCGGCTTAATCGCCCAGCGTACGGACGTCGAGCAAGCTTCCCGTCGCGTGCGTGCGGTCGAACAGCGCCTTCAGCAGCTTGCCCGCCGCCGTGTCGGGCGATTGAAGCCCGCCCTGTTCCTTCAGGGCGACGAAGCGTGCATGCTGGGCGAAATTACTCGGGTCCGTCGAGCGGATCGCCTGCTGCATGCCGGTATCGACGACGCCCGGCGCGACGGACAGGATGCGCACCGGATTCGTCCGGTTCGCCTGCTCTAGCCCTACGGCGCGGGTGAACATGTCGAGCCCGGCCTTCGCGCTGCAATAGCTGCTCCAGCCCTCATAGGGGTTGCGCGCCGCTCCGGAGGAGACGTTCAGCACCGCCTTATCGCCGTTGCAGTCCGCCGTATGGCGTAGGAAGGCGGCGGTCAGCACCATCGGCGCGATGAGATTGAGCTGCACGCCTCGCGCGATCTCCTCTGCGTCGCACCGGTCCGCCGGAGCGATCGGCTGAACGATGCCGGCGTTGTTGATCAAATAGGCGGCTTCGAGCTCCTGCGGCTTCACATCGCGGAAAGCCCAGCCGATCAGTTGCTCCAGCCCCGCCGTGTGCAGCAGATCGTACGCGATCCATTCCAGCGTTGCCTGCCGGTTCGCTGCCTCCGCCAGCAATTGGGCGTTCTCTTGGCGGGAGATGGCGGCGATCCGGGTGTCCGGCTGATCGAGCAGACGGCGGACGAGCGCTTCGCCCAAGCCTTGCGAAGCTCCAGTTACGATGATGAGTTTCATAATCGTTTATGCTCCTTTTGTATGCTCACTATATCGATTCGGAGGCCAAACTCCTATGTCCACTATAAAGTTTTCCCCCTCCCTGCTCAATCGCACGCTTCTTGTGTCCCTCGCCGCAGCCGTCTTCATCGGACTGCTGTCGGGATGCGGCGCCAAGTCCGGAGGCAGCGAAGAAGCTGCCGGGAAGCCCGAGCTGCTTGCCGCCGCTTCGGCGGATACGCAGGCGATCTACAAGAAACGCTGCATGTCTTGCCACGGCGACGGCCTCCAGGGCCGGATCGGCCCGAAGACCGATCTGACGCAGGTCGGCGGCCGACTCACGGCCGAGCAGATCGAGGCGCAGATCCGCAAGGGCGGGAATGGCATGCCGGCGTTCCAGGATCTGAAGGCGGAAGAGATCGCCGCTCTGCGCGATTGGCTGGCGGGCTTGAGGTGACGATTCGGCCTTACTTGGGGACGGGACCCACTCTACCTACTACAAACAACAAAACCTACTGCTCCCTGCAGCGGCACGGCTCTATCGGCACCATGCCCGCTGCGTGAACGGTAGGTTTTGTTGTTACTGCGCGTCCCGCTCGGCTACTACGAAGGCCGCCGCCGTCGTCTCCGTGTGCGTGATCGTTAGATGCAGCCGCACCGCGGGCTGCGGCCCCGCGTTAGGCGACGCCTCTGTGGCCGTCGCCGTGTCTGCTGCCGCGCCGGCCGCCGCCACGGCGTAGCCGAGCCGCGCCCAGGCGGCGTCGCTCACGCTGCAGCAGGGCCGGCCCCGGTCATCCGGGACGACCCGGATGTCCTGCAGCCCGACCTGCCGCCCGATGCCGCAGCCGAGCGCCTTGGCGACGGCTTCCTTCGCCGCGAACCGGCCCGCGACATACTCGGCCAGCCGGTTCCCCCGCGTAGCCGCGCGCTCGCGCTCCTCCGGCGTCAGCACCCGCTCGACGAAGCGCGCGCCGTGCGGCTCCTCGAGGATGCGCCGGATGCGGGCGATCTCTACCAAATCCATACCGATGCCGATAATCATAGGCGCTTAGATGCCGGGGATCGGGGCCCGCTTGTGCTCCGTACGGAGGTACTGCTTCTCCAGCTTCGCCTTCGCTTCCGCGCCGATCTCCTTGCCTTCCAGGTAGTCGCTGTTATCGTCATATGTGATGCCGAGCTCGCCTTCGTCCGTCTGCCCTTCCCACAGTCCGGCGGTCGGAGCCTTGTCCAGCACGCTCTGCGGCACGCCGAGCTCGGCCGCCAGCTGGCGCACTTGGCGCTTGTTCAGCGAGCTGAGCGGGGTCACGTCGACCGCTCCGTCTCCATACTTGGTGAAGAAGCCGGTGATCGCTTCCGAAGCATGGTCCGTGCCGACCACGATCAGCTTCAGGTCGAACGCCAGCGCGTACTGCATCACCATGCGGGTGCGGGCCTTGATGTTGCCCTTGCCCTCGCGGCTCACGTGCCGAGGGATGCCGAGGTGCTTGAAGCCGTACTCGACCTCGAGCGCGATCTCATCCACCGCCTGTTCGATGTTCGTCTCGATCTTATGCGTCAGCTGGAACGCCTCCGCGACGGCGTAGCTGTCGGAGATGTCTGCCTGCTCGCCGTACGGCTGGAACACGCCGAGGGTAATGTAGTCGCGGCCGGTTTCCTTCGACAGCTCGTCGGTCGCCATTTTGCACAGCCCTGTCGTGACGGCGCTGTCTATGCCCCCGCTGATCGCGATGAGCAGCCCGCTCATGCTCGACTGGATCAGGTAGTCCTTCAGGAACTGAACCCGACGGCGAATCTCTTCCTTCGGATCGATCTGGGGCTTCACCCCCAGCTTGGCGATAATGTCCTGCTGCAGGCTCATCGGTCATCTTCCTTTCCCGTCACTTATTTCTCCCTCTCAGTATAGTCTACCGGGAGTAGATTTCAAGCATCCCGCCATAAAAGCGGGCTCCAGGCAAGTACCTGGAGCCCGGATGTGCACATGCGGCATACCGAAAACGTTAGCCTTTGCGAACCTGAACTTGACCGGGCATCGGCTCGACGCCGATCCCGTACGCCTCCAGGCTCGAATAGTCCGGCTGGTCGCTGAACCGCTCCAGATCGTTGTACGCCGGGATGCCGTGCAGCGCCATGTCGAGCCCTTCTTCTTCCTCGGCCGCGGTGACCCGCAAGCCGATCGTCTTCTTGATCGCCACCGCCACTCCGTAGCTGACCGCCAGCCCCCAGACTGAGACGATTGCCACACCCATGAGCTGGACGAGCACGAGATGCGCGCTGCCGGTCGTGAACAAGCCGTCCGCCTTGTCGAACAGCCCGACGGCGATCGTCCCGAACGTACCGTTGACGCCGTGGACGGCGACCGCTCCTACCGGGTCGTCGATCTTCATCCGGTCGACGAGGAGCGTCCCCCAGATGACGAGCACGCCGGCGATCAGTCCGATGAGGATGGCCGAGTAAGGCTCGACGTAGGCGCATCCCGCCGTTACCGCGACGAGGCCCGCGAGTGCGCCGTTCATCGTCATACTCGGGTCGGCCTTGCCGTACCGGAACAGCGTGTACAAGAGCGAGGCCGCTCCGCCCGCCGAAGCCGCCAGCATCGTGTTCAGCGCGATGGAGGGGAGGTTCGTGTCGAAGGCGTTCAGCGTGCTGCCCGCGTTGAAGCCGAACCAGCCGAACCAGAGGATGAAGGCGCCTGCCGATGCGAGCGGGATATTGCTCGGCGCGAATACGTTCACGCTGCCGTCCGAGTTGAACCGGCCCTTGCGGGGGCCGAGCACATACGCAATCGCGAGCGCCGACCAGCCGCCCAGTGCATGAATGGCCGCCGAGCCGGCGAAATCCTTCATCCCGAGCTGCATCAGCCACCCGTCGGCATTCCACACCCAATGGCCCGAGATCGGGTAGACGATCGCCGCGAAGAGGACGGCCAGCACCATGTACGCCTTCAGCGACATCCGCTCGGCAACAGCACCGGAAATAATCGATATGACTGCGACGGCGAAGCCAAGCTGGAACAAGACATAGGCCGCCAGAGGCAAATCAAGCGTCATCTCCAAATGCTGCGAAGCGCCCCAGAAGTCGAAGCTGAACACCCCGGCGATATCGGGACCGAACATGATGCCGAACCCGATCAGGAAAAAGGCCAGAGCGCCCAAGGTTAAATCCACAAAAATTTTCATCGTGACGTTTACTGCATTTTTCGTCCGGACGAGCCCGGCCTCAAGCAAGCTGAACCCGCCTTCCATAAACAAAACCATCGCTGCAGCGATTACAACCCATACCGTGTTTAGGGCTATTATCTGTTCCCCATTCATCTCCCACACGCTCCCTTTCGCCCTATTATAGGGACGGTGGGAAGGTTCGTCAACGGATTATGTCAGGTTATCTAACATGAAACAAAAATATTATCTATCTCGCGAGAACTAATCCGACACGCGCATCCCCTCGAGTTCTAACGTCGATTGCGCTCCGAACCGTGTGAATTCCCACTGAATCCGCACCCCGTCGCCCGAGAATCGGCACGTGAACGTGTCGGAGAAAGGCGTCTCCACCAGCCTCATGCTCATGACGAACGTGTCGGGCGCGGACCATCCGCAGCTCGCTGCAGCCCGAAGCGGCTCCCCCTCAAAGTGCACGAGGCCTTCCACCCATTGCCCGACTCCTAAGCGTACGAGAATTACTCTCTCCCCGATCTGCAGCGTGAACACACATACATCGGCTTCCCATTCCCAGGAGACGGTCCTGATCCCGCGGTCATTGTCCTTCAGAGAATACCGCCTGCCCGAGACATGCCCCACTACATCCGACGTCGCTTCCGATAGAATCGGCGGGAACGACAGGGAATGCAGCTCAGCCGTAAGTTCCTCATACGCGGCTGCATCTGCCGACAAAGACTGATTCCCCATCGCCGGCAGCAGATGCGCCCATACTTGATCCAATATGCCCTGCAGCTGCCGTGAGCCTGCGGTGATCGCCACAACCGCATCCTGCTCAGGCAGCACGACGCAAAATTGCCCGAACGCCCCGTCGCCCCGATAAGCGCCATGGAGGCACCGCCAGAACTGGTACCCATACCCTTGACTCCAGTCCGGGTTCACACTCGAGTTCGCGATCTGAGCGGACGTCGCTTGTTCGATCCACGTTCCGGGAATAAGCCGCTCGCCCTTCCAGATCCCCCTCTGCAGATACAGCTGCCCGAATTTCGCGATATCCTCCGTCTTGAGCCACAATCCCCAGCCCCCGGTGCTGATGCCGCGGGGGCACGTTTCCCAGGCGCTGCCCTCGATGCCGAGCGGCTGGAACAGCCTGGGCATCAAATATTCGTGAACCGTTTGCCCGGTTACCCGCTGGACGATGGCCGACAGCATGTAGGTCGCGCCGCTATTGTAGACGAACCGTGTCCCCGGCTCATATACGACCGGCTGGTCCAGGATGTGCTGGACCCAATCGTCCGTCTTCCCCCGTCCGTCTCCAACCAGCGACTCGGCCCCGTGACCGGATCCCATGGACAGCAGGTGCCGGACACGCATCGCCTGCAGCTTGGCATCGTTCCTGACGACCTTGTCCGGGAAAAAGGAGACGACCGGATCGTCCACAGACAACAGTCCTTCCGCTGCCGCAAGGCCGACGGCTGTCGAGGTGAAGCTTTTGCTGAGTGAAAACATCATGTGCGGCCGCTCTGGACCATAAGGCGACCACCAGCCTTCGGCGACCACTTGGCCATGGCGCAGCAGCATGAAGCTATGTAGCCCTAATTCCGCTGAGTTAACCGCTTTCAAAAATTCCCTTACCGCAGCGGACGGTATCCCGTTCGCCTCCGGCAAGCCGCGCGGCAAAGCCTGCGCTTGAGCAGCATGCGACATTCGGCCATCTCCTCCCTATCGGTCCCCGTCCGGGGTCAAATCGTGAATAAACCGCAGCGCCATCGCTGCAACCTGAATCATCTCGGCCCGGGCGTGCACGAGATCGTTTCGCTTGATCGCATCCCACGCCTCGTCGACTTCTTCCAGCAACACCGCATACCCTTCATGCGCCGAGTGGAACGGCGGAAACTTGCGCATCGCCTTGCGCAGCTCCTCCGTTACTTCCAGCGCGATCGCCTCGACATCCGCAGCCGCGGCGCGACCGTTCCGATCCTCCATCCCGCTTCCCTCCTCATCTCTACTCGAATTCCACTCCCCGTACTTTGGCGAAAATCATCGTGTCCCGCAGGGAGCCGTCCGCACCGCGCTTCTCTTGCCTCAGGACGCCCTCCAGCGTAAAGCCGCACCGTTCCGCGACTTTGGCGCTCTTGACGTTCCGCGCATCGCAGCGGATTTCCACCCGGTTCGCCTGCAGCTCGCGAATCGCATAAGCCTCGATCGCCTCCACCGCCTCCGTCATATAGCCTTGTCCGGCAGCGGAGGTACGCAGCCAGTAGCCGATCTCGAACTTGCGGGCTTCCCAATCGATCCGGTGCAGCCCGCTGCTGCCGATGAGCCGCCCGGATACCTTCGACACGAGCAGGAGACGCAGGTCGGATCGCTCGAGGAAATGAAGGCGAGATTCCCGGATATTCGCCTCGGTCTCCTCCGGCGCGGGAGCCCGCTCGGCCCAGGGCATCCAAGGGCGCAGCTCGTCCAGGCTTTCCCGAATCGCCTCGTTCACCATCGCCCCATCCCCCCACTGCGGGGCGCGGATGATAAGCCTCTCGCTTTCGAACTGCTCAGGCACATGAAGCAAGATTGGGCGGACAGGATAACCGGAATCGGATCCAGGCAGCGTGTCGGATATTTCGGGGATATCAGGCGTTTCGGGCATGTCGGGCATGGCTGTCGCTCCTCTCGCAGTGAATGATTTCCAGTAACATACCATACCCGCCCGAAGCATTCAACCCAAATTTCCTGTTCACACGTTACACCTGTTGAACTTTGATCAGATTCGTCGCTCCCGTTCTCCCCATCGGGACACCCGCCGTAATGACGGCATAGTCGCCCTCGCGAATCAGTCCCGCCGTCATCCCGCTCTGCACCGCCGACCGGAACAGGGCATCCGTAGACTCGGAGGCGAGGCCCTTCACCGGGTACACGCCCCAGACGAGACAGAGCCGGCTGAGCACATGCTCGTGCTGGGTGATGGCTACGATCGGCGCCTTCGGCCTATGCTTGGCCACCATGCGCGCGGTGAAGCCGCTCTCGGTCGGGGTCAGAATGGCGCTGGCGTCCAGGGCCAACGAAGCGTTCACGGCAGCTTGGCTGATCACCTCGGTGACCGTCTGACCCTGAACATATTGAGGCTGCTGCCGTTCCAGGAACAGCGATTCCGCCTTGCGGGCGATGGAGGACATCGTCCGCACGGACTCGATCGGGTATTTCCCGGCCGCCGTCTCGCCGGACAGCATGATCGCGTCGGTGCCTTGCAGGACGGAATTGGCCACGTCGCTCGCCTCCGCCCGCGTCGGCCTCGGGTTAATCTGCATCGAATCGAGCATATGGGTGGCGACGATGACCGGCTTCCCGGCACGGTTGCATTTCTCGATCATCGTTTTCTGGATAATCGGCACATCCTCTACCGGAACCTCGACCCCCAGATCGCCGCGGGCGACCATGATGCCGTCCGATGCTTCGATGATCGTATCGAGGTTGTCCACTCCCTCCATGTTCTCGATCTTGGAGATGAGCTGCACATGCCCGCAACCTTGCTCCTCGAGCAGCTGCCGGACCATCATGACATCCTCCGCGCAACGGACGAACGACAAGGCGATCATATCGATCCGGTGCTCCACTCCGAAAGCGATATGGCGAATGTCCCGCTCGGTCACACCCGGCAATGTAGTGCGAACGCCGGGGAGATTGACTCCTTTCCGCGGCTTGATCAGGCCGCCGTTCACGATGCGGCCATGCACCTCCGTCTTCGTGACGTTCTCCACCACCAGCTCGATCAACCCGTCGTCGATCAAGATCCGGTTGCCCGGCTGAACGACGAGCGGCAGCTCCGCATAGTTGACCGAGATGCGTTCGGCGTTGCCGGGCATGTCCTCCACGGTCAGGATGAGCCGTTCCCCCGCCTGCAGCATATAGGACGGTTCCTGCAGCTTGCCGATCCGGACTTCCGGCCCCTTGATGTCCATCATGATCGGGATCACGGCTCCCGTCTCCTGCGCCGCCTGCCGCACCCGGTTCATCCGTCCCAGGTGGTCCTCCAGCTCGCCGTGCGCCATATTGATCCGAGCCACGTTCATGCCGGCGCGGATCATTTCTTTCAACACGTCCACCGAATCGCAGGCCGGGCCCATCGTACATACAATTTTCGTTTTGAGCATCGCGTATCGTTCCTTCCGGATTCTAGTCGCTCCTATTGTAATTCGGATGAAGACGCGCGAAAATGAACTATAGTACTGTACATGCAATGCAGTACGATCAACAAGGAGGGGAAGACAGCGATGCTCTCACTCGTAAATCTGAGGATGGATCAAGGTGTCGAATGGTTCGAGGAACGGCCGGCAGGCGTCCCGCAAGCGCTGCTCGTCTTGGTCAGCTACGGGAAGTGCGTGTATTGGATCGAACACGAGAAAGTCATCGCGGAGAAAGGCGATCTGCTCCTCATCCCCCCGAATACATCTTATTACGGCAAAAGCATCCCGACCGTCGTACACGAGAAGTACGTCGCCGTAGTGAAAATGGAACCGGCAGATCCGGGGAGATTCGAGGCGTCGGCAGCCGGGGCCCTGCCGCTCCTGCAGAGCAAGCGCTGGGTCAAGGCCAAAACGGGCTTGTACGACTACATGCTCGAGCGCATCCGCAGGTGCTTTTCGGAGTGGACGGACCAGGAGGCCTATGCGGCCGTGCGGGGACAGGCGATCGTCCTGGAGCTGTTCGCCCTCTGGAACCGCGAGCTGGACGGGGCACCGGCCTCCTCCGACCTGACGCGGCTCGCCGAGCGGATGAAAGCCTACATCCAGGAGCATTACCGATCGAAAATCACCAAGGAGGAGCTCGGCGCTTGCATAGGTAGAAGCCCCAACTACGCGGCCACCGTCTTCCGCCGGATCACGGGGCAAACGATCAGCGAGTACGTCCACGCCGTCCGCATGAAGTCGGCCGTGTTCCTGCTGCGCGATTCGCTCTTGACCGTGGCGGAGATCTCCGAAATGCTGGGCTACCGCGACGTGTCCTACTTCCAGCGTACATTCAAGCGGATCTATGCCGCCACGCCGTCGGCTTACATGAAGGAGCGATGAGAGTCTGCAAGAACCCTCTTTCGTTCTTCTTTTCATCATCTGTATGAGCACGGATCTCGAGAAAACAGAAGGGGGACGCGAAAATGGGAATGATCATTAGGCAACAAGCTATTCCGTTCTACTAATCGTACATATTATATTGCATATGCTGCAAGCATAGGAGATTCCAGCTCACAGAAAGGAGTGACGATATGAGTCAATGGATATGGATGGCCGTTGGTGCCGGACTCGTTTTGTCCATCGAAGGATTGTACTTGATTTATTGGAGATATTTAGGCTCCGGCTCGGTCAGGGATTATATCAACGAGGACCAGGCGCCTGAAGGAAAATATCGGATACTGCGTAAAATGAAAACGCCTAACCAGCGGATCGCCCTTGTTGATTATCGCGGGGAAATGTGGATTTACGGAAATGGCGACGTCATGTTCAGTACAACGGAAGATGAACATATGTATGCCGAGGTGATGGTTCACATTCCGATGGCTGCGGCAGGTAAGCGGAAGAAGATTCTGATCATCGGCGGCGGCGGCGGCGTGACGACCCGTGAAGCGCTTCGTTATTCGGAGGTGGAGGAAATAACCACCGTCGATGTCGACGATGTGATGCTGGATTTTGGTAAAAATCTGGACGCCTTGGTCAAATTTAATAAGGGTTCCTTAAATCACCCTAAAGTGAAGACCGTCATCGAAGACGGCAGAAGCTTTGTCGAGAGGGCGCCTGCCAAGTGGGACGTCATTATTATCGATATTCCGGAGCCTACAAACGGTTGTCCCCAGCTTTCCCGTCTCTTCAGCTGGGAGTTCTACGGTCTCTTAAAAGAACGATTGGAGCCGAACGGTGCAATCAGCGTAGCCTGCTCCACCTCCTCCTGGATGCCCGAGTATTTCTGGAGCATACAGGAGACCCTCAAAAAGGCTGGATTCCATGTGCTTCCATACCACAATTTCGTGCTGGAGGACGGCGAGGACTGGGGCTTCTGTCTGGCCACACTGTTCTCTGTACAGGCTGACAGCTTGCGGATGCTGGTCTCGACGCAATACCTGACTCCCGAAAAGCTGAAGGATATGTTTCACATGCCGTATTATTTTGTCAACCGCCATCAAAAAGGGAAAATTCAAACCGACCGCAACACGGCGCTGCTGGATATCGTTAATGATGCGTTTTGAAATGATCCCTTTGAATTGAATATGCGAGATCAGGAGACAGTCGGGGGATTGGGTGTCTCCTTCAGCGTTTTGTTCACCAAAAAAGCTAATCATACGTTCATGATTAGCTTAGGCAGCTTATTCTTGTATCCATTTGATTCGTTGATGCAGCAATCCGTCCGAAGTCCCGTTCATGCCGGTTACAAATTCTCTCATATGATAAGTAACATACTCCCCATACTTGCTTTCGGTGTCTAACAAAAGCTTATCGACATAATAGACGCCCAAAGGAAGATCATCCAAGACTAGACTTGCCAATCCGGCATAAATACCGCAGGCAACCTGGAAGTAGGTAGCATTCGTTGCGTATTTCGGGAAGATATCGCTGCTTTTCATCGTGTTATAAATATATTTTTCATGATCGTTATACACTAGGAGCACGCCGACCAGATCTTCCCCTTCAACCTCTCCTTCGGCAGGATCAATGATCTTCTGATTCCAGTGCCATAAGTCATCCACGTTACCCAGGTTATTTCGAATCAATTCCGTAGTATATTCATTTACCCGGTAAATAAATCCGATTTCCATATCAAATAATTCACCTAAAGTAATGACTTCTTCATGAGGCATGAGACAACCATAAAATTGCTTCTCATCCAGCCTTACTTTATATTCCAAAGCATAAACTTCCTCATAGAGGTAATGCGGCAAATGATGGTTGACAAACATCGGAAAGCTTAAAATAGCCTCATCAAGGAAGCATTCAACGGACCATGATGCGTAAATGGTATACGGTTCTATGATTTTTTTATCGGCGAAAAAAGAGTTGTCATGCTCTACGATGTAACAGGCTAATGGCTTTTGGTCCGGATTTTCATTCATTAATTTAATCGCCATCCATTGTACGACACCTGGATTCATACCGGAGCATACGATGGCCGTCGTATTTGTAAATTGATTTTTTTTCGCTTCAAATCGGATATACCGTTCCGTGAGAGGGAAACCGTACAGGCTTTCATCCTCGTCCACCTGGGTATTCTCTAACGCCGAGTTGATATAGAATACGCCTAAATCGTTGCAACAGCTGAGCATTTCAATGGTATCCGCCCATGAAACATCAATAACGATCTTTGTTTTTGTCTGGATCAGATGCTCACGGAATTCATTGACATCTTTGAGATCCAGCTGATAAAGCTTTATTTTATCGTACAGGTGAGGGAATAAATGGATGTAGTAACTGGGATCCTTTTGTTTTTTATCAATTAGATGGAGCTTTGATTTTTTCAATATGGAGTATAAGGGGTCGTTTATATCTTGAACCGATTGATTAAGGATGGCTAAGATCGCCTTGGCAACACCTCCGCAGCTGCCTAGAATTGTAATCGAATATTTATTCCTCCAATGCAGCATTCCATCACTTCCCTATTATTATTAGATTGATATATGTTATGAACTTCTGATAGGAATGCTTGGATGATCTCTGCAGTTATCGGAAAAATGGACGATATTCCGGCTGAAAGAGCTGGGAGGACCGTTAAGCAGGATTGGATCATGCATGAGGCCGCCGAACAGTCCGTCGGTAGGAATCCGCCTTCAACATGTCGAATGCCTATTGCGGAGGTGTGGATTTGTGGAGACACATGCAGACAACCCGCGGCCGAGGCCGCTGTATACGTTTAACGACGCCTGGACGGAATGGCTCGCGGGCGGCAAATTTCCGATCGCCTTTTTCGGCGACAGCACGATTGACGGGGCCAATACGACCGGGTGGGTCCGCAATACGATCGGCGCGGACAACGTGTCCCCGAACGCGTTCAGCCGAAAGCTGGAGCGCCTGCTGAGAGAGGCCGCAGACAATACGCAGTTGCGCGTCTACAACGCCGGGTTCAGCGGACAAGTGTCGAGCTGGGCGGTCACGGTGATCGACGACGTATTCGGGCCAGAGTCCCCGTACTGCGACGTCAAGATGATGGGCATCGGCTTCGGCATCAACGACCGGCTCGGGTACGAAAACGAGAAGGCGTACCGGCTCGGCTTCAAAGCAAACATTACCCATCTCATCGAGTGGTGTTACGCTCAAGGGATCCAGCCCTTCCTGCTGACAACCCAGGCTACGCTGGAGCCCGGCGTATGGACGCAATACGTGCAGGATTACCCGATGCGGACTAGCGGGCACATCGACTCGATCGCAAACGAAGTGAAGCGGGAGCTGGCGGTCGAATACGGCCTGCAGCTCATCGACGTGAACCGCTACACCGAGCAGTTTCTCTTGTATTCGTCCCACAGCGCGAAGCACATTATTTCGGACCGGCTGCACTTCGGGGATATCGGCCATCAGTTCGAAGCGGAGCTGCTGTTCGCTCACATCGTGCCTCGCACGGTCGTGGCCGACAGCTTCACGAAGCTGGATTTGTCCAGCCAGCATTTATTCCGGAGCGTGCCCGAGGATTGGCTGACTTTGCCCGAGAAGCCGGCCGATTCGTTCAAGGTGTACGTGGATCATACCCTGGAGGAGGCGGAGGATCGCCCGATCCTGTCGGCCTGGGTATTCGTGCTGGCCAAGCATCCGCTCGTGCTCCGAGCCTACAAGCATGACAGTCCGGATACGTACGTCCGAATCAACGGTAAGGCGCGGACGCTGACCGGTCCCGAGACGCTGCTGGGCGAGCTGGATATGGGGTTGTACAAGCTGGAGGGGTGCAGCGGAGTGTCGATGCGAGTGGATTTCAAAGGATTTACGCTAGAATAGCAAAAAAAGGGACCCGATGAGAGTTGCCTCTCGTACCGGATCCCTTTTTTGTTTAGCCTTTTACCCGTTAATCCGTTTCTGGTTCTCGTGCGCAAGCGTGATTAACGCGACGTACAGCGGCTGCACGTTGAATTTTTTGCCGAACTCGAACTTGTGGGAAGCGACTTGCACATTGTTCGACTTGTAATACGGCGACGTGATGTAGTGGATGTCGAGCTGGCTGTCGTCGAATCCCGTCCCGGCGGTTTCCAAGCTCACTTCGTAGATCGAGTCGAGCGAGATGGACGCGACGCGGGTTTTGCTGCCCGTCACGCCCTGATGATCGATGAAGATGAGCCGTTCGTTAGTCACGATGAACGTGTCCCTGACGAGCTTGAACCCCATCTGAATCGTCTCGGTCGGCATCAGATAGATGCCGTATTTGCCTTGAAGCTCTTCGTTCGATACGTCGGAATAATTGCCGAATAAGCCGCTGAATAAGTTGGCCATAGGAAGAACCCTCCTCCGGATAGTAGGATTATCGCTCTCACAGTCTTATTCGACGGAACACGGAGATATCCCTACTCCCGCTGTTCAGACGAGAAGGATTTTCCCCGCGCCGCCGCTCCGTTCCGCCGCCTCGATCGCTTCCCGGTACGCCTCCAGCGGATAACGGCCCGCGATCGGCGACAGCCGGAGCTGACCTGCGTCCAACAGACCGACGATACGCTCGAAAGCGGCGTGCCATCCCGCGGGCGTGACGTCCTGCAGCCAGTGGCGCAGGTGGAACAGCCCGAACCGCACGTCCGCCTGGGCGGCCGCGGCGGACAGGTTCAGCGGCGTCCCGGACAACAGACCGATGCCGAGCATCATCCCGCCGGGCCGCGTACAGGCGAGCAGCTCGAGGCCGGCCGGGCCGCCTACGCTGTCGATGGCGACGGCGGCACCTCGGCCGCCCGTCAACTCCTGCACCCGCTCCGGGAGCGGCCCCAAGGCCGCGTCAAAGGCGTCGAGCACATGCTCCGCCCCCAGGGCAAGGAGCGATGCCGTATGGGCCCCGCTGCGCGTCACCGCGATCAGCCGGAAGCCCAACACGCGCGACAGCTGGGCGAGAACCCTGCCGATAGCGGATCCGCCGGCGTTCACCACCCACCAATCCCCGGGACGGCTCGGCGCGATCTCGGTGCACAGCAGGATGGCGGTGACGGGGTTGATGTACAGCTGAGCGGCCGTATCGTCGTCGAGGGAGTCCGGCACCTCCACCGCCCACTCCGCCGGAGCGACGGCGAGCTGCTGCCACGTCCCTTCTCCCCGCAGCGGCAGCACTCGCTTGCCGAGCCACGAGGCCGGGACCCCTGGCCCGACCGCCTCGACATAGCCCACCCCTTCGTACCCAGGTACACCCGGCAGAGGAATCCGGTGGGCATACGCGCCCCGGATCGGGATGAGATCGGACGGATTGATCGGGCGGGCCGCCAGCCGCACCAGCAGCTCCCTCGCCTGGGGGGCGGGCAGAGTCCGGCGCTCCAGCTCCAGCACGTCCCGCGGTTCGCCGAAACGGCGATACAACAGTCGATCCGCTTGCATAGTCTTCAGCTCCCATCAGCTTTTCCTTAATCTTCGCGATGCCCAGACAAGGGAGGCGAGACAGAGCGACCCCCATACGAGCATGACATGCCCAAGCGCCGTGGCCAAATCCGACCGGTCCGCCAAATACCCGAGCACCGAGAACGTCGCCATCATGCCCGTCGAGATCATCATGCTGAACACGGAGAGCATCGTGGCGCGGATCCCCGTCGGCAGCAGCTCGTTCAGATACGCTTCCAAGAGCGGCTCCAGATAGCTGATGAACACCGCCATGAGCAAGAAAGCCGCAATCCCCGCGGTAGGTCCGTCCGAGGTCGCGAATAGCAGCAAGCAGACCGAGAAGCCGATGCCGGCCGTCCAGATCGACCCGCGTTTGCCCAGACGGCGCTCCCCCAGGAAGGCAGCCGCCGCAATCCCCGCGGACAGCCATGTCTCGACTCCATTGACGACACCGATCGCCCGATTGTTCATTCCGAACTGCTGGAACAGCACTTGGCTGTAGAACGCAATCGACCAGGACATCGCATACAAGACCGCCCCATACGTACAGAGAGCCAGGAAGGCCGGGCTGGTTCGCGCGAAGGCATACCCCTCTCCAAGCTGTCTCCAGAAAGAGTAGCGGGCTCCCGCAGACTCTCCCTCCAGCCCCTGATCCTCAGGCGGCTCGACCATCAGGTATACGATTCCGAAGGTAAGCAAGTTCAGCGCGATTTTGCCGCCGTACACCCAGGCCCAATCGATATCCGACAGCCCCCCGCCTGCGATGCCGCTTAATCCGAGCGTGGCAAGCATAATCCCCGACAGCTGCGAATTGACGCGCTTAAACGACTCCTCCCGGCCCAGCCGCTTTAGCGTTTCATAGACCATCGCGCTCGTCGCTCCGGACTGGAATGTGCCGGCCGCCGCTCCGATCATGAAGCCGGCCACCGCTACGGAACCATGCCCCGCGATCAGCATAGCCGAGGACAAGGCGCCGATCACTTGGGCTGTCAGGAGGCTGATGCGCTTGCCGAAGCGATCCGCTACGTACCCCGTAGGCACCTCCAACAAGAAGCCGGTCAAATGATACGCCGATTCGATCAAGGCAATCTCCGTCAGCGAGAAGCCTCTCGACACGAGGAACAGCATCCAGATCGCCCGGTCCAAGATGAATGAATTCAGAAAATAATATACATAAAATAAAGGCACGTTGGCCGCTAACCGATCCCTACCCACGATCCTCATCCTTTTCCCATACAAAATAAAAAGCCGTGGAGCAGCACTCCACAGCCGGGATGAGTCGCAATCGGGGTACTAACGGCCCTATCGCTCTCCAAGTGGCTTAAGGATGTGCTGATCCGAATATCCGTCCATAGACAGACTGATCCCGTTCCGCACATCCGTGAATTTGATCGTCCGTACGATTTCGACCAGATACTCCAGTTGACTGCACATCTCTAAGTCACCTACTTTCCTTCCGAATCATTGGAACCTGGCATTTATTGTAGCACAAGGTCAAGATTTGTTCGAGCGCTTCTTTTTGGATCCGGCCACTTCCGAGTCCCGGTTGTTGCCCGGCAGTGACTTTTTCCCGCTGTTGTTCGCTTGATCCCGTGACATCCTGCTCCCTCCTTCCGCCCGCATTCCCCTACATTATGTCCTTCTTGATCAAGGAAGATGAGGAGAATAATGCTATGGAAAAAGGAGACCCTATACTAAGCAACCCCACAAAGTGAAGCAGGCCGCTGGAGTTTATTCCTATTACTTTGTGGGGACCCCGGGACATCTAACAAATAGGACAAGGTGATGGGATGAACATTAGCAAACTAGGGCTAGCCGCCGCAGCAGCCCTCCTCCTCACGGCCTCCAGCACTTCCGCTGCCGCCGCTCCAGCCAAAAAAGAGCGGTTCTACTATGAGCAGCGCGGCGAAATCGTCTGGGAAGTGAAAACGGACCAGAAGCTCATGGCACTAACGTTCGACGACGGCCCTGACCCTGAGCAGACGCCGGCCATTCTGGACTTGCTGCGCAAGTACAACGCCAAGTGCACCTTTTTCGTCGTCGGCAGACGGGTGCAGGCATTTCCCGAGCTGGCCAAGCGAGTCGTAGATGAAGGTCATGAACTGGGCAATCATACGTTCAACCATATCTACTTCAACAACGCCTCTTCCGCCGAACAGATCCGTCAGCAGCTAGCCCTCACCGAAGAGGCGATCGAACAGGCGACCAAGACGAGATCCGTGCTGTTCCGTCCGCCCGGAGGCACGTACAACGATCTGCTCGTAGAGGTCTCGAACAAGGCGGGGCTGAAGCCGGTGCTCTGGTCCTGGCACCAGGACACGCGGGACTGGAAGCTGCCCGGGGTGAGCCGCATCACCAGCAAGGTGCTGCATAATGCCCGAAGCGGCGACATCGTGCTGTTCCACGATCACGTCCACCCCCGCACACAGACGATTCAGGCGTTGGAAATCATCCTGCCGGAGCTGCAGAAACGGGGATATGAGTTCGTCACCGTCTCGGAATTGCTCAAGCATGCGAAAACCCAGCCGGTGCGAAACCCCGCCAAGTAAAAAAACCGTCCTACGGACGGTCCTTGGCGTTGGCGTTCAGTTAGGCGCGTGGGACGGGCAGGCAGAGGGGTTCCGTCCGCTGTTTTATCGGAATGGACTAACCTCTTGTTCGTCCGAATCGGAACGAGATTCCGCTATTCTCCCGGAAACCAGAGAAAGGAACCCTTCGTGGGAACGAGGTTCCCTTATTGCGGGTCAAAAGGGCTAGAGCCGTGCATTTTGAAAGGAATAGCGGAATGTCGTATCCCTTGACTACGAAATCAATGCGGTTTAGACCAAATAGCGGAACGACGTTCTCTTCACTAGGTCTTTTTGGCCCTCAAAACTTGGGCTTACATTCATTTTGATTATCAAGGATACCCCAGCGCGTCTACCCCAGATAGCGCTCTTTCAAGATGCGCATATGATGGCGTTCGTGTCCCGCGATGATATAGGCCAACGCCCGGGTCGTGAGCACGCTGTTGTTGGCACTGCCCGCCCGCGACCACGCTTCTTCCGGCAATCCCTTGAGCAGCAGCAGCGTGGCTCGGCGCACGACCGTGTACTCCTCCACCAATTGAGCGAGCGGCACCGCATCGAAGGCCGCACCCTGGACGTACGCGTCCTGGTCGAAGCCCGACAGCATCGTCGGGTCTCCGCGTCCGATACGCAGCAGCCGGTAGCTCATAATCCGCTCCCCGTCGATGAGGTGGCCGAGCACCTCCTTCACGCTCCATTTGCCCGAGGCATACCTAAACAGCCCCTTTTCCTCCGATAAGGCCGACCAAACGGCCGTGTTCTCCTCCAACGCTTGCGCCAGCAGCTCCCGGATGTCCCCCTCCGGAACCAAGCTGATGTACTGCTCGTAATAAAGGCCATACTCTTCCTTTGTCGGACGCTCATTCATGCTACGCCTCACCCTTTCTTTTTTCCTAGTATACCACTTTGCGTCCAATGAAACATTTTCCAATTCGGTTCGTCTAATAGGAAAATGAACGGGAGGCGGACACGATGCGGAATAGATGGGCCAGCTTCATAATAACCGGGATGGCGGCGTGGATCACACTCGTCACGTACGAGCCGGGTCGAGGCGAGGCGCCCGATGCGACTAGCGAACCGGCGGAACCGGCGATTCACGCAGCAGCACTTGAGCCGCCTAACCCGATCCCTGAGAGCGTTAACGAGGAGATGGAGCGAAGCCGACCGCACTTTCAAGCGGCATTCCCCCGTGCAGGAGCGGATGCAACGCTTGCTCTCGGGGATACGCGACAGCAGGTGCGGAGCCGGTTCGCTGCACCGGATGCGGTGAGGCGTGTCGGGTACGCCGACTCCCCGGAAGTCTACGAAGGCTGGCGGTACGAGGATGCCGAGCACCAATTGGATATTACTTGGTCCGCCGAGGGGCAAGTACTCGCCTTCACTCTCGCCTACCCCGAACGTTCCGGGGGGCGAACGACGGTCTATCGGGCAGGTCTCAGCACATCGGGAGAAGTCCTATATTCGGACGTGCCACTCCTCCCTTCCCGCGAATACGCAGTCGACTGGACGTTCCAGAGCGGCCTCCGGTACACGTATCTCGTCGGGCGAGCGGGCGGATCCTTATTCGTGTTGGGGGACGACGGAGGGTACAGCGGCGCCCATTTCGACTCTACCCTGTATGGCATTGACGCCGAGACGGGCCGGAAGCTGTGGGAAGCGCCGGGCAAATTCGGCGGGGTTGCCTTCTCGGCTTCTTCGGATGGGCGGCATGCGGCGATCCTCACTTGGGTCAACCCGGCGACCAAAGAGTATGAGACGAAGCTGCAATGGATGGACGCCCAATCCGGGGCGGTGGAATGGGAGCAGCGTTGGCAGGAAAAGCCGCAAACGGTCTCCCGCATGGCGAGCGCCGATGGAGTCGTTGTTGTGGAGCAGCGTCAGGATTCCTCGGCTGGAGCTGCCAATGCCTTCCAGGTCCTGCATGAGCGAACCGGGGACCTGCTGTGGGAGAAGAAGCTCTCCGATGACGAGAAGCTGCTGTACGAATCCTCCGGTCCTAATGTCATAGTCATCGGCAGCTGCCGCATTCAGGCCTATGATCCGCTTACCGGACAAGTCGCCTGGGTGAAGGATGCGCATGTGAAGGACTGGACGCTGAACAACAAGCTTCTGCGCAGAATGGAGCTGTCCGGCATAGATGTGCGACGCCTGCAGGAGCCGTCGGAGAGCGACCGTAAGCTTTGGATTTTGCTCGAAGAAGGCTTCACAAGCCTAGACTTGTCTAACGGCGCCACGCTCGCAGTGCTTCCCTATGAGCCTGGCAATTATTACAGCTCGGTCGGCGAAGACTACATGTTCATCCATAAGTCGGATACGTCCGTGTACTGGAAGGGGCGGGACTTCACGACCGGCTTGTACGATCTGAAGCGCAAGAAACTCCTCTGGGTTGCGCACGGCCGGGGAGCGTACGGTGTCATCCAGGGGGACACGCTCTACTACTTGCTGGACGATCGTCCGATGGCGGTGGATCGAGAGAGCGGGACCCTGCTCTGGCAGGCACCATACACGGTCGGGGAAATGGAACGGGGGGAATCAGGCGGGGATAAGCAGCTGCTTGTCGCGGGAGACGAGCTATGGGTGCCGGGGAACGAGCAGCTGTTCGTGCTGGACCGGCTTACCGGGGCTCTTAAGCATCGGCTCGGCAACGCGGTTCTGGGCAGCGCAGCGATCCGGCCCTATTTGACCGACTACGGGATGGTGACGTCCCTCCAGGATGGTCTTTACCTCGGTTCAGCGAACGGGACTTTCACGAAGCTGCGCCCTCCTGATACGACAAAGATCCACCATTCTCCCGAATAGCGGATCTCCTTCCCTTCCGAGCTTCTGTTATGTGTGCAGCTCGTCAATCGTCTCGTCGATTTGACCCGTCCGTACATTGTACATCTCCAGCACCGGCAGGACGAAAATTTTGCCGTCGCCCATCTCGCCGGTCTGTGCGGTCTTGATGATCGTCTGGATCGTCTCCTGGACCTTGTAGTCCGACAGGACGATTTCCATCTTCACCTTGTAATGCAGATTGACCGTATACGCCTTGCCCCGGTACACGCCGGTCGCATTCTTCTGCTGGCCGCGCCCCTGCACCTGCGTCACCGTGAAGCCCGTCACCTGAATGTCGCGCAGCGCCTCGATGACTTCCCGCAGCTTCTCCGGGCGGATAATCGCTTCGATTTTCTTCATGCCGCCTGCCCCCTCTCATTTGATTCTCATGTTACTGAAATATGCAGACAGGCGCAAGGCAGCATTTTCGACATGAATCGAGGCTGTATGATCTGATGGATGCTACTCGGCTAGGAAAGCAAGTACCTCGGGGAGGGCCGCTTGTGACGTTGCTAGGTGATCTAACTCCTGGAATCGTCTTAAGCTCGCGTTCGGGATCAGGTTCGTCAAATACTCGGCATGAGCAATAGGAACGGATTGATCCGCTTCGCTGTGCCAGAATCGAACGGGAACGCGAATATCTTCGAATTTGACGTTCCATGGTTGTCCGAAGCATCTATAATCATCCAGCATCCCGTACGGACTTTTAGTACCTTCTTTGATCATCGGGACAAGAGCTTCCTTGGCCGCGGCAGGTATTTGCTTCCTCTTCTCTTCAGGCATATGGGCAAAAATTTGTTCAATTAATGAAAATGGATCGTTATATGCTTTCTCGGCATAAGAAATAATGATTTGAGGCGTATCCACCGCGGATTGAATAAATTCTAAATCTTGCTTGTCTACCCCCCTTCGTAACTCCGGCAAGAATACCGGCCCTATTCCGGCTGAAATCGCAGTTTTCGTAATCCGGTGAGGCAAGCGTTGACTGCATGCCAATGCAAAAGGGGCGCCTCCCGATCCGGCAAATAACGTGAATTGCTCTAATTCTATTGCATCTGCGAAAAAAGCCGTATCCTCCACAACGTGATCTATCTTCCGACCGGGATGAGGCTCCGAGAGACCATAACCAGGTCTTTCCAAAACAAACAATCGAATGGCCGGAGCAGTCCCCTCCTTCACCATCCGATCCAGTCTGAAGATCAATGGGCCAAAGCGTACCCCAGGCGTTCCGCCCATTAAAATAACAGGTGTGCCGTCCGGACATCCGTATTCTGCATATCCCAAAACTCGCCCATCCGGTAATTGAATCGTGTTCTCCATCATGTCTCGTACTCCTCCTCAGAATATTAGATGTCACATATGTACTTTATATCAGATTATGAATTCCTTTATTGAATATCCTTGAAAAACAAAAGAAGCCGCGAAGCTCGCGACCTCTTGTTGTGTAAAAAAGGATTACTGCAGCAATTGCTTCGCCGCACTGACGACGCGATCTACCGTAAAGCCGAAGTGTGCAAGAACCGCGCCGCTCGATCCGGAAGCGCCAAACGTATCGACCGATATTACCTTACCACCGAGGCCGGTATATCGCTCCCAGCCCAAGGAAATGCCGGCTTCAATGGAGATCCGCTTGGTGACGGCATTCGGCAGGACGCTTTCCTTGTAGGCGGCCGGTTGGCGATCGAACAGCTCACGGCAAGGCATCGCGACGACTCGAACCGATGTGCCCTCCTTCTCCAGCTCCGCTTTGGCCCCTACGGCGAGGGACACCTCAGAGCCGGTAGCGATTAGCACGACGTCCGGATGAGCATTCGTCTCCGTCAGGATATAACCGCCTTGAGCGACTTGTTCTTTATTCCCTCGGGTCTCGGCGAAGACCGGCAGGTTCTGTCTGCTCAGGATGAGCGCCACCGGACCTTCCTTCTGCTCCAAGGCGTAAGCCCAAGCACTAGCCGTTTCGTTCGCATCCGACGGACGGATGACGGTAAGCCCCGGGATCGCACGTAGCGAGGCGAGTTGTTCCACCGGCTCGTGTGTCGGGCCGTCTTCACCGACCGCGATCGAGTCGTGGGTGAAAACATAGATGACCGGCAGCTTTTGCAAGGCCGCGAGCCGGATCGAGGGACGCAGGTAATCGCAGAAGACGAAAAACGTGCTGACGAACGGTTTGACTCCGCCATGCAGCGCCATGCCGTTGCCGGCCGCGCCCATGGCATGCTCGCGAACGCCGAAGTATATGTTGCGTCCCGCGTAGGATTCGACGGCGAATACCGATTCTCCCTTGATATCCGTCATCGTCGAATGCGACAAGTCCGCGCTGCCGCCGAAGATCGCAGGAACGGTCTTGACGTAATGGTTGATCGCTTCGCCGCTCGCGACGCGAGTCGAGATGGATTTGGAAGGATCGAATGTCAGAATGTCGGACGTGTCGAGCGAGACGGTTCCGTCGAGAACTTGCGCGAACTCCCGGCCTTCTGCAGGGAATTGCGCTTTATACGACTCGAGCAGCTGGATCCACTCTTTTTCTTTAGCGGCGCCTTCGCGTCTCAGCTGGGCGAAATGGGCTTTGACCGCCTCCGGAACGGTGAACTCTTCCTCGAACAGCCAGTTGTACCTCGCTTTCGTGGCTTGAGCTTCCTCAAGGCCAAGCGGATTGCCGTGCACCTTGTTCGTGCCTGCGGCTTTGCTGCCGTAGCCGATAATCGTCCGAACCTCGATAAGCGTCGGTTGCTCGCTATTCGCTTTGGCTGCAGCGATGGCCTTCGAGATGCCCGCGACATCGTTGCCGTCCTCGACGCGCACATACTGCCAGTTCACCGACTCGGCCCGTTGCTGAATGTTCTCGCTAAAGGAGAGATTCAGCGCCCCATCGAGCGAAATGTCATTGGAATCATACAGCACGATCAGTTTGCCCAGCTTCATGTGACCTGCCATCGACATTGCCTCGTAGGAGATGCCTTCGCTCAAACAGCCGTCGCCTACCAACGCATACGTGTAGTGATCGACGATCGGGAAGCCTTCCCGATTATATTTCGCCGCGAGATGCGCTTCGGCCATCGCCATCCCGACCGCACTCCCGATCCCTTGCCCGAGCGGTCCGGTCGTCGCGTCTACCCCGTCGGTGTGGCCATATTCGGGGTGACCCGGAGTACGGCTGTTCAGCTTGCGGAATTGCTTCAGATCGTCGAGCGACACCATGTAGCCCGAGAGGTGAAGCATACTGTACAACAAAGCCGAACCGTGTCCGGCCGAGAGGACGAACCGGTCGCGGTTAAACCACTTGGAATGGTTCGGGTTATGATTCAAATGCTGCGACCAGAGCGCATAAGCCATAGGCGCTGCACCCATCGGCAGTCCCGGGTGTCCGGAATTCGCTGCATTAACCGCATCGATGGACAAAGTACGGATCGTATCGATCGCTAATTGATCAATGGTTTGTGTGATAGGCATAACGGATTCCCTCTTTTCTATCCGAATTTTGGTCTTGCCGGTCTTCCCGGTCCAGCTTGTCGTCAAACCACCAGTGGAAACCGTCTGCTTCTAGCAGGGCGTCCGCTGCGGCAGGCCCGTAAGTACCGGCTGCATAGGGCAGCAGCGGAGCTTCATTCTCGGCAAAAGCCTCCAGAATCGGCGTCACCCACTGCCAGGACAATTCCACTTCGTTCCAATGAGCGAAGAAGGTCGCGTCCCCTCGCAGGGCATCCCAGATCAAATTCTCATACGCTTCCGGAGCATTCATCGGGTTGGCGCCGAGATCGAGTTCTATCGGCTGGAACGTCTCGCTCCGTCCTTGCTTCCGCGAGTGAAGCTGCAGCGTGATGGACTCCTTGGGGCTAAGTTCCAACACAAGAAGATTCGGCGAATGGCTCTCTTCTCCAACCGGCTCGCTGGCACCTTGGAACTCGACCACAATTCGCGTCGACTTCTCCTTCAGTCGCTTGCCGGTACGAAGGTAGAACGGTACGCCCCGCCAATCGTCATTGGCGATCTGAAGTTTGGCGGCGATGAACGTATCGTTCATCGAATTGGGAGCAATTCCCGGTTCAGATTTGTAACCGGCTGCGAAATCGCCCTTGATGACGCCTTCCGTATACTGCCCTCGGATTACGCGATTGCGGAGGGTTTCCTTTTGCAGCGGCTCCAGGGCTTCCATCACTTTCGTTTTCTTGCTGCGGCCCTTT
This sequence comes from Paenibacillus sp. HJGM_3, assembly GCF_045062745.1. Lineage (NCBI taxonomy): Bacteria > Bacillati > Bacillota > Bacilli > Caryophanales > Paenibacillaceae > Paenibacillus > Paenibacillus sp. HJGM_3. The sequence continues at coordinate 449,891 of NZ_JBJGED010000001.1, forward strand.
CCGTTCCCGCTATCCTTCGGGATATGCACGGCTGTCATCATGAGCAGCTGCAGCATGTGGTTCTGGAACATATCCTTGATCGCGCCGACATGATCGTAATAGCCTGCTCGCTCTTCTACGCCGACGGACTCGTTCGCGGTAATCTGCACATTGGCGATTTGGCGGTCCACCCATAATTCGTAAAAGGCCGGATGAGCCTGCTGCAACGACTCCAGGCGCTGAACGATCGGCTTGCCGAGGTAGTGATCGATCCGGTAAATTTCTTGCTCTGCGAACGCTTGGCTCAAAGTCTGATTCAACCGTCTGGCCGATTCCAGATCATGCCCGAAAGGCTTCTCGATCACCAGCCTCTTCCAGCCGTTCGAAGTACCCAACCCGCTGCCGCGAATTTGCAACGCGATCGGCTCGAACAATTCAGGTCCGACGGACAAGTAGAACAACCGGTTCTGAGGAATCCCCAGCTCCCTCTCGCGTTTCTCCACCTGCTCCAAGAGCTTCCGGTAATCCTCTTCGCGCCCCACGTCCAGCACCCTGTAGCGGAACGCGCCGATGAAGCTCATGATCGTATCCGGATCGGCAGGTTCGCGTCTGGAAAATAGCTTGATCGATTTCTCAACATTGGCCTGGAAGGACTCATCGGTCCATTCCCTTCTTCCGAGTCCGATGAGGGAGAACGGCTGCGGAAGCTTTCCGTCAAGGAACATGTTATAGAGGGCGGGATAAATTTTGCGCTTGGCCAAATCCCCTGTCGCCCCGAACAAGATTATAGTGGCTGGCTCCAACATGATGATCCTCCCATGAGGTCTGATAACCTGATCATGCGATTAGTTACTTTTTGACTTAGAATCACTATAATACAAATGAGGGGTATACATGTAATTGATATATTGATGAGGAGCTATAGACCGTGTCTATAAACAATAACTTTGAATTGTACAAGGTGTTTTACTGGGCTGCCAAAACGGGCAGCTTGTCCCAAGCCGCCCACGCGCTCTACCTCACCCAACCGAGTGTCAGTCATGCTGTCAAGCAGCTGGAGAACAGCTTCGGCATGACGCTTTTTTACCGCAACTCCAAGGGGGTTGAGCTCACACAGGAGGGCGCGATCCTCTACTCCTATATCGAACAGTCCATGATTCTGATCGCTCACGCGGAAGAGAACATGCTGGCGCTCAAAAATCTGGACAGCGGCGAACTGCGCATCGGCGGAAGCGACTCGCTGTTCAAGCATTACTTGCTTCCGATTCTGGAGGAATTCCGCGCCAAGCATCCTGGGGTCAAACTGCATCTGCATCACGGCACCACACCGGATGTCATTTCATTTCTCAAGGAAGGCCGGATCGATCTGGGCGTCGTTCGCCTGCCGATCGTCGATCCGCAGCTGAAGGTTCGGGAGAGCTTCCAGCTGCAAGACTGCTTCGTGGCCGGCAGCCATTATGCCGAGCTGAAGGACCAAGTGCTGACCCTCGATATGCTGCTTCAATACCCTGTCATTTTGTTCTCCCGGAACAGCCGGGCCCGGATGGCGGTCACGGAGCTGTTTCAGAGCTATGGCCATACGCTGAAGCCGGAGATCGAGGTCGGCAGCGTCGATCTCCTCATCGAGTTCGCCCGCAGAGGGCTGGGCATCTCGTACGTCACCCGGGAGTTTGTCTTGAATGAACTCGAAGACGGCTCTTTGTTCGAAATTCAGCTGGACATCTCACTGCCACCCTCCCGTGTCGGCATCATGACGATGCGCAATATGCCATTGTCCAGTGCAGCTAACCGGTTTGTTGAGCTAATCCGCTAGGCAGAACCTCGCCGTGAACGCGAAAAACCGCCTCGAAGCACAAAGGCTTCGGGCGGTTCGCGTAACGCTTATGCAAATTAGCTGCAATATTTCTCGAAAGCGCTCGTCAGGTCGCGGGCGATCTCTTCGGCCGAACGGTTCTCGATCTGATGGCGTTCGATCATGTGCACGAGCTCGCCGTCCTTCATCAGGGCGATGGAAGGGGAAGAAGGCGGGTACGGCGTGAAATATTCGCGGGCCTTCGCCGTCGCTTCCTTGTCCTGTCCGGCGAAGACGGTGTACAGGTGATCCGGCAGCTTCTCATTCTGAAGCGCGCGCGCTACGCCGGGACGGGCTTGGCCGGCGGCACAGCCGCAGACGGAGTTGACGACGACGAGCGTCGTACCCTTGGCATCCTCGAATTTCTCTACGACGTCCTCAGGCGTCTTCAGCTCGGTAATGCCGAGACGGGTTAATTCTTCACGCATCGGGGTAATCATATCCCGCATATAAGCTTCGAACGACATCGACATGTGACTTCACTCCTCTATTTTAATGGTCAGAGTTGAAAAAATGTTGGGGTCTACCCGTATTATACATCTCCGACCGGAAGAAGCAAAGGGTTGTCGAACGCGAAAGTCACTTATCCGGCGCTGCGTCCGGGCCCGACTCCCCTGCGTCCTCGGCGGAAAGTCCGTCTTGATAGGCGACATCCTTGTCCGGATGCATGAATTTGGAGCCTGGTGAAGATGGCAAAATGCCCTGCTCGAAAAATTGCCGGTTCTCCTCGCTCCGGAACCCGATGTCCTTGAACGGATGCACCCACTCGTCCCCGGCCATTACGGCGGGATCGGTCTCCGTCGACCATTGCTGCAGCGGGGAATTGGGGGATTCGTACTCATGGTCGCCGATCAACACGCCATGCTCGTTCACGAAGGCGGCGCGCGGTCCCCGGCCTCGCTCGAATTCCGGCAGGAAGTCGATCTCATACGGATCGAGCTCCGGAGCGCCTAACGCCTCCAACGCTTTGGCGGGATCGTGCTCTTCGGCCGAATGGCCGTTCGATTGGTTGTTCGCAGTCATAGACGTTCCTCCGCGGGCTAAGTGGAAGGCCGGTTCGGACCGTCCAATTTCTTGTCGATGCCCGGGTTGGCCCCCCCATGCTTAGGGCTGGCGGCGTTTTTATGCTCCTGATTCCGCTGCTCCAGCGAATCGCCGTTTGGGTCGTGTTTCGGTTGCATGGCTATCAGCTCCTTTCTCCCCGTATTATGCGTCGATTGGGAAAAAATAACCCCGGCCAGCGTTAATGCGACATACAGAAGCTGACTTCTGGAGAGATAGAGCAAAAACGGTTCGCCTCGGGCACCGAATAACGAGATTAGCAGTCCGCCGATGCCGAACACGATCGCCGTTTCCTGGAATAATCGGCCGCTTCCTGTCTCGGCTGCCAACTTCCAGGTTCGAACGGCGGCGAGCGAGGTTAAAAGCAACATATAGACGTTCACAGGATGGTAGCGCTCCTGCCCGATCCCGTCGCCGATGCCCCACGGCAAATTCGTGGGCAGGCCGTACCGCCATTGCAGCAGCGAATAGACCGCAGCGGCTGCGATTGCCCCGTAGGCGGCTGCGTCCAAGAGCAGAGCAAGCGGCATGCCTTGCTTCCGGGCGCGATAGGAAGTCACCGCGACGGCGACGACGAGGCCGAGAACCGCTTCGCGCGCGGCGCCCGACATGAGGAGGAGCGACTGCGGTCGCTCCCACAGCAGAGCCGGGGCGGACAGCACATGGCCGAACTTCCAGAACAGCAGGACGATGAGGCCGGCTTGCAGCAGCACATCGAGCGCAGCGATAGATTCGGGGCCGAGCCGGCGCCGACTAATGCGGATCGCGAGCAGCCCGCATGCGATTGCCGCAAGCAGCACTAACAGCCCGCGTTTTACGATCAGAGGTCCCACTTCGATGAGATCATTCATTTGAGATGACATCTTCCTTTCATGTCGAATAAAGCTTCGCTATAGGAACCATACTGTGCACTAGCCGTCGTATTTTCATAGATAAGCTCGAACGCTGTTAAGAATTCCCTGAGAGGAGGATCTGTTCATGCCCTCACATCCTCGAACATCCGGACCGCCTGGACGCGGCACTCAACCTTGGTATACCATTCCCCGTCTGCGCCCGATCCTCCTGCTTGGCGGATTGGCGTTCACGCTGATGATTACTTGGCTGGCTTGGTTGCAGAACGAATCGCGTTATGTGCTCGCGACAAGCGCTCCCCCTGCGGCTTCCGATCTCGGATCTACGGTATTCCGCTTCACGGTGATGAGCGATGTGCACGTGCAGGATTTCCACTTGCCTTCACACCAGCTATTCCGGAACGCCCTGGAGGACGCGATGCGGGAGACGCCGGACTCGCGTCTGCTCGTCTTGAACGGAGATTCCACGAATGGGGATCCGACCGATTACAAGCGGCTGAAGCAGCTGCTCGCCGAGCAGAATCACCCTCCGGTCGCGTTCACGATGGGCAATCATGAATATTATAAAATGTGGAACTGGACCTATAGCAAGCTCACGGATCATTGGTCGTCCGGACAAGCTGTGAAGCTGTTTGACTCCGAGTTCGGCTACGAGCGGCCCTATCATGAGGAGATCGTCGACGGTTATCCGTTCTTGTTCCTGAGCGGAGAAGCGTACCGCGACGTCGAGCCGGACGTCGGCGAAGACGCATGGCTGTCGGACCGGCAGCTGGATTGGTTGAAGGAGCGGCTGGAGTTGTATCGCGCTTCGTCCGGACAACCTTCCGAGCGGCGGAAGCCGATCTTCGTCTTCCTGCATCAACCGCTGCCCGGTACGACGGACGGCAGTTCGCGCGAGCTGGGCGTCGTGCAGCACGAGGCGCTGCGGCGGCTTCTCACCGCCTACCCGGACGTGTTCCTCTTCTCCGGCCATACGCATTGGGATGCCGGGACCACACAGCAGGTATGGCGCAGCGGCAGCTTCACCGCCATCGGCAGCGGTTCGGTTTACGATACGCTCGACCGGCAGGACCAGTCTACCGGGCTGAGCGAGAGCTTGGCGGTAGAGGTGCGAACGGATGCGGTCGTCATCCGGTTCCGCGAGCATACCCGGCGGCGATGGATCGGCGAGCCGGTCGTCATCCCCTATGGCAGACGGTGAGCCCATACGGTATGATGGGGAACAGAACGCTTTTATTCAGGATACGGCAAGCAAGGGAGTCGAAACAATGAATGCGGATGTCATCGTAATAGGCGGGGGCTCGTCGGGACTCATGGCGGCGATCGCGGCCAGCCGGAACGGGGCCGGGACGGTGCTCGTCGACAAGGGAGACAAGCTTGGGCGCAAGCTGGGCATCTCCGGCGGAGGCCGGTGCAATGTGACGAACAACAAGGACATGGACGAGCTGATCAAACATATTCCCGGCAACGGCCGCTTCCTCTACAGTGCGCTTGCTACGTTCGGCAATCGCGAGATTATCGATTTTTTCGAAGGGCTGGGCATTCGGTTGAAGGAAGAGGACAACGGGCGCATGTTCCCGGTGTCGGATCGCGCGAAGACGGTCGTGGACGCACTGGTCGGGCAAGTGAGGCAGCAAGGCGTGCGTATCCTGGTGAACAGCCCGGTGCGGGAAGTGCTGTATCGCCAAGGCCGCGCCGTCGGGGTCCGGCTCCGTTCGGGCGAGGAGATCAAGAGCCGGGCCGTCATTATCGCCGTCGGGGGCAAATCGGTCCCTCAGACCGGGTCCGAGGGCGACGGCTACGCTTGGGCCGAGCAAGCCGGCCATACGATCACCGAGCTGTATCCGACCGAGGTGCCGCTCACGTCGAGCGAGCCTTTCATTCGGTCCAAGGAGCTTCAGGGGCTATCGTTGCGCGATATCGCGCTGACCGTCTGGAACCCTAAGGGCAAAAAGATCGTTACCCACGAAGGGGACATGCTCTTCACCCACTTCGGCTTATCGGGGCCGACCGTCCTGCGCTGCAGCCAATTCGTCGTGAAGGCGCTTAAGCAGTTCGACGTGAAGCACGTTACCCTCACGCTCGACCTGTTCCCGGCCAAGAGTGTCGACGACGTGTATGCCGAGACGCTGGAGCTGGCCAAGCAGGAGCCCAAGAAGGCGATCAAAAACGTATTAAAGCCGCTCCTGCCGGAGCGGCTCATCCCCCTCTTGCTGCAGCGTGCGCAACTGCGAGAGGAGCTCACGTACGACAACCTCCCCCGGCAAGCGTGGATGGAGCTGGCGAAGGCGATCAAGGCGTTTCCGATTGCCGTGTACGGGACGCTCTCCATTCAGGAGGCTTTCGTCACGGGCGGCGGGGTGCATTTGAAAGAAATCGACCCCAAGACCATGGAGTCGAAGCTGATGGCAGGCTTATATTTTTGCGGCGAGGTGCTCGACATCCACGGTTATACCGGCGGCTACAACATTACCGCGGCCTTCTCCACCGGCTATACGGCCGGGCTTAGCGCGGCTCGGTCCGTATTGCCGTAGACGGTTGTTGCCGGGAGCCGGGCTGCCGGCGCGACACCCATTTGACATGCGCCGCATGCAGGCCGTTCGCCGCCAACAAACCGACGAGAAGGAACGACAAGCCCCCGATCGTATAGTTGACCGCTACGCTCACGAGAGCGGCGCCCGCACCGAACAGCAGCTGCTCGCGCGTGCGGGCCGGCGATGTTGGCGGATCGGTCAGCATGAAGAAAGCGAGAAACAGCGCGGAATGGATGAAAGGAACCCGAAAAATTTCCGCCGCCTCCCCGAGTTGAAACACTCCCATCAGCATAAATAGACCGAAGTATACACCTAGGAAGGCGAACAGCTGGGGAAACTTGCCCACTCGGTTCGTCACCATGAAGCCTGCGACGACCAGCAGCGCGATGCACCAGACCGGCAGGCCGGACAGCGCTCCCCACCAGTCCTGCCCGCTCGAGCTCAGGAGCAGGGCGACGAATAGGCCGAAGGCCGCCGGATTGAAAACCGGCTTCCTGCGGATGTGGAACAGCAGCTTAGACAGCAGGGCGATACCCGTCGCGGACACGGAGACGTACCACGGCGCCGCCGGGCTGAGCACCATCGACACGATTAACGCGGTGAGAATCGCGCTGTCGGGCAGTCTCCTCTTGCGGCGCAAGAGATAATTCGTGCCGGCGTCGATGACGACCGCCGTCGCCACGGAGACGAGCAGGTGCGCGAGGCCGGCTCCGCTGCGCGATTGGAGCAGTCCGAGCAAGGCCAATATGGAGAGGAACACGAGCAGCATCCCTTTTGGGGTATTGAAATAATCGAAGTCGCCGCCTCTCGAAGGCTGCGGCCGGTTCCGTTCAGCTTGCAATCTCATGCCACATCCCCCTCATTCTCTTCGTTTCGTTGGTCTGAAGCTCGTTCGAGATCGTAATCCCCGCCAAATCCAGGCTGTCGAGCAAGGCGGTGCCTTTCTCGGGCCCCAGGATGAAAGCCGCCGTCGAGAAGGCGTCCGCCATCATCGCATATGGGGCGATGACCGTACAACTGATCGCCGCCTGCGGCGAACGCCCGGTTCGCGGATCGAGCAGATGGTGCTCTTGCGGCAGCTCCGCCCGTCGCTCATACCCGCCGGAGGTGCACACCGCCGCTCCGGATACGTCTATCCAACCCATAAGCGCATCCGGACGGTCCGTGAGATCGAGGAGATTAGGGATCAGGAACGGCTGCGGGTGCCGCACGCCTACTCTCCATGGGGTCCCCCGTTCGTTGCAGCCATGTGCGTACACGTCTCCGCCTGCCTCGATCAGGAAGTCTCCGAACGACTCGAGCTCCCGCTTGGCTAGATCGCTCGCCAGCCCTTTCGCCACGGCGCCGAGATCGAGCGTGAGCGGACGGGTGAGCTCGATCGTCCTCCGCTCCTCGTCGAGCAGGATGTCCCGATAGCTGACGGGCGGTACAGCAGAGGCGAAGTCTTCCTCTGCTGCGGCGATATCGCGGTTAGCTAGCATTCGCTCACCCGTCAAGTAATGTCGATCGAACCCTCGTCGCTCCATCGCCGCGCCGACGGTAGGGTCGAACACGCCGTCCGTCAGCTGCCCTACCTCCCAGGCGAAGCGGATCGCTTCGAACAACGCAGGACTGGCTGGCACGGCAACGCCTATGCGGCGGGTCAGCCGGGAGAGCTCGCTCTGCGGATCGAACCGGCTGCACGTTGCCTCCACGTGGCGGAAGGCAGCCCAGGCACGGTCCAAGCCGGCTTCCACGTCGCGTTCGCTGGCGGCCGTCACGACCTTGAACGTCACCCGTGTATCCATGCAGAGTAACGACGAGGTATAGATGCGCTTTGTATGCATGACTATGCCTTCTCTGCTTGCAGCAGCGCCTGGTAGACTGCGTTCATGAAATCTTCGGAGCTGTATGTGGCGCCGCTCACGACGTCCACCTGATACGTCTGCCTGGCCACCACCTGGGCTGGCAGCGGGTCGATATATTTTTGCGGGTACCGGGTCCGGCTGCTCGTAATATTCACGGCGGCGATTTTACCGCTCTTGACCGTGACGGCGACCTCCACCGTCCCGAACCGGTTCGTGCCGGAGCCGTTGTAGACGCCGTCCTTGTACGTCGCCGTGCCGGTCGGGGCGGGAGGCATGCCCGTACTCCCGGCGGTCCCGCCCGAGCCTCCATTGGACGGCTGATTTTCCCCGGGCCGCTGACGGCCTTCCCGACCGCGATCGAAGCTGCCGCGGGTTCCTTCGCGCGTCAAGCCCCGATCAGGAACGGGCGTCTGCCCCGGACGGACGGTAGGCTCAGCCTGCACGCCCGCCTTCGGGGCCGCGGCGATCGGGACTCCGCTTGCGGCGCCGGCATCGGCCGTATCGGTCACCAGGTACCCCGCTGTATAGATCAATCCTATGGCCGCCGAACACAGTGCAACCATCTTGGGTCCCATTTTGGCCATCATGGGATCGTTCCTCCTCGTTATGCCGAATTATCCCTAGCATATAGGATGAAGCTTAAAATCCACTGAAAGATCGCCCAATATGAAATTAAAATTTTACCTTATGGCTGTTAACCATCCATGTTATAAACAGATGTTTTGCAACGTGTCCGTCATCCATGTACACTAAGGATTAATAGAATGCGAGCGAAACGAGGGTACAATGCAATGGAAGAGGAACAAGTGTGCAAGCGGATCCCGACGCCGGACGTCCTGGAGGTGGCGAAGGCGCTGTCCAGCGAGCTGAGGCTGCGGATCCTGGAGGCGCTGAGCGGGAAGCCGATGAGCGTGACCGAACTGACGCAGCAGCTGGGCGTCGCGCAGCCGACGGTCTCCATCAACATCCAGATGCTCGAGGCGGTCGGCCTGGTCGAGACGGCTCAGCGGTTCGGGAGAGGGAAGATCTGCTCCCGCGCCTGCGACTCGCTGCTCCTCGAGCTGCCCCGCGTGCCCACTGAGATGTCCGCCGCCTACACCGTGCAGATGCCAGTCGGCATGTATAGCGACTTTCGGGTTCAAGCACCTTGCGGCCTCGTCGGCCCGGAAGGGCTGATCGGATCGGTCGACGACCCGCATGCGTTCTACCGCCCGGAGCGCTCGGACGCATTCCTCGCTTGGTTCAGCGAAGACGGCTATGTGGAGTATAAATTCCCGAACTCGGCGGATGCCGGGAAGCCGTTCCGGGGCTTGTCGCTGAGCGCGGAGCTGTGCTCCGAGGCGCTCGGCTACAAGGAAGTTTGGCCGTCGGACATCACGGTGTCGATCAACGGCTTGGAGATCGGGACATGGACGAGCCCCGGCGATTTCGGGGAGAAGAAGGGCGAGCTCACCCCCAGCTGGTGGCTGGGGGGCACGCAGTACGGCTTGCTGACGGAATGGACCGTGGACGAGCAGGGCAGCTCGATCAACGGCACGCCGTCCTCGTCCGTGACGATCGGGCAGCTGAAGCTGGAAGCGAATCAGCCGATCGTCGTGCGGTTCGCGGTGAAGCCCGACGCCCGCCATCGTGGAGGGTTGAACCTGCTCGGCAAGCACTTCGGCAATATCCCGCAGGATATTAAGCTGACGCTGTCGCGGTAAATTTGTGCTTTAAGCCAAAAACGGGGCCTGGGTGACGGCCCAGGTCCCTGCTAGTAACCCGATTTTTTCGGCTTAATCCCGTCCACCGCCCCGGATTCCGACCAGTAACCCGATTTTTTCGGCTTCCCTTATCCCCCCATTACATGCGGTTAGGCGCGGGCAGTCCCAGCACCTGCAGCGCGTCGGCCAAAGTCATTTTGTACTTGGCGGTCAGCCAGATTCGGAAGCTCCTTCTCTCCCCCTCCGCCTTCAGAATCGGACACGCCGCATAGAACGTGTTGAACGCGGTCGCCAGCTCGTAGGCGTACGTGCCGATCAAATTCGGAGCCCGCTCTTCGGCGGCAGCCTCCAATGTCTCTGGCCAGTAAGCGAGCTGGCGCAGCAGCGCGTACTCGGCCGCTTCCAGCACGGCCGGGAAAGGTGGAGCCTTCGACGACACCAACTCTCCAGCCTCTCCCGGCCTAACCTTCTCACTCGCCTCTTGCTCAGCCTTAGCGAGAAGGCTTGCCGCCCTCGCATGCGCGTAGAGCAAGTACACGCCGGTGTTGCCCGTAATCTCCGTCGCCTTGTGCAGGTCGAACACGACCTCGGTCTGAAGGTTGTAGCGCAGCAAGTAATAGCGAATGGCCGCCGCGGCGATCGCCTCGCTCGTCAGCCCGGTCCGGCGCGAACGCTTCTCCTCGATGACGCGCTCCATCAGCTGCAGCATGTCGGCTACCTTGATGCCGATCCCTTGGCGCCCGGACATCGCGTAGGAGCCTTTGCCATCCGACGTGTCTATACCGAGCTCCGCCGCCGTCCCCGGACTGAGCGATACAACGCCGTAGCTGACGTGCCGCAGCCGCTCCGCCTGGCGGATGAAGCCGAGCGCCTCCAGCGCCTGCTTCACCATCGCCTGCGGGTACTGCTGCCGGTGGTCGATGACGTTCAGCACGATATCCGCTTGGCCGAAACGCTTGCGCACCCCCGCGCCGGCCGGAGCGGTCGTCCACAGGCTGTCGGTTGCGAAGCGGGTGTACTTGAACGTCTGATCCAGCAGCCCGAACTTCCACAGATGGTAGGCGATATCTTTCGCCGTGTACGTCAGAATGCCATTGGAGCGGACGAGAACTTTGTCCGCGGAATGGTCCGCCTGTCCCGGCGCGAGTTCCTCGGCATCAACCTGATCGGTCGCGTCCTCGGCGCAGCTTCCGTGCTTCAGCACCCAGCAGCCGGCCAGCTTGCCCTCTTCCGCCAGGACGAAAGCGGGCGTCGTCTTAAGCTTCGCGAACGCCGCCGCCCAGAAGCCTTGGCGCACGAGATGGCTCTCCCACACGAGCACGTCGTAGCGGATGCCGAACCGGCGCATCTCCTCCGTGTGCTCCCGCACGATACGCTCCGCCACTAGCTCTCCGATCCAGGCGGTGCTCGACCGCCCCTCCTCCAGCTCGTGCAGGACGCGGGTCCGCTCCTCCGTCATCGACGGAGTGGCCGCATACGCCCGGTTCACCGCCGCGTAGGTGTCCCAGCAATAGTCGCCGAATCGGGCGTATGCCCCTTCAGCTCCCGTGTGAAGCAGCCCGACGACCGTGTCCGCCAGCTGATTGCCCAGGTCGTCGATGTAGTTGTGCACCTCGACCCGGTAGCCGACGCGCTTGTAGAGCCGGGCAAGCGTGTCACCGATGCAGGAGTTGCGCAGATGGCCGATATGCGCCGCCTTGTTCGGGTTGATCGACGTATGCTCGATCACGACTTTAGGCGGCGGGGCATGCGCGTCTTCTCGACCTGCGTCGAAGTCCATCTCCGCCCAGCGCCGCCAGTTCAGGCGCATGTTCAAGAATCCCGGCGCCACCGCCTCGACGTGCGCCAGCAGCCCGCCGGCGCCGACGTCACCCCCGCCGCTGGCATCCGCCAGCAGGCCGTCGCACAGCTCGGCCGCGATAGACAGCGGCGCCCGGCGCAGCAGGCGTGCGAGCGGCATGGCCGCGTTCGACGCGTAGTCGCCGTGCTGCGCATGGGACGGCGGCCCGACCTGCACCTGCAGGTCGGCAGGACATTCCAGGCCCGCCTCCCGCAGCAGACGGGCCACCTGTTCGCGCAAGGCATCGGCCAGTAGTTGTTGTACCGTACTCATTCCTATCTCCTCCTGATCAAAGCATCTTCACCTAGAACTGTGTGCGAACGCCAAAAAAGGCTCTCGTCTCCTGAACGAATTCAAGAGACGAGAGCCTCTGCTCCCGCGGTACCACTCTTCGTGCCAAGCTCCTTCGGAGCTTGACCCCTCAACCGGATAACGGCCGGACGCCGGAACGCCGTACCCGAGCCATCTGCTATGCAGCCAGCAGACGCCTGTTCTGGCGCTCATCTCCCGGGCCCGCTTCCTTGTCGGCCTCGTACCGGCTCCCACCACCCCCGGCTCGCTTGAACGTTTCCCCGACAAGTACTGTCCCGATCATGGACGGTACTATTTTACTGATCTTATTAATTGAATATTGGAACTATTGTAGTTAGTTTCAGGCAACCTGTCAAGTTGATGGCGATCGCCTTGAAGCTAACGCGGATAACGGACAGTTTCCACGCCCTTCCTCCGTCAACCACCGCACGCTCGCACCGATGTGTATCGGATTTCGATTCTCATGACACGACTTTCCTGGTGCATTTCCGTATACTTATATGAGCGAAGAAACTACTGAATGTGTTGAAAGGAAGGATTGGAGCATGAGCGACTTTTTGCGGGTCGGCGGGATCGTCCAGCTGATCGGGGGGCTGCTGCTTGGATTTATTATGGGCCATATGGACGGATACCCGCTGTTCGGAGGGGACGGACAATTCGAGTCCGACTACCGCTGGTCGATCGGCCTGTTCTGGTGGATCGCGGGCGCGTTCGGGGGCATCGTGTTCCTGACCCTCTCCCTGCTCTTCGAAGCAATTGGGCGGATCGAGCACAACGTCTACAGCCTGACTAACGCCTACATGCGGAACAATCCGAGCGAGGCGGAGCCTCCCAAAGCCCTGGGCACCTCCCGCAGCAGCCTGACGAAAATGGCGAATTACAAAATGGGCCGCACCGAGGAGTCTACGGACAAGAAGTAAGCCGGCTTGCGGCGGCTACCCGTCGGCCCGGAGCGAAGCGAACGCTTTGAGCAAATCACGAATGCCCTTCCTCGAATGGCTTCGATCGGATTTTTTACTTATAATGAGGGGGAGGTGACGAGACCATAATGGAAAATATGAAACAGGCTCTTATAAAGCGACTGACCACCTACGTTCAGGTGGATACGCAATCGAACGATGCGAGCGAGACTTGCCCTTCTACTCCGGGTCAGCTGACCCTTGCCCGGATGCTCGTGGAGGAGCTGCGGCAGATCGGCATGAACGATGTTACCATGGACGCGAATGGCTACGTGATGGCGACGCTGCCTTCCAACACCGACAAGGACGTACCGACAATCGGGTTCATGGCCCACGTTGACACGGCGACCGACTTCACCGGTGCTGGCGTCCGGCCGCAAGTCGTGGAGCGGTATGACGGAGAGGCCATCGTCCTGAACGAAGCGCAGCGGATCGTGCTGTCGCCGGACGAGTTTCCCAGCCTGCTGCGGTATGTGGGGCATACGCTCGTCACGACGGACGGCACCACCCTGCTTGGGGCGGACAACAAGGCAGGCATCGCGGAGATCATGACCGCGCTCGACTGGCTGCTGCAGCATCCGGAGGTCAAGCATGGCCGCATTCGAGTCGCCTTCACGCCGGACGAGGAGATCGGCCGCGGGCCGCATCGGTTCGACGTCGCGGCGTTCGACGCGAAGTATGCCTACACAGTCGACGGCGGTCCTCTCGGCGAGCTGCAGTACGAGAGCTTCAACGCCGCGCGGGCGCTCGTGACGTGCAGGGCAAGATCGTGCATCCGGGCACGGCGAAGGGCAAGATGGTGAACTCGGCGAAGATCGCTATGGAGTTCAATCGCCGCCTGCCCACACAGGAAGCGCCGGAGCATACCGAAGGCTATGAAGGATTCTTCCACCTGATCTCGATGCAGGGCGATGTCGAGGAGACGAAGCTGCACTACTTGATCCGCGACTTCGACAAGGCGTCGTTCGCAGCGCGCAAGGCGAAGCTGAAGGCGATCGCCGCTGAGCTGGAAGCGGAATATGGCGCAGGGCGTGTCTCGGTGGATATCAAGGATCAATACTTCAACATGCGGGAGAAAATCGAGCCGGTACGCGAAATCGTGGACATCGCGCACGAGGCGATGGTCAGCCTCGGCATCGAGCCCGTCGTAGAGCCGATCCGCGGCGGGACGGACGGGTCGCAACTGTCCTACATGGGACTGCCGACGCCGAACCTGTTCACCGGCGGGGAGAACTATCACGGCCGGTACGAGTACATCTCGGCGGACAATATGGTGAAGGCGACGCAAGTGGTAATCGAGATCATCCGGCGGTTCGAGCGGCAGGCGTAGGCGGGTGAAGGCGGGGGAGAGATGAAAGGCAATCGGCGAGACGGATCCCACATTCGTCTGCCGATTGCCTTTTTGTCATTTGCCGTGTCCGAGTTCAAACAAGCCCCGGCCACAGCCTCGCCTTCAGCGCCAGCAGGTTCAAGAACCCGGAGTCGACGCTGCCCAGCGCCGAACGGCCGTAGCCGCCGTGGAAGTCGGAGCCCCCGGTCATCGCCAGCCCGTACTGTTCCGCGTACCCGCGGGCCTTCTGCTCCTCCTCCCGGTCGTGGTCCGGGTGATACACTTCGATGCCTTCCAGGCCCGCCTGAACCCACTCGCCGATCGCTTCGTAGTTCCCGAGCTGGCCCGGATGGGCCAGGACGGGCACGCCGCCCGCTTCCCGGATCGCGCGGATGGCGTCCGCCGCGTCCACATATTGCATCGGCACAAAAGCGGTACCCGGCGCCTCGCCGTTCCCGCCCCGAGCAAACAGCGAGCGATACAGGTCGCCGAACAGCTCCTGGCAGTGGCCGCTCTCCATCAGCGCCGCCATGATGTGCTGCTTGTAGACGGCCGTGCCGCCTGCGGCAATCCGGCCAACCTGCTCCCAGCTGATGCGGTAGCCCGCCGCCACGAGCTGCTCCACACTCTGCCGGGTTGCTTGCGTCCGCCGCTCGAGAATCGGGCGGCACAGCCTCGCAAGCGCCGGATGCTCCGGCTGTACGTAGTAGCCCAGGATATGGGCCCGGCGTCTGCGCGCGAAGTCGTAAGCCGAGATCTCGATGCCGGGGATCACTTCGACGCCCAGCCGCTCTCCCCACAGCATGGCTTCCGGTACCCCGGCCGTGGTGTCATGATCGGTGACGGCCAAGTACCGGATGCCGGCGGTATGGGCCGCGCTCAGCACTTCCCGGACGGTGTAGGTGTTGTCCGAGGCCTTGGTATGGCAATGCAGGTCTACGATGCCCTGTCCCTTCAACCGACCGCCACCGCCTTGCCGAAAGAGGAGAGATCGCGGTAGGTCGCGGACAAATACGTCCAGTGCGATTCATACTGCTCCCGAATTTCGTGGATCATGTAGCCCTCCTGCGCACATCCCCCCAGCAGCCGGGCGATCTCGGCCATCGGCACGGCCCCTTCCCCTATCGGCATATGCATGTCGCCGCGGCCCAAGGGCAGCAGCTCGTACTGGTTTTTCTCCGTCGAGTAGTTGGGCTTGCCGTAATTGTCATGAACGTGCAGGTGAATAATGTACGGCACCATCGCTTCCAATTCCCGCTGGAGGCTCAGCCCATACATCTGCAGCGATAAATATAAATGCCCGACATCGAGGGCGATCCCGACGTTCGGGTGGCCGATCGCCGCCACCTGCTCGGCTAGCTGAGCCGGAATGACGGAGTAGCAATAGTCCGGACAGTCCAAGTACGGCCTGACGTTCTCCATGCCGATCCGTACGCTCCGCTGCCGGGCATACTCCCCGGCCTCCCTCATGATCGCCGCCTCGCGCTCGAGCAGCAGCCGCTTGTCAGCATCCGTATACCGCGGCCACGTCTGCGGATAGAGAAACTGCTCCTCGCCGACGAATCTCCCCACGTGCACGACGAGCAGATCGGCGCCGACCGCGCCGGCCACATCGAGACAAGCGAGCAGCAAACGCTGCTCGAATCCGATGTCATCCGCCCGGAACACATTCAGGTCGAACGGGGCGTGCAAGGTATAGCGCAGCGGGATTCCGCGAAGCAATTCCACGTACGCCTCGAGCCGGCCCGGATCGATCACGCCGTTCTCGATGATCCGCATCCCTTGGATCGGAAGCTCCACGGCTTGATAGCCCGCCTCTAACACTTGGGCCAGCTTCTCCTTCAAGCGGTCCGTCCGGCTGACGACGTCGCAGCTCATCAAGCTAACCCCAATGCCCTTAAGCTTCAATGCGCTCGGCCCCTTTCCCGCTCAGGGCGGCGCGAGTAGTTCCCGAGAGATAATTCATTTGGCATACGAGCTGGCCTCGGACGAACACGTTCTGAATGACCGGGCTTCCCGCCTGTTCCCGGACGACGAGCAGGTCCGCCTCTTTCCCCGCCGTAAGCGACCCGGTCCGGTCGTCAATCCGCAGCGCTCGGGCCGGATTCAGCGTCACCATATTGACCGCCTCCACGATGTCGAGCCCCTGAGACACGAGCAGGAATACGGCGCGAAGCATCGCAGGCGGGTAGTAATCCGAGCACAGGATGTCGACGACGCCCGCACGGATCGCCTCCTGGGCGGACAGGTTGTTGCTGTGCGAGCGGCCGAGCATGACGTTCGGCGCGCCCATGACGACATACAGCCCGCGCCGCTTCGCCTCGACCGCTACCGCGAGATCGACGGGGAATTCGCTGATCGTCCCGCGCCATTGCTGAATCCGATCCAGCTTCTCGATCGAATCGTCGTCATGCGAGGCGAGCGGGACATCGTTGCGATAAGCCAGGTCGGCGAGCCGCTGCAGCTCGGCATCGGCGATTTTCGCCCGGTTTTTGCGCTCCTCCAGAATCGCGTTTACTTCTTCCTCGGTCTTCTTCTGGCGCTCCATGATGAATTTCTTCTGCACATCCGTATTGCGGTATTGGCCTTGACCCGGGGTGTGGTCCATAAACGACATCTGGTCGATCAGTCCCTGGGTGATGAATTCCTCGACGAACGGCACGACGCTATCGTTAGTCAGCTCCACGCGAATGTGCACCCGGTGATGGATGAGGTGGTCATGCTGCCTCAGGTTCGCGATCCGGTTCACGATGTCCTTGACGCTTTGATTTTTGCGAAAATCGTTGCTCGAGTTCTCCCCCCACATGCTGAGCGAGTGGTAGATCGTCGTGACGCCTTGGCTGACGAGCTTCCGCTCCAGCTCCTGGTAGGAGAATTCCAGCGCAAACCGGCTAGTAGGCCGGGGCTGCATCTCGTGCTCGATCGCGTCGCTGTGCGTATCGATCATACCGGGCATGACCCAGCATCCCGTGGCATCATACACTTGCCCAGCACTCGCCAGAGCCGAGGTATTGGGACGAATGTCGGCAATCCGACCGTCCTCGATCACGACCGTCCCCTTCATGAGCACTCCCGTCGGAGTCACCACGTTGCCGCCGCGGATCGTTAAAATTGGTTTCATAGTCGCACTCCCTCCGCCGTCGCCAGCTGCTTCTCTTCCTTGGCCCCTCCGAGCGAGCGCATATCTAGGATGTGGTCGGCTACGCGGCCCATGACCTCCCAGTCGTGGAAAACGCCGATCATCGTGGTGCCTTCCCGCTTCATCTCGTGCAGGATATCGAGCACACGGTGCTTCGTCTCGTTGTCGAGCGAGGCGGTCGGCTCATCGAGGATGAGGAGGCGCGGCCGGGCGACGAACGCTCTCGCCAGGTTCACCCGCTGCTGCTCCCCGCCGCTGAACGTCGCCGGGTACGCTTGCCACAGCGCCTCCGGGATGTTCAGCCTGGCGAGCATGTGCGCCGACGCCTCCCGCGCCTCGGATAGGGCGTAGCCCCGGGGAAGCAGCCGTTCCGCTACGATGTCGAGCGCGGAGATGCGCGGAATGACCTTCAGGAACTGAGACACGTAGCTGATCTCATGCAGGCGCAGATGGGACATTTGGCGCTCGGTCGCTTGAGCCAGGTCAATCCTGCCATACAGCGAGGAGTCGTACCAGATCTCGCCGGACGTCGGCAAGTACGTGCGATACAAGCACTTGAGAATGGAAGACTTGCCGATGCCGCTAGGACCCGCAATGCCCATGAACGCGCCGCGGGGCACTTCGAACGATAAATCTGAGAACGGATGGACCTTCATCTGGTGCGACAGGGACAGCTCGAACCGTTTGCTTAAGCCGATTACTTGAATCATCGCTATTCACCGCTTTCTATCGTCATTGATGCCGAACCGGGCCGACTGTTACAGCAAAGAGTGAACTAGCAGCTGAGTATAAGGGTGCTGCGGATCCTCCAGAATCTGGTCGGTCAAGCCATGCTCGACGATCAGTCCTTGGCGCAGCACCATCGTCCGGTCGGCCAGCATCCGAATGACGCCCAGATCGTGGGAGACGACGATCATCGCGACCTGCAGCTCCCGCTGCAGGCTGCGGATCAGATCCAGCACCTTGGCCTGCACGGACAGATCAAGTCCCGTCGTTACTTCGTCCAGTAACAGTAGGGGCGGGTTGTTGGCCAGCGCTTTGGAAATCTGAACTCTCTGCTGCATGCCGCCGCTGAAGTTCCGGGGCGGTTCGTCCATCCGCGAGATCGGAATCTCGACCTGCCGCAGCAGCTCCGAGGCGCGCTCGCGAATGGTGCCTACATGGAAGCGGTCCGCGGCGAACAGCTTCTCGGCGATATTGCCGCTGCTCGAGAAATTCATGCGCAGCCCCAGATAGGGGTTCTGGTACACCATACCCATGACATGGTTGCGGATGTACCTCTTCTGCTGCGCCGACTTAACGAACAAGTTGGAAGCCCCGTCGTCGTAGCCCGCGATCGTCATCTCGCCGGATGTCGTGTCCTCGTCGAAGTACAGGCACTTCACCAGCGTGCTCTTGCCGGAGCCGCTCTCGCCAACGACTCCGAGAATCTCGCCCGAATGCAGGTCGAAGCTGAGGCTTCGGCACGCCCAGATGCTGCCGCACACCGGGCAGCGGCTCGACTCGCGCTCGTCCGTGGAAGGGACGCGGCATTGCGAGCAGCCGGGCCCGAATCGTTTGCTAAGTCCCCGTACTTGGAGCAGCGGGGTTTCGACCATTGTCGCCGTCATCGGTCAACCTCTCCCTTCGCGCTGCCTGCGGCAATACGCCGTATCCGAACACTGGTAGATCGTCCGCCCCGTCGACTCGTCCTTCACTTCGTCGAGGAACGTATGCGTGCTGCCGCAATGGCCGCACTCGGCATCCTTGAACGTCTCCACCGTGAACGGGTAATCGTCGAACTGCAGGGGCACCACATTCGTGTACGGAGGGATCGCGTATACTTTCTTCTCCCGCCCCGCTCCGAACAGCGACAGATGCTCGCTCATGTGCAGCTTCTCCGTATCCCAGCGGGGGATCGGGCTCGGCGCCATGATGTAGCGGTTATGCACCATGACCGGGTAGTCGGCGCCGAGCGTGATGCTGCCCCACTTGACGATGCTCTCGTAAAGGGTGAGCCACATCGCGCTGTAGTCCATCTCCGCGTGCCGGATACGCGTCTTCTCTTCCCTCGGCTCGACCTTGCGCAGCGGCTCCGGCTGAGGAACCTGCAGGACGAGAATCTGGTCGCGCGTAAGCGGCTCTTCCGGGATCCGGTGACGCGACTGAATGATCGTCGCCTCCTCCGTCGCTTCCGTCGTCGCGATCCCGCTCGTCGCCTCGACGAGGCGGCGGATGCTGACGGCGTTCACGCTGTCGTCGTTCCCCTGGTCGATAACCTTGAGCGTGTCGTTCCGGCCGAGCAGGGACAAGGTCAGCTGTAAGCCGCCGGTTCCCCAGCCCCGGCCGATCGGCATCTCCCGGGAGGCGAAGGCCACCTGGTAGCCGGGGATGGCGACCGCCTTCAGCGATTTGCGGCGGATTTCCCGCTTCGAGCCCTCATCCAGAAAAGCAAAATTATACGCCGGCGTGCTGAAGGTTCTTGCGTGCGGTCTCTCTTGTCTGTCCTGTCTGTCCTGTCTGTCCTCCGTCGTCATCTGCATCGTGCGGCGCCTCCTTCCTTCTCGATAGCTCCTGCTGCTTCGTCGCCTGGACCTTGCGAATCTGATCCAGCGAGGACTGGAACGTAATATAGTGCGGCAGCTTCAAGTGCGAGACGAAGCCGCTCGATTCGACCGAGTCGATGTGGGTCAGGACGAATTCCTCGTCCTGCGCCGGGGCGTCGCCTTTCGTCTCCAGGCTGCGCTCCAGAATCGCCATAGAAATGCCCTTCAGCTCGTTCTGACCGAAGCATAGGCCGTAGCCCAGAATGAAGTGTACCTCGCCCGATTCCGTATCCTGCTTGAACGAGTTGATCGACTCGACCTCGGTGAGCAGCAGCTCCCCGATGTAGACGGGTTCCGTCTCTCCGTCCCCGTCATCGCTGTAAGGGTAAGCAATATGAACGGCGGCGTACCCGACGCGCAGCTCGCCGATCGTCGGATGCACGATCCCGTAACCCCGCATGCTGCTGTAAGCGAGCGCGGTCATCGCTCCCGTCTCGCCCCGGGCGAGCGCCTGCAGTCTGGCCGCACGGGTGGAAGGGATCGTCAGCTTCTGTCTCGTAATGTCGAACGGTTCCGCGTCGGCATCGGATTTCTCTACTTTCTTCATCAACCCTTGCTCCCGCAACAGATCCGCTACCTTCTGGAACGTGAGAGAGCCCGGCTGCAGCTCCACATCATCCATGTAAGCCCGGACGAACGCCTCCATGTCGGCGTCGCCTTCCTCGCGCAGGGAGAAGTTCAGCATCCGGTGCGTATAATCGTTCGTCGGACCGAGCATCTGTCCGCCCGGGATATCGCGGAAGGACGAGGAGATCCGGCGGATGACCCTCATCTCGCCCGGCTCGACCGTAAGCGAGTAGTGGTTGCGCGGCAGCGTCGAGCGGTACGCCCGCAGCAGGAATGCCGCTTCGGCCGGATCGCCCTCCGCTTGCTTCAAGGCGATCGCCGCGTATTCCGGGGCATAGATGCCGCCCTCTCCCATCACGCGATCGATGAGGAAGCGCAGCTGCTTCTCGATCCATTCTACGGCGAGGCTCATCTCCGAGCCTTGTACGCGGTACAGCTGGTTCAGCCGGTTCGCTTCCTCGATCGCTTCCTGTCCTCCCGTTACGGCTACGTATGCCATCTACCTCACTCCTTTCTCCTGAGCTTGCACGTGAACCTGCGTCGTCCTCGGCAGCGCCGCCAGCTCGCCCGACACCGTATACAGCACGAGATCGACGCCCATGGGATACTCGGCATTGGCGAGGGCCCGCTGCTCCATCCACACGGGCGACAGTCCCTGCACGCACAGCCGACAAGTGTCCTTGATCCCCGGACCGCTCAGCGTCCAGCAGGCTTCCGGACTCTGCCCCGGCTCGAAGCTCTCGAAGCCCTCCACGAGCACGAACAGAATCGCCCCGCCCTCCGGACGGATCAGAGTGCCCTTCTTCACCTGGGCGAGCAGCGCCTCGATCCGCTCCGGCGCCTCGCCCCCGCTCGCGAACACATAGTCCACTTCCGGCAACGCGGCTATCCGGCTGAATGTCTGCCGGCGAATGTGCGCCTCCAGCGCTTCCTTCTCGGCCTCCATCGCGACCGCGAAGCCGACTTCGCCGTCCAGCAGCGTCAGGGCGAAGCAAGTCGCCGTAGCGAGCAGCGGCGACGCGGCCTCGACTCGCGCGCTTGCGGCCGCGATGCTGCCGATCTGCCCCGGTCGGGCGAGCGCCTCGAGCAATTGCCGATAAATGAACTGTGTATCGTGCACCCGATCGAACGGGCGCTCTTTAACGTTTGGCATTGTACTCCTCCATCGTGTCGAAGTTCACCTTGGTCTTCGCCGACTGCGAATAGACGGTGCGCTGTCGAACCGCGATCCGCTCCTCCTCGGCGAGCAGCTCCGGCTCCCACGCACCGGTCTCCGGCAGCTTCGCCTGGAATGCGGCGTCTACGACGGCGAGCTGGTAGGCGCGTTCCGCATCCTCGCCCATCAGCACGCCGAAGCCGTACACGCCCTGAATGGAAACCGTACATTCGGTCACTAGCACCTCGCCCAGATAAAAAGGCTTTTGCGAGACGGAATCGTTCGCCTTCGTCATCACGAGGCTTCGCTCCGGAGGTTTGACCGTCTCCATGCTGTACTTCCGCTCGATTTGCTCGCACAGCCGCTGCAGCAAGCTGCGGTCCCCCTCGATCAGAATGCGGGCGATTTGCCATTTTTTCATGGGCTACACTCTCCTTCGAATATTGGCTTTCATCCGGTTGCTCAAGAACTCTACGCTGAACACCATGAGGAAAATGACGAGGCCGACGAACGCGACCGTATCGAATTCATAGGCCCGCATCGCGTTGGAGATTTCCCAGCCGATGCCGCCTGCGCCGACAGCGCCCAGAATGACCGATTCGCCGATGTCGATCTCGAGCCGGAATACGCTCCAGGCCAGGAAGGATGTGAACACTTGCGGCAGCACGCCCTGAGCCATAATCTGCAGCCAGCCCGCTCCGGTCGCGCGCATCGCTTCCAGCGTCCCTTCTTCCACTTCCTCGATTGATTGCGAGAATACTTTGACCAGCATGCCCACCGCATGAACGCCGATCGCCAGAATGCCCGGGAACGGACCCAGCCCGACGGCCACGATGAAAACAAGCGCCCAGACGAGCGTAGGAATCGCGCGCAGCAGCGACGCCAGCCCTTTCACGAAAGGGGATGTTCTGGGCGACACGTTCTCGGCGGCCAAGAAGGACAGGAAGAACGCCAGCATGACGGCCAATACCGTGCCCACCACCGCGACCTGCAGCGTCACCAGTCCCGCAGACAGAATGCCCTTCCAGTCCGAAATGTTCGGCGGCATCATCTTGGCGAACGATTGGAGGAACGTCCACGTTCCGTGCACGATCCGGGCGTAATCGAAGTTCAAACGGATCAGGCAAAAGATGAAGAACAAAGCGCCGAATACCGCAGCCCCGACCAGAACCGGGTCCTTCTTCGGCTTACGCGGGTACCCGTATTCATCCGATCGGCCCATGCCGGCCAGCTTGCCGGCCTGCGTCCATGGAGTGCTCATAGGATTCGCTCCCTAATTTTACTTGTCGTCCACTCGGTCCCCAGAATGATGACAATGACGAGGAGAATGGCAAGGCTTACTTCCTGATATTGGAACAGCTTGATGCTTTTCTGAATCGCAAACCCGAGCCCGCCGCCGCCTACCATGCCGATAATCGTCGAAGCCCGGATGTTCAGCTCCAGCTTGTAGAGCGACCAGCCGATGAAGCCCGGCATGAATTGCGGCATGACCGCTTGCCCTAGCACCTGCCAATACGTGGCGCCCGTCGCCCTCACGGCCTCGAGCTGCCCCATATCGATCTCCTCCAGCACTTCGGCATAGGCCCTGGTGAGCGTCCCTATCGATGTCAGGATGAGCGCAAGGCAGCCGACCGTCGTCCCCAGCCCGTAAGCGAAGACGAGCAGGATGGCCCAGATGAGCGTCGGGATGTTGCGCAGCACCGAGCAGAACGCCCGCACCGCGACCTGCAGCGGCCTGTATGGCGAAGTGGTCGAGGCGGCGAGGAACGACAGCAGCATCGACAGCAGCGCCCCGGCCACCATGGCGACGAAGCTGATGTAGATCGTATCCAGCGCGGGCCCGATCAGCGTACCGATTCTCGTAAAATCAGGCGGGAGGAAGTCGAACAGAATGAACCGGACGATCTCCCCTCCCCCCTGGAACAACTGGACAATGGAAAAGTTCGTCTCGATCGCCGACCACACGGTCAACGCCAGAATAGCGGCCGCGATCATCCACGTTTGCAGCTTTTTTTGCCGCTGCGCTTGCTTCCACCGAGCTTCCATGCGTTCAGCAGCTCCTCTTCCTTATGAAATCTGGTAAATGCGGCCGATCGCTTCCTCGGACAGCTCCTCGGGCTTGCCGTCGAACGTGACGGCTCCCTTGTGAATGCCGACGATGCGGGTGGCGTACTTCTTGGCGACCTCGACCTGATGCAGGTTGACGAGGCACGTGATGCCGTCCTCTCGGCAAATCGTACGGAGGTGATGCATGATCGTCTCCGAGGTCACCGGATCGAGACTCGCGATCGGCTCGTCCGCCAGGATGAGCTGCGGCTTCTGCGAGAGCGCCCTCGCGATCCCCACGCGCTGCTGCTGTCCTCCGCTCAGCTCGTCCGCCCGCTTGTACATTTGCTGCTTCAGGCCGAGCCGGTCCAGAATGCGCTTCGCTTCCTCCACGTCGTGCTTGGTGAACAGGCCGAGCGTCCCCGACAAAGGATTCATATAGCCGAGTCTCCCGTGCAGCACGTTCCTCAGCACCGAAACACGCTGAATGAGATTGAAGCTTTGGAAAATCATCCCCACTTCCCGGCGCAACCGCCGTACTTGCCGCCCGCTGGCCCGGGTCGCATCGATATTGTTGAACACTACGCTGCCCTCGGAAGGCTGGACGAGCCGGTTGATGCAGCGCAGGAGCGTACTCTTGCCGGCCCCGCTCGACCCGATCACGACGACGAATTCTCCGCGTTCCACTTGCAGATCTACGCCTTGCAGGGCCGCCGTCCCGTCGCTGTACACTTTTGTCAAGTTTCGGATGGTCAGTAATGCCGCCACTCTCTCTTCCCCTCCTTGCCGATTATTTCAACAGCTGCTCCGGCGTCATGTTAAGCGCCTTGGCCGTGTCCTTGACGACTTGGAAGTCCTTGTCCTCGACGGGGAAGAAACGCTGTGTTCCGCCCGAGAAGAACTCCGGGTTTTTGGTGTGATAGTCAAACATGAATGCTTTGATCTTCTCGACCAGCTCAGCCGGCAAATCTTTGCGGTACGTGTACGGGCTGCTCGGGATCGGATCGGATGTCGCCAGAATCCGGAAGTCGGATTGCTTCACCAGACCCGCGTCGATCACCTTCTGGATGCACGTATCGCACACGCCGGCTCCTTCCGCCGTCTTCTTGGCGATCGCCAGGATCGATTTGTCATGTCCTCCGGAGAACGACACGTTGGAGAAGAAAGACTCGACCTCTTCATTCTTGATGCCCAGCTTGTTGATAAACATGGCGCGCGGGAACAGGTGGCCGGACGTGGAAGCCGGGTCGGCGAACAGGAACGTCTTGCCTTTCAGATCGGCCAGCGTCTGGGCCTTGGAATCCGCGGGTACGACGATCAGACTGTGATAGAATGCCGCTTCCTTGCTAACCGCCTTGACCGCGAAGGGTACCGCCCCGCTGCGTTCAGCCGCGATGATGTACGAGAACGGCCCGAACGAGGCGATGTCGATCTTCTTCGTGCGCATCGCTTCGATGACGGCGTTGTAGTCGTCTCCGACGAACAGCTCCGTCTTGATCCCGATCGCCGCGCCGAGGTCCTCCACGAACTTTTTGTTGCCGCGCGACAGCTTGCCTTCCTCTTCCCCAGGCAGCACCCCGACCCGGATGATGTCCGGCATTTTGGCCGTTGCTGTCGCTGCCGGTCCCGGAGCCGCCCCTGCTCCGCCCGCGTTTGTCGGGGACGTCTTCTCTCCGCATGCGGCGGCGAGTAAAGTCAGTGCTGCCGCCACGGCTAAAGTTAATGCCGCTTTCATTTTCCACTTACCCGCCTGTTTGGCTTGCTTTCCGTTCATTGGTCGATTCCTCCATCGTCATCATTAGTGACCCTCGATTATTCGAACTGAATGGATACCCGGCATAAATCCCCGCGATATTTCGCGGAAGTATACTCTACGAGCCGATGGTCGTCGTCCCGCATGACGCTTTCGATCTGAAGCAGGTTCGTGTTGGGGGAGATTTGCAAATATCCCGCGACTAACGCGGTAGGATATGTCGCCTGAAAGGTGGACCAGATGCGGTGCAGCCTCAGGCCGTACTGCACCTCCAGCAGCTCATAGAGCGACCCGAGCGAGGCGGTATGCTCCATAAGGTCCGGCACGAAGCGCACCGGCAGCCACGTCATGTTCCAAGTCAGCGGTACGCTGTCGGCATAGCGCAAAATTTCCAAGCGGTACACGTCCTCGTCGGCGTCGAGCCGGAGCGCTTCCGCTACCGCGGCCGGCGCCTTCTGCCGTTCCTGGTGAAGGAGCCTTGCCTGCGGCTTGCACCCAAGCCCCTCCATCACATGGGAGTAGCGCGTGCTGGGCGTAATCGTATATTGAAGGTCGAGCGGTTTTTTGCATACATAGTGGCCTTTGCCTTGGTGGGACCGGATGACTCCGGTGTGGAGCAGGATGTCCAGCGCCTGGCGGATCGTATAGCGGTTCTCTCGGAACCGGCCGCACAGCTGCACCTCGGAGGGGAGCCGTTCGTCCAGCTGGTAGAGGCCCCTGCCGATCTCGGATTGAAGTATGTCCGCAATTTCCAGATAACGGGGAGCGGCTTTGCGCAGTTCGGACTCCCGTATCATTGTGTTTCTCACCTCCATCCCTTCGCGCGTCCTTGTACCAACCGTAACTTGTCGACATCAGAGGAGTGTTAAGCTTGTTTGGAGATCATGTAAAGAAGTGTGAAAATTGCGGCAACTGTTGAGGGGGGGAGAGTGGAAGAATCAGCTTGTGCCCTAGGAGTTGTGTTAAGAGAGTAACCCATTAGTAGTCTAGTAGTTATATGTTTCTATGGAATACTATTCCATTCAATGATATGCTTCTAATTAATTAGTAAAATATACCTATTGAGGTGATTGTGATGCCACCGAAAAAGAAAACGCAGGAAATTACAGAAGACTTATTCCCCTGGTTTGAAGCAAGTCGTCCAAACCTTAGGAGAATGATAATAAAAAATTTTCGCTGTATTGGAAGTACTCCCGTAACTATTGATTTAGATGAAATTGTAGTTTTAGTTGGCCCTAATAATGCGGGTAAAAGCTCAATACTGAAAGCCTATGAAGTAGTTATGAACCATGGCTCAAAAAAGGCTCAGCTCAGTGAAGCTGATTTTCCAAATGGAATTGTCGACCCAAATATGCTCCCTGAAATTGAACTTCATACTAATGTGAATGGCGATACATCTCCCGCTGTAAGATGGGTCCAGAAAGATTTAGAAAATGAAAAAGCAATCGTTCGGGAACGTTGGATTTGGAATTCTCCAAATACTGATCCTAAACGTCAAGGGTTTGATGTTGAAAAAAACGATTGGGATAATCAAGTTCCGTGGGGAGCACCTAATATAGCAAAGGAAAACAGACCGGAACCACACATGGTGGAAGCTTTTGCTCATCCTATAGATCAAGAGAAGCAAATAGTTGATCTGCTTACTGCAATTGTAAAAGACCGTGTTAAAACAATACAAAAAACAACCTCGGATGACGGGGAAGAAACAGAATATGCTAAACTTCTGACTCAGCTTTCTGTAATTAGAAGAAAAATACTGGATGAATCAAAGACAGAAATTGAATCAATTGAAACCGAACTCACTTCATCGATCTCGGGTATTTTCCCAGGTTACATAGTAAAGTTTGATTCTAAGGCAGAAGATAATATTGAAAATGATGTTTCTTTATTTAAAAATTCAGCAAAGCTTTTAATGGGCCCTGAATTTGGTTATCAAAGTGCTATAGACAAGCAAGGTAGTGGTGCAAGAAGAACGTTGTTGTGGTCTGCTCTCAGATTAATAGCGCAAGCTGAGAACGCAAAAAAAGCGAAGTCTTCACGTCCACATGTTCTTTTATTGGACGAGCCTGAATTATGCCTTCATCCTAACGCAGTTCGAGAAGCGTGCAAAGTGTTGTATGACCTCCCAACAAAAGGAGACTGGCAAGTTATGGTTACAACACATTCCCCAGCATTTATTGATGTTTCGAGAGATAATACAACTATAGTCCGTGTAGAGAGATCTAACGATGGTGAAATATCTGGCACAACCGTGTTTCGCCCAGAGAAAGTAAAACTGGATGAGAATGATCGAGAGCAATTAAAGCTATTAAATATGTTCGATCCACACGTAGCAGAATTTTTTTTCGGGGGGCACTCCATTATTGTTGAGGGTGATACCGAGTATACTGCTTTTAAGTACATAACTTCAAAAAAGCCAGATCTCTATAGGAACGTACATATTATTAGGGCCAGAGGTAAAGCAACGATCGTATCATTATGTAAGATATTGAATCATTTCGGTTCTGGATATTCTGTCTTACATGACAGTGATTTCCCTTATACTAAGGACGGTAAGAAGAAGAACTCGGCGTGGACACAAAATAATGCGATATTAAAAAAGGTAAAGGAGGCAATAGACCCAAGCAAGGTAAGAATAGTAGCATCATTACCTAATTTTGAAGCGGCATATTTTAGCCAAACAATTCGATCAGGAAAGCCTTATAATGCACTAACTCAATTGAAAAAAAATAATGAGCTATTTAAAATAGTAGAAGAGCTTTTAATCAGTCTTTTGGATTTCACCAAAGATACGCCACAAGGAAGTATTTGTTGGAATGAGGAAGATCAGTTAACACCTTTAGTAGCTGCAATGGCCGAATCGGCGGTGTATTATTCTGAGGATAATGAAGAAGAAGTAGTCTAATGCTAGATAATAGTGAGGTAGTTAAGTTACAATGAGGGATTCTCAAGGAAGATATAAACGAACAAGTGAGATTATTGATAATCAAGATGATTTAAGAAACAGACTAAATCAAATAGCCATTTATTGAAGCAGTGAATCAAAGTTATCTGTTAATAGGATCTACAACTGTGCTCAAAGGAGCTGTTGGCGTATTGCAAGTTAACCCAACAAGCTCTTTTTATTTTCGCCAATAAATCAGTTAAATTCACCATTTCTTACCTGACACTGCCCGACCTACCCAAAAAAGGAGCAGCACCCATCGGGATACCGCTCCTGTTGTCAGTCAGCAAGTCAGCATGTCTTACCGCACGCCGTACGCCGTACGCCGCATGCCGCATACCCTATGTCACGCGCACGCGCTTTACTTCCCGCACCACTCGAGCAGCCGCTCGGCGTTGCCGTAGGCGACTTGCTCCACGTCCGCTTGCGAGGCGTCGGTGTACTTCAGCTTCGCCAGCACCGACTCCGGAATGAAGAACGGCGCATGCGAGCCGAACAGGATCCGGTCCAGCGTATACAGCTCCTTCAGATGCTCGATGATGTCCACGTGCTCCAGGCCCGCGAGCTCGACATGCACGTTGTCCACCGAATTCAGCACTTGCGCGAGCTCGGCGATGACCGGATTGCTGATCACGAACAGCTGCTCCGGGAAGTACGACAACACCTTCACCACCCGGACGATATCCAGGTCGTCCACGTCCAGCAGCGGGTACATCCCCCGCTTGTCCTCGACGCGCATCTGCAGGCTGATGAGCAGCCGGTGCTGCTGGGTCAGCTTCACGAGCGGCTCCAGGACCGCTTCGCTGACGTCGTACATGTGGTAGTTCGGCAGCAGCTTCAGGATGCGCACCCGGCCGTCCTGCACGGCCAGCTCTACTACCTCCGCCCAATTCGCGTAGGAGAGGTCGACTACGAGCACTGGCGAGAAGAACGCATCGCCCAGTGTCGCCTCGAGCAGGTCGCGGTTCGCCCGCATCGGATCCTGCTCCAGGATCGCTTCGATCGGTGCGACAAGCGCTTGCTGCACCCCGAGCGACTGCAGCTTCGCCTTCAGGGCGGGCAGCTCCGTATACCGCAGCTTCAGGAACGGCCAGTTGCCCGTCCATGCGGCAACATCGATTACTTTCGGCAATATTTTCCCCATCGTCATCGCTTACGCCCCTCCTTTGCGAAAGAACTGCAAGGCGTTGCGGTACAGCACCTTGTCCCGGTCTTCCGCCGACATGTCCACGGAATCGATCCGGGCGAGCTGCGTCGAGAACGCGCGGATCGGATAGTCGGACCCGTACAGCACCCTGTCGGACCCCAATTCCCGAAGCGCGTATTCCAGGTAGCCTTCCTCCGGCTGAGAACCGGACGTATCGAGGTAGACGTTCGGCAGGGCCTTAATATCCTGCACGCCTCGGAGCTTGGCCCCCGTCAGGTGGGCCATCAGGATACGCAGCTTCGGATGCTTCCGCGCCATCCGCGCGATATCCGCCGGCGTGGACTCGAACGTCGTGCGCTGGACGGTCTTGTACCAGCTATGGAAAAGCAGCGGGATGTCATGCCGCTCCAGGAAGTCGTAGATCGGCTCGTACCGGTCGTCATCGGCGATCATGGAGATGTGGAATTTGGCCCCGATGATCGGCCCGTTCAGAATGTACTTCTCCATCAGCTCCAGCGTGAAGGCGCTTGGCAAGGAAGGGTTGATGAATAAGAGCGGCAAAAACACATCCGGGTGAGCATTCGCGATCTCGACGAGCGTCTCTGCCTGGAACGTCATGTCGGCCTGGTTCGGATAGATGTTCCCGGCGAATTGCGGATGCGGCATCAGACACGTCTTTTCGATGCCGTGCATTTGCATATGGTGCAGCGCCTTCTCAACCAGCGGTTCCCAAGGCTGCGTTCTAGTAAATACCAAATGAAGATGGCTGTCGACTATCATCTTAAGTACGGCTCCTCTCTCGATAACCACCACTACCGCATTCTTGTATATAACCTGTATATTCCTATCTGTATTCTAATGACGCCCCCTCAAGCTGTCAATGATAAAAAGTGGGAATCGAGGTGCCTTTGCAGGGTGCATGGGGAACGCTTTTTTAGGTCGAATGACGACGCGTTGAAAGAGCCCGGGAATGAATCACCGGCACCGCTCCGAGTCCCAACCCTTTCTAATTGTTCACATTGGTTTACAATCTCGACAAAACGCCACATTTCGCCCGGAAATAGTAAAGCAGGTTAGCTTATTAGTTCACTTGGATAAACGGCTTCCGTTTAGACTAAAAAACCTGACCGAGGCGATCCTGGGTCAGGTTTCTTTAGAAGCGGGCTACATATGGACCCCGGCATCAAATCCGTCGTAATCGTCCCCGGACGGGTCGAAGTCGGAGGAGAGCGGAGCGTCGGCGCCCGCGTCCTCGTTCACGAGATGCGCCGGAATCGGGACCATGTCCATCCCGTACGCCATGTTGTACAGCTGCCCTTCACCCGAAGTGTCTACGGCAGCAGCAGAGGCGTAAGCCTGCTCCTCGGCGGGCAGCAAGTCTCCGCCGTGCGCCTGCGCGATCTCAAGCGCCGACGTCAGCTCGCTGTGGTCCACGAACACTTGCACGACCGGCTGATCGCCGCGATCCGCCATGTGAACGTGGTACCCGATCTCGGTGAGCGTATCGTGAGCGAGGGAAGCGGCATGACGATCCTTGAATTGAAAAATCATTGGAACATGACTCATGGGCAGCGGCCTTCTTTCTGTAGGTGGAAATCCAATCCATCTGAACGAAACAAGGTTAGCTGTTCCCCGAATCCTCCTTTTTCATGCATCGCCCATTCCATTTGCCGCTGCAGCTCGCTACAGTTACACACCCACTGCCTGCTGTACGATTCGAAGCAGCTCGGCATGATTGTCGGGATGCGCCGCCACGAGATACGGCTCCGCCGGGCATGCTCCCGTGACGGGAGTGCCGCCGAAGTCGGTGACTCGTACGCCCGCTTCGCGTGCCAGCAGCAGGCCGGCGTACAGGTCGCAGCCTTCGGAGTTGTACAGCACGAGACCGGCGAGATCTCCGCGGGCCAGCATCGCCCATGTGAGTGACGGCGCCCACACGCGCAGCACGCGCTTCAGCTGCGCCTCAAGCGCATGGCGAAGCCGCAAGGCTTGCTCGTCCTGCTTGCCGACGGCATGGCCCTGGATCCACGAGATCGTGCCTTTGCGCAGCTCGGCGACGGGCTTGGCTCGGATCGGCACGCCATCCTGTGTCGCTCCTCCGCCCGCCGTGGCGCCGTACACGATTCCCAGCTGCGAATCATAGATGACACCCAGCACTGTCTCCTCGTATACATTGGCTGAGATGCATACCCCGTACAGCGGAATGCCGAGCGCATAATTGTTCGTCCCGTCGAGCGGATCGACGTGCCAGATGACGTCCGACGGTGCCGCACCGGTCGTATGGCCCGCTTCCTCGCTCTCGATCGCATGATCCGGGAAGCGGCTGCGGATGCGCCGTACGATCATCGCGTCCGTATGCACGTCCACCTCGGTGACGAGATCCCCGCTGTCGCTCTTGTGGTCCACCGTCAGCCGGCTGCCGAACCGTTCCCGGGCGTACGTCCCCGCCTCGATGGCCGCCTGCTCGGCCAGCTGCTTCGCTTCCTCTACCCACTCCATGGCTGCTTCCCCCTCATTTATTTAACAAACATCGATAATCGCTTCCGTACATACACTACCAGATTTGTCCGGCGCCGGTAAAGAACGCAAAAAAAGAGGCAACCGCTTAGGTCGCCTCCTATGAGCCTATTCTTGCACAGTGATGGAATGCCGGCCTGCCGTCAAAGGCAGGTTTAACAGCTTGGCGGTCGCATTGTAGCTGTAATTCGTAACCGCCGCTCCGTCTACCTGCACTAGGGCAGGTGCGCCAGGCACCCAAAGCGAGAACGAACTGCCTGCGTCGGCATTCCAGATGCCCGTCGTGATTCCAGTATCCGGCGCATAGGCAAACGAAGCATCGAAGTTCGCGGCCCCTTGCAGCAGCGTCTGCCCGCTATCCGCCAAGCCGGTCCCGTCTGTCATCGCGAACGCGACCGGCACGCCGGAAGCTCCATGCGAGACGACGGATTGCTTGGCATTACTCGTGATGTTCTCCACGGTATACTCGCTGCTGGACGTCCCCGTCTTGAACAGAACGTAATCGTATACCGAGCACGTGACGGTGCAAGCTACTTTTGCCCCAAGGACACCGGCAGCCTCCACCCGCTCGGGCTGCAAATTCGCATCGGTCCCCACCGCGTTGTTCGCAGCCGGCAGCAGGCGGATCTCATCGATTCCGATCCAATAATCCCCGGAGGACGGATGCTTCCCGACGACCTCCAAACGAACCGTGTGCGGTCCAGCCGTCAAAGTTACGTTGCCGAATGGCTGAAGAGGAGCGCTCTGCGTGACCGGGCTATAGCTGTCGAATACGGGGCCGACCGGCTGGCCGTCTACATAAGCCTTGACTTGCCCGTATTTGGGCGCGAGCACCAGATAAGCGCTAAGGCTATACGCTCCCGGTTCGCTTACATTCATAGTGAAGTCCACGTAGTCCCCGACTGCATCGGCCTTGTACAGCAGGATATCGGTCGTCGCGGCTTTCACCGAATCGATGATGTCCCCCGAAGAAGCCGCCACCGAAGGCAACAGGTCGGTCCCGGCCAGCACACCTGCCGGCTGCGAAGCCTCCGTTTTCAGCACATGCAGGAACTTACGGTCGGCTACCGCCGCACCGCCGTTTACCTGCGCCATATATCCGTAGGATTCGGCGCCCGCATACTTATCGAACGTAATCGGCACGGCCGACGGCTCGAGGGCATAAACGGTTACTTCAGCGCCGCTATGCCGGTATGAGAGCTTGTTCCCGTTCGTGGCGACGCCGCTTGCGACCGCGGCCCCGTCCACTTTGGCATCCTTGACCGGTCCGGCGTATAGCATCCAGTCGTACGTATGCGTCGAGCTCGCTTTCAGATCGTCCATCATCACGTAATAGTCTCGGACGCGTACGACATGCCGATCGAAGGCAGTCAGCGCAGTGCCGTAAGCTCCGGGCGCCGAACCGTTCACATAGTCGACTGTCGGCGACATAATCCCGGTTTGCAGCGTGCCTCCTCCCTTCACGGATTGCGACCCGCCGTCTACGCGTATCGTGCTGTGGCCGTCCTTGGCCGTGAAATTTTGCTTCGGGCCGGGGCTCAAATCCCGGTATCCCGGGTCCCTGGCGATCCAGGTGCCGTTCGTTGCCAATGTAAAGCTATTCTGATCATAGTGGCTGTGATCGAGCTTGTTGTTGTTGCCGATCAGGGTCATCAGCGAATCGTTGCCGGTCCAGCCGGAGCGGATCGCCGCCCATCCGACTTCGGGGAACACCGCCGAGCTCGGCCATGCATTCGGGACGCCGGCATTCGAATTCGGGATGAAATACAGGAACCGATCGAAGGCGGAGCCAGCTACATCCGCTTGCGTCAAATACCAAACCGCGTACGGATTGTTCAACCAGCGGGCGACGATGCTCATCGTATTAGGGAAAAAGCCGTAGCTGAACGCATTGGCGCCCGAATCGGAGATCGTAGCCAAGCCGCCGCCTCCCGGAGACAGGAAGTAGTTCGACCAGCGGACGATAAAATCATTAAAGAACGGATGCGTAATGTAGCTCTGCACCCCGGTCGTCCGAGTCAAGTTGTCGATCCCTCGAATCATATTCTCCACGGAATAGTCCGTATAGTTGAAGCCTTCCGTTTGTCCGGAATTCATCCGGAAATCGAGGTACCACTGGTAATACCGGACCGCTCGCGTCAAAAACTTGTTAGCCTTCGGACTTTTGCCGAGCAAGGCGGCGCCCCCGCTGCCGAGCGCGGCCGCGCGCAGCGCGTCGGCATTGTTGTCGACATCGTTGATGGAGAGCCGCAGCGGCTCCAACCCGAGACGCTCCAGCGCATCCTCCACCTTCGACTTTTCCGCGGCCGTAAGCGTATCGTACAGCATATCGTAAGCCGCGCTGACGCCGAGGGTCAAATGCGCCGTATCCAGGCAAGACAACCCGCCTCCGCATGGATAATTCGTATCGGTCCACCTCTCCCAGTCCGCCAAGGACAGCATATACGATTTCGCTTTCGCCGCATAAGCCGAGTCCTCCGTTATGACATAGGCAAGCGACAACGTTTCCAGCCTGTATTGAAGCGCTTTGGCCATAGCCGCCCAATACGGATAAGTCGGGCTTCCCGTATACCCAGGTGGATTGGCCATGACGGGCGGCATCACCGGCGGCAAGGGGTAGGTAACCGGATACCCGTTATAGTACAACACGGTATAAGAGGTTTCGTTCAAGTACTCATTGGCACTACTAAGCACACTGTCCCATAAAGCTTTGGCCGTTTCGCCGGAAGGCGACGGCGTCAAGTCCTGCGCACGGGCCCGAAGCGCCGCAATCTCGGCACCGGTAAAGAACAGCCGCGGATGCCCGGTTACGGCGAGCGGAAACGCGATATCTGGTACGAGCTTTAAGGAAGCTTGATCGAAGTAGCCGGTGCCGGCATTCGAGCCGCTCGAGTACAGCAGCACGGAGGCGGTGACCGCGTTATCGGGAGCCGTAGCTTCCACCGCGACGTTCGTCCAGGCGTTCAACGCGCTCACGGTCTTATATTTGTTCAGAACCCTCACGTTCGCGCTGTCCCAAAACTCGATATAATAGCTGAACGAGGAGCCGCTGCTGACATAAACGTCAATGAGCGCCTTATAGACCTCTCCGCCGGTAATCGGAACTTTCGCGCTGCGCAAGCCGCCCGAGCTCGTCGTGCTAGTATCGGTCAGCTTGACGCTGTAAGCGCCCTGAAGCACTTGATCCGTCGCGGATTGGATGCCGATCGCGGAGCTGAGCGGCGTCCATAGCGCCGGTTTGTTGCTTGTTACCGATTCGAACCCGCTGTTAGGCAGCAGCTCCGGAGTAGGCGTTGCATATTGGAGCGAGGCGGCATCGAAGTAGGATACGC
This sequence comes from Paenibacillus sp. HJGM_3, assembly GCF_045062745.1. Taxonomy (NCBI): domain Bacteria; kingdom Bacillati; phylum Bacillota; class Bacilli; order Caryophanales; family Paenibacillaceae; genus Paenibacillus; species Paenibacillus sp. HJGM_3. The sequence goes on from NZ_JBJGED010000001.1 coordinate 485,346, forward strand.
CTACATTGCTGGAGCTCGAATACAACAAGAGCGTTGCGGCCACGGCGTTCGTCGGCGCCACGTCTTCCACATTCAGCGAGGTCCAGGCCGCCGTAGCCGTATTGGTCTTCGTCTTATAAGCGATTCGCTGGTTGAACGCATCCCAGAACTCCAGATACAAGACGGAGTGGCCCGATGCGTCATAGGCTCTGACCGAAGCCTTGAGCGAATTCCCATCGACGATCGGCACTTGCGCGCTGCGCATGCCGATTCCGGTACCCGCGCTGGGATCGGACATTTTCAACGAATACGAACCGTCATAAGCGTAGCTGGAATCCGAAGCATAGTAGGCCCCCGGGGTGATCGCCGTCCACTGTGCCGGCAGCCCGCCCGCCACCACTTCGAAGCTGCTGTTCGGAAGCAGTTCCGTGCTTTGGGTAATGTTCGTAATCGACGCGACGTCGAAGTAGGATATGCCGGTATTCGTGGAATCCGAATATAGCAACAGGGTTACATAGGCAGCATGCTCTGGCACCTCATCCTCCACGCTCAATACAGTCCAATCTGCGGAAACGGTATTTTTCTTCGTTTTGTAAGAAATCCGCTGGTTGTTGGCATCCCAGAACTCCAGGTAGAGGATCGAGTGGCCCGTATCGTCTTTGGCGAACACCGACGCCTGAATGCGATCCCCCTGCCCCACCGGCACGTTGGCGCTGCGCATCCCAATGCCCGTCGTAGAGCTCGGGTCCGTCAGTTTCAAAGCCCGGGCGCCGGCGTAAACGTTATCGGTAACGGAGGCATAGTAGTTGCCCGGAGTAATCGCCGTCCATTGGTCGGGCAAGCCGCCGGATACCGCCTCGAACCCTCCGTTCGGGAGCAGCTCCTGACCGGACGCAGCTTGCGCAGCCGGAAGAGAACTGAACTTCCCAGGCATCAGGGGGAGCAAACCAACAGCTAGCACTGCAACGAGCAATTTGGCCATAAACCGTTTTAATCCCAAGCTGATCGACTCCTTCTTAATCGGTTGGATGTCTTCGATCAATGATTGTACTGGATTAACACGCCGAGAGATTCGCTCGGGAACTCCCGGCAAAACGCATAGGCCCGCTCAATGTCCCGGTAATCGTATCGGTGGGTAATGAGCGGTCCGACCCGGATTCGCCGATCCGCCAGCAGTCGGACAAATTCAGCCGTATTCCTCCCTTCCGTCCATCGAACATAACCATACGGGTAATCGACTCCTTCTTTCTCGTAATGCGGATCGTACCTACCGGGACCTCCTGCCCGGGAGATGCGAATCGACGCTTCCTTGGCGAACAGGGCAGCACGGTCGAACGCCGGCAGCGGATCGCCTACGATGACTAGCGTACCGCGGTCCCTCAGCAAGCGAATCCCATCATCCATCAACCTTTGCCCGCTGCTCCCCGCGCACAGCAGGACACAGTCGGCGCCTTTGCCTCCGGTGATGGCGGCGATTCGTTCCTCGAGCGCTCCCTCAGCCGGATGACGGCCCGGAAGGCGACTAACTTGCTGCCAAGCGTGGCACCTCCTCTCCAGTACGTCGAATGCTTCGACCTGATAAGCGGCGGCCAGCGCGATCTGAGCGATCAATTGGCCCAAGATCCCGAGCCCTATAACGGCGGCAACCTCGCCGAACTGCAATCCGGATTGGCGCAGCGCATGAATCGCGATCGCACCTATGCCCGCGAAGGCGGCATGTTCCGGATCGACCTCCGGCGGTACCGGGACCGCCAAATGCTTCGGTACGAGCAAGTACTCCGCATGCTTCACATAAGGGCCGCCGTAACAAGCGACCCTCATCCCCTCCTCGATCCCCTTCACCCCGGCCCCTGCGGCCTGCACGATCCCGACCGCGCTGTTGCCAAGCGTTGTATTGGACTTCTTTTGGATTAAAGCAAGCTCGGTTCCCGGGCTAATGGCCGAATATTCCGTTCGGATCAAGACGAAGTGGTCTCGAAGCTCGGGAATTTCCGTTTCCAGCAGCTCCACTTGCCCATTCCGGCTGTAAGTCGTTTTCATGGTTTCTCTCCTATCTTTCCTGCAGCCCGTGAACCTTTTTTAGTTTTCCGACTTGAATGTAATCGTCCGATTTAGCGCTTTGCTGACTTGCGCCGCGTAGGAATCCAATATTTTTTTGCCTTCGTATTTCGTCATCAGCTCTTGGCGGTATTTAGGCCAGTTGGATGCATCCTTTTCCTCGGTTACGATTTTGATCTGAACCTGATTCGCTTGCTTGCGCATTTCCGGCAAGTTCATGGTCGGATCCGTCACGACGCTCGTGCCGATATTCGGAGTGAATTTATAGGAGCGGATTTTGGCAAGGATGGCCCGGTCGCGATCGGTTTCCTGCGGATCGACATATTCCAGGTTGAGGAAATGCGGTTCGTTCGGCGCGAAAAACGAGTACACCTTCAGAAAATCGCCGTTATCGGTGATATCTTTTTTGAAGGCATCGGGATTCGGCTCGATTTTGTTGCCCGTTTGCTTGTAGTGCACGCCGGCTTGACCGTAATGCGTAAGCAGGAAGCCTTCAGCGCTTGCGAGCCAGTCCAGGATTTCGATCGACTTTTTCGCTTTCGCTGCAGAGGTCTTAACATTGATCAAGAACGGATTGCCGGGCAGCGGGAGCGTGTTGACGCCGGTCTTCGCCCAAGGATGGAACGGCTGCCAATCCACGTTCGGATTATTCGTCACTTCCTTCGTCTTCTTCTGCATGCTGTCTGCCGCATTGTCGAGAGCCGCGGTCCGATAGCCCAAGTAGACGATTCCCACTTTCCCCTGCTGCGCCTTCTCGACTTGCTGGCCCGTCTTATTCAGCAGCCAGTCCGGATCGACGATGTTCATGGACAGCGTTTTTTTGAGGTCGTCCAGCACCGGACCCATCCGAATGTCGGTGCCGGGGTCGATCAAACGGTCGTTCTCGATGAGGAAAGTCCCGTATAGTCCGTTTTTGTAAAACTCGGGAAACCCGCGCGGGATGGACGTGCCGTTCCCGACATCGGTGAAGCCGTACGTATCTTTTTTGCCGTTCCCGTCGGGATCGTTTTCCGTAAACGCTTTCATTACGCTGATCATGTCTTCGTAAGTTTCCGGCATCTTGAGCCCCAGCTTATCCAGCCAGTCTTTACGGATGTAATAGCTCGTGTACAACGTGCGCGTATACGGGACGGGAGCGCGTTTGAATACGTTCTGCACCTGATAGCTTTTGAGCTCGTCTTCGGTCACCCAGGTCTTGAAATAGTTCGGCATCGTCTTCGGCGTGACGAGGTTGGTCAGATCCATTACAACGCCGTCTTGGATGTACTTGTTGGATTCGACGCCGTTCGCCATAAACAGATCCGGCGCTTCCCCGCTGCTGATTCTCAGGTTCAGCTTGTTCGTGTAGTCTTGCCCGTTGGCCATGAAATCGATTTTCAAGTCTACGTTGAATTTGGCGTCGATCGTTTTCTTGATGAAATCTTTATCCGCCGGCGGCAGGGTGGACGTAACCGGCCCCATAACGAACCAGTCCAATTTGAGCTTCTCTTGCGCGCCGGTCTGGGACGCGCTCGCTTCCGGCGACGATTGCGGCTCGCCGGATCCGGAGCAGGCGGCTAAAACGGCTGCTGCAACCGTTAAGGCCACCGTAGTGTTGAACCATTTTTTCACTGTTACCCTCATTCCCCTCTCTGAATTACATCTATATCACATAATTACAAAATCATTATAGTACTCTGGTTCTTGTTGCGTCAATATGTAAAGATGTGATTCAGATAAAATACAAAAAAGCTCATCTCTTCAGGATTCGCTCCTCCAAGAGACAAGCTTCGCGCTTCTATTACAGCTGGGACTCCAATCTGAGGGCCAATGCGTCTTCATCGTCCAATCCGGACCAGAACAACAGCAGCTCTTCGCGCAGCCTCGCTACCATTCGGTAGTCCATCTTCAAATCCTTGTGGAGCCGAAACGTAGGGATGATATGCCGGAACATGTGATAGTTCGCCACACGGCTGTCCCGCTCCGGAACGGACGCTTCCGCGACAGGCTTCACGGCGGGAATGCTGAAGGTATGCCGGCTGATGAGCGTTTGCGCTTCGGCCGAGGTCAAGAAGCGGACCAGCTCTCTCGCGGCTTCCGCATTGGCAGAGCGCGCATGCACGGCAAGCCCCATGACCAGCAGCAGCGTATCGGGCGTATGGAGATGAGGCAGCGGCGATACATCGAACGCGAACGGTGCGTCCTTCAACATGTTCAGTCCGAAGTATGTCGTCAAGATGATGGAAGCCCGCTGCTTCAGGAGCAACGTTTGCGCATCCATCCGCAGACCGCGCGGGAAAATCGCTTCATTCGCCACGATGTCGCGGCAGAACGATAAGCTGTCCATCAGCTTCGTGCCTCGTAAAGATACGGTCCCGTCCTCTCGCCGCACGAACTGTTGTCCGCTCTGCATCAGGAACGGGAGCCACCGATTCTCGGTTTCGTGAAGAAAGAACAACCCGTATCGTTCCGGCTTCCGGGTCAGCTTCTCGGCCTGCTCGATAAGCGTATCCCAGCTCCAGCCGCTGTCCGGCTCCAGCAGCCCGCTCTCCCGAAAATGGTCCTTATTGTAACACAAGACGACCGGCGAAAAAAGAAACGGCTGTGCCCGCAATACGCCGTCCTGCTTGAAGCTCTCCGTCAGAAACGGGTAAATGTCGCTCCGTTCCTCCTGCACCTCCAATGCGGGAAGCAGGCCGTTCGCCGCCAGCTCCTCGAATCCCGGGTATGTCAGCGCGACCACATCGAAGACGCCGCTCTCGACGCAGGATCTCGGCGTCGTTTCCGGCACGATCGTGGGCTGCACCTTGATATGCGGATATTGGGCGTGGAAGCGGTCCAGCAGCTCCTCCAGCGCCGCATCGCGAGCGAACGTATGCGGCACGGCCAGGATGAGCGTCGTATCGGCTGCCGCTGCTATCGATCTAGGGCAAACCCGCGAGCCCACCCGCGGAATGGTCTCGATCCATCCCTCCGCGGCTAGCGTATCGAGTCCTTTGCGCACGGAATTGATGCTCATGTTGAACTGCTCGGACAACGCTTCTACCGATGGCAAATAGGTGCCAGGGGCATATTGACCCGAGGCGAGGCGGCTGCGCAACGTTTTCACCATGTCATCGAAACGGGCGCGAAATGTTTTACGGCTAGGCGTTTGGCTCATCGTTCACGACCTTGTATTATATCTGATCCTCAATCAGAATGTTTTGTATTCTTTCTGTATCATAGTATATGTGCCGGGGGGTGTCAATGGAGCATGACAAGCAGAAAAAGCCCCGCTCCATGGCGGAGGGGGCCATCCTGCTCCCGGCTTCAGTACAAAGATTCGTTCAGCTTCACGACATACATTTCGCTCGGCGTCTCCTTGAGCTGCAGTTCACCCTTGTCGTTGTAGCCGTCGACGCCGAAGTCGTTGTCGTTCACGATCGCGATGCGGTCCTTGCCGATAGCCGTGATACCTTCCATCTTCTCGTACGGATAGCCGAGCTTCGTCATGTCGACGATCATCTCTTTCGCCACCGGTACGATGCCCTTTTCCTTCAGCTGGCTCACGCTAAGCGATTCCAGGGAGTCGCTCACATCCGTACCGAGCACATTGGTCGCCTTCGAGAAGTCGGCTTTGTAAATGCGCTTCAGCTGCGCGTCCTTGCCTACATTTTTGTCACGCTCATCGACCAGCAGCACATTCGTATCGAGCGCCGACAAGTCGCTGATGACGACGTCCTTTTGCGCCACATTGACGAATTGCCCGGCTTGCTCCGCCACGTACACGTATTCGCCGACGACCTGCTTCATTGCGAGATCGAGCTTCAGAATCCGGAGGTTGCGGGAAGCGTCGCTCGTCTTTTTGTCCGGGTTCGCGAGCGGGCTTTGGATGGACGCGTAGAGCGACTGGCCGTCCGGCGAGATCGCGACGCCCTCGAAGCCGCGGTTCGACACCCGCTTGCCGTAGACGGCCGGAAGCGTGTCGTACAGCTCGGTCTTCGCGCCGGCTGCGAGCAGTGCTTCCTTCGCCCCTTGCGGGACGTAGCGCCCTACGATCGTGCCGTCCCGCTTCACTTGCACGAGCGATGGCCGATATTCGTCGCTCAGCCAGAACGTGTCGTCCTTCGGGTTGTAGGCGATGCCCTCGAGATCGAGACCATCCGGGTCGTAGGCCAGCTTGGTCGCCGCGGTCCCATCGTAAGGCACTTCATCGGTGTCCTTCAAGTTGGAAACCCCGGTCACGAAGTTCGTTTCGGAGTAGACGTCCTTGACACCTTCCGGCAGGTGCAATTGAATCGTCTCTAGAATTTCGATCGATCCGCCGATCGCTTTGATTTTGTAGATCCGAGGGATGTATTGATCGACCGGGAACGTACGCACCTTATCCTTGCCGAACTCCCCATTCGGCCCGCGGTCGGCCAGTGTGTAGAACACGTCGGCCGGGTCGCCCGGCAAGTGCGTCAGCCCGGAGAAGCCGCCTTCCTTGATTTCGGTGCTGCCGAGCTTGGCAGGATTTTTCCACTGGTGTACCGCTTCTACAGTCGGGGACGCCTTCAGCCGAATCGTCTGGTTCCACTCGTCCCACTCGACTTGCTGGCCCAGCACCTCGCTCAGCGCACGCAGCGGTACATACGTGCTGCCGTCGATGACGACCGGATCTTGGGTCAGCGAGACCGCTTGGCCACCCGATACGATCTGGAACTTGACTGCGATAGCCTCCAGAGCCGAACCGGCCGCGCCGACTACTTGCGTTCCCCCTATGGTTAATGCCGCCAACGATATAACGATCCATCTTTTCTTCAACCTAAAACGTCTCCACATCTTGGCCATCCTCCTGCTACGGTCTGAGTACTCACAAGCCCCAGCTTACCGCAGCAGGATTACGGCGATGTCAAATTCAGGTAAAGAAATTGTTAAGATGCAGGCACGGTTGATGCCGGAACTTAAGATTACGCCTTCACCGGCGGGTACTTCTGGGCCTTGTACGCCTCGGCGAACGCCGCTCCATCATATCCCGCGTAATCGTCGGGGATGTCGCTCAAAGCAACCGGAACTCCGCCCCGATGCTGCGACAGCTTGGCTGCAATCGCCGACAGCTCCACTTCTAAGAGCTGGGCAAGTGTGAGCGGAGGCTCCGTCTCCCCGGCCAGGTACGGCAAAGCTTGCTCCAGCAGCGCCTGATACAATAGAGCGTTGTTCACCTGGATATACTCGACCTTTTTCTGCGTGACGATGTTGGCATAGAACGGGAGATAGCCCGTGGTGCGTCCTACACTTACGATGCCGGTGCGGCCGTCCGCCCACGTCAGCTCCACCTGATTCTGAACGGACTGGCCCAGATGCCGCGCCTGGGTTACGCCCGGCCCCAATAGACCGTGCAGCATCGAATAGGCATGAATGCCATAGTTGAACTCATCCACGGCACAACCGACGAGCGCATACACCCATTCCTCCCGCGGAATGCCTTGGGACAGCCACGATTGTACCTCCACGCTCCAACGCAGCGATGAGCCGCCGGTGATACGGGCGCCCTGCTCGTTCCAAGCCAGCAGCTGGCGCAAATCGCGGACCGTGCCCGCCAGCGGCTTGTCGATGAAGACGCCCTTGCCCGCTTCCACGAACGGCCGCGCCCGATCCACATGGACATCCCAGTTGCAGCTGTGGATTAGCACCGCGTCCACGTCCTGGGCCATTGCTCGGACCGAATCGTATACTCCGGCGATGCCGTTCTCACGCGCGAACGTTTCCGCGTATCCGGGCGGGTTCACCGCTCCTCCGTCGAATACGGCCGTCACCTCGTGGCCCATGGCTCGGATGGCGGGGAGAAAGCTTTTCGGATGGGACGTATCGAGGTCCACCATGCCGAGTTTCAATGATTTCATGGTCCGTTGCCTCCGCTCTGGATTGAGTATTTTCGGTTAAACCGCTTGGCCTGACAACGCTTGATTCACGACCGCCTGGATCGGCTCGGGCTTGCCGGATTTCAGCGACTCCATCGCTTGCAGAATCATTAACGTGGCATACAGCCCGTCTACATGGTCGATCATCGGAGGCGTATCCTCTTGAATGCATTGCAGGAACGCACGGTTTTCCTCCAAGAAGCCGGATTCGCTTCCTTTGTAGACGACGGTTTCCTGCCCGGCTTCCTGATAGGTTAACGTCGTTAACCGGTCGTTCAGCGTAATCGACTTGTTCTCCGCGAACAGCTGCATGAAGAACTTGCTCGTCTGTTCCGGGCAGCGGCAGTCCCCTTGCACCAGGTTCCCCGCCGCGCCGTTCGAGAAGCGGTAGACCGCCACGAGGTTGTCGACCACACCCGACGGCTGATAGTAGTTGCCGCCCGCCGCGTACACTTCGACCGGCTCCGCACCCGTCACGTAACGCAAGATGTCGGCGGAATGACAGCCTTGGCTGAGCACGTTGCCTCCGCCTTTCACCGGATCGTTCGCCCACATCCCGTCCGCCCAACGATTGTCCATCATCTGCATCGTCACGACGAGCGGCTCCGGAATGAGCTCCTTCGCTTTCCACAGCATGTCGTAGTACCGCATCTTGAACGCGGTGAACAGCTTTTTGCCGCTCTTGCCGACCGCCTCCCCGATGCGCAGACAATCCTCCAGGCTCATCGCGAGCGGTTTTTCCACCAGCACATGCTTCCCCGCCTCCAGCGCCCGGATACTGAGCTCCGCATGGGTGTCGTGCAAGGTTGTAATGTACAACGCGTCGATGGAGGGGTCATCCATGAGCCTCTGGACGTCGCTCGTCGCATAGTCGCCTCCGAACCGCTCCAGCAGCTTCCGGGCATTCTCCTCGAACACGTCGCAATAGGCGGCGACGGTCATCCCGTCCAGCTGCTGGATGCATTCCGCATGCGTTCTGCCCAGATTGCCGCACCCGATGATCCCGACTTTTACTTGCTTCATGATGGTCACCTGTCCTTTATTGGCCCCTGCTGTACATCGCGCAGGATTGGTATGGTGTGCTTTGTATTCTGCTGTACATATTGCTGTATAATTACGGCATCAGTTTACTTACGGGGCTAAATGCTGTCAATGGCTATTTTGTATAAATCACTTTACTGTACATCATAACTCTCATTCGGTATGATTGAGGTATGAACGAGAGTAATGAACTCAGCAAGGGAGAGCGAAGATGGAGAAGCGAAATCCGCGCAGCCGCGCTACATTCTCAGCCCGTCTGCAGGAGATGGTCCTGGACTTGCGGCAGCAGATCGCCGACGGCGACTACAAGCCGGGGGACTATCTTCCTGCGGAGACGGAGCTGGTGGAGAAGTACAACCTGAGCAACAAGTCGGTGCGCAAAGGGCTGGATCAGCTACTGGCGGAAGGATGGATCGTGAAGATCAATCGGGTCGGCAGCCAAGTGACGAACCGCGCGGCGGAGACGCTTACGGTGACGCTCGGCACGTATGGCACGATCGAGCGCGATTTCCATCTCACCGCGCTGCTGGAGGACTTCCAAGCGCTTCATCCCGGCCTCCGGGTGAAGACCGTCCGGCTCTCGACCGTGGAGTACCAAGGTTTCAATCGGGACTACCTGCAGAGCGGATTGGTCGACGCCCTCACGATCAACAATATGGATTTCATGTGCAGCGAGCATAGCGGGTCGACTCGACTCTTGGAGCCGCTCACGCCCGACCCGGGGGTGTACGGGTTCGCGAGCGAGGCTTTCGAGTCCGGGGGCTTGCTGCTGGCGAGGCCGATCGTCTTCTCGCCGGTGCTGCTCGCGTACAATCGCGAGCATTTTCGCCAGGCGGGCGTCCCGGAGCCGGACGGCAGCTGGACCTGGGCGGAGGCGCTCAAGCACGCCGCGACGCTGACCGTGCCGGGCGAGCGGCACGGCCTGTACTTCCACCTGCTGTCGGACAACCGCTGGCCGGCCTTCCTGCTCCAGAGCGGTCTCCGCTTCGAGCCGGACGCGGGCGGCTTCGTGGAGCTGCACGACACGCGACTCCTCGAGAGCATCCGGTTGTGCAAACGGATTATTACGGATCCCCGCGTGTTCCCGAACTACATGTCCGAGAACAGCCATGACGTGAACGAGCTGTTCATGCAGGGCAAAGTCTCGATGATCCTGACCAACTACATGACCCTTAACGAGATTAAGCATTCCGCGATCGATTACGACATCTCGCCCTTACCTTACTTGTACGAGCCCCGCTCGCTGATGACCGTAATCGGGGTGGCCGTGAACGTGGCGGCGAAGCACAAGGAGGCGGCGAAGCAGCTAGTAGACTACCTCGCCTCGACGCGAGCGCAGGCGATTCTGCGGCGCGACACGCTCAGCCTGCCGGCGCGCAAGCGGGTGGCGGAGGCTCCGGCGGACCCGGCTCCAGAAGCGATGAACCGGCCGGCGCGGTACTATTTGTTCCGAGAGATCATGGCCTCCTACCGGCTGCACCGGGAGCTGAACTTCCCGCTCCGGACGTTCGCTCTGCTCCGGCAGCAGCTGAAGAAGTATTGGGCCGGCATCCTTACCGAGGAAGAGCTGTGCGAGCAGGTGCGCGGGCTGTGGCTGGACGATTTGGGGGAGTGATGGGCGAAGTTGGGTGGTTGCGGGGCTGTAGAGTAGAAAATCTACTTTGGAGCTCGGAAGTCGGTCGGTTGCGGGGCTGTAGAGTAGAAAATTTACTTTGGAGCGGCCGGCTGGCAAAGAGGGCATCCCGCCAGGGATGCCCTCTTGTTGTCCTTATTTCAGCAGCTGCAGCACGCCCTGCGGCTGTTGGTTCGCTTGCGCCAGCATTGCTTGCGCGGCCTGCGACAGGATGTTGTCCTTCGTGAAGCCGAGCATCTCCTTGGCCATGTCGACATCGCGGATGCGTGACTCGGATGCCGTCAAGTTCTCGCTCGAGGTGCCGAGGTTCTGGATCGTATGCTCGAGCCGGTTTTGCGCCGCGCCCAGCTTGGCCCGCTCCGTCGAGACGAACTCGACGGCATTGTTAATGACGCTAATCGCCGACTGCGAGGAATTGGAGGTCGACACGTCAACGGCGGTCAGCCGCAGCGCCCCCAGGCTCACATTGTTGATGTCGAGCGTCAGCGTCTGCCCTTGGTTGGCCCCGATCTGCATCGAGAGCGACCGGTCGGAGCTCGCGTTCTGCGCTTGACGCGTCACCGCGAACGTGTTGAACACCCGGTTGAACGCGGACACGCCGCTAGAATCGGTAGCCGATCGCTGCGCAGTGAACGTGAGGTTCGAGATGTCCTTCGTCTCGCCCGTAGCTCCACGGATTACGATCTTGCCTTGGAGCAGGTCCAGGGACACCGCTGCCCCGCGGAACTCGTCCAGCTTGCGCAGCGCCCCGAGCAGCTCGCCCAATGTGGACCCAGACCCCACCTGGAACTCGGTCTCGAAGCCTTCCCCGTTCTGCGAGCCGGTAATCTTGATCACATGGCCCGTCTTCAGCCCGAGCCCATTGCCGTCGGAATCGGCGAGCTCGCTGAGCGGAGTGGCGTTCGTGATTGATTGGGCGATCGCATCGCTGCCCACCCGGATCTCGTTCGGTGCACCGGAGTAGCCGGTCGACGAGGTAACGGTAGCGGCACCGAACAGCGCAGTAGCTCCCGTGACGCCGGCTCCTCCATTCGAGAGTTCGAACTTCGAAGCCCGTGCATTACTGCTGATCGTCAGTACTTCCTTCGGCGGGACGCTCGCCCACTTCACGGTCAAGGCTCCTTCTCCGAAGGCGGCGTTGATCTCCCCCTGCAAGGCTGTTAGGAACGCATCGCGGGATGTATTGTCATTCCCCGGAACGGTCGTCGTGTTCACATTCTGATTGCCCAGATCGATGGTAACCGTCTTGTTCCCCAGCGTAATGTTAAGCTTGCGATTCGCGGCCGTCGTCAAGTCGATCCCGGCCGCGATATTCGTGAACGAAGCGCTCGAGTTCAGATCGCCCGCCGAATCGGCGAAGCCGAGTACACCGAGCGCGGTCCGGGTCAGAGGGTTCGGATCCCCCACCTCTACCCTTGTGCTTGCCCCCGACTTGTACGTCGCGAACGTAAGCCTACCTTGCTCGTCCAAATAAGCGAACACTTCATTCGCCAGCGCCGGATGCGTGCCGAGCTGATTGTTGATCTCATCCAGCAGCTTCTGAACCGGCGCATACGTCCCCGCGTTCAGTGTAATCGTCTCCGGCTCCCCGCCGTTCACGCGAATCGTGAATTGGTCATTCACGCCTTCCCCTATATAAGTGCCGCCTTTGTTCGCAATGATATGATCGGCACCCTTGATGTTAATATTCGTAACCGGCGTTCCGGCCGGCGCGTTCACCGGCGATCCGCCCAGGAGGGTGGTGGCAAATGTGCCTCCACTGTCGGCTATACTGAATGTGGCCGTCCCAATGGCAGTGTAGAAGCTCAGCTTGTGTGTACCGTCATCCTTCACTTGGATAATGTCTTTCCCAAACTGGGTGTCCATCGCCGTTTGAAGGGCAGTAACTAGGTCCGGCAACGAATAGGTGCCACCCGCGGTCAGCCCCGCATCCGTCACAACATTCACAGTTAGGGTTGAGTTGCCTAGAATTACACTCAGATCATTGTTGGCTGCCACAGCGTCTAGAGTTACCGTCGGAGGCAGATTGACCGTCCCGGTCAACACCGGAGCCTTCGCGGCATACCCCATCGCCATCAGGGCGGATTGGGAAGCTGTTCCGGGATTCGACAAACTGACTGAAATCGAGCTATTGCTCCCCGTCGCCACCGTTTGAACCATTAACCGACCATCCGGGCTGGACTGAAATGAAACTTGGTTAAGTTCATTGACCCAATCCGTACCCACCGATACCTGCACGGCACTATTCAAGGCACTGATAAATTCCGCTTTCGTATAGCCGCGAGCGGGGCTGGCTGGGATGGACACAGGATTGTATACGGACCCGTTAATTGAAATGCTGAACTGGTCGTTAAGCCCGGTCTGAACCACAATCGGCTCCATCAGCGGCTCGCCCGCCATCTGCGTGTACCCCGTACCGGGCTGCCCCGGCGTGGCCTCCCGCATCGGGACGGCATAGCCGGCCTTGGCGGTCGCGGAGGTAGCCGGAATGTCCGCCTGATCGAGCATGGCGGAGAGCACTTCCGTCCCCTGCGCCTCCTTCTTGCCGCTCAAGCTGCCGTTCAGCAGCTTCTTCGTATTGAACTCGGTCGTCGTCGCGACCCGGTCGATCTCGGTCTTGAGCTGCGCCACTTCCTTCTGCAGCTGCTCGCGGTCCGAATCGGTCATCGTACCGTTCGCCGATTGCACCGCCAGCTCCCGCATCCGCTGCAGGATGTTTTGTGTCGAGCCCATCGCGCCTTCGGCGGTCTGGATGAGCGAGATCGCATCCTGCGCATTGCGGGACGCCTGATCGAGACCGCGAATCTGCCCGCGCATCTTCTCGGAGATCGCGAGCCCGGCCGCGTCGTCGCCGGCGCGGTTGATGCGATAGCCGGACGACAGCTTCTCGAGCGCTTTGCCGACGGCCGTATTATTCGTGGAGGCTTGCCGCTGCGTATTCCCGGCAGCCAGATTATGATTGATTCGCATTATGCTGCACCTGCCTTGAGTAAGAAAAAAGTGGATGAAAGCAAGAGCCGTCAAGTTGTTCTAAATGGTTTGTCGGAAAATAGGCGCGCAGAATGAAGAGCTAGGCCACGATTTGTATACTTTTAGGCCTAAAGTCGTACCGCGTACAAACGACAAAACGGCCCGAACCCGCGGTCAGGTCCGTGCCGTTTTCCCTTAGACTTCCTTACATGACGCGCTTCGCGCCGATGAAACGCTTGCCCCAATAGCTGCTCGTAATCGAATCGATCTTCACCCCGCTCGAGGTCGTCGAGGAGATGAACAGCTCATTCCCCAAGTAGATGCCCACATGCGTAGTGGAACCGCCGATGCTGAAGAACACGAGATCGCCGGGCGCTAACCCGACGGTCGAATAGCCGGCACTGTCGTACATCCCCCGGGACGTCCGAGGCAGGTCGATGCCGTACTGATCGAACACGTAATTGACGAAGCCGGAGCAATCGAAACCGGCAGGCGTCGTACCGCCCCATTGATAGCGGATGCCGAGGTACGTCTGCGCCGTTTCCAACAGCAGGTCGGTCGAGGACTTCTTCGGCGGGGCGTACCAGGCCGGGGCATGATAGCTGCCATCCAGACTCAGGATCGCGATCCGGTTATCATTATCCCACTGCACGAGATAACCGAGGCTCTCCGAGACGAACCGAAGCGGCACATACGTCGCACTGTTCATGAACGCGGGTGCCGTCTCCAGCTTCACGGATTTCCCGTTCACGGTCGCATCCGGCGAGCCGGTGCGCAGGCTGATCGATCGCTTGCCGTCGCTCATCGTGAGGCTGACGGTCGAGCCTTGCATGCTGTAATCGAGCTTGAAGCCGATCTGCTCGGCTACCGCACGAAGAGGAACGAGCACCGAGCCGGCAGGGCTCATGACCGGCCCGGTTTCCGGGAAGGAGACGAGCGAGTCGTTCACTTGCATCTTCACGTCATCCGCCGGAGCAGCGGAGGCGTCGGACGGCGCACCCGCATACAGCAAGGCGGCCAGTCCCAACGTGGCGCAGGACATCGCCACGGGTTTGAACCATTTCTTCAACCAGCTTTCCCTCCTAGTGCCTCCGAGGTTAGGTGTCGGGTTCGGGAAGAGAGTGTTCCCTAGCGTGTCGCTCCTGCACGGAGCGGCTTCGCATTCACCCCACTAGCGCATTCGCGGCCTTAGGCCGGAAGGCGCATGGGAAAGAAAAGGCCGACAGGACCTGCCTAAGCGCCCGTCAGCTTCTTTCCATCGGTCCCCCGTACCGGTCGTTCGGTACGACCGGATTCGGCTTGATTATGTTGCGTTTCTGTTAGTAAGGCTAGCATAGGAATGAATTGGTTTCAATATCAAAATGCTGGGAAAACGCTGCCATTCCGCCCAAATCCGCTATTCGAAGACAAATGTTCCAAATCGTCGCGGGATATGGAAGCGGACGATGCCCGTAGGGGACCAAGCGGTATACTCGTCCTCGTCGCGGTTCGGGCTACGGTCGATGCGATACAGGTTGGTCCTCCACTCGTCGCCGGGCTGGATGGACTTCCCGTTCAGCAGATCCACTGCGGGAATCGCGATCTCGTAGACGACCCGCCGATTCGCCAGATCCACACTCACCGAGGAAGCCAGCTCCGCGCTGTCCCAGGACGTGTCCACTTGAATCGAAGCGCCCTTCGGATCAGACAAGTCATTGACGATCTTGGCGTCGAACAGGACGCCGGCCGGGCTGAACTCGAATTCAAAATACCGCGTCAGATCCCCGTCAACCGACATAAACACTTCTACTACGTCCTCTTCGTAGATCGGGTCGTCACGCTGCGTCATCGTGCTGAGGATATAGTCGTCCTCGCATTCGAACCGGTAATACACGCCCCAGTCGTTCCAGGCTGCGCGGACGCGCGTACCGAGCCGCGGCTCACCGCCGCTCACCACCTCGAGCAGCTCCACCTGCTCGGCCCGCTCCCACAACGACGCTCCCAACGGAAGCGACAGCTTCCCCTCCGCCGGCAGCCGGCGGCATATGTACTTGGCTTCGCTCATAACCTACTCCTCCTTCAACTGGATATGACAAGCAAAGCGTATCATGTTGAAATCGCCGTCCGCAACTACAAAAGAGGCGCCAAGCTTAATCGGAACGCGCTCCAATGGCTTCCCATACATGATCGAACGTCTCCGTCCGGAACCAGACCATCTCCATCGCCTGGTTTAGCTGAGCGACTTGATGATTGGATAGACCCAAATCATTGACCAATTGGATATCGCCCAATGTATCCAAGAACGAATAATACCCCTCGCCTGTAAAAGATGTATGCGGGTAATTCGTGGATTCCGCCACCGATCGGACGACCGGAATAGTGGTGCTCTTCGCTTTAATGAACGCTTGAACAGGCTCGGACAACAAATATTGGATGAAATAACGGGCCTCGTGTACATGCTCGCAATCTTTGCTGATCCCGATATTCGTAGAGATGGCTAAAGACTTGTCCATTCTGCCGGTAGGAAATTTGCAAATTCCCCATTCAAAAGGATTGCCGCTATACGACTCGCACAAATAGTACGTGGATAAAATCATGCCGACCTTGCCCCGATGGAAAAACTGCTCGCTCAGGTCAGAGCTCTTATAGAGCAGCGGCGCTACTCTATACTTGTAGATCAAATCGAGTATAAACCGGATTCCGGCTTTCCCTTGCTCCGACGGAGGGAAAGCAATCCCATCCTTCACAAACTCCCCTCCCTCTTGCAGGAAAAACAACGGCCAGCGGTAAAAGGAAGGAGAAAACGAAAAGCCATATTGAACCGTGGAGGGGCTAACCTCCCGGGTAAGCTGCGAAGCCGCCTGCACCAGATCCTCCCACGTCCAACGGCGGTTCGGCACCTCGAGGCCGATCTGATGGAACATAGACTTATTGTAAACCAGTATAATAGGCGAGAACGTAACCGGCACCGCGTACAGTTGTCCGTTCCGGATGGTGGGACTCCACAGAAAATCATAGATTTCCGCCCGCGTATCGAGCTGGAGATCGTTCAAGGGCTGCAGAACGGAATCAATCTTCTCGGTTTCCAGCTCCAGCAGGAATCGGTTGGTGATGCTGATCAAATCCGGCTTCCGTTCCTGCATATCCTGCGCTCTATAGCTGGCATAGATGGAAGGCGTGATTTCGCTATAAAAGGGGACGAGTCGAACCTGAATGTGCCGGTGTTCTGCATTAAATCGCTCTACAACCCGTTCAATGAGCGGATATTCATTCGACGGAAGAATCCAGTACAGGTTCAGCATCGTGACCTTCAGCTCCAGATGATCGGTTCCCAGGATCACGCTTCCTTTGCCGGGAATGGTCTGGATCAGCCCCTCTTGCGCCAATTCCGCCAGCGCCTTGCGCACGGTCGGGCGGCTCAGACCATACTGCTGAACGAGGCTGTTCTCGGACGGGATGAACTCCCCTTCCGACAGCTCCCCGCTTATGATGCTCAGCTTTATGTCATTCAGAAACTTGGCGTACTTTTTGGAGCCTGCTCTCACAACGGTCCTCCTAGTTACTCTGCCCCTAGTAAGGGCACACAGTCCATCATTGGAACCATCATAACATACCGGATCAGGAGACAAAAAGCCGGTCGAATGACCGGCTCTTCTCCTATCCCGATTCACTTGTCGACGATGATAGTCAGCCTGTCGCTTGCAGTTACACCAGCATAGTTGACCAGCTCCGCCCGATATTCATACGTACCCTTGCTTCGGTTCGCTACGCTTGTAACAGCGGTTTGGGCGTTAGGCGTTCGTTCGGTCAAGGTCTGGGTATCGATCAGCACCCCGTTCTCGTATAAGCGATACGTGCCTCCGTTCGTCCCCCACCACAGATTCATGCTCACTTCATAGCGGCCGTCTCCGTCCCAGTTATTATGAGCCAATACAGGCTTGCCTGGCGCTGCATCCTTGACGGTGACGACGAGAGGATCGCTGCTCGTCGTTCCATGTCCGTTCGTGAGCTCCGCCCGATACCGGTAGGTGCCGTTCGTCTTGCCGCTGATGGCGGTCACCGCCGACTGAGGAGCCGGGGTCTGATCGGACAGGATCTGCGTATCGACGACCACATCGTTTTCATACAGCTTGTAGATCCAGCCGTTTTGCCCATACCACAAGTTCATCGTGACGTTGTATCGGCCGTCCAATAAGCCGTAATCGTACCCGTTGTCATGGGAGAGAACAGGAACCCCCGGCTTGGCCGTGCTCTTCGCAGCGCCTTCCACCTGCAGTGTGAAGGCTTCGGACACGAACTCTCCATATGTCGCCTTAACTACGGTCGTTCCGGCTTTTCGGGCCAAAAGCAGCCCCGTATCCGTAAATTCCGCCACGCTCGGGTCGGAGCTCGTATAATGCGCCCAGCGGGTTACATCCGCCTCTGCGCCGTTGCTGTAGGTTGCCGTTACTACCGTTTGCTTGACCGTGCCCGCCTGCAGCGGAGAGGGGATCCCGCTCAGTCGGATCGAGGTGACCACAGGCGGGGTAAAGGACAACGGAATGCGGAAGGCCGCACCTGGCGCAATATCGTAGACGTATCCTTGGCTGAAATCATTCGAATCCCGATAGGAGCGGATGAGCGTGATGTCCCCCAGATCGACCCGATACTGGTTTGGACCGACACGAGTCAAGCCTTTGATCTCGTATGTGCCGTTCCGAACGCCGTCATTGTCAATATGAATCATACGGCCTACGAGCGACTCCGGCTGTATGCCGCGAAGATCGAGATTCACGATAAGCTCGTTATGCAAGGACATCGTCTTCGTGAAATCGGCAATCGTCCCGTCCAAGCTGCCGAATGACTGCTGAATCACGGGTTCCTCCAGCAAGCCGAGCAGGGTCCCGTCGTTCAGATAGACCGACTCGTATTGCCCGTTTCGCTCCGAATAGACCCCGAAGAATCCCTTGAACTGCAGTTGATTGTCTATGGTATAAATCGAATTCGGATCCAGCGAGTAAATGACGTAGTCGGTTCTTCCATTTTTCAAAGTTACCTTCACCGCTTGAACCGACTCATCGGTTACCGGAGATCCGGCCTTGCTCACGGCAACCCGTTCGATCGATTCGATAAAGCGTTCACTCTTGTACGGCTCGATTACCGAAGCAAACGTCGATTTCAGGTTGTCGCCCGTCCTCTCCGCTACCATATACCGGACCGACGGGGGACTCTTCGCGTTGTTCTGAGGCGGTTGACCGCTGGCCAGCGCCACTCCGTCGACCGAATTCAGCATAGTCAGGCGAAGGTGAACGTTCGGATCGGCAGGGTCAATCCCCCATGTGTCCTTCACCTTCCAATCCACGCTGAAGGGCGCTTGCGGAGACGAAGCCCGGTCCACGTCGAACAAATAATGGAACCCGCTCCCCTTGTACCCGCTGCCCGAACCGCTTCCCGGCTCCTTCTGGCCATAAGGAACGTCGGCTCCCGCATAAGTCCCCACGTACTTGCCGCTGCTATCCTTTTGCGGGACCAGCTCCAGCCCTTCCGTAGTCACGGTCGCATCGGCGCTATGGAAGCTGAACGTGTGGTTGCTGCCGCCCTCGACCCGGAAAAAGTCGACGGCATACGAACGCTCGTCATCCACCTTGATCAGCGAGGTGGTGCGGCGGTACAGGTCCGTATTCGGATATACATCAGGAGCCTCGACATCGAACAGCTGCACATTCCCGTTGCCGTCGAAATGCCGCGGAAGTCCGACAATCGAGTTGCTTTGCTTGGATTTGTCCACCATCACGGTATTGTGAGAGATTGTGTTCTCCGTCCACTCCATCCGCTTGGGGTCGTTGCCGGTTACATCCGGGTAGCCCAGATCCGGCGCCAGATCCATCCCGTACGCGTGGAGACCCAAGTTAAGCGTATCCTTGTGGCCGTGGCCGCCGTTCCTGCCGAAATACATCCAGATATCGCGCTGCGTATCCGGCTTGGCCGTCTCCTGGCGCTCCCGCTCTTCCGGCGTGACCAGAGCCAGCTTCTTGAAGGCCGCGTAATACCCGGTCGACGCCGGATTCCGGTCTTCGTACACGAAGGAGATCGTATGCGGACCGGCCTCCAGCGAGCGGTTCGTTAACGTAGTGAAGCTGCTCGGAGCCGAACCGCCATAGAAGTCATACGATCCGACTTCCAGTCCGTCCACGGCCACCTTGTATTTGCCATAGCTGGTCGCCTTGTTCGGCAGGAAGTCAATGCCGTATTCGCCCGATGCCGGAACGTTGAACTCGAACGTAATCGCCCCGTCGGTGTCATCAAGGTTCTGGAAGAGCAAGGCGCCATAGGCAGGCAAATACTTGGTGCCGCGATTGGCGGATACAATCTTCAAGTCCTTGAAATCGAATACCGTGCCGTCCGTCTGCAGCGTGGCCGGATCCCCATCGCGAAGTGCCGCCAGACCGTACCCGCTCATTAACGTGCTGTCCAGCTGCAAGGGGCCTCGCGACTGTATGACATTCGCAATGTCGAGTCCGATCTGCTCCGGATTGGCGGAGAAAATACTTCCGTGGAGGCCGTTCGCCGAATTGCCGTTTTTCAGATAAATCAGCTGGGCCTGAAGCGGATCGCGCCATCTCTCGAAGGCCAGCAGATCATGATTCATATTCCCGACTACGCCCGGCGAACCCAAAAAGCCGGAGTCGCCGATCGAAGGGGTATATTTGCCGAGCATCGTCAACTGGTAGAAGGCGGAGAACATTTTCTGAAATTTGACATGTTGGTAAATATCAAACACCGGATACCGCTCGTAGCCGTCCAGGTACTCTGCCGTTTCCAAAAACGTATTCAGCCATAAAGCGTTATAGCCGGGGGCGGCTTCGTTCCCCATCCCATCCCGGTCGATCTCATCCACCAGCAGCCGATTCAGATCGCCGCCCGTCACTTGATACTGCCTGCCATAGGGGCGGTCCGGATCTTTCACCGTCACCAGCCCCCCAGTTTGGAACACATAATCCAACCACGTCTTGGAAGTGTTCTCTTCATCCAGCACGACCGCAGCGAGCGCCAAGGCGCTTTGATGCATCCCCATATTGCCGCGAATCTGGGATTGCTTCATACCGGGATAGACCACCCGTACGATATTGTCTTCGATGTTCTTCTTGATGGCGGCCGCCGAATTTTTGGGGTTTGCCATGTGGTACTTGGCCGACTGGGCCGACAGGAACGACACCAATCGATTCTCCTGACTTTGGGCCTCGGGGAAGAACGCATCGTAGGCAAGCACCAGGCTCTTGACCAACCCGGTCTCCCATATATCGTTCACGGCTTTTCCTTGCGCGGTATGAATGCCCGGGTCTCCGTTATCGAACCCTTTGTTCCACGGATAAGCCGTGACATCCATGTCGGGGTACAGATCCGCTACCCGGTCCAGGAGAATAAGCCCTTTGTAAGCATACTCCGGATTGCCCGTATACAGGTACGCATTTCTCAGACTGTCCAGAGCTTTGGTAATGAACCCGCTGTACCAGATTCCCCAATGATTATAGTAGGCAATAAAAGTCCAAATGTCGTCATTGTCTTCCATCCAGCCCCAGCCGTCGTCGACCCCCCACTTGGAGCCGGGGGTTTCCAGGTTGGTTAAATAGGCGGAGCCGTTTTGCATAGCGAGTTTATAATCGAACGCCCCGTACTCGTCGATCCCGCTCTCGTAGAACGAAGCGAAGTCGTTGGTCGGGAAGTAGCGTCCGGTGACCGGACTTTGCAGCTTCCAAGGCTTGTTGATGACGTCGATTTTCCATGGGTAATTACCATAATTGCTGATGGTTGAATCCGCAGGATCGGGACTTCCCTTCACTCTTAGCTTGTACCGGGTCGCGATCCCCAGACTGCGGGATACACTCTGGGAGGTGACGATGCTCCACAGCTTTTGATCGTCGATGGCCAAATAGGGAGCCGCAGTCGTCACCGCCGAGTCCCGCTCGGCGCGCGCCCACTCATATTTCGCCAGATTGTCCCGGAGGTTCTGGAGCTTCGTGTCCTTATAATACGTGCTTTTGGTTTTACTGCTCCGAATTGTGCCGCTGAAATCGTCGGCCCGAAGCGTAATGATGGACGTATGGGTAACCCCGCCCGAGGTGACCTTCACCTTGATCTCGCTGCTGCCGGCGGACAACGCCTGGAAGCTCCCATTGGACGGATGCACCGCGAAGACGTCGGGGTTCATGCTTGTATAGGAGACCTGTGAGATCTCCGAGTCTTTCAACAAGGAACCGTCACTTCTCAAGCCATACCATTTGAGCGTGCCGGTATCGCCTACTTGATATAACGTTTTGGATGTATTCACGACGAGATGATCGAAAGAGGATTGAACGGAGGCTGCGCTGAACTTGGCATCGTCAAAGTAGGCCGTGCCTTTATTCGCGCTGGACAGGTAGAGCAGCAGCGTCGCCGATACCGCGCCCGCCGGGGCTTGCGCCCGAATGTCCGTGCGGACCCATTGCGTTCTGGTGGAGTTGGTTTTCGTGGTGACCGGAGTCAACCGTTTGTTGGAGGCATCCCAAAATTCGAGATACAGATCCGAATTGGCGTCCAGATTGTAGGACATGACGGATGCCTCGTACATCGTCCCCGGCGTGACGGGCATCTTCGCGCTGCGTAGTCCCGCGGATGAAGTAAGATTGGTGATTTTGGCGCTATACGAGCCTCCATACACCTGCTCCGTGGTCGTTTGATACACCTGGTTCGGATCGTACAACACCCAATTCAACGGTTTGCCGTTAGTCGATTCCTCGAATCCGCCGTTCGGGGGCAGCGAATTTTCTTGTTGCACTTCAACACCTTCTGCATATGTAGTTTGGCTTGGTGCTTGGAAGAAAGGAAGGAGGAGAGCAATGATCAATAAAACACATAAACCTTTGGATAACCGGATAGATCTCACCAACAGGAACAACTCCTCTTTTACGAATAGTGTCGGTTCACATTCGTCTGCAAGCGGTTACATGTTGTAGTGAAAGTCAGCAATTCAGCTCCAATTCTAGTGCAGGTTTCAGTCTTAGATGGACGTAAAGAACATAAGCCTCCTTTCATCCGTATTATTTACATGTATAATTTACATGATATAAAATGGGCTGTCAATGATCCGAAAACCACAAAAAAGGCCATCCTGAGGTCACAAGAGACCTAAGAATGGCCTTTTCTCCGCTTTTGGTTTATTACGCCTTAGCCGTCTCCACCTGTACCGTCCACCCGAACGGATCAGCGAGCGTGCCGTTCTGGATACCGGTGATGGAATCGTACAGCCGCTGGGCGATCGGCCCGATCACTCCGCCGTTGATCTGGATGACCCTGCCTTCCCAACTCAGCTCGCCGATGGGCGAGATTACAGCCGCGGTGCCCGTGCCGAACGCTTCCTCGAGCGTACCGTTCGCCGACGCGTCGTACAGCTCCTGGATCGACACGCGGCGCTCCGTAACCGGAACGTTCCAGCTCTTCAGCAGCTGGAGCACGGAATCCCGGGTGACGCCCTGCAGGATGCTGCCGTTCAGCTCCGGCGTGACAACTTCGCCATTGATTTTGAAGAACACGTTCATGCTGCCGACTTCCTCAATGTACTTTTTCTCCACGCCGTCGAGCCATAGTACTTGCGCGTAGCCGCCTTCCTTCGCTTCCTCCTGCGCCTTGATGCTGGACGCATAGTTGCCCGCGGTCTTGGCATGGCCCGTTCCGCCGCGGACGGCGCGCACATACTCGCTCTCCACGTTGATCTTGACCGGCTTGATCCCTTCCGAATAGTAGGCGCCGACCGGAGACAGAATGACCATAAGCATATATTGGTACGAAGCTCTGACGCCGAGGCAGGCTTCCGTGGCAATAATGAAAGGACGGATATAGAGCGAAGTGCCCGGCTCGCTCGGCACCCAATCTTGCTCCAGGTGCACAAGTTCCTTAATGGCGTGAATTAAGAAGTCCCCGTCCACCGGAGGAATGCTGAGCCGATCGTTCGAGACGTTCATGCGCTCCATGTTCTTGTCCGGACGGAACAGCAGAATCTCGCCCTTCTCCGTGCGGAACGCCTTCATCCCCTCGAAAATCGCTTGTCCATAGTGCAGCACCATGGCAGCCGGATCGAGCGAGATCGGAGCGTACGGGACGATTCTGGCGTCGTGCCAACCTTGGCCTTTCGTATAGTCGATAATCAACATATGATCGGTGTAATATTGCCCGAAACCGAGCTTCTTCTCGTCCGGTTTCGCCTTGAGCTGCTGTGCTCGCTGAATGCTAAGTTGAATTGGCATTGTCATCAGTCTCCCTAAGCATTTTACTTTTATAATCAACTTACCTCATTACGAAGATAAAGTAAAATACCAAAATCTTTGCATCCGATAAAAGAGCTTTATGGCGCCCGCTTTATTCCAGCTTCTAACAAGTGTACAATGGTAGAGCAACGTCGACCGTACTTCTACAAATATAATCCCGGGGTGTCATTCATGTTCTCGCTGCAGCAAGGCATATCGATCTACATCCTCATCATCAACATCCTCCTAGCGGTCGCGGTCGTGTTCCTGGAACGCCGCAATGTCGCCGCCACTTGGTCGTGGCTCATGGTGCTTCTGTTCGTCCCCATCGTGGGCTTCGTGCTCTACATCATCCTGGGGCAAAAAATGAGCCGGCGCAAGCTGTACCGCCTGAACGAGCGGGAAGTCGAGATCATGCGCAAGCTGACCCAGGCGCAAGCCCGACGCATCCACGAAGGGCAAATCGAGTACAAGGATCCGGAGATCGAGCATTACAAGGATACGATCTACTTGAACGTCAAGGCGAACAAGGCGCTGCTCACCCAAAACAACGAAGTGGAGCTGTTCACCGAGGGCAATTCCAAGTTCGAGGATTTGTTAGCCAAGATTGAAGCGGCCCAGCATCACATTCATTTCCAATATTACATCATCAATACCGACGAGCTCGGCCAACGCGTCCTAGCAGCTTTGACGAGGAAAGCGGCGGAAGGCGTGCAGGTGCGCATTCTGTACGACGACATCGGGTCGCGGCAGCTGAACGACAAGTTCTTCCGCGCTTTCACCGCGGCGGGCGGGCAACGGGCAGCGTTCTTCCCCTCGCGCATCCCTTACCTGAATTTGCGGGTGAACTACCGGAATCATCGCAAAGTCGTCGTCATCGACGGGAAGATCGGCTACATCGGCGGTTTCAACGTGGGCAACGAGTACATAGGGCTGAGCAAAAAATTCGGCTTCTGGCGCGACACGCACCTGCGTTTGCGAGGCAACAGCGTCCATTCGCTCCAAGCCCTGTTCATCCGCGACTGGAATTTGGCCTCCCAGACGCCCGTCGACTATAATCCGACGTACTTCCCTCCCGTGGAGGAGCCGGGCCACGGCGACGTGCCGATCCAATTGATCGCGAGCGGACCGAACCAGAAGTGGAGCCACATCGAGAACATGTACATCAAAATGATCCACTCGGCGCGCCGCAGCATCTATTTGCAAACCCCTTACTTCATCCCGGACGAGAGCCTGCAGAATGCCCTCCGCATCGCCGCCTTGTCCGGCATCGAGGTCAAGGTGATGATTCCCTACGACGCGGACCACTTGTTCGTACACTGGGCCTCTCTCTATTACGTCGGGGAGCTGCTGCCGGCCGGAGTGAAATGTTATCTGTACCGCAAAGGCTTCCTGCACGCCAAAGCGCTTATCATCGACGGCACCATCTCCACCGTGGGTACGGCGAATTTCGACCAGCGCAGCCTGAAGCTGAATTTCGAAACGAACGCCGTCCTCTACCACGCGCCGACGTCGCAGAAGCTCCAGAACATCTTCCTGGAGGACATGAAGGATTCCGTTGAGCTGACCGAAGCCGAGTACGACAACCGCTCCCTCTGGCATCGCCTGATGGAGGGCATCTCCAATCTGCTGTCGCCCATCTTGTGAGGTGGATTAAGTCCCGCCCTGGAGGGCCTTCCTGGCCAGGAAGGCCCTTATTCTCGTCCGCCACCATTCCCGGCCGTTGCCGCAGAGAGACAACTGCTTAGCGGTTCCGCATCCGGAACGCGAGCGGCGGGAGGCCGTTCGCTTGCTTGAACCGTTTGCTGAAGTGGTATTCGTCCGCGTAACCGCAGCTCTCTCCGATCTCCCGCACCGTCAGGCTCGTGTAGATGAGCCGTTTCTTCGCATGCTCGTTGCGCACCTGGTCGAGGTAACTCTTCGGGCTCATCCCGAGGTACCGGTGGAACAGCTCGCGCAGATGGGACACCGAGATGCCGCTGCGGGCCGCGACCTCCTTCAGCCGAAGCGGCTCACCGAAATCGCGTTCCAGCTCACCCTTAATGCGCCGGAACAGCTCCGGGCCGATCTCGGCGGCCGGGCTGGAATACTGGAGCTGGACGATCTCGTACAGCAGCTCGTACAGCACTGCCTTGGCACGGAGCTCCTCGGCCGGCTGACCCGGCACCCATCCGGATGTGAGCGCCTCGAACCCCTCGTCCAATCGCTGCTGCGACTCGCCGCCAACCTGGGTCACGAACGGCAAGTCCAGCTCTTGGACCGGGACGGCCATTTCTTGCTCGACCGTGTACAGTTTGAGCAGCACCATGGAGATGCGCAGCGGCTCCTCGTCATCCGACTCCATGGACATCGACAGACCGGGCTTCAGGTAGAACAGCATCCCCGATTTTACGCGCACCGGCTCATCGGTTACGAATGTCCCTCGGCCCGCCCGAATCCAGTAGAAGCTGTGCACCTTCGTATTTTGTCGGATGTCCCTCCACCCGCTTGCGGTGCGTTTGTCGTCCATCCATTGAATCGTCATCCAAAGGTTGCTGGGCAGTCCGGCCACCTGCGACATTTTCGACGCCTCCCCTCATCATGTCACTCTTGCCTTCAGCATAGGATAGAGCGGCGTTTTTGACAAGATTCCAAGCTTTCTGGCCATGTTGATCCCAGCCGCGAAGTGCTACACTGGAGCCGAATACATGCGGTTCGGAAAGGATGCTGACCACAGTGGAAAAGTCTATTCGAGACGTGGATTACATGCCGTGGATTCGGAACAATGACGAGGAACGCGAGAGCCAAGCGCAGATTCAAGGAAAGCTCGCCGAAGCTTATGACTGCACATTCGGGGTCGACTGCTTCGTCGCTCCGGAAGCGATCGTCTTCCCGAACTCGCTGCGGATGGGAGACCGGAGCTATATCGCGGCCGGGGCCATCGTGCGCAACACGACGCTCCATATGGGCTCCGACTGCACGATCAATGCGTATGCCGTCGTATCGGGCAAAGTGACGATGGGCGACGGAGTGCGGATCGCTTCGCTCGCGAGCATCTATGGGTTCAATCATGGCTTCGATTCGGCCGAGGTGCCGATCTTCCGCCAGCCGACGACGTCGAAGGGCATCGAGATCGGCGACGACGTCTGGATCGGCGCCAATGCCGTCATCGTCGACGGCGTGCGCGTCGGCGCCCATACAATCATCGGCGCGGGCGCCGTCGTCACGAAGGACGTGCCGCCATACAGTATCGTTGGCGGCAGTCCGGCACGCGTCCTCCGCAGCCGGGTGGCCTCGGACGGCGTGGCGACGGCGGAAGCCGCCGCGCAAGCCGCGATCGCCGCGACGTCGGAGGCGGCAGACGCCGTCGCGACTGTGGCGCGGGTAGACGGCGCAGCCACTGCCACCGGCGGGACGGCGCTCGAGCAGCGCCTCGCGGCATTCGGCCGGCAAGTGAAGGAGGAGCTGCAGGACGTCCTGTCGGCTTACCTCGTGCAGGACGAAGCCGGCGCCGAGCCCTATTACATCGACAAGACCGGCTTCAAGCGCACCGGGCGGGCGTACTGCGATGCGACCGAGATCGCGGCCATGTTCGGGGAGCTGCCGCCGGGCTTCACGCGCGAGCAAATGATTGCGAAGCTTCGGAGCTTCCAGGATCCGAAGACCGGGCTCATCCCCGATCCGTGGGCGGCTCCCGATCCGGTCAGCGACGAGCCGGACTTCCTGCCGAACACTCTGTCGGGTTACTACTTGCTCGCGGTCGGCTATGCCCTCGAGGTGCTCGGCAGCCATGTGGAGCATCCGGTTCACGTGATCGAGCGGCGCACATCGGAGTCGCTCTTCCGCAGCCTAGACGCGCTGCCGTGGGAGACGAACGCCTGGAGCGCGGGAAACTGGATCGACAGCTATGCGACCGGGCTGTACATCAACGCCCGCCACTTCGGGTCGGCGAAGCGGCCGGACGACCTGTTCGGCTGGCTGCATACGCATGCCGACCCGACGACCGGCCTCTGGGGCAGGCCGACCGCGAAGGAAGGGCTGATGCAGCCGGTCAACGGCTTTTACCGGTTGACCCGCTCCACGTACGCGCAGTTCGGGATGCCGCTGCCGTATCCGAACACGACGATCGACTCGGTGCTCGCGCATACGCGCAACCGGCAGTTTTTCCGGGACGATCTCGGCAATGCGTGCAACGTGCTCGATGTGATCCACCCGCTCTGGCTGTGCATGAAGCAGACCGACTACCGGCGGGCCGACATCGTCCAGTGGGCGCGGGCGCAGCTGGAGCGGACGCTCACCCGCTGGCAGCCGGGCCGGGGCTTCAGCTTCGAGCTGGAGACCGTGCATGCCCCAGGGCTGCAAGGCACCGAGATGTGGCTCAGCATCATCTACTTGCTGGCCGACGCCTGCGGGATCGCGCCGGCACTCGGCTATCGCCCGCAGGGCGTGCACCGGCTCGAGCCGGCGTGGCACTTCCCGGTCGTATAGCGCGACCCAGCAACACGGAAGGCGGAGCCCGGAGGCTCCGCCTTCTTGCGGGTCCGCCCGCGCTAGCTGGAGCGTCCCTTGTATTTGCCGGTATGCTTCAGCTTCACCTTTACGGTCACTTCCGCGAGCGAGTCCTCGGTCAGGATCATCCGCTGGTCGGCGCCCAGCTGCTTCCATTTTTGCGGATGATTCCGGTACAGATGCTCCTCCAGTCCCAACACGTCGGCCTTAATCTTCAATCCGTTGCGAAAAGCTTCCTCCACTTCCGCCTTGACCTTGTTGGCCGCCTCCTCCTCCATCTGCCGCTCGCTTATATCGCTATGCATTTCGTCCACGTACCCCTTCAACCGGATCTTCACCCGGAACCGCACCTTGCCGTTCTCGAAGATCGTCTCGAGCCGCGGCTTCGGCTTCTCCAGAATAAGCCCTGCATGGGGATGCTCGTCATCCGGAATGTTGATGGGCGACCGGTCGAGCTTCTTTTGCACCCAGCGTCCTCCCCTCAGCTCCTGCTCCGACAGCCAGCCGGACAGCACGTAACCGGTTTGGAAATAAAAGGCGCCGTCGATTTGGAACATCGATTTCAGGTTCTGGTCCTCGCTCCAGCGATTCTTATTCAGGGAAACGGTGGGCAACAGAACCGAGTGGCTCCCGTCGTGCAGACGAGCGATCGACTTGTAGCCTTGCATCGGCAGGATGAAGGAACGCTGGGCAAAGACCTCTTTGGGGCTAAAAATGAGCGTGTTCAGCGGAGCCTGGTTGAACATCGACTTTTGGCTCAGAATGTCGACGAGCTTTTCCTTGGTCCCGTACAGCAAAATGTTATAGCGGATCTCCCTGTACCGGTTGAACATGTCATACACCTCATAAACGCCCCGCTTCAGGATCCGCTCGCTGAAAATGACAACCTTGACGTGCCCCCAGTAAATCCGATACTGCGATGTCGCATACAGCGAAGTGAGCGATTCCGTCACCGACCGGCCCTCGCCTCTTCCGATCCAGACCGGGATCTTCTTCCCGACTTCGGCCGTCTCCTGCTTGGCCACTGTCGTAAAATTGAGCACTTGGGCGTACGTAATGAATTTGCCGTCCTCGTAGTCCATGCCAATCGCCGTGATGTACGCCAAATTCTGAATGTCCTTGGAATTCCAGCATCCGCTGAGCAGCAGGAGGAGCAGCGTACAGCATGCGATGTTCCCGACACGCCTCATGAGCCCTCTTCCCCCTCCTTCGTCGTATCCGATGTGCGGAGGAAGGCCGGGCGCTTCTTCATCTTGTCCCAAGGCACGCGCAGGAACGATTGGATCATATCCCGAAACACCGGAGGCGAGATCGGCGTCAGGAACGGAACGCCGTAGGACCCGAGCCGGGACATATAGGCCACCATCAGGATAATGCCGAGCAGCAGGCCGTACATGCCCAGTACCGCGGAGAGCAAAAACAGGCAAAAGCGCAGCACGCTGACGGCCGCGCTAAGCGATTGGTTGACCAGCGTTGCACCGGACACCGCAGTAATCGCGCCGACCACGACGACGGAAGGCGAGACGAGACCGGCCCGGATGGAGGCGTCTCCGATGATCAGACCGCCGATGACGGTCAAGGTCTGGCCGATCGCGCTGGGCAGCCGCAGCCCGGCCTCGCGGAAGATCTCGAGCAGCACGAGCAGCAGGAACAGCTCCATCTGCGCGGAGAACGGCAAGCCCAATCGGGCGGTCACGATCGTAGCCATGAGCCGGAACGGAATCTGGTCCTGATGGAAGGCGGACAAGGAGACCCAGATGCCGGGCAGCAAGATCGACAGGAAAAAGCTAAAAAAACGGATCGCACGGGCGAACGAGATGTAATAGAAATTGAAGTACGCATCCTCCGGCGACTTGAGCAGCATGGACAGGCCCGCAGGCCCGATCAGCACCATCGGGTTGCCGTCCAGGATCACGGCGAACCGGCCGGCCAACAAGCTCTGGACGATATAGTCCGGCCGGCCGGTGGTATCCAGCGTCGGGAGCAGGGAATACTTGCTGTCGGCCAGCTGCTCTTCCAGCTGGCCGATGCTGAAGATGCCGTCCATATCGATGTTCCTCAGCCGGTTCCTCGCTTCCTCGATGACGGCCGAAGGCGCGATGTCCCCCATGTAGAGCAGAGCCGCCTTGGACTTCGTCCGACGGCCGAGCGTGAAGGCTTCATAATGGAGGGATGGGCTGCGCAGCCGCTTGCGGACGAGCGACACATTGGTGATGAGATCCTCGACGAAGCCGTCTCTCGGTCCTTTGATCGAGATCTCCGTATTGGACTCATCCGGCATGCGGACAGGCCGTTGGCTAATACTCATCCGGAATAGGAACGGCGGTTCGCCGGACGAGATCGCCGCTTCAGGCAGAAGCAGCAGGACGTCGCCCTGAAACAGCCATTCCGCCAACGCGTCAGCCGATTCACCCCCATCTATGGGAAGGAGGGGCAGGGTGCCGTGAACGCGTTTCCCGCAAAATCCATCCGGCCCTTCCGTTTCCCACACCAGCCGAAGCTGCGGCAGGACAATCTCCCCCAGCAGGCGGTCGTCGCTCAAGCCGTCCGCGTACGCGAGAATGAGCGTCGACTCGCGATCGGCGGTCAGCTGGACCGAGAGCACCTGCACGTCCGCCGAATAGCGAAACGTCTCTCGAATCAACTCCTCGGTCCACAGCCCTTGGGTTGCGTTCAGATCCGTTTTCTTTTTCAGAGTCATGTCAGGCCGGCCTCCTTCCTGGACTTGCCTAACAGAGCGATGACCGCCCATAGACTAGTCGTGGCGAGCACGACAACAAGGGCAATGGGAAAGTAGTATCGATACCGGAGGAGATAAAACGCGTATTCGCTCACCGGAATGAGCGACATCGCCATGTAGCTGAACATGATGACCGCCATTCCCCATAGCCGGGCTTTGCTGGAACGGAAGGGCAACATCTCGGCCAATATGTACAGCGAGAGGCTGATCCGAATGACGGCCCCGGCCTGCCATTGATAAATGGAAAAGAAGTCCAAATGCTCGACATAATTGCCCAGCTCGACCAGTCTCCATTGCTCGTAGGGAGAGATGTTCTGTTTCGCCGCTTCCTTCGGACCGAATTCCGTAATCGCTCCGATAATCGGGCCGAGGGTGATGTACACCAGAATGGCGCCTAACGTCATCAGCTGCCACGCCTTCGCTTGCGTCTTCATCCGATGCTGGATCCCGAGCATGACGAACAGCTCGACGAAGCCGCTTCCGGCATACACCATGCCGGCCAGCACGGGCGGCAGACCGTTCTCCAGGAATGGCTTCAGCTGTTGATAATCCTTGGCCGGCGTATTGGAAATAGAAACGAAGTACCCTAAGATAATCACAATCGGCAGCATGAATCCGGCTCCGATCGCCATGGACCGTATCCCGGAAATCGCGAATAGGAAGCTGATCGCCGCAAGCGGAATGATCAGGGCGATCAAGGGAGTCGCAGGCAAATAGTTCGTGATGGTCCAGGCCGTCGTATGGAGCATGGTCATGGCGCCGATCAGGTACACCTGCACGCAAAAAGGAATGACCAGCAGCCAGGAGACGAACGGATTCGTCTGACGGGCGAGCCAAGGCTGCAGCTTTTGCTGTCCGGCGCGTTTCATGATGAACGCGAGGAGGGCGCACCAGGGCATATACAGCACCCCGGCGCTCAGAACCGCGATCCAGGCGTCCCGGCCCGAGGCATCCAGCAGCATCGGATTGATAATTACATGGGTGGTCAAGCCGGTCATCAGCATGTGCAACATGCAGGCTTGAATGAATCGGATTTTGTCGGTCGAGGGTTTCATAAGTCCGCCTGCCGCTCCCGTCATTTGGTAAAATGTAGGGTAACCAAATGTTGGATCAATCATGTAAGCGGCAGGCGAATTTTTGCAGATTGGGGGTAGAACCGGCCCATGGAGGGGTGGTTGAACCCAAGAGATAGCGGAAAAATTTTCATCTAATTCAAGCTGAAATGGTTCAATTGGCGCATTAGATGCAAATATTTCAACTATGGTATCTAAAAGTTAACCCGACTAAAAAAACGACTTCCGCCCGTCCGCGTCTTTGCGAATCGTGAGCGTGTCGAATAGGCGCCCGTCCATGTCGATCGCACGAATGTCCAACCGGTCCGGCAGCGCCACGACTTGCAAGAAGTGCGGCACCGCGACCGATTGGGACGTATGCCACTCCCGCTTGGGCAGCAGCCAGTCCGGCATCGCGCCGGCTCCTCCGGCCACGATGTAGACGATGCCGTCCTCGTAGTCGAGCCGGTCGGCGCGTAGCGGATGGCTGCGCTCGTAGACGATCGTGTGCGAGTTGAACACGAGATCGACGCCATGCCGCTCGAGGACGGGGCACAGCGCCCGCATCGCCTCGACCTGGTAGCTCCCGGAGACGTAGGGCGGGTAGTGGAAGAAGACGATCTTCCACTTCGCCGCGGCCGCTTCCTCCAGATCGCGAACGAGGAAGTCATACTGGGCATGGCCCGGTGACATCTCGCCCGCCCCTTGAGGATAATGCGCATTTTTCACGAAATCGGTTGCGTCCAGGGAAATGAAGTGCACGTCTCCATAATCGAACGAATAGTAGATCGATGGAGGC
The DNA here is from genome assembly GCF_045062745.1 of Paenibacillus sp. HJGM_3. Lineage (NCBI taxonomy): Bacteria > Bacillati > Bacillota > Bacilli > Caryophanales > Paenibacillaceae > Paenibacillus > Paenibacillus sp. HJGM_3. The sequence continues at coordinate 518,205 of NZ_JBJGED010000001.1, forward strand.
GGGAAGGCAAACCAATCTTTGTACGATTCGGCGTAATTCTCATGGTTGCCCGGGCAGCAGTATGCCGGCGTCGTCGTCAGGAACGAGCGGCCCGGACCGAAAAAGAATTTCTCCCAATCCTCGTATTGCTGCCCGTCATTGACGATGTCCCCGACGAACAAAGCCAGATCCGGCCGATAGCGCTGCATCTGCTCAAAGACCGCGGTGTTGATCTGCCCGCCGGTCGTGTCGAAGCCGCTGTAGCCGCCCGTCTCGCTTGTGACGGTGAACGAGAACGGCACTCCCGGGCCCGCAGCCGTCTTGAACGGATGAGGGCCGGATTCGACGATGTCGCTGCCGCTGTCGCTCGCGGCGGACTCGGATGTCACCTTATAGAAATAGACGGTCCCGGGCTCAAGCCCGTTCACCGTTACGCGGTGAAGGCGCGCGGGGGCCTCCTCGGTGACGGTGAACAGCACGTGCTCCGGTTGCTCGTACCGCTTCCAGTCGTGCACCAGCGTCGCGGCCAGGATGTCCACACGGGCGCTCGCCTCCTCCGAAGTCTCCCACATGAAGGTCATGGACGTCGCCGTCGGCCACTGCAGGTAAGGGCCTTTGATGATGGATAGCATATCGTTCCTCCGCCTCGTAATTAGCATTCGGATTCGCTTCGCTTCCATTCCGCCCACAACGGAATGGTGAAGGTGTCGCCCGCCGCCACGGCGTACTTGTAGGCGGGTGGCGCGCTCGGGTCGGCGGCGCGGTCCGCCCAGCCGTCGATCAGGGTGACGCGGCCGATGTCGAGCCAGCCCACCCGCGGGTCCGCGTCGCTCGGCGTCCAGCCGCAGATGCGGAACACCGGGTTGCGGCCGTCGCCGGCCGCGTGCAAGTGTGTGCCGGTCAAGTCCAGACCGGCCGGGACGGGTTCGGCGAAGCGAACCCGCAGCCCGTTCGCTTCGGCCAGCTCGCGGCCGAAGTCGAGGATGTCGCCGCTAAGCGCTGCCCGGACCCCGTCGAGGACGGGGCCGGCTGGAGCGTGAGCGGCGGCGGCGGTGCGCGCAGCGGGGTCGGCCGCTGCGGCCATTTCGCGTGCGGCGCCGGCGGCAGCCGCACCGCCGTTCGCCGCCGCCGCGAGCCCGAGGCGGCGGCCGTTCGCGACGAACGCGTACACCGGCTCGCCGTCGCGTTCGGCATACAGCCCGACCGCGCCCTGGAACACGAGGCGGTCGTCGATCGTGTACTCCACGGTCGGATCCGCCGCGTGGACATAATAGTCGACGCGGCCGTCGCGATGCTCGATCCGCAGCGCCGTCACTCCCGAAGCGCGACTCTCGGCTATCCCTGCCGCAGCGCCTGCTCCCGCACTCACACCCACAGTTGCCACGCCGCCCGATCCCTCACCTGCACTCGCACTTGCCACACCGCCCGATTCCTCACCGGCTCCCGCACCTGCACCCGCACTTGCCACAGCGCCCGATCCCACACCGGCTCCCGCACTCGCACCCACACTTGCCACAGCGCCTGAGCTCTCACCTGCACTCGCACTTGCCACAGCGCCCAATCCCTCACCGGCTTCCGCACCTACACCTTCACCCGCACCCGCACTTGCCACACCGCCCGCACCGGCTCCCGCACCTGCACCTGCACTCTCCGCACCGCCCGCGCCGGCTCCCGCACCTGCACCGGCGCTCGCTTCCGCACCCGCTCTGCTCAAGCGCACCGAGCACCGGCGGACCGAGCGCAGCAGCCGCTCGCCCTTATTCGGCTCGAGCACCGCGACGAAGCGGCTCGCGCGATCCGCTGGGCGGCGCTTCACAAGCAAGTATCGCAGCCGCTCGGGGTTGCCGGGCCGGTTCGTCGACGGATGCCCGTCGGCGAGCGCAACTTCGTCGGCGTCCGTGAGCATCGTCAGCCGCAGGTGGATGCCGTCCCCCTGCCGGACGTCCTCGGCGTACGCCGCACCCAGCACCCCCCACGTGTCGCGAATCGCCCAGTCGACGGCGAACGTCGACGGCGGAGCCGCATCCCGCTCCACATCGGACAAATAATGAAAGCCGCTCCCCTTATAGTCGCGCAGCCGCAGCGCCGGATCGGCGTCGAACGGCTCCCCGAACGCCACGTCGGGACCGGCATAGGTGCCGCTCGTCTGGCGCTCGAGCGCCAGTCCCTCCGTACGCACCTCGCCCTCCGCCGCGTGGAACGAGTACACATGCTCGTCGCCGCCCTCGACCTGGAACACGTCGATCGCATACGAATGTGCGTCATCCACCCGCACATAGGCGACACATCGCCGGTAGACGGATGTGTGCGGGTAGACGTGCGGCGCCTCCGCTTCGACCGCCTGCACGTCCCCTCCGCCCACGAACAGGCGCGTCGAGCCAACGACCGAATCGGACTGCTTGCACCGGTCTACGGTGACCGTGTTGTGCGACACCGTGCTCAGGTCCCAATGATGCCGCTTCTGGTGCACGTCGTCGCACTTCTCCGGATAGCCGAGCTCCGGGGCTAAGTCCAGGCCGAACCCGTACAGCCCGAGGTTGAGCGTATCCCGGTGACCATGCCCCATGTTGCGCCCCTGATAGAGCCACGCCGCGCGCTGCCGGTCGCCGTCGCCGTCCCGGAGCGCCGCGAAGCCATAGCCGCCCAAGTGGACGCTCTCTTGGCGGAATGGGCCGTGATCGGCCATCACTTGCTTAATGTCCTTAAGCACCTGATCCGGGTCGGTCGAGAACAGCCCGCCCCGCAGCCCGTCCGTCGTCCCTCCGTTCGCCAACACTGCGAGCTGCGCGAACAGCGGCTCGCCCGTGCGCTCGAACGTGTCAACCGCCATCTCCACCCGGTAGAGCACGTTGGGATTGCCCGCCGAGTCGCTGTCCCCGATCTGCGGCATGTAGCGGTCCAGCATGAGCAAGCCCGCGTGGGCGCGCAGCATTTGGCGGAATTTCGGATTGCGGTACAAATCCGCGCCGGGATACCGGTCGTACCCTTGCAGGATGTCTGCCACCATCTTGAACGTATCGACCCAGATGTTGTTATAGGACGGAGCCGATTCGTCGCCGAAGCCGTCCCGATCGACATCCGCGACTAGCGAATGCAGGATATTGCCTCCCGTAATCGCCCAGCCACCCTCCTCAGGCCGCAGCCGCCGGCCTTCCTGCAGCACGAAATCCAGCATAGCCTCGGTCGTGCCCGGCTCGTCCAGCACAATAGCCGCCAGCGTCAGCGCACTCTGATGCATCCCGTTGTTGCCGCTGATCTGTGCCGACTTTACCCCCGGCAGCACTTGCCGGATGATCCCGTCCTCGATGTTCGTGCCGATGTCGGCGAGCGTCCGCTTCCCATTCGACAGCCGGAACCGCGTCGCCTTGTCGGATAGGAACGAAGCGACATCCGCCATCGCTTCCTGCTGCTCCAGCGCCGGATAGAACGCATCATAAGCGCTTACAAACGAACGGACGAGTCCGGTCTCCCAGATGCAGCCGACGATTTTGCCTTGCCCGGTCAACCCGTGAGAGTTCAGAATCCCTTCCTCCCAGCGGAAAACCCCGCAGTCCATGTCCGGATACAGATCGGCCACCCGGTCCAGCAGGACGACTCCCGCCTTCGCATACTTCAGTTCGCCCGTATATAGATAGGCATCGCGCAGCTGCACGAGCCCCGCTGCGACGATTCCCCCGTGCTGCCAAGGCGCGTCCGTGGCCGGGAACTTGTTGCCGCCAGCATCGATCATAGGGCACCATAGCTTCCAATGGCTATAGAATGCGATGAACGTCCAATACTCGCCCTGCTCGTCCTTCCAGCCGAATCCGCCGTCCACGCCCCAGTCCGCCCCGCGATCCGGATACAGCTCATTGCGCAAATATCGGGGATCGGCCAGCTCCGGTCGAAAAATGCCCTGTTCATCCTTCCCGCTCTCATAATACGAAGCAAAGTCGTTTGACGGGAACACCGATTCGCAGCTTGGACACATAAGCTTCCACGGCCGGCGCAGCGGATCGGCGAGCCAGGGCCAACGTCCATAGGCATGATGCGCAGCGCCGCATACCGGGCAGCCGAGCTTCTGATTCACCGCATAGCTGCGGGGGATCGATTGGGGTGCCGGGACGTTCCACAGCCACTCCCACCCCAATTCGACATACACGTCCGCCTGTCGAACCGCCTTCTCGCGGTAGGGCCTGGCCCAGTCATATCGCTCTACATTGCGTCGAACGGCTTCGACTTTTTCCGGCGTGTAATACGTGCTTCGCTGTTTGACTCCCATAGGCTCTCCTCTTTTCTCCGCAAACTGTACAAAAAGCCTTGATTCGGCATCCTCGTGTCGAATAACAAGGCTAATCCTATTCGCGATCAAAGACCGGGCAAATCCGGAATGCGACTGCGAATGTCGAACATCGTGAAGGAAACGCAGGGCAACAGCTCGGAGCGGATCTCCTCATCGCCCGTATATACATCTTCCAGCTCATAGCGGTCGCCGGTCAGCCGGTATTGCTCTAGGACGAAGCTCGCCGGGTCCACAATCCAGTATTCCGGAATCCCGTGCTTCGCATAGGATTGCCGCTTCCTGACCTTGTCACGTCTGAGCGAGTAAGGCGAGAGAATTTCGACAACCAGATCCGGCGGACCTTCTATGCCTCTTTCCGTTAGCAAATGAAGGCGGTCTCTATGCAGCATGATCAGATCGGGTCGTCTGACTTCTCTAGGAGATAGGATAACATCCACCTCATAAAGGATCACATAATCGGATTCACATGTCTGAATCAGCTCGAATAGTATTCTGCTGCCAATCGCCTGATGCTTGGAAGAAGCGCTGGGCGGCATCAATTCCAACCGTCCGTCATCCAGCTCATACCGGTTCCCGTCATCAGGCATGGAGGCATAATCTTCATACGTTAGCGGTTGCTCGCGGATAAGCTCATCTTTGGTGTTTTGGGGCTTTTTCACGGCCATCCCCCCAAGGAATCGAGTATAGTCCCATTATACTTCATCCCAGCCGACAGCCCACGACTTTTTGGCGCGATAGACCGTTTCGACCATTCGACTTTCTCTCCCACTCGCCGTCGAATCGAGTATTTCCCGGGAAATTTGTCGCCCTTCGGCGTTACCCGTCCATGGCATTCGCTAGAACAAGACCTTCGGCTCATCCGGATGATCGATTTGCCACTGCAGCACTTCCTGCTCGTGCCGACACAGCTCGCCCTTATACCGCAGCCCCCCGTGGGAAATGTTGATGCTGCAGGCAATCCGCTCCGAAGCTTCCACCCAGTGCGGGGTCAAAAAGGTGTTCCACAATACCGTTCCCGGGGGCATTACATACGTAAGCGCGTCTTCCTCGGTCAGGCCCGCCGGGCGCTGCGTGCCCTTGGAGTGCAGTCGAATCTCGAACGGAGCCCAGCGCTCCGGGTCATTTAAGCCGGAGAAAATCTTCGTCCCATGCGTCTGCCAAGCCAGCACTTGCGAGTAGTCGAGGTGATAGTTGGTGGCGCAGTTCGGACCGCTCAGGAATAAGATCGGGTAGCAGCGCGTCCATGTGAAGCCCGCCTCATGAAGCGCTTTCATCCAAGGTTGCATGATGCTCTCGTCGAACCCTTCCAGCAGCCCGCCGGGGCCGAAAAACTTGCTCAGCTTGAAATGCGCCATCGAGAACGGGGCGTGGATCGCCTGCTCCAGAGGCAGTTCGCGAAACGCGGCTGTGATGTCGGTCAGATTCAAAGAATCTCCCTTCGCCCCCGGTGTAATCCGCGTCTCCGGATCGAACCGCAGCGTCTCTACGATCCTGTCGATCGTCGGCATCTCGTACCGGAACGGCACGACCTCCCCCTCCATAAGGAAATTTTGCACCCCGTCCCATGCTTGTTGAAACTCATTCCATTTGTTCACCGTTCGATGCATCTCCATAGCTCCTCCCTAGGATAAGGAATCCGAGTTGCCTAATCTCCCAAAGCCGTGTGATCTCTGCACCTTCATCCTATCAGTCCCGGGAGGCCCGGTAAATAATCCATTATTGCTCCGGAGGATGACAAACAATGAAAACTCGCGACAAAAGATGAACCATCGGATTTCCGTGGAATGGAGCCCGATTACTGCATCGGCATCCAATTCACTTTCCAAACGCCCGCTTTATTTTTGGTTAAGCCGAAGCCTATTTGATCTTCAAGCACGGTTCCCAGACCGGCTTCGTTTCCGTTCCGGCTCTGGTTCGACAGCTTCGACCCGTTCAGCGTCATGACGATAAGCGCGGCATCCCCGTCTATCCGCTGCTCCAACTGATAATCGCGCTCGATCGACAAGCTCATCTGTTTCCCCCGCCGCACGCCTTCTGGATCTCCGGCAATATCGCTCAGGAACTGCTCCAGGCTTGGTTTTTCATACCCTTCCATGTCAACGTACAGCCCATACAGGGTGTTGAAGTCACCCAGTAGCTTGGCCCGCATATACCACCGAAAAATATCGAGCGGCTCCAGCCCCTTCAACCACGTTTCGTCCGGCTGCCGGGCAAACGCTTCGTACTTGGTCATCTGATCCGGTTGCAGCGCCCAACTTAACTCCTGTCCGTGCGGCGGTGCAGTCTGCACCGGGGTGTGCTCGCCCCTGTCCCGCTCCGGCAAATATTGCAGCAGCCCTCCCGCCAGTACGAACAAGACTCCCATGACGGCGGTGAGCATCGCCAGATTGCGCCGCTTCCTCCGTCTAGGCTCGGACTGCGCCTGCTCCACCGCTTTCCGATGAATCGCCGTCATGCGCTCGCGGGTAAATGCCTTCCCGGCAACCGGCTCCGTCGCCTTCATTTCCGCTTCCCATGATCCATATCGCTTATTCACGGGTTCCAGCTCCTTTCCACATATCGTTCATTTTCTTGCGCGCCCGGGAAAGCCTGGACTTGATCGTTCCTTCCGCCACACCGAGCACATGAGCCATTTCTTTCAGCGACAACTCGTACTTGGCCTCCAGAATGAGCACTTCCCGGTAATGGGACGGCAGCTGCATGACCAGCTTCCACACCTCGCCAGTTAATTCCTGATCTAGCACCTCGGTCTCGGCAGACGGCCCCGAGTCTTGGCGGGTGATCCAATCGACTAACATCACTTTTCGGAAGAAAGCGGATCGCCTATAATTGAACGCCTTGTTGCGGGTAATGGCGAACAGCCACGTTTTCATCGAAGACTGCCCCCGATACGTATCTATGCTGCGATAGACCTGCAGGAACACATCCTGCGCGATATCGTCCGCCATGTCGTGTCGTTTCGTCATCAGGAAAGCATAATTCCAGACTGCCTGCCCGTACGTCTCTATCAGATCTCGCATACTGTCCGCGTCTAGCCGCGCGATATGCTGCCAGTAGTCTTGTTCCAGCTTTCTCACCTCTTCTTCCCTTAAACACTGCAAACGCAAAAAAGGTTCCCGCTTCGAACTTCGAATATCACCTCTGTTTTGTGGAAAATCCCCCAAGTGGTTCCCCGTCGGTTCTTGTACGATAAAGCTATATCCGAACACGAAAGGTAGATGACGTTCCATGACGATGCTGAAGGATAGTCTCCTGACCCGCGAGCAAATCGAATTTTATCAAACGAACGGATTCATTCAAATCGACGATGTGCTGACGCCCGAGGAAACGGCCGAGCTGGCCAAATACTTGGAGGAAGCGATGACGACGACGGAATCGAATGCGGTCCGTACGGACAAGGCCGGCGGGGCTTACTACAAGGTGCTCAATCAGAAGGTGAACACTTGGCGCGATCATGTCGGCATGGCCCGCTATACGTCCCATCCTAAGCTGGCGCGGCTCGCGATGGAGCTGAGCGGCGCCTCCGGTATCCGGCTGTTCCACGACCATGCGCTCTGGAAAATGCCGCACGATTCCAAGCCAACGCCGTGGCACCAGGATATGCCGTATTGGCCGATGAACGAGCCGGGAGCGCTGTCGATTTGGCTGCCGGTCGACGATGTCGATGAGCGGAACGGCTGCATGATGTTCGTCCCGGGTTCCCACAAGGCCGGCAAGCTGACCGGGGTGAATTTCACCGATCCGCAAAATATTTTCGACTATGTCAAAGGCACGGAGCTGGAGTCGACGAAGCCGGTGATGGTTCCTCTGAAAAAAGGAAGCTGTACGTTCCATCACGGGCTGACGTTCCATTATGCGCATGCCAACCATACCGACCGGCCGCGCCGCGTGCTTGCCACGATCTATATACCGGACGGTACGACCTACAACGGGAAATCGCATCCCATCACGAACGATGTCGGGCTGGAGGAAGGCAAGCCGATCTCGGGTAGTCTGTTCCCTCTGCTGGCCAAGGTGAGCGGATGAAGTACCGTCCCTTCGGCAAGACCGGTTGGAACGTGTCGGAAATCGGATTCGGCGCCTGGGGCATCGGCGGCAGCTGGGGGCCGGTGGACGACGCGCTCTCGATCCGGACGCTGCTCGCCGCCTTCGATCGAGGCGTGAACTTCGTGGATACGGCGCAGATGTACGGGAACGGCCACTCCGAGGAAGTGATCGGCCAAGCGCTGCGGCAGTGGAAGGGCGACCCGATCTATATCGCGACGAAGGTGCAACCTGTCGTGTGGCCGCGCCCGCATGAGCTCGACCCTTCGTTCGAGGGGCGTTACCCGGCCGCGCATCTGCGGGAGCAGTGCGAAGCGAGCCTGCGCCGCCTCGGCGCGGAGACCATCGACCTGTATCAGCTGCACGGATGGTTCCCCAGCGGAGTCGAGGACACCGAGTGGTATGAGACGTTAAGCGGCCTGAAGCGGGAAGGCAAAATCCGCGAGATCGGCGTGTCGATCCGGGACTACAAACCGCATGAAGGTATCGGCATCGCCAGGGCCGGCTTGACCGCATCCGAACAGGTGGTGTTCAACCTGTTCGAGCAGCGCCCGGCCGCCGACCTGCTCCCGGTGTGCCGCCAGCACGGCGTCGGCGTGATCGCCCGCGTCCCGTTCGACGAGGGGGCGCTCGTCGGGACTTGGACCGCCGACACGTTCGAGCAGTTCGCGCCCGACGATTTCCGCCGGAAATATTTCAAGGGCGAGCGGTTCGCGCGAACGCTGGAGAAGGTCGAGGCATTGAAGACTTTGGTTCGTGAGCTGACGGGAGATCGGTACGCCTCGCTCGCGGAAGTCGCCCTACGCTACACACTGTCGTTCCCTGCCGTCAGTACGGTAATTCCTGGCATTAAGAATCTGGAGGAGCTGGACGCGAACGTGCGCGTGTCCGATGGCGAGCCCCTGCCGGCCGAGCTGATCGAGGCACTCCAAGCTCATAACTGGCCGCGCAACTATCACGATCCGAACGTAGGGGTGGATCCCGAATGACACAGACCGTACCTTCCTCCTTCACCCGGTTCCGGGAACGGCTGCTGCACAAGCAGGAGCATGTCGGGGACCGGCCCGTCATCTACACCGCATTCGGCGACAGCGTCACGCAAGGCTGGTTCGAGCATACGACTTGCGACAGCGACCATGCGTTCCCGTCGCTGTTCAAGCGCCGCGCCGAGCAGCGCTATCCCGCCGCCGCCGTGAACCTGATCAACGCCGGCGTGGCCGGGGATACGGCGGTACGTTCCTTGGCGCGTGCGGAGCGCGATCTGCTGGCGTTCCAGCCGGATCTCGTGACGATCGGCTTCGGCGTGAACGATGCACACTCGGGGGAGGCAGGACTGGATGACTACCGGCGGGCGTTGTCCGAACTGATCCGACTTGTTCGTGCCCGGACCGAGGCCGACCTGCTCTTGATCTCCCCATCGTGGTTGATGACCGCCGACAATCCATACATTCATGAGAACGAGCGCAAGCATGTCGAACCGTTCTTGCGGGTGGCCCGGTCGAATGCCCTCGCCCTTTACCGGGACGCTATGTTGGACATAGCCCGGTCCACCGCTACGCCATGCCTCGACGTGTTCGCCATGTGGACCGAGCTCGACCAGGCAGGGGTCGATATCCACTCCCGCCTCGCGAACGGCATCAATCACCCCGACCGGGCGTTCCATGCCCAAGTGGCGGATGCGATCAAGCGTATGATTTTCGATTAGCGTAAACAAATGAACAAGCACTTTGGCTTTGTGTGCAGTTCCAATCGTGTTCTGCTTGCCATACCGGAGTCATCCAAATCGAAGCTGCCCACGAAACGGATATGCTTTCCCATAGCGGGCTTCGTATCGACAACGTGCTTACGCAAAAAGCTCTCAACGAACGATCAAGGATCGTAAGGAGAGCTTTTTTGCTGCGTTTTTTTTCGATACAATGGAGGTAATACATAAGGAGGTGCTAGCCATGCAATGGGAAGAAGTTCGCAAGATTTACCCGGAACAGTACGTTAAGCTGCAAATTCTCGCGTCCCATACTGAAGGTAACACGAAATATGTGGATGAAGTTGCCTTGATTAAAGCTATCCAGGATCCCAAAGAGGCAACTCAGGAATTGCTTCGTTCCAAGGACGGAGTCATTGTATCCCACACCTCGAATGATGAGCTGAAGATTGAGCTCCGCTCACTTAGAGGCTTACGAGGAGTCGTTCAATATGAAAATTGATCTCGTGGATGGACTCCTCCAGACCTCGATAACAATAAGTTACAATGGACAGTCTCTCACCATAGACAAGTTGGTCATTGATACCGGCGCTTCTCATACGCTCTTATCCACTGATGCTGTATCTGATATCGGCGTTTATTTTGAAACCGGAGACGAAATCGTGAGCGCTTTTGGCATCGGCGGAGAGGAAAGTTGCTTTAGGAAATCGTTTGATGCTGTCACGTTAGGGGACTTTCAGATTGAAAATTTCAAGCTGGATGTAGGTGCTCTTCACGAGAAGCTTGAGATAAATGGGCTTCTGGGATTGGATTTGCTTATGGCGGCGAATGTCGTATTAAATCTTTCAGAACTTTCTATGTGCTCAGTTGACTCCTTTTAGGAAAGAGATGCTCTGTCATGATATCCCAAAATTCTTTGTATAATAATCCACTTTATTACCGACATTTTATCCTAAATCCCCACAGTTTTGTCAATGGAGATACGCCTTCTGAAGACTTGCCCGAAGCCAACAACTAAGCCCTTCCACTTCCTGGTTGTCAAGAAGTCGAAGGGCTTAGTTGTGTCGCTTAATCCGCTTTACGATAAGTAAGCACGACCGTACCGGTGCTGAATGTTTGGGTTTCCACCAGCTTCAGCTTTCTTTGCTCGATCCCTTCTTCGAACAGGCGCTGTCCGCTTCCCAGCACGATCGGGTACACCATCAGCCGATATTCGTCGATGAGATCCAGGTTGGCCAGCGTTTGGATGAGCTTGCCGCTGCCGAACACGAGAATGTCTTTCCCCGGTTGCTGCTTCAGCTTGTTGATTTCCTCCGCGAGATCGCCTTCGATAAGCGACGAGTTGTTCCATTCCAGCTGGTTCAATGTGGTGGAGACGACGTACTTGGGGTTGTTGTTCATCCGGAGGCCGTATTCCCCTGTTTGCTCAATCATGTTCGGCCAGGCGGCCGCAAACCCTTCATAGGTGACGCGTCCCAAGAGCAGAGCGTCGCTCTCCATCATCTCGGCGAACTTGAATTTGTCTTGCTCCTCGCAGTGGAATTGGAACGTCCATTGGGGATTCTCGATAACCCCGTCCAGCGATACAAACATCGATACGACTACTTTTCTCATTGTTCATTCTCCTTTGTTATTGGGTTTGGTTTGTGTTGCTGTTGTTCTCTGAATTGAATATACCACATTAGGAATATTCCTGTAAAGGAATATTTCAAAAAAGTTTCTTTAAACATGAAAAAAGAGATCATACGATGACGGAAGGACGGAAGCGGACGGATTGTTTCGTACGAAGGCAAGAATCTGTGTGGAAAAATCGCGCGATACCGTGGTCGAACTGGGGAGGGAGGAAGAGGAAGGTTAACCTTATAAAACAAACGAAGGGCCGGTTTAGACCGACCCTGAGAGCTCCAGCTTTTTTGCTTTTTCCTTGATATGATCGGCCGTCCTCAGCGCAAGCGACATAACCGTGTTCGTCGGATTCCCGGCGCCCGATGTGACGAAAATGCTCGCATCGCATATATACAGGTTCGGGATGTCATGCGTTTGCCCGTAGGAATTCACGACGGAGGTGTCCGGGTCGTTCCCCATCCGGCACCCTCCCATCATATGAGCGGTGTCGGGTACGACGAATTCGACCTTGCCGCCGGCCGCTTCGAGGATATCGCTCATTTTGCCTACCGCATGATCAATGAGCTTCCGATCGTTGTCTCCGTAGCTGAACGTCACATTGGCACGCGCCAAGCCGTATTCGTCCTTCTCGCGGGCCAAGGTGACCCGGTTCTCCGCACTCGGCAGCACCTCTCCGACCAAAGTAACTCTTCCGTAATGATTATAATCGAGCAAGGCCTCCCGGAGCCGCTCGCCCCAGACCGGTCCTCCCTGCGCCTTCGATATTCCTTCGGCGAACCCGACGGGCCTCGCTCCATGCGCATGTAGGGTATACCCCCGGACAAAGCCGTTTTTGGGGTCGCTGCGATAAAAATCCTGCGTAGTCGCGAGTACGGGAGTCCCTTTATACAGCCGGATTTCCTCCTCGAACTTGGCATAGACGTCTTGGCTGCTGTGGACCATGATGGATCGGCCGACCCAGCCGCTGCTATTGGCCAGTCCGTCCGGGAATTGGGCATTGGCCGAATTGAGCAGCAGCCGCGGCGTCTCGACGACATAAGCGGACAGAATGACCAATTTCGCTTTTTGCTCATAGGTCTGTCCGTCGTGTACGAAGGCTACTCCCTTGGCCTTCCCGTCTTTCCCCATCAGCACCTGCGTGACCATGCAGTCGGCCAACACTTCGGCCCCGGCCTGAATCGCTTTGGGAATATGCACGATCAGGGTGCTGAACTTGGCGTCGGGCATGCAGCCTTGGTTGCAGAACCCCCGGTTGATGCAGGGCGGGCGGCCTTCGAACGGGGCGGACAATATCGCGAGCGGCGCGACGGACGAACGGATGCCCAACTTCTCGCAGCCGTTCATGAACATGTAGGCGTTCGGGCTGAGCGGCTCCCGTTCCGGATACGGATAAGGCCCGCGATAGTTGCCCCAAGGGAAATGCTTGGGCCCGGATACGGCAATTTCTTTCTCGATTCTGGAATAGTAAGGTTCCAGATCCTCGTAGCCGATGGGCCAGTCGTCCGCGACACCGTCAAGTGTCCTCGCTTTGAAGTCAGCATCATGGAAGCGAAGGAAGACAGCCGTGAAGTGGACGGTTCCACCGCCGACCCCCCGGCCGGAATTGTTGATCCCCATCGTCAGGGGGTCCTGTCCGTCTACGATCCGGGTATCCTGCCACCCCAGCTTTTTCATGGACAACTCGTCGCTGGCAAATTCTTTTTGGGGATCGCGGAAAGGCCCGGCGTCGAGGACCACAACGCTCATCCCGGCCTCGCTGAGCTCCTTGGCCAGCACGCCGCCGGCGGCCCCGGCGCCTACGATGACGACATCGACTTCTTCGTTCGCATATTTCCTATGTATCATGTTCGGGTTGCGCCTCCCAAGGATCCAATTGGCCTAGCTGTGTACGTACATATCCGCGCGGATAGGCCGGGCCGGCATACCCGATTTCGGACCATATCTTCGGATGGGAACAGTAGGATTCGACCGTCAGCTGTAGCAGCTTCGCAAACAGCGGCTCTTGCGGGATCGCAGACCAGATGTCCGCCGGTTCGGCCGTCGATTCGCTGACGCTTTGCAAATATTGCTTTTGACTGGCGGCATCCAGCTCTTGGAAGGAAGAGCCGTATAACTCTCTGGCGCCTGCATCGATCGCCTGCAGCCCCGATCGAACCAACTCGGACGCCTCGGGCACCCCCTTCTTTCTTTGCCCTTCCCCCGGGGACTTAGACAAGGTCCCGTCCACATGTTCGATTACGAAGTCCAGCACTTCCGCGGTCGAGTCGCTGACTAAGTGGGAGCTGATCTGCCTCAGCGTCTCCGCTTCTTCAGGGGTCAGAAACTGCAAGCTCTTCTTCGCCTGCAGCCGGGACGATACGATCTTCTGCGTGTGATCGTCCCATTCATCCAATTCGTTCATGACGTTAAAGGAAGGATAGCGGCTGCTCTTGGCCATACGCTCACCCCGCCTTCCAATACATAGCGATCAAGCCTAACACGCTCAAGGCGGAGAACATAAGAGGAAGCGTCACCGGCGGTCCGATGAGGAAGTTCCGCAGCGCCCAGCCTCCTACCCGAACCCCTACCCCGCGGAAATGGAAATAAAAGCCGATCAAGCCGACCACGACGCCGACCCACATCAGCGTGAGAAATACGTTGTGCAACCAGGTTGCGTTATACCAAGTGAAGATTAACCCTACGACTAAGAATAGGGGCGACAGTATAACGGGAACCCACATCGCCTTGTGCGTAAAATTTTGTCGGTAATGAAACATGGTCACTTGAATGCCAAGGACGAGAAACGCCAGACTGACGAACAAAATGAGAATGCGATCGATCGACCACATGGACCAATTCATGCTCGTACCTCTTTTCTGTATACAGGATTGTTCGGTTGTAATTGTTTCCTGTGCACAAAAATCCTATTCGTATCCCTCATTCGGCTCCCCGCTGCGCCGTCGTAATAGATCATACCTGGAGATGACATACTACCTGCTAGTGATTTCGAAAAGGAGCTGCTGAGCATGGTGAGTATGATGACCCCCACCCAATCCAACTCCACCCCCATCGTTACGCCGGGGACAAGCGCTGCCCAGACGGTAGCGCAAGTGATGCTGGAACAGCTCCGACTGTGGGGGGTTCAGCGAATTTATGGGGTCGCGGGCGACTCCGTCTTCGGACTGTTGGACGCGCTCGCCAAGCAACAGGCCATTACATTCATCGCGGTACGACACGAATCCGTCGCCGCACTTATGGCATCCGCCGAAGCGAAATTAACCGGACGGCTCGGAGTGTGTGTCGCTCAGATGGGGCCGGGGCTGGCCAATCTAATCAACGGACTGGGCGACGCTTTCCTGGACCATGCTCCCGTGCTCGCGATCACCGGTCAAGCTCCGTTTTATAAGATAGGCACCAACTACAAGCAGTACATCAACCAGCAACAGCTGGTGCAAGCCGTGTCGGCATCCAGCGAACTCATCGTCCATCCGGATGCGGTAGTCGAAGCCATGACCCAAGCCATGTTCACGTCCGTTTCACGCCGAACCGTATCGCACTTGTCCGTCCCTTCCGACCTATACGGCCAAACAACCGCGATTCCGCCCAAACCGCTGCCTCCCGTAGCTCCCCCCGCTTCCAATCCGGAAGTCTGGCAACGAGCGCTCGCGTTGTTGCGAACCGCGCAACAGCCTATGCTGTTGTTGGGCAGCCGGGCGGCCCGACTGGACCCGGAATCGATCGGGCGATTCGCGGATGCATGGGGATGCGGCATCGCGATGGCCTATGGCGCCATTGGGGTCGTTCCGGAGGACCACCCCTATATGCTGCATGGGCTGGGAGAAGGCGGCAACCCCTCTCTCGCGCCGTTGTTCCGGAGGGCGGATGTGGTTCTAGCCCTGGACACTTCATGGTGGCCGGAAGGAGTGGTCCCGAATACCGAGCGCATCGTGCGAGTCGCCGGTCGGCAAGAGGATCTCGGTATACCCCTCCCAATGGAGCTGGGCATCCTAGAAGAAGGGACCACCTGGCTTCCGCAGCTGATCGAAGGGCTCAGATCGCACGAGATTAACCCGGGTTGGATCGATCACGTCAAGCACTGCAAGCGGGTATGGTCCACGCAGAACGAACGGGAGAGGAATGAGTCCGGCTCACCGCTACCCCCCTCCAGCGTAATTAGACTCGTGGAACAGACGATAGCGGAAGATGCCGTCATCACCCTGGACGAGGGCGATTGTACCCTCTGGTTCCTCCGCAATTTCCGGGCCAAACGCCAACGCCTCCTGCTTTCCGACCGATGGCGAACGATGGGATTCGGGCTGCCTGCGGCGCTCGCGGCGAAGCTTTGCTCCCCTCACAAGGAAGTCGTCTGCATCACGGGGGACGGCGGCTTAGGCATGGTGCTCGCGGATCTGCTCACCGCCAAGCGTTACGGCATAGCGATCACGGTCATCGTGTTCAACAATGGAACCTTGCAGATGGAGCAGGACAAAATGATTATGAAAGGGCTGATCCCGGAAGGGACTCAGCTGACCAATCCCGACTTCGCCAAAGCAGCGGAAGCATGCGGTTGGGAAGCCTTCCGGATCGGCAGCATGGATCAATTGGAGGACGTGCTTAAACAATCCAGGACAAGCGCCAACCCAGTGTTGCTGGATGTGCTCGCCGCTCCGATGCCGCATCCCGACTTTCAAGCTCAAACATAAAGGAGAACGTTGCATGACGACAACAATCACGCCACATCCGACTGACCCGAATATCCTAATACCGCCCGCGCCTCCTTATCCGCTGCAGCATCAAGATACGCAGCCCGGGATCGAATCTCTCATGAACCCGAGACCCCTCTTCGAAAATCCGAATTACAAGGGGAGCGGCAAACTGAAGGACAAGGTGGCCATCATCACCGGCGGCGACAGCGGCATAGGGCGCGCCATTGCCGTCGCGTACGCCGAAGAGGGCGCGGATGTCGTCATCGCGTACTTGAACGAACACTCCGATGCGGAGGAAACGAAGCATGCGGTGGAATCGAAAGGACGCCGCTGTCTGCCCGTTGCCGGCAACATCGGGAACGAGGCGTTCTGCATGCAACTGGTGGAACAATCGGTAGCCACTCTCGGCAAACTGGACATCTTGGTCAACAATGCGGCGGAACAGCACGTCCAGAACAGCTTGGAGGCCATCTCCTCCGACCAAATGGAGCGGACGTTCCGAACCAACTTCTTCTCCGTCTTTTACTTGTGCAAAGCCGCCGTCCCTCATATGAAGCCAGGCAGCGCGATCGTCAATACCGCCTCGCTGACGGCCTATGAAGGGAATGAGCTTTTGATGGATTATGCCGCGACCAAAGGGGCGATCGTAGCGTTCACCCGTTCCCTCTCCAAGTCGCTGCACGAGAAGGGCATCCGCGTGAATGGCGTTGTCCCGGGTACGATGTGGACGCCCCTCATCCCGGCTTCCTTCCCGGCTACTGAAGTGGTGAATTGGGGAGCCACCAATCCGATGAAACGAGCGGGGCAGCCTTTCGAGATCGCCCCGGCCTATGTATATCTGGCTTCGCAGGACGCCTCCTACGTATCCGGGCAATTTATTCATGTCACCGGCGGAGTCGTCATGAACGGCTAGACGCGATGCCGCTTGCGAATCTAAACTAACCGAACGAGTAGAGTGGTGACCCTTCATGAATCGAACCGTACGCAGGCTCTTCATCCGAGCCGTTGCCATTGCCCTCCTGATCGGGAGCGCCGCGGGCGCCGCCGGGAAAGCACGCACTTATGCCGAACCCTCGCTGCCGATTGTATCCGACCATAGCATCTTCACGATCGAGGTGTATCCCCTTCGTCACCAGCTGATCGTACGGGCACAAGGCCAGAGGATCAAGACTTATACGATCGCGGTCGGGAACCCGTCCACACCCACCCCTGTGGGAGAATACCAAGTCGTGTACAAAGGGGAAAATTGGGGACCTTCCTTCGGCCCGCGCTGGCTGGGACTTAATGTCCCGTGGGGGAATTACGGCATTCATGGCACGAACAAGCCTCATTCCATCGGGCAGCATCTGAGCCATGGCTGCATCCGCATGCGCAACCACGATGTCATTGAGCTGTACAAAATGATTCCGATCGGCACGAAGGTCACGATATACGGACATGTCCTGGGCGACCCGAATCGGGATCCGAGGAATTTGGCCGAAGGCGATGTCGGCGGAGACGTGCAATTGATTCAGTCGCGATTGAAGAGCGCCGGCTACTTCCAGGGGAGCTGCGACGGCAAATTCGGCTATTCGACTACGGCGGCCCTCAAGAAGTTTCAGCGGGATCAACAATTGCCGGAAAACGGGGTCGTCTCGATAGAGATTTATGAAAAATTGGGGTTGTTCGAGTGAAGGCAACAAAAAAGGCCGGTTCCAGGAACCGACCCATGATCATGGGATAGTCGAAAGGCGAAGTGCGGATCACTCGAAGCGCAGCATTAGATGAAGATACCGCGCAAAACAATGACCAGCAGAATGAACAGTACGAGGATGATCCCAATGCTAGTGAAACCCCCGCAAGAAAATCCTGCGCCACCTACAAAACCCATATTTCTTCTCCTCCTCCAATCAAGATACTACAATGTATGAGGGAGGAAGCCATGTCGTATGGGTGAATGGCACCCGGCAAATGCACATTTCCGGCAATTATACGGGGAGGCTGAACGTCCCCCGGTGACGACTAAAACATCATTTGCCCGGCAAATAGCAAGAGTCCCAGAGCCACATTCATCCATCCGAGAAAGCGGCATACTTGCCGCTCCTTGCTCATCCCTGCCAGCTCGTAGCCTTTTACCTCGATTCGCAAAATGATCAACCCGGTAGCCAACCATAAGGCGATCGCATAGCGAAGAAAACCGATGAAGTCAATGCCAGCGTCCATCATCCTTTAATCCTCCTCGACCTATCCGCTATTTCGCTTCCATGCCAACCCGCCGTATTTTGATATCAATATTTACATCGACTTCAATGTCTTTGTACATTTCCTGCCAGGCTTCTTTGGTCTTGATGTGCTCATTCCAATATTTCGGTTCTTTTGCCCGTACATATTCTCCGAAGCCGAATATATCAGACCCCTTCTCTTGCGTTTCCTTAATCAAACCTTCGTGGAGTTTTAATGCCGCTTCCTCGTCTTCCTCTTCGATTTGTTTAAGGATGTCGGGATTGTCTATGAGAAATTGTTCGCTGAGCTTCTCTTCGATATTTAGTTCATTCTGAATCGTTACCGTTATGATCGGGCGGCCATTCTTAATCGCGACATCGATTTTCGATTTGCGGTGAGTAGCATACAGGGTAATCGTTCTTTCCGGACCGTCTACGCTAATAATTCCCCGATACCCCGCCGGATTTATTCCTCTAACCCCCATATACGCCCCAACTTCAAGCGGTTTCGTCGTCCCTATCATTTGGGTTCCTTTAAAATAGGCCAATCCCATAATTTCAATGTTCTCTTCCTTCATAATCCCTACATAGGGAAGGAAGCCTTCTCTTCCTTTCTTCGAAGAATCGCTCCAGAAATTCCCGACGAAGTCATTCGGGAATTTCCCCATCCTGACGGCGCTGTCCATGGTGGCTAAGAGATACGCAGTCGGTACGCGTTCCAATTTCGGAGCCGCCTTCATTAACTCCTCCGCGTTTCCTTTCGCAATCAACATCCAAGCCATTCTTCGCACTTCCGAATTGCGGCGGAGGTAATCGTTAATGTTTTGCAGTCCTAACTTAGCCACATCTTCCGAAATTATGATCACGCGCAAATGCCCGAAAAACAGCTTGTTCGAGATTTGTTGCTGCAAATTCATGAGCGCATCGTCGATCGTATGACCTACTACATCCAACACCCAAACGGTCTGCTCGCTTCCTCTGCCCCCTCCTCCTCCTGAAGGCTCTCCCGGACCAAGGGGGATTCTTCCGGGAAGGGCGATCTGGACCGCAACGCGAATCATATTTTGGGCCGGCGCCGGGAATTTTCCTTCCAAATGGGAAACCTCATGCTCTTCCACCTCTGCTTCCTTGGGCGCCGTGTCAATGGAAATTCCCAAAATAACAGCACGCTCCTCAATTTCAACACGGTCCCAACATCCTGTCAGCAGCGGAAGCACGAGGAGAGCGACGACTAGCAGCTTAACCGCTTTGGTCCATCGGTAGATTCCCAACAGAATTCCCTCTCTTCTTGCGAACGAATGCGATCAGCAGCAGGACCGCCGGATACACGATCGTGATGTAAAGTCCGATTCGACCGACTACTTGAATGATTTCATACATATTCAGGATGTTAACCGGCAGCATGGCCATCACGAAGACGATCGGCAGCAGGAACAGGGAGAACATCCGATGATCGCGCAAGCGGAACAGCTTGCTCATCGAGTGAATCGTGAGAAAATAGCTGGAAAACAAGGTCGTGAACACGGCGGTCACCCATACGGCCAGAAAGGCAGCATCCAACCGTTCCAAAACATTGGCGGGCAACGATGTCGCTTTCGCGAGCTCCAAGGTGGGCCAGAGCAGCCGTTTGCTCTCTTCCGCGCCAAATACGCTGACGGTCGCCACCACAATCGCGACGTACAGCCCCCCCGCAATCAACATCCCCCAGATGCTCGCCTTCATCGCTT
Source organism: Paenibacillus sp. HJGM_3 (assembly GCF_045062745.1). NCBI lineage: Bacteria > Bacillati > Bacillota > Bacilli > Caryophanales > Paenibacillaceae > Paenibacillus > Paenibacillus sp. HJGM_3. The sequence goes on from NZ_JBJGED010000001.1 coordinate 538,451, forward strand.
TTTCCGGCCGACGCATGGCCGGAATCACCATAGTCAGAACGAATGACCCTTGGAACAAGGCCGCAACCGTGAAGATGCCTCCTACCATACCTTGCGGTGCATTCCCCCAGATCGGCTGCAAATTGATGATATCGGCATTCTTCAAGGAAAGCGCAACAATTAATAAGCCGGGACCCAAGAGAGCAGGGAAATAAAAATGATGAATGTAGGCAAACGTCGTGATGTCATTACGCGTAGAGAGCGCCGCCAAGAGCAGCATCACAATCACGGTCACTTCCACAGGGGTCGTCTTCAAAACGGAAGTAACGACCACCTCGCCGAATTCGCGTGCAGCCAGCGATGTCAGGATGGCAAAGAAAGCGATAATGAACAAGCTGCCGATCCAGGCCAGCCATTTTCCTATAATATCCTCGCTATACTGAATAATAGATTTATTCGGAAACCGCATGCCAAGCACAGCAATCAAAACAAGCCCGATAGAGCCAACCAGCATTCCGAGCAACGTCACGAGCGGAGCGCCTGAATCCGCCGCACGTACGGCGAATAGGGGGAGCGGGAGTACACCAACCCCGATTATGGTGCTGACTAGAATGGCAGCCGTTTGAATGACGGTAATCTGACGAGTCGTCTGCATTGTTCGTCCTCACTCCTTTTTTTCTTTGAATTTCATTGGATCCAACACATTGTCCACGGGCTGCTTCAGCTGGTCCACGGTATCGTCGCTTAATCGGGTTGAGTCTAGCGGATACAGGAACGAAGGTCTCTTATTCATCCACCATAATGGTCCGCGAATGAGCAGATCCTTCATCCCTTGATAATTGCCGGGAACCAGCGGGCTCAGGTAAGGGATCCCGAACGATTTCAGGGATAGCAGGTGGTTCGCGATGAGGATCAAGCCGATCATGAGGCCATACAGACCGAAAATACCGGCTAAAATAATGAGCGGGAACCGCAAGATCCGCAACGCCAACGCGGCATTGTAGGCCGGCGTCGCGAACGACCCGATAGTCGTAAGCGCGATGATGACGATCGTGATCGGGCTGGCGAATCCCGCGGCCACCGCCGCCTGTCCGATAACGAGCACCCCGACGATAGAGAGGGCGCCGCCGACTTGCTGCGGCAAGCGGATGGTCGCTTCCCGCAACACTTCCATAGAAACTTCTATGATCAGTACTTCTATGATGGCCGGGAATGGAACCCCCGCCCTGCCGCCGGCTACCGCTACGGCAAATTCAGTCGGGATCAGCTCGGGATTGAACGAAATTATCGCCACATAGAGCGCTGGGAAAACCAACGAAAAGACAAGTGCGACGAGTCTGGCCAGACGAATCGCGCTCATCAGCACGAACCGTTCCGTATAATCCTCTACCGTCTGGTAGAATTGGTTGAAGACGGTCGGCACGATTAGGGCTAGCGGCGAACCGTCTACCAGGATGGCGACTCTTCCTTCCAGCAGGTTGGCAGCCACCTTATCCGGCCGTTCCGTGTAATTCACTTGCGGGAACGGGGACAAGTGATTATCTTCAATGAACTGCTCCAGATAGCCCGAATCCAGAACGGCATCGATATCGATATTGGCAAGGCGCTTCCGAACTTCGGTCAATAAATCGGGGTTCGTAATGCCATCCATGTAACAGATCGCGACTTTCGATTTGGTTCTGCGCCCCAGTTCCATCGTGTGAATCTTGAGTTCCGTCGTTTGCAACCGATAACGAATCAGGCCGATATTGGTCGACAAGGGTTCGACGAAGCCTTCACGCGGCCCGCGAATCACTTGCTCGGTCGCCGGCGAATCGACGGCACGCTGCTCGATATTGCGCGTACCGATCACAAAGGCTTCGTTCAAGCCCTCGACGACTACGATGGTTTTCCCTCGCAGCATACTCTCGATCAGTATGTCGAACTGATTAACCAGGCTTACATCGCTGTGAAAGATCGAATCCTGAAGCAATGCGTCCTTCAGTTGGTGAAGCTCTATGTTTTCCCCTTCCAAATGGAGAGGCAAATACATAAACGGCTTTAATATATCTCCGTTAATCATCGCCTGGTCGATCATTGTGGAATAATGGAACAGGACAGCCGGGTATCGACCGAACACATGAAAGCGACGCATCGCGAAGTCATAGTTGTCGCCAACAAGTCTAGTGATTGAAGTGATCGTTTCTTCCAAATCACCGCTTATCCTTACGTTCTGGAGTTCCGCAGACGCTTGATAGGAATGTTGAACGCCCCTGAACATTCTCCGCTTTTTGAACCATTTGAATATGGACACGATTCATCACCTGCCAATGTATATCATTTTCCCTTGGAAAATATGAGCTTTGAGACTAGATCAAGCTAGCTTCAAGAAATCTATTAGTAGGGTTGACAGTTTCTATGAAGAATAAACTCTAGTACCGCAAAAAAGAGCATACAAAAAAGATCCGCCTGTTGAGCGGATCCTGATTATATCCTTTTTTGGGTTAAGGTACCGTATCTACCGGCTCGATGTGTACATGAACATGACGGATATTGTGCTCCTCCACCATTCGTTCTTCGATGGTCTCGGTTATGTCGTGACTCTCGACGACTCTCAAGGCGTTATCTACTTGGACCACTACATCGACGAATATCGTGTTGCCGTGCACGCGCGCTTTGATATCTTTGATCGATTCCACGCCCGGCGTCCTCTCGATCGTCTGTCTTAACGCTTCCAGCTCCTTCTCGTCGAACCCATCGGTTAGGGCATGCGTGGCATCCCTGAATATATCCCAGGCCGTCTTGCAGATGATCAAGCCTACAATCGTAGCTGTGAGGGGATCCAGCCAAGGCAATCCGAACTGCGCACCCATAATTCCGACGAACGCCCCTACGCTGACCATCGCATCCGACCGGTTGTCTTGGGCGGCGGCCATCATGGCGTGACTGTTTATCCGGTTCGCGAGACGCACGTTATATGTGTATACGCCCCACATAACGAGCGCACAGAATAAGGCGGCCCATCCGGCAACCATATCCGGAGTCTCGATGATCGGTTCCCAGAATTTCCGGATCGCTAAGTACAACACTTGAAGTCCCACTGCGATCATGATGAGGGATGCCACTAAAGCGGCGACCGTCTCTGCCCGAAAATGCCCGTAGCGATGGTCTCGATCCGGGGGTCTTCGCGAAATCTTGAGCCCGATCAGAACAGCCAAAGAAGCGATGATGTCCGTCGAATTATTGAGTCCGTCGGCCGATAATGCCTCGGATCCGGAGGCATATCCGATCCCGAGCTTCAACGCGGCCAGGCAGATATAGGCGATAATGCTGACCCATGCCCCTCTTTCGCCTTCCTGTATTTGTTTATAGGCATCCACAGCCATTCCCTCCGAATATAGTATTTCTCTCTAGGGAATTATCATACAGGATGCTCTTCGAGTGGGTCTAGAGAAACAGAATTGGGCTGGTCCTAAAAGATGAGCGCTTACCAATTTAGTTGCCTGGGGAACATATTGTTGCCTCTTTCAAACAACGTCGTTTCGACCCCGGCTTCCTGTATTTACACCTTGTCTAACATAGCCCTCCGTTATATCGTGCTTGTAGGAGGGATGGCGATGTTCCGAAAAATGTTGTTAGCCTATAAATGGAGGAAATTACGGCTTCTCGTTTGGGAACGTAGACTTCTTCAACGGTTGGACGATCTTTCTCCCCGTATTTCGCCGGCAGTCCAAAGCTCGCTTCACGTTGCATGGGGCCCTTTCTATGGCGGTTCGGTCATTCTGGATCGAACCTATTCCAAAGCGAAAATCTATGTTCAAATCCCCTTTGATCGGTATGTTACGGATGATGAACGGCACGTGATGGCGCTGTATTCCATTTCTCCCCGAGATCTTCCCTATTTCATTTTCTTTCATGAATGCTATCATCTGATAGACGGCTTGGCTCATCTGGATCGCCGGGAAGGAAAAGGTCTGGATACTTACCAAGCCAATCTGAAGAGAGCGGCTCGACAGTCAAGCGATTATCGCAATCTCCCAATTGAAGCCTCCGCCGATGATTTTGCGTATCGGCAATTCGTGGAGCTGAACCGGAAGGCTACAAAGGCGGGCTAAACCGCAAAAAGGATTAAGATTAGATTCATTAGGATGCTACATCTCTTCGGTTGAACACAAGCCATGACGATGCGATGAAAAACAAGTAATGGACGACCAGCACTGTGATTGAGAACGACAACGTCATGCCTTCGATTTTCGGCGCTCCATCCAAGTAAACGGTCAAATCCGTATTTTCGAACAAATAGTATTTGGCCCACGGATAAGACGTGATGAAATTCGCTATGGCCGACCCGACGAACATAATCCCGATGGAAATGGCGATGGACAGCGAACTGCTGCGAAACACCGTGGAGATCATAAACGCCATGGTGACGATCAGGATCAGCTGCACGCTTTGGTACCCATAGGTGCTGAGCGCGTGGTACATCATGCCCACTTCATGGATCCCCCCGTCTTGCGCCGCGTACAGGTACGGAGTCCCCGCATCCTGGAACCCTACGAGCAGTCCGGATACGATGACTGCGGAAGCGAACAAGATCAAGAACAGGAATAGGGAGAAGCCGATCGTACTAACATACTTCGCCAGAAGCACCTTGGAACGGGACACCGGGCGGATGAGAAGCAGCTTGATCGTACCGGAACTGAATTCGCCGGCCACGCTGTCCGCTGCGACGATAACCGTGAAGATCGTGACGATCGTAAGCAGATGAGCGCCCGTCAGTACATTGCCCCATAACGTTTTGTCCGTCGGGGGCACATTGTGATCGAGCCGGTATTGATTCAATCGCAAGTCCTTCTGCAGCTCCTCTTTATGCGCGCTCGGAATATCCGCCCCCAACCGGCTGTTATCCTGATCGATTTTCTGCTGGACACTAACTTTCCAATCGCTGCCCGTCTGAGATGATGTCATGTTCTGCACAATCAATAAAGCAACCGCCGTAATAACGATCATGCTAACCACCAACAACCAGGAGCGCAGCCGCCGGTAGATTTTCATATTTTCATTCCAAATCAAATTAAGCAATTTGCTCGCCTCCTGTGATCTGCAAAAACTTCTCTTCGAGCGACTGCGTCCGTTTCTCAATGCCGTAAACTTTGATTCCGCCGTCCACCAGCAGCTCGTTCACATCGGCGATTTGCTCGTGCTCCAGCGTGAGGACCAGCCCCTCCTCCGTCTCTTCGGGCACGAGCGCGGAATAGTGGGACGCGAGCAGCTGGCGAGCTAAGTCCTTGCGGTTCACTTCGAACACGACTTCCGTGCAAGTCTCCCGGGATACGAATTCGCGAATAGGTTGGACATCGATCAGCTTCCCCTGTTGAATGATGGCGACACGGTCGCACATCAACTCCATCTCCGACAGCAAGTGGCTGGAGACGATGACGGCGATGCCTTCTTCCCTCGTGAGCCGGCGCAAGTAATCCCTCAACTCTCGGATCCCCGCCGGATCCAGCCCGTTCGTCGGCTCGTCCAGGATAAGCAAGGACGGACGGTGCAGAAGCGCTTGAGCGACGCCGAGCCGCTGTCGCATCCCGAGCGAATACGTACTCACCCTGTCGTGGATCCGGTTCTCCAGTCCTACAAGGGCCGTCACCTCCTGGATCCGCTGTTTGGTGATCCCCGGAACCATTCGGGCAAAATGAACTAGATTCCGATACCCCGTCAAATACTTATACATCTCGGGGTTTTCCACAATCGCGCCTACCTTCACGATCGCTTGCTCGAAATGTTTTGCAATGCTGTGACCGTCGATCCGGATGTCGCCTTCGCTCATCCTCATCAAGCCGACCATCATGCGGATGGCCGTAGTCTTCCCCGCCCCGTTCGGGCCCAAGAAGCCGAACACTTCTCCCCAATGTACGTCCAGGCTGAGCCGGTCAATCAGCTTCTTGCCGCCAATGAACTTGGTTACCTCTTTTAATTGCAGGATCGGTTGCACGATCAATACCCCTCTCACCGTTATGGCCTTGGTCTGGATTTCATTGTAAGGGGGCCGGGAATCCCGCAACACGCAAATAATGAACGCGAGCCACGAAAAAATTTGCGCTCCGCACGCAATGGTTTAAGGCGGTAAATAAAAAGTGAGCCCGAGGGGAATCGCGCTCACTCTTGATATAGGGCTTATGTACGAAAGTTCTAGCCACGAATCCAAATAAAGCTCATGAACAGCAGCCAACTCCCGATGAGAATCAAGAAGCTGAGTAGGATTTTTCGTGCGTTGACCGGGAACTGGTTCGCGACGATTACCCGGTCAACCAAAAAATAGACGCTTGCGGCCAACAAGCTAATCCACCAAAGAATGAGTCCGAACCCCAAGTGGAAGACGGCCGCATAAAGGGGCTCCCCACGCTTGATTGTGTAAGAAGCCAGAGTAGTAGCGAGGAAATCGCTAAGAAGTGAGGTTAATCCCCCATACACGAGAATTACAAGGAAGCTGTACATCATATAGACCGGGGTGATCTCGATCGCATCGGCCAAGTAGGCTTGCCAGTAGGCGGCTCGCTCCCCGAACGGGTTCGACATAAGAAGTCCGAGCAAGAAACTGTAGACGGGGGTAGCGATCGCCGCGGTTACCATTTTGCCTAGCAGAGCTTGGGAAACCGTCCTTTTGCTAGTCATTGCGATCCCTCCACATCCTTTGGACTTCTACGAATTGTTGATGATCGAATTCCATTCGGTATACTAATAACTCCTTTAATACCGATATTGAACGGTTTTGACAGTCTGAATTGGATTCCCCGCCCTCAAGAGCAAAGCTCGGATCCGAGTATGATTTCTGCAACAAAGGGAACAGTTCGTTATCCGGCATTCGGTTGTTAGCCTTAGAGAAAATTCTCTCTTTCAAGTCTTCCACTTCTACAAGCTCTTTCCCTGAACATCGTGCTAGCTCCTGAATGGTGAGGAGGGCTCGCCGGTATGGACTTGAAACGAAAACGTCGATGTTTTCTCCTCGCAATAAAGCCGTGATTCGTTCCGCATCTGCTTTTCCTTGTTCCGTTAGCCCTCTAGTTCTTTCATTGCCTTCCGTCTTCGGTGATTCGCCATGCCTCACCATGTAAATGTAAGTTTTCATCGTTTCCTCCCCGCAGACTCGTGATAACCAGTACTATAAAAAATTAGTACTTTTTGGAAAGCAAAATTTTAACCATAATGATGGAGGGTTGCAACCACAAGAAACCAATTATCTGGAGGGATTCATGATGAAAAAATGGAAAGGTTTATTGTTAACGACTATGCTTGCCGCTGTTACCTTGCTCGCTTCTGTTCCCGCTTCTACGGTTTTTGCCCGGATGCCGGAGGATCCGATCGGCGGTTCCGGCGGATCAGGGGGAAGCACGGGTGGGACCCCTTCACCCTCCTACATTGTCGAGACCATTCCTGCTTTAACGACCGAGGCTACATGGCAAAGCTCCAACGGCGGGCGCTACATGTACACACGGGCCACGCTGCAGCGCTCGGGAGCGCTTGCCGGCCAGCTGGATGTCGTTACCCGAACGAAAAACAACGTCAAGTTAACCGGGTTTACCGGCGGAGTGTTCCTTTTGCTGAGATCAGCGGAAGGAGCCGTCATCGGGGTTACCGATCAACAAAAATTCGGCGTAGACGGACAATGGATCGGTCGTTACGATCGGACGGATTACTGGTCCTGGTCCTTCAATCCACAAGTCGCGGCGGCTACAGCCTACATCGAAATCATTCAGCAGCATTCTGCGAAAGAGCTGGATGACCAGGTGGCCTACTGGCAAAGAACGGTATGCGGCAACTTAGACCGCTTAGGCTTGCCTAAACCCCCTTATGGCTGTCCCCAATAACTTAACAACATATAAAGTACCGGGCTTTCGAAGCTCGGTACTTTGCTTCGCCCAGACACGAAGCGGACCCAGGGATATCCATCCCGATAGAACGGGCTGGATGTTATCCCCTTAGCTCAAGACCAATGTGCCGGACGGTTCAGCCATGGCGGCAACTTAGTAAGAGCATCTCCCTTAGCTGCGTTAAGTTGAGTTTGGGTAAGAAACAGGCTCTGGGAAAGATCGGCTCCTCTCACGTCAGCATCCCGAAAATCGGCCCCGATGCAATCCGTCCCCCTCAGGTCGGTTCCTCTAAGATCAGCGGCAATAAGATAGGCCCCTCTCAAGCTAGCTCCTGTAAGGTCCGTCCTTCTCAGGTCGGCCCCCATCAAATCGGCTCCTCGACCAAGGGCGATCTGACGCTCTAACCGAGTCCGGGTCCTTGGTCCCGAACGGACCTGTTGCGTCTTTCGGGCCTCGGATCGTACAAGTTCGCTGGTTTTCAGAAGCAGTGTATTCACAGAAGCCCGGTGTTCGGCTACGTCCAGCTCCATTAGCGACTCAGGGCTGAGGGTTGTGAGCCGTTCCGTCTTCTCCAGCATGGAACGGAGTGGACCGTGGATAAGCCCGGCCTGCGGTAAGGTGAGCGCTTCTGTCAAATACCAGAGTAACTCTTGGAGCTGCATCAGGATATGGAACACTTCGAACATCGGTTTCCCGGAATCAGGAGTTTGCTGCCAGTCATGTCCGCTGAAGCTGACTTGGGAAACCTTTTGCCCTGCACCAAAACAGTCGAAAGTTGAGCATCCTTTGAGGCCCCGTGTCCGGAGGCTTTCGTGAACGCCGCAGCGAAAGTCGTTTTGCAGGTTGACGCAGGGCTGGCCTGCCTCTTTGTCAGTGGGGAATCCATCCGATGCTAAGAAACGCAGAGCGACACAACACAACCCGAAACAGTTGTCGCAATCCGCCCGAAGGTGATCGCGGCTCGCGTCGTCTAACGAATTTGGAAAATTAGACAAAATGTGCACTTCCTTTGTTCCGTAATCCACACTTTCATTTCACTAATCATACATTTCCTCCTTCTCCGCGATCAAGTATGGAGATTCGAGCAGCCTGCCATGACGATAGCCGCTGATGACCGCACCGTCACGCGCACCCGGTTTTCTTTTGTATGGAATTACGAGAAGGATGAGCAGTGGCTGACGGCCTTATCCGCACAGGGCCTGCATCTGATGAAGCCGGGGATCGCCCGACACCGGTTCGAGCGAGACCCAGCGAAGCGGTATGTGTATCGAATGGATTACCATCCCATCAAAGAGAGGGACCAACTGGACTCCTATCTTGCCCTGTTCGAAGATGCGGGCTGGGAACATGCGGGATCGAAGATCGGATGGCATTATTTTCGTCGGCCGTACGTGGAAGGCGTCGCCCGAAATTTACACGGACCGTACCTCGATCAGACAACTGCTGCAGCGAATCCAGTTCACGTTACTCATTCTTGCGCTCATTAACGTTCCGCTTCTGATCATCAACACGATGAATCTGTTCAATTGGGGCGATCGTTCGCAGGTCGTCTCCGGCACGATCGGTTTCGTAGTCGTTTTGGAACTGCTCGTCATCCTTCTGCTTTTTTATGGCTGCGTTCGTTTCCAGCACAAAATCAAGAAGCTTTAATCAAAAAAACTAACGATGATCCCGAATATTCCCATCAACACTACACAAGCCACAAAAAAATATCCAAAAACCCTAACTGGCTTAGGCATTGCTTTCCAGTCCACTTTTTTGAGAGGTCCGCCACCCTCGATGTTTTGAATTTCCCGCAGCCTTTAATCCCCCACTACATCCCCATTGTTTACAATGGGTTTTTCATCAGGCTGGGTTTCGTGGATCTTCGTCATACGTCGTACCACCTCCTACTGTTGCTCCTATGGAGGAGACGCTAATACATAGGGGAACGTTCCGTCCATTTCCTATAAAAAATAGCCATTCCCAGGTAAGCATAAGATTACCCTGGAAATGGCTGTCTCCAAATGGAACTAATCACAAAGTGTTACTTGATTCGCTTGGAAATAGGATGGTCTTCCTTTAGTTGCAGCAGATCCCACAGGTTCCCGTACAAATCCTTAAATACGGCAACCATTCCATAGGATTGCTCCTCAGGCTCTCTAACAAATTGTATTCCCTTAGAGATCATATCGTTATAATCTCTCCAAAAATCATCGGTGTTTAGAAATAGAAACACTCTACCGCCTGTCTGGTTCCCGATCGATAGCTCTTGTTCCGAACTTGACGCTTTTGCAAGTAAAAGAGTAGTCCCGACCGAACCGGGAGGAGCTACAACGACCCATCGTTTATTTTGTTCGGGCTGATACGTATCTTCAA